>JAXMLV010000016.1:0-11344 GCA_034367065.1 Flavobacteriaceae bacterium
CTAACGTAAGCGGAGGATATTGAATAATTTCGTAAACTTGTTTAGCTCTATGCAAGGCCGATTTTCAAACTGTTGCATAAAAGCACGGGCGCAATCCTGGTTGAGATGTTTGCGATGACTTCAGTGGCGGTTCACCTTTGGTGAAACCCCGTTCAGAATATTTACTCTGCCAAAAGCACATCTCCTTAGAGTATTTTATTTAATTCATAACAGTATGGAACAAGATGTAATTTCAATGGAAATCATCAATCCCCACGCTGCGGGTATTGATGTGGGCAGCCGTTCCCATTGGGTGGCTGTAGGACAGTCTGAACAAGATGTCCGAGAGTATGGGGTCTTCAATGAAGACCTTTTTGCAATGGCAGATTGGCTTGAGCAGAACCAAGTTAAGACCATTGCCATGGAGAGCACAGGCACCTATTGGCAAAACCTCTATGCGGTTTTGTTATCCAGAGGTTTTCACGTGATTCTATGCAATGGTAAATTCACAAAAAACATCAAAGGAAAAAAAACAGATGTAAAAGACTGCCAGTGGATTCAAAAACTGCATAGCTTGGGGTTATTATCCGGCAGTTTTTTGCCCGACGGACAGACAGAAGAACTAAGGACCTATTGCAGGCACAGGGCAAATTTAATCCACTCGAGTGCTTCTACCTCCAAAAAGATGCAAAAGTACCTTCGACTTTTAAACCTGCGTTTAGATGTGGTGGTAAAGGATATTTGTGGACTTACCGGGCTGTTGATCATTAGGGCAATCTGCGATGGCGAGAAAAACCCTCAAAAACTTGCTTCCCTGCGCCACGGCAATTGCAGGAAGTCAGAAGAGGAAATTGCCAAGGCGCTGCATTCCAATAACCGGGAAGATTACCTCTTTGCCCTCAAGCAAGAGCTTGATACTTATGAGTACCTTCAACACAAAATCACACAATGTGATCTAGAAATTGAAAAAAAACTCAATGAAATCATTGGTAGCGATGACAACAAAAAACAGCATTACATAGACCCCAAAACCCATAAAAGAATAAACAAGAACACGCCAAAGAACATAGATTTGAATTTAAAATCCTATCAAATGTTTGAAGGAACTGATTTGCTTGCCATTGAGGGGATGAGCTATTCGACCGTTTTGACCCTAATGAGTGAAGTGGGTATAGAGGGTATCAGAAAGTTCACTACTGCCAAGCATTTTGCCTCGTGGCTAAGATTGGCTCCAAACAACAAGGTAAGCGGTGGTAAAGTCCTCTCGAGCAGAGTACCAAAAGGGAGCAACCGTCTAAAAATAGCACTCAGAAATGCTGCAAATGCCATTGGAAATTTAAAAGAGTCAACTCCATTGAGGGATTTTTTCCACAGGATAAATTTTAGAAAAGGAAGGGTATCGGCCATCAGTGCAACAGCTAGAAAACTCGCGGTTATCATTTGGAATATGGTGGTAAAAGGAACTCCATATATCAATCCAGAAGGATATCTGTTTTTAGATCAGAAAAGAAAACTGGGTTTAGTTAAGAGGATTAAAAAACAAATCGATAAATTTGCTTTGACTGATGAAGATCTTGGATTTGCAAATACCTGATTTTAAATATATTGTAAAAACGTTAGTCAGAATGTTAGAAAACCACAATACCCGACTGTTCAACACATAAATGAAAGGACTGCATAAATATTATCTTTTTCCAATTCTCTACATAGTTGGACTTTTATCGATGGAACTTTACCCAAATGTTCTTTCGGTGTTAGTTTGGTTAGGTTCGACCTTAGCTTGCTTAATCTTAATTCTTCGAGTTCCTTTCAAGAAAACAGAACTTAGGACAAAAGTTATTCTAATTGGACTACTTTGTATTCCAATACTTGACATAGCTTTTGACATAACCTTCAAAATACGAAACCAGATAAAAGGCGACATAGTTTTTAGTGCGATTGACAAAAGTTTTGCAACAACTAAGTCAATAACTATCCGAGAAAAGAATGGGAAACTATTTGGTGTGTATGAATCCTCTGTAGCAGGGTTCGGAGATTCAGAAAAGGCATTTGTGCAAATAAATAACGACTCTGTGCTTCAAATCAATTTAATTGAAAGGGAATACTCCGAACAGTTGACTTACAACAAACTTGACAACACCCTAAGAAATCAAGAAAAGAATTTGACATATAGAATATTGGAAAATAAAATACTAAAATAGACACAATGCAAAACAGACTAAATTAAAAGACAATGATTTGTAGCGAACGACAAGAAAGAAACACAGCCTATAACAGCACCTACCCAAAAGGCGGGGTTTCGTGTTCCAAAGACAGTTTTATGGTTAACTAAACATTAGTTTTTCAAATCAAGTTTTGTGGTAAAAGTCCCGCCCTTCGGGTAGCTGCAAAACGTTGTGCGGCAGCATAAGAAAGAACACCACAGAAAATCTCATCTGAATTTGAAAATATTTATTACCTTTAAAAAATGAGAAAACTAAGATTATACTTTGACACTTCAGTTTTTGGAGGTATTTATGACGTTGAATTTCAAAAAGAAACGGAAAAACTTTTTGAGATGGTAAAGAATGACGAAATTACTTGTGTTTACTCTGACTTATGCGAATTTGAACTTGAAAACGCACCTGATAAAGTAAAAGAACATTTTTTGAGCCTCAATAAAAACCAAACTGAATATGCCGAAATAACGGAGGAAATCAATCAACTTGCAGAGGAATATATTAAAGAAAAAGTTGTTGGAGAAACCAGTATAGATGATTGCAGACACATTGCTTGTGCGACAATAAACAAAGTTGATTATCTAGTAAGTTGGAATTTTAAACACATCGTAAATGTTTTCCGAATAAGAGGTTACAACGCAATAAACATAAAAAACGGACACATACAATTAGATATTCGCTCACCAAAAGAAATCATAAGAAATGAATAAGAAAGATACAAAAGAGAAAGAATTTGACACGGTTAAATTTTTTCGTGAAGTAAAGGAAAAAATAGCAAGAGAAACCAAAGGAATGACTTTTGCCGAATTTAAAGAATACTTAAATCGGAGAAAACTCAAACTCGCGAGATAGAATGCCGACCGCACAACATCACCTATAAGCAATTGGGGTTTAGGTGCTTAAACGAAAAGTAAATGAATAAACCAAACGTCTGTGCTAAACCGAAAAGTTTGGGTGTAAAAGCCCCAACTGCTTATAGCTGAGGAACGTTGGCAAACATTACCAAAGAATGAGAAAACACATTTTAGTATTTCTGATTTTAATAATAAGCGTTTCTTGCAGACCATACCGAAAAACTAAAGACGGATATAAAATAAAAGGAAAAACAGAAATTATTTTTAATGGAACTGACAATATTCTTGATGGTAAATGTCTCATTTCTGGATTTGTATATTCAAGAGACACTAAAGACTTTCCAATATCTGCAAAAGTAAAAATCAACGAGTTTGAAACTGAAACTGATGAAAACGGATTTTTTAAACTTATCGTAGAACCAGGAACATATAAAATATCTACTAATTTTATCGGAAATAAGGAAGAGCAAATAGAAAATGTGGAATTGAAAAAAAACACAAGACTAATAATTATATTTGAACTCGGAACAGTTACAATGTATTGAATATTATGGAATTAGAAACAGTAGTTTATGGATATATTCCAATTGTCATTGCTCTTATCGAAATCATAGTTTCTATATTTCTGACTATAAACAGAAAAAAACTATTCGGATTTATAGTTTCATTTTTGATATTAGTTTTTAATTCATTGGCAATTTATGTACTTGTGAGAATTTTGTTGGACGCTTGGCCAAGTTATACACCACATATTCTGATTTTATTATCAACTATATTGTTAATCATTCAGTATTGGATATTTAAAAAGAAAAAAACGTTTGCCAACACCGTGTAAAAATAATTGCTTGGTTCACGCCTACTTGGAAAATCCGAAGGATTTTCCTCTGGTTCGTTCCATTTTTGCTAAATTAGGTGATTAAACACGCAACTATTCTTACACATCAACGTTGGCAACAACTGTAAGAAACTGCAAACAAAATTGAAACGACATTAAATTGAGGAAACTAATTACAATCGGATTTATAATTATGGCGACATTAATCGCTCTTTATTTCATTTGGTGGAATTTGCCGGTGACGATTAATCATTATTCCGAAATAAAACTTGGTGATAAAGTGATAGAAAATGTTGATAATTATTGGAAATCAAATAAAAAACTCCCACAACGAAATGATTGGGAAACTTTAAGAAAGTTAGGAATTGAATTTGATAAGGACGTTTCAAAACCTGAATATAAAAATTTAAATGATTCAGTATATGAACTTTATTTTTATTGAAGGATTTGATGGACCATATCTAATGTGGAATTCCATAGAAAGAATTTGGAAAATTGACAACCCGAAATATTAAGATTATGCAGATAAATTGTATTGAAATATCAATAAGTGACGAAGGATTAGGATGTCAAGTGACTTTCTCTGAGAAAAAGGATTTAGGCGAAGATTCAGCAAACATGTCAGTACAAGAAATTATTGATTCAATTGGAAAATACCTTTTAATACAAAAGTCATACTCTGAATTTGAAGATGAAAGTGATTACATATACTTTGAAACTCATAATGAAGAATATGCTGGTGAGTTAATTGATTATGAAATGGTTTTATCAAAAGAACGATTTGAACTAAAACTAATAAATGGAAAAATTGAAGTTTTAATAAATCCGACTGACGAGGAATATTCAGAGTTAAAAAAAATATTGCCAATTTTGACAAATAAAACTGGAAAACTGACTTTAAATGACTGAAAAACAGCAGTTGCCAACACGCAATATAGCAAAAAGCGGTGAAGAACGTAATTGGGGCGGTTTTAGCCCGTTTCAACTTCATCTTGGTTTGATAGTGAATCGCTCGCAATCCGCTTCATGCCATATTGCCACACGTTGTGAGAAATGCTGTGAGCGTGTCGTGTGAATAGAACGATTTTGTATATTTGAACCATATGAATCTGATTAGCCAAAATATTGAATTTATTAATGCTCTTTGTAAATCACACAAAGTTAAGAGCCTGTACGCTTTTGGTTCTGTATTAACTGATAAATTTAATGATCAAAGTGATATTGATTTGATTGTCAATTTTAATGATGTAAAATTACTTGATTATGCTGATAACTATTTTGACTTAAAGTTTTCTCTCGAAGATACTTTAAAAAGATCTGTTGACTTATTAGAGGAAAAAGCAATAAAGAATCCATATTTTAAAAAGGCTGTTGAAAAAGATAAGCAATTAATTTATGGATAGTTACATTTACGCATGGCTTTTCGACATTAAAACTTCAATTGAGGAAATTGAAAGTTACTTTCCAAATGGGAAAGTATTCCAATATTATCATGAAGATTTGAAAACTAAACGTGCAGTTGAAAGAAATATTGAAATCATTGGCGAAGCGATGAGTAGAATTCTAAAACTTGAGCCTGAAATTAAAATTTCCAATTCACGAAAAATTGTAGATGCGCGAAATAAAATCATTCACGGTTACGACGAAATTTCTGATGATGTGATATGGGGAATCGTTGTAAATAATCTTCCAGTATTAAAAAATGAAGTACAAAACCTTTTGCCAGATTAGCACTTCTCACAACCGCCGTTAACCAAAATTGCCGATTTTCGGTATCCGGAAGTTGCAGTTTCACGAAGAAACATTATCTTGGCAGAGAGAACTCAGTCCGCTCACATCGGCAACTTCGGTTAGCGGCCTAACGTTAGCGGTCATTGTAAAACGACACCGTACATAAATGAAAATAACGACACTAAACATAATTTTACTCTTACTTTTCGGACAACTTTGTTACGGACAGAAAAATAACGAAAAAATAAAAATGGAACATTCAGACAGATATAAACAAGGTTGGGAAAAACTAAAAGAAATTGACGGAGAAGCAGGCGAAAAAGTCATTAATGGACTAAAAGACATTTCGCCAGATTTGGGAAAATATATTATTGAATATGCTTTTGGCGACATTTACACACGAAACGGACTTGACTTAAAATCAAAAGAAATTGCCGTAATTTCTGCATTGACAGCAATGGGAACTGCACAACCGCAACTAAAAGTTCACATTAACGGAGCATTGAACACAGGAAGTACAATAAACGAAGTAAAAGAAGTGATTTTACAAATGTCGGTTTATTCGGGTTTTCCAAGTTCTATAAATGGAATGAATGCATTAAAAGACGTTCTGAAAGAGCGAAAAGAACACGGAATAAATGACGAAATCGGAAAAACTGCAACTGATACAACTAAAATAGACAGACTAAAACTAGGCGAACAAGAATTAACAAAACTTGACAGTTTGCAGGTTGATAGACTAAAAAATGCTTATAACGACTTTTCGCCAGAATTGGTAAAACTAACACTCGAATTTGGTTATGCTGACATTTTTTCGAGAGACAATTTAGACCCAAAATACAGACAAATTGCAACTATTTCGGCTTTGACAGCATTAGGAAATGCACAACCTCAATTAAAATTTCACATAAACGCTGGACTAAATATTGGACTTACAGAAACAGAAATCAAAGAAATAATGTTGTTAATGAGTGTTTATGCAGGTTTTCCAGCAGCAATTAACGGAACAAATATTTTGAAAGAAGTAATTAACGAACGAACGAAAAAATAACAACGAACCGCTAACATCGGTTTGGCAATATGGCGGCTGAAGTGCTTCTATGAAACATTTCTGCAAGGTTCAACAGCAGGAATTCTATTGAACTTTTGTGCTAAAATCCGCCACATCGCCAAGCCGAAAAACGTTACCGCCAATGCTAAAAGACAACGACAGTGAACAAAATGAACGACAGAAATAAAATGCCAATCGCACATTCAGGCACATTTGCTTGCCCCATCACACGGGCGACCGCTTCGCAAGCAAAAGAGCCTGAATTTTGCCTACGCACCATAAAGACATAAGATGATTTTAAACATTACGACTACACATAAACCAGCAACTGACTTAGGTTATTTACTGCACAAACACCCTGACAAATTTCAGACTTTTGATTTGTCTGTTGGGAAAGCCCATGTGTTTTATCCAGAAAAGGGAGAAGATAAAACAACTGTTAGCCTGTTACTTGACATTGACCCTATCGACATGGTTCGTGGTGCAAGAAATTTAGGTGGAGACGGTTTTGCACTTGGACACTATGTAAATGACCGACCCTATGTTGCATCATCATTTATGAGTGTTGCTCTTTCAAAAGCCTTTTCATCTGCAATGAATGGAAAGTGCAAAGACAAACCTGAATTGGTAGATGTAAAACTTCCTTTTGAAGTTTCAATTGCTTCCATTCCTGCACCAAAAGGTGGAGAAATTTTGATTCGAAAGTTCTTTGAACCACTTGGCTATAAAGTAGAATTGAAACGACATCCATTAGATGCTAAATTTCCTGAATGGGGTGATAGTAAATACTTTTCATTAAAACTTGAACATACAATAACCACAAAGGAATTACTTTCTCATTTGTATGTTTTAATTCCAACTTTGGATAACGACAAACACTATTTTGTAAGTGAAAACGAAATTGAAAAATTACTTCAAAAAGGTGAAGGTTGGTTAAAAGAACACCCTGAGAGGGAGCAAATAATCAGACGCTACTTGATTAATTTAAACTCATTATCAAGACAAGCACTTGAGCGACTAAGCGAAGGAGATGAAATTGAAAATTCAATTGATGAGCCAATTGAAAAGACAGAGACCGAGAAAAAGAAAGAAACCCTGCATGACAAACGAATAAAATTAGTAGCTGAAAAGCTTATTGAATCGGGAGCCGAAAGAGTTTTAGATTTGGGATGCGGAGAAGGAAAGCTCATCAGACAACTCATAAAACAAAAGCAATTCACTGAAATTGCAGGAATGGACGTTTCATACAATGAACTATTAAAAGCGAAAGAAAGACTTCACTTTGACGAAATGTCCCCGAAACAAAAAGAACGAATCAATCTTTTTCAAGGCTCATTAACCTACAGAGACAAACGACTTGACGGTTTTGATGCCGCTGCGGTAGTAGAAGTCATTGAACATTTAGATTTAAACAGACTGAAATCGTTTGAAAGGGTTTTGTTTGAGTTTGCAAAACCTAAAACCGTAATTCTGACTACTCCAAACAAAGAGTATAATGTAATGTGGGAAAAATTGGATGCTGAAAACATGAGGCATGACGACCACCGTTTTGAATGGACAAGAAACGAGTTTGCCGAGTGGGCAGACAGAATAGGAAAAACTTATAATTACAGCGTGGAGACATTACCAATTGGTGACGAAGAAGAAAACATTGGTGCTCCATCACAAATGGCAATATTTAGATATGGAAATTAAAGTACCCGAACTTTCATTAGTTGTTTTAATAGGTGTTTCAGGTTCGGGAAAAAGCAGTTTTGCAAAAAGACTCTTTAAACGAACGGAAATTTTATCATCTGATGAATGCAGAGCATTAGTTTCAGATGACGAAAACAATCAGGCTTCAACCAATGACGCCTTTGATGTTTTATATTATGTGGCGGGCAAACGACTAAAGAATGGTTTATTAACTGTTATAGATGCAACTAATGTTCAAAAGGAATCAAGACAAGGTCTCATTGAATTAGCCAGAACTTATCATTGCTTGCCTGTGGCAATTGTGTTGGATTTGCCTGAAAAGGTCTGCGAAGAAAGAAATCTAAGCCGACCCGACCGAAATTTTGGAGGTCATGTGATTCGTCAGCAGGCTCAACAACTGAAAAAATCAATCAGAAATTTAAAGCATGAAGGATTTAGGCAAATTTATGTTTTAAAATCAGTAGAAGAAATTGAAGCAGTTCTTGACATCAAAAGAGAGAAACTTTACAACGACAAAAAAGATGAAACAGGTCCGTTCGACATTATTGGAGATGTTCACGGATGTTTTGACGAGTTGAAAGAACTTCTATCGAAACTTGGCTATGAAATAAATCAAGTTGAAGTCAATAATTCAAATTTTGGTTTTAAGGTAATTGCTCCCGAAAACAGAAAAGCAATTTTTGTTGGTGACCTTGTAGATAGAGGCCCTGATTCGCCAAGTGTTTTGCGTTTGGTAATGAGCATGGTTAATTCGAATGTTGCGTATTGCGTGCCAGGTAATCATGATTTGAAATTGCAGAAATATTTGAATGGCAAACAAGTTCAGTTAAAACACGGATTGGATGTAACAGTAAAACAATTAGAAACCGAATCTGCTGAATTTAAGAAAACTGTAGAACAATTTTTATACAGCCTGATTAGCCACTATGTTTTTGATAGTGGAAAGTTAGTTGTTGCACACGCAGGACTAAAAGAAGAAATGCAGGGTCGTGGTTCAGGTGCAGTCCGTTCTTTCTGTATGTATGGCGAGACAACAGGAGAAATTGATGAATTTGGCTTGCCTGTTAGACATAATTGGGCAAAGGAATACAGAGGAAAAGCAAAAGTTGTTTATGGACACACGCCAGTTCCCGAAGCAGAATGGTTAAACAAAACCATTGATATTGATACGGGTTGTGTATTTGGCGGTAAATTAACCGCACTTCGTTATCCTGAAGAAGAATTAGTTTCCGTCAAGGCTAAACAAGTCTATTGCGAGCCAATAAGACCTTTAAACTTCAATGAATCAGTTAACAAACTTAGTTCACAACAAGAATATGATGATTTACTGAACATTGAAGATGTTACCGGAAAACGCATAGTCCAAACTAGACTTAGGAATAATATTACAATCAGGGAAGAAAATTCTATTGCAGCCTTAGAGGTAATGAGTCGTTTTGCTATCAACCCAAAATGGTTGATTTATTTACCGCCTACCATGTCACCATGTGCGACAAGTGAATTGCCTGAGTTTTTGGAACACCCAGGACAGGCTTTGAATTACTATAAGAAAAGAGGAATTGAAAAGGTTGTTTGCGAAGAAAAGCACATGGGTTCAAGGGCTGTTTTAGTAATATGTAAAGATGAAGCGACAGCCATAAAACGCTTTGGAATTGAAAATGAAGGGATAGGCGTGTGCTACACAAGAACAGGCAGAAACTTTTTTAATGACTCGAAAATTGAGAAAGCGTTTATTGCAAGAGTTAATGAATGTCTTTCAAATACCGATTTTTGGGATAAGTTCAATTCGGATTGGGTTTGCTTAGATGCCGAGTTAATGCCTTGGTCGGCAAAAGCACAAGCATTGTTAAAAGACCAGTATGCTTCTGTTGGTGCGGCAGCAGGTGGTGCGTTACCAGTAGTCGAACAAGCATTACAAATGGCACTTGACAGAGGAATTAAAGATGCTCTACCATCTTTAGAAAAATTTGCTACTAAAAACAAGGCTATTGACAAGTATGTTAAGGCTTATCAAAATTACTGTTGGACAGTTGAGAGCATTGACGATTATAAATTAGCTCCATTTCACATTTTAGCCACAGAAGGACAAGTACACGTTGATAAAACGCATGAATGGCACATGACAAACATTGAGGAGATTTGTCAAGGCGACACCAAACTTTTTATGGCAACACCCTACAAAATCGTTGACTTAAAAGACCAATCAAGTTTTGACGAAGCAGATCAATGGTGGCTTAATCTAACAGGTAAAGGTGGTGAAGGAATGGTTGTAAAACCATATGACTTTATTGCTCATGACTCAGACGGACTTTTGCAACCAGCCGTAAAATGTAGAGGAAGTGAATATTTGAGAATTATTTACGGTCCTGAATATGATGCACCTGAAAATATCGAAAGACTCAAAAACAGAGGACTTTCAAGAAAACAATCTTTAGCACTCCGAGAATTTGCTCTTGGTGTAGAAGGACTTGAAAGATTTGTAAAGAAAGAACCATTAAGACGAATACATGAAAGTGTATTTGGAGTATTAGCATTAGAAAGTGAAGATGTTGACCCGAGACTATAACCCAACCCTAAGCAGCCATACACATTGGCAAGCCGCTCAAGCCAACGCACTGTCCAAAGCTTGCCAAAGAGTATGTCTGCCCAACCGCACGACTGACCGACAAACGGACGAAGAAAAAGAAGCACTAGGCGGTAACAGGCGTTTGGCTCAATGGCGGGTGACGTGGTTAATTGAACATTCTGCCTCGCATCAACTTTTGTGGTGTATTGACAGTTTTGTGCTCCGAAATCCGCCACTGCGCCAAGCGCCAAAACGTTGGCTGTAATCCTCCCTATACCGAAGCATTGACTTATCTCGCTAACGTAAGCGGAGGATATTGAATAATTTCGTAAACTTGTTTAGCTCTATGCAAGGCCGATTTTCAAACTGTTGCATAAAAGCACGGGCGCAATCCTGGTTGAGATGTTTGCGATG
>JAXMLV010000017.1:0-39153 GCA_034367065.1 Flavobacteriaceae bacterium
ATTAGCACATATTTGGATTGCTGAATCAGGTATTTCAAATGAAATTGAACAAAATGTAAAAGACAAAGATAAGTATCATCCAGTAGAATTGTTTTGCAATGAAGTTGCTGCAAATGCACTAATTCCAAAAGAAATAATTAATAATTTGGATAATATAACTTTTAAAAATTCCAAAGAAATTTTTAAATCTGCAAAAAATTTAGGTATTAGCTCATTTGCTTTTTTAGTAAGAGCTTACAATTTAAACTTAATTAATTATGCAACTTATCAATCTTTGAAAAAAGATGCCGAATATGAATTTGGTGAATTCCTAAAACGTGAAGCAGAAAAGAAAGCAAAACAAAAAGAAAAAGAGAATAAAGGTGGTCCAAATTATTTTCTATTACAATTAAATAGAAATAGTAGACTTTTTACTCAAACTGTTCTCGACACATTTCGTGGTGGAGGAATTGAACCATCTTTAGCTAGTAATTTGCTAAATGTTCAAATAAATAAATTTCAAAAATTAGAAGCACAATTATATAAATGAGTACAACATTAGATACATATTGTATAGATGCCAATGTACTTATTCAGGCTTGGCAAAAATATTATTCACCAAAATTTTGTCCAGATTATTGGAATGTTTTAGATGAACTTAGAAAACAAAATAAAATTTTTATTTGTGAAGACGTTTATGGTGAAATTAAGAAAACAGAAGATGACTTATATGATTGGTTAAAGAAATGTAATATACCAATAAAGAAATCATCTGAAAACGTTATTAAATGTCTAAAAGAAATATACCAAAATCCACTTCATTTAAAATTGGTTGATAATACTAAAATCGTTCATTAGCTGATCCATGGGTAATTGCTCATGCAATGAGTGAAAACGCAGTTGTTGTAAGTAAGGAAGAGAAAATAACTGCAACAAACACAGATAAAGTTAAAATACCTAATGTTTGTGAAAACATGAATGTAAGATGTATTAATGATTTTGAATTTATTCACGAAATAAAACTAAAATTTACATGTAGTTTATAAAAGCACGAACCGCCAACACAGGTTTTACGCTATTGCGGGTTTTGGGCTTAATTTAATGTTTGTTTTGTATCTTTGAAGTCAGTGCCAAACTGAAAGTGAAGTGCTTTTTAATCCGCTACTTCTCATACACGCAAAACGTTGGATACAATTGCGGAAACCACTCAAACGTGAACAATTCGGAATTAAAAACTGAAAGGGAAAAAAATAATTGAATGGTTAACCAAAATTGGATATTAACAATATTATGCGTGATTGCTTTTTTGCTACAATATACTTTTACAGAAATTGGCGGAATTTTAAAGCAAAGACTTATGAACATAAAAAATTGGAAGTTTGGGATTGGAGGTTAAATACTGGATTTTGGTTTTTTATGATTATCATTCCCATTTGTACTTTAATATTCTTATTGCGGGCAATCTATCTAATTTAATAAAAGATCAGTAAACGGAATTTATAAACGCTGCGGAAAACTGAAATGAATGCTAAAAATAATTCTTGATACCAACGTAATCGTATCTTCCTTAATTCAAAAAATTATCCCTATTTAATCGTTGACCATTGTTTTGAGGGAAATGCAATTATTTGTTTATCAAATCCAATTATAAAAGAATATCTATAAGTTCTTAATCGACCAAAATTTTCAAAATTTGCAGACTTTAAAACAAATACAGCCTTTCTGATTGCCAGATTAAGCGAGATTTCAGAAATCTACGAACCGAAAGAAAAACTGAAAATTATTAAAGACGAACCTGATAACAGACTTTTAGAACTAGCAGAAATTTCTGAAGCTGACTTTATAATTACAGGAAATACTAACGATTTTACAATGATAACCCATAAAAGAATTAGAATTGTAACACCGAAAGAATATTGGGAAGGATTTAAATAGTGGAAAAAAGCACTTCTCGCAAGCTGCAACCCGTCAACCCATCAACCAAACGATATGAAAAATAAAAAAATCAATCCTGAAAAATCAGCGGAAACGACCGACACCATTCCAAAAGTAACAGGAATTGGCGGAATTTTCTTTTTTTCTGACAACCCGACGGCAACCAAAGCATGGTATGCCAAAAATCTCGGACTTGAAGTCAACGAGTGGGGTTCGAGTTTTGAATTCAGAAACGCCAACCGCCCAGACGAAATCAATTATCTGCAATGGAGTCCTTTCAAAAAAGACAGTGAATATTTCGCTCCGTCAAAAAAAGAATTTATGATTAATTACCGCGTTCAACACATCGAAAAACTCGTGGAAAAGCTGAAAACAAACGGCGTAACCGTCATCGATGAAATTGAAACATTCGAATATGGAAAATTTGTACACATCATGGATGCGGAAGGAAACAAATTAGAGCTCTGGGAACCTATCGACAGTGTGTTTACGCAAATGGATGGAAAGACTACCAAATAAAACAAAAATCCTCCCTTCTCTATAAACCACATTTCAATCATTTCCCCAAGCTACCGACTGTTTGAAGTTTCCCTGCCTGCCGATAGGCTAGAGATTTCAGACATCAACACTTTCCTAAGTCCTGTGTCTTTTTTCTTGGTTCAAGTTTTTATGCTGAGCCCGAAACTTCACAACGACTGCACAAAAATCATCAATCGTCAATCATCAAATGTTAATCGTTATTTGTTATTTCGAGAGTTGTTTGTTGCCCATTGCAAATTGGCTTTTGCCTATCTATTCACATTCACCTCATCACTTTCAATCAGCCCGTCGCGAAGTCGGATAATCCGGTGCGCATGCTTGGCAACGTCTTCTTCGTGTGTCACCAAAATAACGGTGTTTCCTTTTTTGTGGATTTCGTCAAACAAGTTCATGATTTCTACTGAGGTTTTGGAGTCGAGATTTCCGGTCGGCTCATCGGCCAAGATGATTGACGGATGGTTGACCAAAGCTCTGCCTATGGCGACACGTTGTCTTTGTCCGCCCGACAGTTGGTTGGGTCTGTGAGTCATACGGTCGGCCAAACCCACATCGTCCAACACACTTTTGGCGCGTTCGATTCGCTCGGTTTTTCCCATACCGGCATAGACCATCGGCAGTGCCACGTTGTCTAAAGCAGTCGAGCGCGGCATCAAATTAAACGTCTGAAAAACAAACCCGATTTCTTTGTTCCGGATTTCAGCCAACTCGTTGTCGTGCATCTGGCTGACATCTTTGCCGTTGAGAATATAGCTGCCTGAAGTAGAGGTGTCTAAACAACCCAATAAGTTCATCAAGGTGGACTTCCCGGAACCGGAAGGTCCCATGATGGCGACATATTCACCTTTTTTAATGATCAAATCAATGCCTTTCAGCACCCGCACAATTTCCATCCCAAGTGGAAAATCGCGCTTGATGTTTTTCATGTCTATGACGTTGCTCATCCGAAAATAGAATTAAGAGTTAGAGGCTTTTTGGTGATCGGCTAAAAACTTGGCCAAACCGATGTCGGTAAGCGGATGATTGAGCAAACTCAAAATCACGGACAGCGGTCCGGTCATCACATCGGCACCCAATTTGGCACATTCGATTACGTGCATATTGTGGCGGATGGAAGCTGCTAATATTTGAGTTTCATAACCGTAGTTATCATATATTGTTCGGATGTCCTCGATAAGTTGCAATCCATCCGTCGAAACGTCATCCAATCGACCGATAAACGGCGAAACATAGGTTGCGCCTGCCTTGGCAGCCAACAGTGCCTGTCCGGCCGAGAAAACCAAGGTACAATTCGTCTTGATACCGTTTTCATGAAAATAGCGAATGGCTTTTACGCCGTCTTTGATCATCGGCACTTTCACCACAATCTGCGGATGCAAAGAAGCGAGCTGTTCGCCTTCACGGATAATCCCGGCGTAATCGGTCGCGATCACCTCGGCACTCACATCGCCATCCACCAAATTGCAGATGTCCACATAGTGTTTCAGGATGTTGTTGTTGCCCGTGATGCCTTCCTTCGCCATCAGCGACGGATTGGTCGTCACCCCGTCTAACACACCCAGCGATTGGGCTTCTTCAATTTGTTTCAGGTTTGCGGTATCGATAAAAAATTTCATATTGCTAAATGCTTAAAGTTAAATTTATTTTTTTGGGCGTTCCCCCGACAAATTTTTCAAAAAAATTTGTCGGGGGCGGGCTTTCGGCAGTCGCTTTAGCGGTTGTTTTATCAGTAATCAATCTCACAGGTTTTTAATCCCGATGTTTCAGAACTGTGAGGTCTTGTCGGCTCAACCGCTAAGAGCTCCAACAATGCCTCAATCCCTAACGCGCGGCGTAAAATTACAATTTAAAATGCTTCATCAACATCTTTTCATACACTTTATCGGGTAAAATTCGCTTGAGCACGATTCCGAATTTCTCCATCATTCCGGCTGCTTTATAGTGAATTTTCGGGTTTTTATCCAAAATAATTTGCTCGACCAACCGCGCGATTTCCCTTGGATCGGCACCTGAATCCACATGGGCATTCATCATTTCCAACGAAGTTTTATAGGTCGAAAAATAGGGCGATTTTTCTTGTAAAGGTGCGTGGTAACGCCCGGAAGCAATGTTGGTGGCAAAGTCACCGGGAGCCAGATTCACCAACCGAATTCCTTGGCTTTTCACTTCCATGTTGATGGATTCCGTCAGCAATTCGAGCGCCCCTTTGGTGGCGGAATAAACCCCGCGAAAAGGCAACCCCATGTAACCGGCTATTGACGTAGTATTCACAATTAGCCCGCTTCCTTGCTTGCGCAGTTGTGGCAAAACAGCTTTCATCAGATTGATGGGTCCAAAAAAATTGGTCTCAAATACCCTTTTGATTTCCGCTTCCGGAATTTCTTCCAACGGGCCGGCAATGCCCATGCCTGCATTGTTTATCAACACATCTATTCGTCCGGTTTTCCCAATCACATAATCCACCGCTTGTCGGATTGAATCTGCTTGGGTAACATCCAATGCAATCATCTCAAAACCCAACTTATCGATGGATTTTTTGGGATTCCGACTTGTCCCGAAAACGGTATATCCTTTGCCGGAAAGATGCTCGGCCATCGCTTTCCCGATTCCTGAAGATGCGCCGGTGATGAGAATAGTTTTTAAATGCATCAAAAGATAATTATTAATTGTTGGGTAAATTAGTTTGTATTGGTTTCTAATACGCAATAAACAATCTGCAATTTCTAATCGGATTTTGCCAATTATCACCGGAATACGCTGGATTCTTTGCAAATTGTGGCTCTATGCTGTTTTGAGTAGGTAAGTTAAAAATAATATCTTTAAAAATGGAATTTTTGTAATTGCTTTCATTGCAAGTGCTTTGTGTTTTTTGTGTCTTCTTTGCGTATTTTGTGGAACAGCTATACCACGAAGAGCCACAGAGTAGGCACAAAGAATTCACAGAGGTAAATTTAAATTAAACAACTAAAAATGTCTGTTTTATGTATCGTTCTTCTATAGAAATATGCGTTTTCACTGACCTCATCTATGGAAAACTCAAATTTGATTACCCCTTATATTTAACATAAAGCCCAAATTTTTAAAATATAATCAAAATGAAATGGCGGACTAATCATTAAGTCGTCAATTCCTGATCGAGTTTGTCTTCGTCTTTCAACAAGCCGAATGATTTGGCAACGAGCATCGAAACGGATGCATCACCCGACACATTGACCACCGTTCGGCACATATCCAAAGGCCGGTCGATGGCGAAAATCAAAGCCAATCCGGCTTCCGGTATGCCTGCTTGCCCCAATACAATCACGAGCATCACCATGCCCGCACCCGGCACAGCCGCACTGCCTATCGAAGCCAAAGTCGCCGTAACGATGATGCCCAATTGGGCGGTCAAACTCAAATCCATTCCAAAAGCTTGTGCGATAAAAACCGCGGCTACCGCCTGATACAAACTTGTTCCATCCATGTTGACCGTGGCACCGATGGGCAACACGAAACTCGTCACATCATCCTCCACACCCAAATGTTTTTCTACCCGCTCCATCGTCACCGGTAAGGTCGCCGCACTCGAACTCGTCGAGAATGCGAGCAATTGCGCAGGAGCCATTCCTTTTAGAAAAAAGGCAGGCGTTCTTTTTGTAAAGATCCATACCAGCGTAAGATAAAACCCGATCATCAACAGCAATCCGAAAACCACACAGAAGGCGTACCAAAGCAGGGCGAAAAACAAATCTTGGCTGGGTGCTTCCACCACCAAAGCCGCCAAAAGGGCAAACACACCGTAGGGAGCTGCCAGCATGATCAGGTCGATCATCTTGAGAATGACTTCGTTAAAGCCGTCAAAGAATTGAACCACCGGTTTTGACTTTTCTTCCGGAATGAGTATCAATCCAATACCGAAGAATATGGCAAAAAAGATGACTTGCAACATATTGCCGTTGTTCGATGCTGCCGCCATCAAATTTTGCGGAACCAAATCTTCCAAAGCTTGCAGCGGACCGGCATTTTTTTGTTTTTCGGCTTCCGATATTTTCTGTCCGGCATCGCTCTGATAACTTTCAATCAGTTGATTTCTTGTACTTTCGTTGATCGTGCTACCCGGCTTGACGATATTTACAACAGCCAAACCAATACTCACAGCTACGACGGTCGTTATCAGATAAAGCCCAATGGTACGGCCGCCCATTTTTGATAATTTTGAAATGTCTTTCAGCTCAGAGATTCCTTTGATAAGAGAAGCAAAAATCAAGGGAACAGCAATCAATTTTAAGGCATTGATAAAAATATTTCCGAAAGGTTTCACCCAATCGCCGATAAGTTTCGGACCCCATGTAAATTGGTTGAGAATAAGAGCGAAAAGTACGCCAAACAGCATACCGAGTAAAATCTTCCAATGGAGTGCTAATTTTTTCATAGGTTGGGTTGTTCATTAAATTTTTAGACCCGAAAAGTTTCAAAAAACCTTTCGGATCTGGTAAATTAGTATATTTTCGAGGTTTTATTTCTCAAATAAAAATCTGCCAACACCAGTGCAGCCATGGCTTCCACGATGGGAACGGCTCTGGGAACAACGCAAGGGTCATGCCGACCTTTTCCCATGATGCTTGTCTTGTTGCCGTCTTTGTCGATGGTTTCTTGGTTTTGGATAAGTGTGGCAACTGGTTTGAAAGCCACGTTAAAATAGATATCCATCCCGTTGGAAATACCGCCTTGCACGCCGCCACTGTGATTGGTTTTGGTGCTTCCGTCTGTTTCAAACAAATCGTTGTGCTCGCTGCCTTTCATGGCGGCACCTTCAAATCCGCTGCCGTATTCAAATCCTTTGACGGCATTGATGGAAAGCATGGCTTTGCCCAACTCGGCATGCAGTTTGTCGAAAACGGGTTCGCCCAATCCGACTGGCACATTTTTTAGTACGCAACTCACCACGCCGCCCACAGTATCGCCTTCTTTGCGAACTTCTTTGATGTAAGCCACCATTTTTTTGGCGGTAGCCGCATCCGGACAACGGACAATGTTGTCTTCAGCACTTGCCAAATCGAGTTGTTGATATGGAATATCTAAAGTAAGATTACCGACCGAAGAAACATAAGCCTGAATAGAAATACCATTGAGCAATTGTTTGGCTAAAGCTCCGGCAACTACCCTGGCTGCGGTTTCACGAGCCGAACTCCTGCCACCACCGCGGTGGTCTCTGAAACCGTATTTTTGGTCGTAAGTATAATCGGCATGTGAAGGACGGTAAGCGTCTTGAATATGTGAATAGTCTTGTGATTTTTGGTCGAGGTTGGGTATCAAAAAGGCAATGGGCGTTCCGGTCGTTTTACCCTCAAATATACCGGACAGAAACTGTACTTCATCCGATTCCTTGCGTTGGGTGACGATGGCAGATTGGCCGGGTTTGCGACGGTCTAAGTCTTTCTGAATGGCTTCAAAATCGAGTGCTAATCCGGCGGGGCAACCGTCGATGATACCGCCGATCCCTTTTCCGTGCGATTCGCCAAAAGTTGTCAATTTAAAGAGTGTCCCGTAAGAATTTCCTGCCATGGTATTGTTTTGAACAAAAGTAAGCTATTGCCCAAAGATACAAAAGTATCCGAATGTGAAAAGTTATTCGCGTTGAATGCTTGAGAACATGACCCTTGTCATAGAATTTATTTTCTAAAAAATTATATTTGCATCTGAAATTTATTATTCTCGATAGTTCTACAAACGTTAATTTTTAATCATGAAAATTCAAATACATCTTCTACCAGCCCTATTGGCACTTTCTTTAGCAGGTTGCGAATCAGACACCTCCGGACTGTCTCAGGAACAAGATCAGTCGATGCTTAATCTAAAATTAACCGAAATTGTGAATTTAGCCGAAAGCGTCATTTGCGAAGATTCATCTGACTGGACTTTCACAGGAATAGGCGGAAAAGCCTGTGGCGGACCAACGGGTTACATTGCTTATTCCACAACCATAAACGTAGAAAATTTCCTATTAATGGTAGAAGATTTTAATGCTGCGGAAGCTAATTTCAATAAAAAATGGGGTATAATTTCAGACTGTTCGACTCCTGCTCAACCCATCGACATAGATTGCATAAATGGAAAAGCTGCTTTAATTTTTCCTTGATTTTCGGAAATAAAAAAACTGTTTAAAACGAATTTTAAACAGTTTTTAAAAGGTGGAAAATTATTTTTCTTCTATCGTGTAAACAACAATTCACGGTATTTGGTCAACGTCCAAAGTTCATCATCAATCAGTATTTCGAGTTTGTCTGCGTGGTAGCGGATGGTTTCAAAGAAAGGTTTAACCTTGTCGCAATAGGCATGCGCTTTTTTCTCCACAGACTCGATGTTGTTTGCTTTTTTGCGCTCTTCAGTCATTTCAGTTACTTGGGCATTGATGGCTTCGATGTGTCCTGAAATTTCTTTGATGAGATTGATTTGCTGTTGGGCGTATTTTTCAAAATCTTTTCCGAAGATGTCTTTCAATCCTTGCACGTTTTGAATCAATTTGTTTTGATAAGTTATCGCTGTCGGAATCACATGGTTGCGGGCAATGTCTCCCAAAACACGACCTTCAATTTGGATTTTTTTGGTGTATTCTTCCAACTCGATGTCGTAGCGCGCATGAACTTCCACGTGGTTCAAAATGCCCAATTCTTCAAACAAAGCCAACGATTTTTTAGAGATTTTGGCTTTCAATGCTCCCGGTGTGGTTTTGTGGTTAGACAAACCTCTTTTGGCTGCTTCTTTTGCCCACGCATCGCTGTATCCGTCGCCTTCAAACAAGATTCTTTTCGATTGTTTGATGTATTCCCTCAATATATTGAATATGGCATCGTCTTTTTTCATGTCTTTTCCTTCAACCAATGCATCTACTTCAACTTTAAAATCTTTCAACTGTTTGGCGACGATAGCCGCAAGAACCGTCATCGGGTTGGCACAGTTGGCAGATGAACCGACAGCTCTGTACTCAAATTTGTTTCCAGTAAAGGCAAAAGGTGACGTTCTGTTTCGGTCGGTATTGTCCAAAAGGATTTCAGGGATTTTGCCGACTACATTGAGTTTCAAATCTGTTTTTTCTTCCGGAGATAATTTGCCGTCAGACACCTGTTCCAAATCGTGCAATACTTTGTACAATTGCGACCCGATGAACACGGAAATGATGGCCGGTGGCGCTTCGTTGGCGCCCAAACGGTGGTCGTTGCTCGCGCTGGCAATCGAGGCGCGCATCAATTCTTCATTTTCGTTAACCGCTTTGATGGTGTTGATGAAAAATGTCAAAAACTGTAAATTGCTCATCGGTGTTTTGCCCGGACCCAATAAATTAACTCCCGTGTTGGTAGCCATTGAGAAGTTGTTGTGTTTTCCGGAACCGTTGATGCCTGCAAACGGTTTTTCGTGCAACAACACTTTTAAGCTGTGGCGATCGGCGACTTTGCCCATCACATCCATCAAAAGTGAGTTGTGGTCAACGGCCAAGTTGGTTTCTTCGTATATGGGTGCCAATTCAAATTGATTGGGTGCTACCTCATTGTGGCGTGTTTTAACGGGAATGCCCAAAAGCATACATTCTTGCTCGAGGTCTCTCATAAAATTGATGGCACGGTTCGGGATTGAACCAAAGTAGTGATCTTCCAATTGTTGACCTTTGGCGGGTGAGTGTCCCAAAAGGGTTCGTCCGGTAAGAACCAAATCGGGTCGTGAAGCCGCCAATGCTTTGTCAACCAAAAAATATTCTTGCTCCCAGCCCAAAGTGGCTGTAACCTTCGATACGCTTTTGTCAAAATATTTTGCCACAGCGGTAGCCGAGTTATCCAAAGCTTGTAAGGCTCTAAGCAAAGGTGTTTTGTTGTCTAATGCTTCGCCCGTATAAGAAACAAAAACGGTTGGAATACACAAGGTCGTTCCGTAGATGAATGCGGGTGAAGTTGGATCCCAAGCGGTGTATCCACGGGCTTCGAAAGTGTTGCGAATACCACCACTCGGAAAGCTTGAGGCATCCGGTTCTTGTTGAACCAATTGACCACCGTCAAATTTTTCCATGGCATTGCCGTTTCCAATGGGTTCAAAAAACGCATCGTGTTTTTCGGCCGTCGTTCCGGTGAGGGGTTGAAACCAGTGTGTGTAGTGTGTAGCACCTTTGCTGAGTGCCCATTGTTTCATGCCGGCAGCAATTTGTTCGGCAACTTTACGGTCTATTTTGCTTCCGTTTTCTACGGCATCGTTGACACTGTTATACGCTTCTTTGGTCAGAAAATGACGCATGGCAGCATCGTTAAATACATTTTTTCCAAAAAGCTCAGAGCGTTTGATGCTTTCGTCTATTTTAATATTCGGACGGTTTTGACTGGCTAAAAGCGCTTGAAATCGAATAGTACCCATTTTGATGATATGTTTAATTGTTATAAATGCGATTAAATCGGCACAAAATTAATCAAAAAAACATACACCCCTATATTTTTGGGGGGACAACTTCAATTTTTATTAAAAAATAAAAACTAACCCTTAAAATTTTAAAATAATGTAAAATATAGATAGGTTATGTAGGCGAACAATAAAGAAAAACCAGCGACAGCACCTATGTTTCTTTTCTTTGAAAGCAAACAAAGCGGATAGACCACAAAAGAAATGGCTATCATCCACCAAATGTCGGAGTCAATGAGTTGGCTACTGACTACTTTGATGGGGTGAATCATGGCGGTCAACCCGATAACCGAGCCGATGTTGAAAATATTGGACCCGATTAAATTTCCCAGCGAAATGGCTTTTTCCTTTTTTAATGCCGCCACAACAGATGCAGAAAGCTCAGGCAAACTCGTGCCAATAGCGATAACTGTTAACGAGATGACGCGTTCGCTGACCCCATGCGCAGAAGCAATATTTACGGCTCCTTCTACCAACCATTCAGACCCAAAATACAAACTCAACGCACTGATTGTCAGCCAAATTAATATTTTTATTCCCGAGATTTGTTGGAGTGTGTCATCAATTTCTTCGGAGTCGGAATCTTTGGAGCGAAATCGTATGAGAAGATATACAAACAGTGAAATAAGTGCAAACAATATCAGCCCCTCCATTTGATTGATAATCAAGTCGGATAGCATAAAAAAATACATCAATAAACTAAAAAGTATCATCGCGGGCCAATGCAATATTTTAAAAAAACGACCGATGACAATCGGGTGAATCATGGCAACCAACCCGAGAATCAACCCAATGTTGGCAATGTTTGACCCGATGACGTTTCCCAGCGCGATGTCGGAATGTTCGTCGAGAGCCGCTTTCAAACTGACAATCAATTCGGGTGCGGAAGTGGCAAAAGACACAACCGTCAGACCGACAATCATCTTTGAAATATTCAATTTCAGCGAAATGGCCACCGAGGAGCGAACCAAAAATTCGCCACCCAAAACCAATAAAATAAAGCCTATGATAAGTAATACGATATCCATCCAAAACAAATTTTGTCAAAAATACAATTTAAGATTTCATTTGAAAGTGAAAAAAACAGTCGCAGTTTAGTTTTTTCTAGAAAAACGCAATTTAAGCAGGTGTAAAAAGTATATTTGCACCCATGTTTCAATTAGACAAAACCATCGTTTCGGAGGATATTTTCGACAAGCAGTTTGTATGCAATCTCTCGGCGTGCAAGGGAGTCTGTTGCGTGGAAGGTGAAGCCGGTGCGCCGCTTGAGGAAAATGAAATCGAGATTTTAAAAGCGATTTATCCAAAAGTAAAACCATTTTTACGACCAGAAGGTATTGCTGCCATCGAAAGTCAAGGCACTTCCATTACCTCAGAATTTGGTGATTTGGAAACGCCTTTGGTGGGCGGAAAAGAATGTGCGTATGTGACTTTTGATGCCAATAACATTGCCAAATGCGGGATTGAAGAAGCCCATCAGCAAGGTGTGATTGGTTGGCAAAAACCCATTTCGTGCCATCTCTACCCGGTTCGTTTGCAACAATACAGTTCGTTTGTGGCAGTCAATCATCACCAATGGGATATTTGCGACGATGCGTGCACACTCGGAAAAGAACTGCAAGTTCCAGTCTATAAATTTGTCAAACAAGCCCTCATCAGAAAGTTTGGCGAAGCATGGTATGCGCAATTGGAGGAAATTGCTGAACACTTCTTGACTTCTAAATAATGTTTTTTAGCCTGAAATATCGGTATTCTCAATTTCTTATAGGTCGTTAATTTTAAGGAAATTATTGATAGTTAGCATGCATCCATTTGTTAAAGGAAACTGCACAAACATCAACAAAAAACCCGATTCAATGTCAATAAAAAAAGCATAAATACTTATATTACAAACACATAGACTCATCTTTTTAAGGGTATCTTTTGTTCATCCTTTTGCTGATTGTTAAAAACTTTAAACGAATGTTTATAAGTTTGACTTTCATTTTCGGGCATTATTTTGAATCTTTGTTTTTCCGATTTTTAATAAAATCTGAATCCGTAAACTACTCAAAAAACCACTATTTATGTCCGCTGTCGAACCCATTTTGCAAGAAAATCCGAACCGATTTGTTATTTTTCCCATCCAACACCACGATTTGTGGCAGTGGTACAAAAAACAACAAGCCTGTTTTTGGACGGCAGAAGAAATCGATTTGCAACAAGATTTGTCCGATTGGAACAACAAACTCAACGCGGATGAAAAATATTTTATCAAACACATTCTCGCTTTTTTCGCAGCTTCTGACGGCATTGTGAATGAAAACCTAGCCGAAAACTTTGTAAACGAAGTACAGTTTTCCGAAGCCAAATTTTTCTACGGCTTCCAGATTATGATGGAGAATATTCACTCCGAAACCTATTCATTGCTCATCGATACCTATGTAAAAAATCCGGAAGAAAAAGACAAACTCTTCCGTGCCATCGAAGTCTTTCCTGCCATCATGAAAAAAGCCGAATGGGCTTTGAAATGGATAGAAAGCCCGAGTTTTGCGGAGCGGCTCATCGCTTTTGCGGCTGTGGAAGGTATTTTCTTCTCGGGTGCTTTCTGTTCTATTTTCTGGCTCAAAAAACGCGGATTGATGCCGGGCTTGACCTTTTCTAACGAACTCATTTCCCGCGATGAAGGCATGCACTGCGATTTTGCCGTGCATCTGCACAACCACCACTTGATTCAGAAAGTTTCTAAGAAACGCATTACGGAAATCATCGTGGAAGCTTTGAATATTGAACGCGAATTTATCACCGAATCCTTGCCCGTGAGTTTGATTGGGATGAACGCCAAACTGATGACCGAATACCTTGAGTTTGTCACCGACCGGTTGTTGGTGGAATTGGGTTGCGAACGGGTCTATAATTCCAAAAACCCCTTCGATTTTATGGATATGATATCGTTGCAAGGCAAAACCAATTTCTTTGAAAAACGGGTTTCGGAATACCAAAAAGCTGGTGTGTTGAACAAAGACACCGAATCCAATAAAATTAGTTTCGACGCCGAATTTTAGTCGGCTGTTGATGGGAAGACGGTAGTTTTAGCCCCGGGTGCAGCGGCATCCTCCGGCATTTTTTTAATGCCGGAGATATAGCGGAACACGGGAAAAAGCTCCAGAAAAAATCAATGCAATGAGAGTGTATCTTTCTGAGCATTTCAATAATAATTTTCAAAAAACCAAAAGCTATGTACGTATTTAAAAGAGACGGCCGGAAGGAGCCGGTCATGTTTGACAAAATTACGGCCCGCGTGCGCAAATTGTGCTACAGCCTAAGCCCGATGGTAGATCCGGTGAAAGTGGCACTCCGCGTCATTGAAGGTATTTATGATGGCGTAACTACTTCGGAATTAGATAATTTAGCCGCCGAAATTGCGGCCACCATGACGACCACGCATCCGGATTATGCCAAACTCGCGGAACGCATTTCGGTGTCAAACCTTCAGAAAAACACCAAAAAATCGTTTTCTGAGACCATGACCGATCTCTATGAATATGTGAATCCGCGCACGGGCAAAAAAGCCCCGCTCATTGCCGACGATGTGTATGAGGTTATCAAAAACAACGCGGAATTTCTCGACTCGGCCATCATCTACAACCGCGATTTTAACTACGATTATTTTGGTTTTAAAACCCTTGAACGCTCCTATTTGCTGAAAATAAACGGGCAGATTGTGGAGCGGCCGCAACACATGCTGATGCGCGTTTCCGTGGGCATCCATTTAGACGATTTGGATTCGGTTTTGGAAACCTACGAACTCATGTCGAAGAAGTTTTTCACCCACGCCACGCCTACCTTGTTCAACTCCGGTACGCCCAAACCGCAAATGTCTTCTTGTTTTCTCCTCGCGATGAAAGACGACAGCATTGACGGGATTTATGACACGCTGAAAAATACGGCAAAAATCTCCCAATCTGCCGGCGGTATTGGCTTGTCCATCCACAACGTACGCGCCACAGGTTCCTACATCGGTGGTACCAACGGCACTTCCAACGGCATTGTACCCATGCTTCGGGTTTATAACGACACAGCCCGCTATGTGGATCAGGGTGGCGGCAAACGCAAAGGCTCATTCGCCATTTACATAGAACCTTGGCATGCGGATATCTACGATTTCCTCGAACTCAAAAAGAACCACGGCAAAGAAGAAATGCGCGCCCGCGATTTGTTTTACGCCATGTGGATTCCGGATTTGTTTATGAAACGCGTGGAGGCCGATGCCGAATGGACGCTCATGTGCCCGAACGAATGCCCGGGATTGTTTGACGTACACAGCGAAGCTTTTGAGGAACTTTATCTGAAATACGAAGCCGAAGGCAAAGGCCGGAAAACGGTTCGCGCCCGCGATTTGTGGGAAAACATCCTCGAGTCGCAGATAGAAACCGGCACGCCTTATATGTTGTACAAAGATGCCGCCAACCGCAAATCGAACCAAAAAAACCTGGGCACCATCCGCTCTTCCAACCTCTGTACGGAGATTATGGAATACACCTCTGCGGATGAAATTGCGGTGTGTAACTTGGCTTCTATCGCCCTGCCGATGTTTGTCAAAGACGGCGAATTTGACCACAAAGAACTCTTCCGCGTGACCAAACGGGTGACCAAAAACCTCAACCGCGTCATCGACCGCAATTACTACCCGGTGGAAGAAGCGCGCCGCTCCAACATGCGCCACCGCCCGATTGGTTTGGGCGTGCAAGGATTGGCAGATGCTTTTATCATGCTTCGCCTCCCGTTTACCTCGGACGAGGCTAAAAAACTCAATCAAGAAATTTTTGAAACGCTCTATTTTGCTGCGGTTACTGCTTCCATGGAACAAGCAAAAGAAGAGGGTGCGTATGAAACATTTAAAGGTTCACCGATCTCACAAGGCGAATTTCAACACAACCTTTGGGGTGTGAAAGACGAGGAACTCAGCGGCCGCTGGGACTGGGCAAAACTGCGCAAACAGGTGATAAAACACGGTGTGCGCAACTCCCTGCTCGTCGCGCCGATGCCGACGGCTTCTACTTCGCAGATTTTGGGCAACAACGAGGCTTTCGAACCTTATACGTCCAACATTTACACCCGCAGGGTGCTTTCGGGCGAGTTTATCGTGGTCAACAAACACCTGCTCGAAGACCTGATTGCTCGCGGTTTGTGGGATGACGGCATGAAAGAAGAAATCATGCGCGCCAACGGTTCGGTGCAAGACATCGAACGCATTCCGGCAGACCTGAAAGAACTCTACAAAACCGTGTGGGAAATGAGCATGAAGGACATCATCGACATGTCGCGCCACCGCGGTTATTTCATCGATCAATCGCAGTCGTTGAACTTGTTTATGGAAAACGCCAACATGGCCAAACTTACGTCCATGCATTTTTATGCTTGGAAATCGGGTTTGAAAACAGGCATGTACTACCTCCGCACCAAATCAGCGGTCGATGCCATCAAGTTTACCTTAGACAATTCCAAAAAAGCCGAGCCCCAACCTGAACAAGTCGCCGCCGAACCCATGAGTGCAGACGAACTCAAGCAACTCATTGCCCAAGCCAAAGACGGTGAAGGCGATGATTGTTTGATGTGCGGGAGTTAATGGGTTAATTTGAAAATGTGTTGATTTGAAAATGATGCGATGGATTGATTATACGATTATTTGATGATTCGATGGTTTGATTATGGCGGCTTCAACCCCGACACTTCGAAGCTCAACAATTGGATTGTTTATGGCTGGGATATAAAATTTTCATTTTGTCTTTGAACACTTTACAACGAAAAAAATTATGTAGTTTTGAGCCCGCATTTTAAATTACTTCATGCAATTCAACCTTCTCGCCTCCGATAGTAAAAGCCAGGCACGCGCCGGAACTATACATACCGATCACGGCACCATCGAAACGCCTATTTTCATGCCAGTTGGCACAGTGGCAAGTGTCAAAGGAGTACATCAACGCGAACTCAAAGACGAAATTAACCCCGATATCATCCTTGGAAATACCTATCATCTTTACCTGCGACCAAACACGCCTATTCTTGAACAAGCCGGCGGTCTGCACAAGTTTATGAATTGGGACAGAAACATTCTTACCGATTCGGGCGGTTATCAGGTTTACTCACTTTCTTCCAATCGAAAAATCAAGGAAGAAGGTGTCAAATTCAAATCGCACATCGATGGTTCGATGCATGTGTTTACGCCCGAAAGAGTGATGGATCTTCAACGAAGTATTGGTGCCGACATCATCATGGCGTTTGATGAATGTACGCCTTATCCGTGTGACTACCACTATGCACGCCGCTCAATGCACATGACGCATCGATGGCTCGACCGCTGCATCAAACAACTCGAAATATCACCCGAAAAATACGGTTATTCACAGGCACTGTTTCCCATCGTTCAAGGAAGTACTTACAAAGATTTGCGAGAACAATCTGCACAGTATATCGCCAATGCAGGCGCATTCGGAAATGCCATTGGCGGTCTCTCAGTAGGCGAACCGGCAGAAGAAATGTACGCGATGACCGAAATCGTCTGTGCCATACTGCCAAAAGACAAACCGCGTTATCTGATGGGTGTTGGAACACCTATTAATATACTGGAAAACATCGCTTTGGGAATCGATATGTTCGATTGTGTAATGCCAACACGCAACGCACGCAATGGAATGTTGTTTACCGCGCATGGCACCATCAACATCAAAAATAAAAAATGGGAAAATGATTTCTCACCCATCGACGAGATGGCGATTACCTTTGTCGATACCGAATATTCTAAGGCTTACTTGAGACATTTGTTTACCGTCAACGAGATGCTGGGAAAACAAATTGCAACCATCCACAACCTTGGATTTTATTTGTGGTTGGTAAGAGAAGCCAGAAAGCGTATTTTAGCCGGAGATTTTTTGATGTGGAAACAACAAATGGTCAGCCAAATGGACAACAGACTTTGACATGAAAATCATTGACCGATATATTCTCAAACGCTATATGGGAACATTTTTGATGTTTCTAATTCTGTTTGCGCCCATCGGCATCATCATCAATCTATCAGAAAAAATTGATAAAATACTGGAAAACAAAGTGCCAATCAATGAGGTTTTGGTGTATTACTATCACTTTACCATCTACTTCGCACACATGCTTTTCCCGTTGTTTTTGTTTTTGTCCATCATATTCTTCACGTCCAAATTGGCCAACAACACAGAGATTATCGCGATTTTAAGCTCCGGAATATCCTATTTCAGATTCATCAGACCTTATTTGTTCGGAGCCGTTTTGGTGTCGATTATGGCTTTTATATTGGGGATGTACATGGTGCCGAAAGCGAGCAAGGGTTTCAACGAGTTTACGTATCAATACCTGAAAAAAGGAAAAAAGGAACGAGAGAGCACCAATCTGTATCGGCAGGTAAACGACAACGATTTTATCTATGTGAGTAATTTTATCCCGAAGAACAAAACCGGCTTCGATTTTACTTTAGAGCACGTGGTTGGCAACAAACTCATTTATAAAATCAGCGCTACCCGAATTCAATACATAGATAAAGACACTACTTATAAGCTCACAAATTTCGTCAAAAGAACCATCGGTGAAAACGACGATAAGATTGTTTCGGAGGTATTTAAAGACACCTTGTTCAGCTTCAACCTGGAAGATCTGACACCGGTCGAATATGTTGCAGAAACGCTTAATTACGAAGAACTTAATAAATTTATTGCGACCGAAAAAAGAAGAGGCTCATCCAACATCAATCGATATTTATTGGTCAAATACAGACGATGGAGTTTACCGGTTTCTGCATTTGTGCTCACCATCATGGCGGTGGCGGTTTCTTCTATGAAACGAAGAGGCGGTATGGGTGTCAATCTGGCACTGGGTATTTTGATAGCGTTCGTTTACGTGTTTTTCGATAAAATATTCGGCACCATGGCAGAGCAATCGGGCTTTTCGCCTTTGTTGGCTGTTTCGTTGCCCAATGTTGTTTTTGGTGTTGTGGCCATCTATCTTTTATACAATGCCAAACGTTAGACTCCTCAATTTTTTTCATCTTCACCTCATCGTGTTTATATGGGGATTTACGGCCATACTCGGCGCACTCATCAGTTTGGATGCCTTGCCGTTGGTTTGGTTTCGGATGGGATTGGCCGTACTTTTTGTTTGGCTGTTTATACTTTTTAAAAAAATAAATCTACGGATGCCCCGAAAAACTTTGTTGATTTTGTTGCTTTCCGGATTGGTGATTGCGCTGCATTGGATTACGTTTTTCAAAGCCATCAAAGTATCAAATGTGTCGATTACGCTCGGTACACTTTCTACGGGTGCTTTTTTTGCTTCCATTCTCGAGCCGATTTTCTACAAACGAAAAGTAATTTGGTACGAAATTTTTTTCGGATTGATGGTCATCGCAGGGTTATACATCATTTTTAGTGTCGAAATCAGATATGTAGAAGGAATTTTGTTGGCACTCGTTTCTGCCTTTCTTTCTGCAAGTTTTGCACTGATCAACGGCAAATTAGCGAGTTTCCACAATTCTTCAGCCATCACCTTTTACGAATTGCTCGGAGGCGTATTTTTTCTGTCGATATTTCTGTTATTCAATCGGCAATTTTCGTTTGAATTTTTCAAACTTTCCAATTCCGATTGGATGTATTTGTTGATTTTATCATCGGTTTGTACGGCCTATGCATTCATCGCTTCTGTCAAAATACTTCGTTATTTGAGCCCCTATACCGTAATGCTAACCATCAATCTCGAACCCGTTTACGGAATCATTTTGGCAGCACTTATTTTTAAGGATAAAGAACACATGAGCGGCTCATTTTACATAGGCGCAATGCTGATTTTATCGACCGTCATTCTGAATGGGATTGTTAAAAACGCATCCAAATGGAAAAAGAAAAATAACGCAAAAACGATTTCCCCTTAACTTAAACAAAGCCGAATGGTCAATTGACAAAGTGCAATGGTCAATTGGTAAAGGACAAAAATTAGAAAATAAACCAGAAGCCAGAGACCCGCAACTATTAACTGACAACCCATAACCGAGAACAAAATATTTGCCAAATTATGTCAGAAGTTGAAATGTAAGACCTCAAAAGTTTATATATTTGTCAGTCCAACCCAAATGATTAATAAAAAATGGAATATTTAGATTTTGAACTGCCAATCAAGGAGTTAGAAGAGCAGTTGGATCGTTGTTCGATTATCGGTAAAGAAAGTGATGTCGATGTGACAGATACGTGTCATAAAATCGAACGAAAATTAAAAGAAACCAAAAAGGAAATTTATAAAAACCTGACCCCGTGGCAGCGCGTTCAATTGTCACGACATCCGTCTCGCCCATACACTTTGGACTATGTTCGTGCGCTTTTTGGAGAAACATTCTTAGAAATGCACGGCGACCGCTCTTTTCGAGATGATAAAGCCATGATAGGCGGATTGGGGAAAATAGGCGACCAAACCTTTATGGTCATCGGTCAACAAAAAGGCTACAACACCAAAACCCGTCAATACAGAAACTTCGGAATGGCAAGCCCGGAAGGTTACCGGAAAGCACTCCGCTTGATGAAATCTGCCGAGAAATTCGGGATTCCTGTAATCAGTTTTATAGACACGCCCGGAGCTTATCCCGGACTTGAAGCAGAAGAAAGAGGGCAAGGTGAAGCCATCGCGCGTAATATTTTTGAAATGACCCGGTTGAAAACGCCCATCATCTGCGTGATTGTAGGAGAAGGCGCATCGGGTGGCGCGTTGGGAATCGGCGTGGGAGATCGCGTGTACATGCTCGAAAACACCTGGTATTCAGTCATCTCTCCGGAATCATGTTCGTCTATTCTTTGGCGAAGTTGGGAATACAAAGAGACCGCTGCAGAAGCACTCAAACTCACTTCAATCGACATGAAAAAACTCAAACTCATCGATGGCATCATCAAGGAACCTTTGGGAGGCGCACACAGCGATCGTGAAACCGCTTTTATCAGTGTCAGAGATTCCATTTTAAGTGCTTATAAAGAACTAAATGAACGGACACACAGCCAATTAATTGAAGAAAGAATGAACAAATACCTTTCGATGGGTGTTTTTTCTGAATAATAATTTTTTCAATCAAAATCATTCCGTATCCCATTGTGGGTGCGGTTTTTTTTTGCTGTTAACAAAAACTTAAAACTTATAAACATGCATTTTTGACAACTTATGTGTTGCAATACGCGTTGTTTTTTATAATTTCGAAACATGGAAAAAGCTAGACAAACTACCCAATTTACAACTGCAAACAACCCGATAATTTCATTAGAAAAAGGGAAACTCCCACCCCAAGCCATTGATTTGGAAGAGGCTGTATTGGGCGCCATGATGATCGACAAAAAAGGGGTCAGTGAGGTCATAGACATACTCAGCCCCGATGCTTTCTACAAAGATGCGCACCGTTACATATTTGAAGCCATATATACACTTTTTCACGACAGTCAACCCATCGATTTACTCACGGTATCCAACCAACTCAAAAAAGATCAAAAACTCGACCTGACAGGCGGTGATTACTACCTCATCCAACTGACGCAGAAAGTTGCTTCATCAGCACACATTGAGTTTCATGCGCGCATCATTCTTCAAAAATACATCTTGCGAAGCCTGATACGCATTTCTTCCGAAACCATCGAAGATTCTTATGACGATACAACCGATGTGTTTGATTTATTGGACAAAGCCGAAACCAAACTCTTTGAAATTTCACAAAACAACATCAAAACATCCACAGAAGTTGCGCAAAGTCTGATTTCGCAAGCCAAGAAACGCATCGAAGAAATTGCAAACAAAGAAGGACTCAGCGGTGTGCCGAGTGGCTTTGAAAAATTAGACAAACTCACTTCCGGCTGGCAACCTTCAGACCTTATTATTATCGCGGCTCGTCCCGGTATGGGTAAAACTGCATTTGTCCTTTCAATGGCCAGAAATATCGTGATTAACAACAACATACCGGTAGCTGTTTTCTCTTTGGAAATGTCATCCGTACAATTGATAACAAGGCTCATTTCGTCTGAAACCGGACTTTCGTCTGAGAAATTACGTACCGGAAAATTAGAAACACACGAGTGGGAACAGCTCAACGTGAAAGTCAAAAAACTCGAAACTGCACCACTCTACATAGACGATTCAGCTTCCCTGTCCATTTTTGATTTGCGCGCAAAAGCCCGTAGAATGGTTTCACAATATGGTATCAAAATCATCATCATCGACTATTTGCAATTGATGACCGCCGGATCGTCTCAAAAAGGTGGTGGAAACCGCGAGCAAGAAATATCATCCATTTCTCGTAACCTGAAAGCATTGGCAAAAGAATTAGACATACCGGTAATCGCACTTTCACAACTTTCGCGTGCTGTAGAAACAAGAGCGGGAGGTAGTAAAAGACCTTTGCTTTCGGATTTGAGGGAATCCGGAGCCATCGAACAGGATGCGGATATTGTTTCCTTCATTTATCGTCCCGAATACTACAAATTGGACACTTGGGACGATGAGCAAGCCTCTCCTACGCAAGGGCAAGCCGAGTTTATCATCGCCAAACACCGAAACGGTGCCACTGATGCGGTTCGATTGCGGTTTATCGACAAATTGGGTAAATTTGAAAACCTCGAAGATTTTGAGTCACCACATGAATTTGAATCTAAAATGAACAACGAATTGGATCAACTTCGCGCCTCATTCAAAAAAGGAAATCCTTTTGAAGACAACCGCTACCAATCCAATAATTTCCAAAACGATGATGATGTGCCGTTTTGATTTTTTTAGATAAATTGTCATTTGCCAAATCCCTATCTTTGTCTAAACAAATCGAACGACATGTTTCAAATAACTGATACACTGCTGATGGTTCGTCCGGCAAACTTCCGGATGAACGAGCAAACCGCTGTCAACAATTTTTTTCAATCCAAGACACCGGCCTCACCCGAACAAGTAAATGCGCTGGCTCAAAACGAGTTTGATAATTTTGTCAAGAAACTGCGCTCGGTCGGTGTGCAAGTCATCGTGATTGATGATACAATCAGCCCTGATACGCCCGATGCTTTGTTTCCCAACAATTGGATTTCGTTTCATGCCAACGGCGATGTTGCGCTTTACCCGATGTTTGCAGAAAACAGGCGATTGGAAAGACGTGATGACATACTCGAACGGGTAGAAAGCGAAGGTTTTATCATTGAAAACATCATTGATTACACCACTGCGGAAGAAGAACAAATCTATTTGGAAGGAACGGGTAGTTTGGTGCTCGACCGTGTGCATCACAAGGCCTACTGTGCTTTATCGCCTCGCGCTGACGAAGACTTGATCATCGAATTTTGTGAAGATTTTGAATACACGCCCGTTATATTTACCGCTTATCAAACTGTGAACGATCAACGGCTTCAAATCTATCACACCAACGTGATGATGGCATTGGCGGAAACTTTTGCCGTGATTTGTTTGGAAAGCATTGATGACAAAAGCGAGCGCAAAAACGTCGTCAAACATTTGAAAGAAAACGGCAAAGAGATTATCGACATCTCCGAAGAACAGATGGAAAAATTTGCAGGCAATATGTTACAGGTGAAAAGCAAAAACGGCATTCCTTTTATGGTGATGAGCGAAGTAGCTTTTCAGTGTCTCAGCCAAAACCAGGTAAACGCCATACGCAAACATTGCGAAATTCTTTATTCATCGCTCAGCACCATCGAAAAATGTGGAGGAGGAAGTGCACGTTGCATGATGGCAGAGGTTTTTCTTCCGAAAAAGCAATAAACATGGCATCATCAATCGCTTTAGATTTATTTTTCAGCTAGTTTTTTAGCCCAATCCAAACTTTGCAACCAGCCTTTTTGAAAATTCAAAAAATATCGAATTGGGTTTTTAATCTGCTGCTGATTATAAAACTTAAAAAACAACATTGTTTTGTAGCCATTTAATTGCGTGGTACTGTAATAAAGTTGTCTGAACAACATAATTGTTGGCGAAGGTTTGGGTATTATTAAATCTTGTTGCCATGGCAAAATGGGTTTAATTCTAAATCCACCCATCGGTGCTTTCAGGTGAAGAATCTCCGGTTTCGGCAAAAATAACACATCAAAACCCTTGTTGCGAAGTTGCATTCCAAAATCCGTGTCTTCACCATATCCATGTTCAAATTTCATACTGAAACGAATGTTTTCATTCAACATACGTGTGTGTAAAAAACTGCATCCAGAGCCAAACATCGATGTTTGGTTGATGTATGGATTTAAGTTTTTTTCATTTTTTTGTAAGCAATTGACTGTAAACACCTCATGACCGTATTTTTCAAAAGCGGTAAATGAATCTTTCATAAAATCGGCATTGAATCTAATGTCATCATCTGCCAAAAACACCCACTCGGAGGTTACTTCTTTGAAAGCCAAATTGCGCGCGTTGCAAGCACCGGTTTGATGGATAAAATGATGTTTGATTTGGAAAGGCCAAATTTCGTTTGCTAAAAAGTCAAGTTCAGTTTGGCTCTCAATTTCCGGGTTTTGCTCTACGATGATAACCTTTTCGGGCAAGTGCGTTTGGGCAGCCAAGTCTTTCAATACATCATATAAATATTTTTTTCGCCCGATGGTTGGAATGACCACATCGATGGTTTTTCGCTGGACAACCGTCAAGGAAGATTGTACGCGGATGCCTTCTAAAGTATAAGGAGAAAATTTTCTTTTCCGGTAGAATAAAGCTTTCAAAAATGCCACGACAGGAAATTTTTTCTCATAAATACACAAATTGAGCAGCAGTAAAAACACCCAGCGAGTTTTGTAATGTTGTTTGACAAAGCGAAAAAGCAGTTGGTTATTTGCCTGTTTGACAGCTGGAATCGACAAGTTTCCGATGAGTAATTTCGGTTCTGAATAACACAACAAGCCTTGCGACATGGCTGTTTTACCGAATGAATGCAGAAAATAGCCGAAGCTACTGTCCAAAATCAGCTCGTTTTCCAAAGCCAACAAAACACTTGCGTGCACACCACCAACCCAACTGCTCATCCGCCAAGTCGGATAACACACATTTTTGTTGATTTTTATAAAGGGAGCGTCCTCTACATAACCGATTGCATCCGGCAAAAAATCTGTTTCGCTCGGGTTGAAAGCAGCCATGATTTTTCGGTGGTGAAAAATTGCCTCAAATTCAGAGACATTCAGACCCTCTTTGAGCGCACTGTGGCACCAAATCAGGAATTCGTCCGGATGATGTTTTGCCGCGTCCAACAAAGCATTGGCAATCGGTTGTCTATCAAAATCTGCTTGCAGCTTGTTGTTGCAAGAAAGACCTTCGGCATATCCGTTTTGATGAAATATGAGTATCATTTTTGTGTTTCGTTTGCAATGCAAAACCGATTTGTCAAAACTAAAGAAGATAATTTGCTTTAACTAAATTTTCAGGATTTAAAATTTTGGGGGAGGTTGTTGAATGTTTTGTGGCAAAATAGGTTTTTAGACGGATTGACGTCAGTGGAACCGGTTTTGGGAACGATCATCAACTTTACTAACATGAAACGTGTCAATACCCGAGGAATACAACAAGCCAACAAGCATGTGATGATGGCAGCTATGACGTACAACTTGAAGAAATACCTGAAATTTATTTCTAAAAAAAAACAAAAAGTAATGCTCAAGTTGTATCGCTAAAACAAGGGAAGATATCAACTTGTATAAAAACCATTATTTTAGACTTGAAAAGGATTTTTTTAAGCCTTCCTGTTTTTAGAAACAACAACTTCATTCCAAAAACAAACCTCGCTTAAAATCAATTTAACGAGGTTGTTTTTTGTTATCTAACTTTTTGGAAGGGTTGTGCAACAGTTACTGCTGTTGTGGGCTGGTTTCTATCTATTCACTACTATGCTTTGGTCGAAGCGATTTTATTTATCATTCCTTTAAAAATTAATCCATGAAACGGCAAAACAGAATACCAGTACAATCTACCTAATAATCCAATAGGTCGAAAGGTTGCTGTTTGAATAATAGTGTCATCTTTATCAATTTTAAATTCCAACCAAGCTTCACCTGGGAGTTTCATTTCGGCATACAACAGTAAGCGTTTTTCTTCTTTATTAGCAATCATTACGCGCCAAAAATCAAGCGTATCACCCTTGTTTAATTCTGTATCACTTTTTCTGCCTCTACGCATACCAACACCGCCAAAAATTTGATCTATAAACCCTCTAAGTTCCCAGAGAAATGTTCCATAATACCATCCTACATTTCCACCAATTCGCCAAATTTTTTCAAGTGAAATAGAACTATCTTCGAGTTTTAAAGAACGAATGTCTTTAAAACATCCATTAGAAGGAACTTCAACAAATTTAGAAAACCCTTCTTTAAATATTTCACTTGTTTGTGCATCTTTCCAGCTTGAGAGCACTTGATTTTGCTCTATTTTATCAAAAGCCAAGTGTATAGCTGTATTATAATCAATCAACTTAATGCCAAGTGTGACAGCTAAATTATTGGGTTTACAAATCACTTCAACTTTCATACTGTTTACTAAATTTTTAGCCAATGAATAGGAAGTGGACGTAACAAAATATAGCCAGTATGATGAAATTCTTGGAGTCATCACAGGTACAATAACAATTCTTCTTTTTAAGCCGCGAACTTTCGCAAAGCGCAGCAGCATTTCCTTATATGTTAAAATATCAGGTCCTCCAATATCATAGCCTTTGTTATAGGTTTCTGTTTTGCCAATTACACCCACTAAAAACTCAATGACGTTGCGAATAGCTATTGGCTGACATTTAGTATTTAGCCAGCTTGGTGTAATCATAAAAGGTAATTTTTCAACCAAATCGCGAATTATCTCAAAAGAAGCGCTTCCTGAACCTACTATAATTCCTGCTTTGAGGGTAGTGAGTGCATATTTTTTGCTTGATAAGATTGATTCTACATTTTTTCTTGATGATAAATGTTTTGATAATTCTTCCGCATTAATAATTCCACTTAAATAAATAACCTGTTTTGCATTTGTCACTTCAATTCGATTATTAAAGTTTGTGGCGCAAACTTCTTCCATTTCACCAAAATCACCTTTTTGAGTTGACATCGAGTGAATTAGGTAATACGCCAAATCAATATCATTAGGAATATTCTGTAAACTTTCCTTGTTCAAAAAATCTGCTTCTATTACCGAGATATTTTGAGCATCATATTTATTAATATTAAATCTGCTACTGTCTCTCACGCAACATACAACCTCATGACCATTTTCTAATAAAACAGGTAATAACCTTTGTGCTATATATCCAGTTACTCCAGTAAGTAAAATTTTCATAGATTAAAATTTAGATTCTCAGTTCTTTTACTGCTATTTTGTCTCGATAAACTTGCCCATAACGGATCGAACATATTATCTTTATTAAGCCCTCTTTTTATAAGTGCTTCCGCTTGATTCAAATATTCGTCATCATCTTTACAATTAGCAGCTAGCGCACCAAATTGCAGCGTCAAATCGTGGTTGAATCTTTCGGCTTCTACAATGATTCCGTTATATGTTGGTATTGATAAATCGTCTGTATCCATTCCTATTTAATTTTATTATAAAGTTTTTTTAAAAAGCCCATAACGGTTTCAGCTACAAGAAGTTGGCGATTTTCACCACTAAGCTTCATACGAAGAACGAATGTTTGACTAACCACAAAACTGTCATACGAAGCAATGAACCGCCAATTTCTTGTAGGTGCTATTAGCGGTTCGTTGTTGTTTTTTATCTATGATTTTATAATATAGGATGGAATGTAGTTAAATTTTGGCTTATTAATAATTATATTTTGATCAGCGAAAAATTCGTCAACTGCTTTAGTTTCTCCTTCAACAGTACCATAATCATCTAACATCAATATACCACCTTTTACAACTCTACTCCAAAGCTTTTCAAGTATTATTTTAGTCGGTTCGTAAACATCTACATCTATGTGTAATAGTGATATTTTTCTCGACGGATTATTTGTAAGGTATTCGTCAATAGTTTTTAAAATATCTCCTTCTATTAATTCATAATTTCTAAAACCTTTGTTATCTAAATGTACTTCCAATTCTTTTTTACTTATTCCAAAACCTCCTGCGTTTTCAAATTTTTCTATAAATTGTTTATCACTTTCAAGTTCAAAAGTTTCAGGAAACTTTCCATAAATGTCAAACCCGAAAACTTTTCTTGAATTTTCATTTTCTAACAAATTTCTAAATGATAATAATCGAACTAACGACGTTCCTTTGTAAACACCAAATTCTAATATGTCGCCTGGCAGTTCAAGAATTTTATTGTAAATTTCTAAATGATTAAGAAGTTTACCTATTCTGCTTGTTTCACAAGTCAAATAAAATCCGTTTTCGTAATCCCATTTTTTTGATATATCTACTGTGTATTTTTCCATTTAATTTTATTATAAAGTTTTTTTAAAAAGCCCATAACGTTTCCTTGCTAGAGCTTGTGGCGGCTTATGGAAAGCTTTTTTTCCATAACCGACCAAGCGAAGTTATGAAAAGTAAACGAACAATATACCGAAAAACTAGCCATAAGTTTTAGCAAGTGTTATGAGCTGTAGTTCTTTATAGTGTAAAAAGTTCTATTATCTTTTCCTTGCATTGTTATTAGTTTCAATTCTGTTGCTTTTTTCAAATCTCGTGAAGCAGTTGCTGATGATATATCTTTGAATGTATTCATATAATCTTTTCGTGTAAATTGGTTTGGTGAAATTTTTAAAAAATATCCAATTCTGTCCATTTCTCTTAGCGTGCGATTATTGAAATTTAAAAGCTCGCCAAGAGATTGATCAATTACTTGCAACATATATTCAATGAATACTGTTGAGTTTCCAGCTTTGTCACTTAACGCTAAAGATTGATAATATTCATTTTGTGTTTTGTTGATTAAGGTTTCAAAAGGTAAAAACTCAAAAACTGGATATTTTTCCATTAGAATAATTGTTTGCCACAATCTTCCAATTCTTCCGTTTCCATCAAGAAATGGATGAATAAATTCCATTTCGTAATGAAAGACACAGCTTTTTATCAAAGCTATTTCATCTGATTTCTTTAGATAAGTGAATAAATCTTTCATCAAAAAAGGAACATTCTCGAATGGTGGCGCAACATGCGCAACTTCTATACCTTTTACAATCCCAACACTTTTATTTCTGTACTTTCCAGGATTAGCAATTAATCCTTTCATCATTATTTGGTGCGCATTTAAAAATGACTTTTCATCAGTGGCTTTAAAGCTTTCCAAGTTTTCATATACTTTAATTGCATTGAGAACTTCTGTAACATCTTTTTCCGGACCAATCACTCTTTTGTTTTCTATTAAGGCAGTAATTTGTTCTTGAGATAGTGTGTTTCCTTCAATTTGAAGTGATGAATGAATTGTCTTGATTTTGTTTTGCTTGCGTAGAGTAGGAGATTGCTTGTTTAAATAATTAGCATTTACTTCTCCAATCTTCTCAGAAATTGAAGTTATCAGTTTTAAAATATTCTGTGTAATCTCATATGGTGGTTTCATTGATGCTATCATTTGATGCTACCAAAGATATGAATTGTATCCGAATGCGCAACACTATAGAGCATAACGGTTTAGGCTATGAGTAGTTGCGTGGTTTAACACTTAACTTTGCAAGTACACACCAAACTGAAAATCCGCGAGGATTTTCAGAAATAGGCGGGAACAAGCAATTACTTATAGCCATTGTTGTACAGCGTTTTTTTATTCAATCGGTATGCAAAAGTCAACAATAGCTTTTCTTTGAGGATGCTCATTAAAATTGTTATGATAAATCTCAAAAGGTTCTCTGTCAGCTTTTTTATATCCATTTTCGTTCATCCAGACTAATAGTCCCGTCCACGATTTTTCAAATTCGTTTAATCCGATTTCAAAACTTCCAACAATAAATTTCCCAGCTTCTATTGTTGTTAGTCCGATTTCTCCATTTGTTTCCACCGCTTTGTCAAGAAAAATCGAAGCACTCATTCTCACTTTGTTAGCTTCAGTAACTTTAAAACTGTCGTGATAAACCGTTATCATTTTTGTTTGGTCGTTCATCAATCCTTTTGGAGTTGCCCATTGCATTAATTTTCCATAGGCATTCTCAAGGTTATGAGGACCAATGCTTGATACATAAGCCAAATCCATTTTTGGCATTTCTTTAATTTCAATTTTTGCGTTCATTTTTATCCAATTTTTAAGATTATTAATGACGCAAATGTATTTTTCATAGTCAGGATATTCTTGTCCGTTCTTGCTTTTAAGTTGACGAATCTTGCTAAATCTATTTGGGTTTTGGTTTTTAAATTCAGTCGGGCTTACTCCAAAATACTTTTTAAATGCTCTGGAATAGGAAGAATTATCACTAAATCCATATTTATGTGCTATTTCAGTTGCTGTTATGTTTTTATGTAACAAATCAGATGCTGATTTTTCTATTCTTCTTCGTTTTACGTATTCATTTAGAGTTTCTTCTGTAACAAATTTGAAAACTCGATGAAAATGAAATGGCGAAAAAAAAGCAATTTCCGCAACTGCATTTAACGATAAGTCCGATTCCAAGTTTTGGTCAATAAACTCAAAAACTCGGTTAATTCGATTTTTGTAATCAGCTTGTATTTCTTTATCTGTTACGGTCATTTCTTAAATGCTGTACAACGTTCCCCGTGTATAGCTCGTTGCGGAAAAAGCAGCGAGGACTTTCGGATTAGAAACAAAGTTAGCAAAAATTCTCTAACTTTCGGGTTAAGCGCTTGCCCCGCAATGAGCTATACACGGTGTTGCCAACAGTACTTATTTCCACTTTTTTATTAATTCATTCACTCCTTTTTTAATTCCGCTATAAAATTCTCCATTTTTAAATTCAGGTATTATTGTATTGTCAATTACTTCTTTACAAATTTCGTCAGTCAAAATCATTTCGGTTCCGGTTCCGGTAGCAATTCCAATTTGTTGGCAAGGGTTACACATAACGATTATCAGTCCGTTGTTTTTTTCGATATTTCCAACTCCCCAAGTTTGTCCCAAATCTGTTGCATATTTTTGGATGTTGTTGTAGGGTTTTATGCTGTCAATAGTTACTACAACAATTTGTCTTGTCGTTTTGATATCGTAATCATAAAGGATTTCTGATAATTCATCCCGTTGAGATTCAGTAAAAATCTGTCCGTAATCGTTTATAATTCCAATTGGTATTGGAAAGGTATTTTTTTCAATTTCAGAAAAATTAAATTCGGGTGTTGGTTTTTTAATTTGCGTGTCAGTTTCTTGAGCATTTCCTTTGCAAGAAATCAAATTCAGAGTCAAGAAGATGATTAATATTTTAGTTCGGATTTTCATTTGTATTGTTGGCAACTACTAAATAACACCAAATATAACCAACTTTTTCAATACCAATCTCCCCTTTGTGCGTGGATTAGGGGTCGCCAAAAGCAGTTCAGGGAATTGTTCGGCAACTTAACTTTTGTGGCATGCCCCAAAAAATAGATTTTATCCTGAATCCTGCGTCCCAAGTTTAATGCATCAACGCTTCGATTTCTTCGATTTCTATCGGGATGTTTTGCATCAGGTTGAAAGGCGCGCCTTTGGTTTGCACCACCACATTGTCTTCCAAACGGATGCCAAAACCTTCGGCAGGTATGTAAATACCGGGTTCGACCGTAAACACCATGCCGGCGGCAATGGGTTCGTTGAGCAAGCCATAATCATGGGTGTTGAGACCCAAATGGTGCGAAGTGCCGTGCATAAAATATTTTTTGTATGCCGGCCAATCGGGGTTTTCGTTTGCCACCTCTTTTTTGTCGAGCAGTTTTAAGTCGATAAGGGCCGAGCTCATCAGTTTGCCCACTTCAACGTGGTATTCTTTCCAAAAAGCACCCGGCACGAGCAGTTGGGTGGCTTCGTTTTTGACTTTCAAAACCGCGCGATAAACTTCTGCCTGTCTTTTGGTAAACTTGCCCGATACGGGAATGGTGCGGGTCATGTCGCTGCTGTAATTGGCGTATTCTGCCGCCACATCGAGCAACAGCAAATCGCCGGCTTGGCACGGTTGGTTATTTTGAATGTAGTGCAACACGTTGGCATTGGCACCCGACGCAATGATGGGCGTGTAGGCAAAACCTTTGGAACGGTTGCGGATAAATTCGTGTAAGAACTCGGCTTCGATTTCATATTCCCAAACGCCGGCTTTGACGAAAGGCAAAATGCGACGGAAACCTTTTTCGGTGATGTTGCATGCCTGCTGAATCAAATCGACCTCAACAGCATCTTTGACCGAACGCAGTTTTTGCAAAATCGGGTTGCTCTTGGCAACTTGATGCGCCGGATATTTTTCTTTGCATTTTTTGATGAATCGGTCTTCGCGGGTTTCTGTTTCAACGGCTTGGCGGTAATGCTCGTTGGTGTTGAAATAAATGGTTTCGGTTTCAGTCATCAACTCAAACAAGATTTTATCGAATTGGTCAACCCAATAAATCGTTTCGATGCCCGACACTTCGGTTGCTTGCTTTTTGTTCAATTTCTCACCCTCCCAAACAGCAATGTGGTCGTTGGTTTCGCGCACAAAAAGGATTTCGCGATGTTTGGGATTGTTCGCCTCCGGACACAAAATCAAAATGGTTTCTTCCTGATCGGCTCCGGTGAGATAAAACAAATCGCGGTGTTGCTCAAAAGGCATCATCGCATCGGCGCTAATCGGATAAATGTCGTTGGAATTGAAAACAGCCACCGATTTGGGTTTCATGGCGGCCATGAAATTTTTTCTGTTTTTGATAAAAAGTTGGGGATTGATGGGAAGGTATTTCATAAAAAATGGTCTGATTTCCTTTAAAAAATAGTTTCTCAAAGATACATAATTCGGGCGAAATGTCTTATTTAGAGCGTTTAAATTATTGGTAGCTATATTCAAAAGCAAAAGACTACTAAACTTTTTTGGATGTCAAGTCTGAGTTGTAAAAACAAAAGTTCGGGGGTTTTTAGGAAAATCGACGATAGATATCTTTTCTATGTGCAAAATCAACGAAAAAGACTTCCCTATTTTCAATAATCAAGCCTATTCTATATTCTCCTAATTTAATTTTGTAGGCTGTCTTGTATCCTTTTAATTTTTTAAGATTGGTTATTTCTTGAATGGAATTTGCGGTCATTACCAATCTGACTGCTTCTGCAACTTGACCTCTGATTTTCTCATCTTTTAGTTTATATAAAGACCTTTCAAATTTTCTGTAAAAACGAAACGTTCATTAAATTTTCAACTTTTTAAGAACCGTATTTTTGTCAGCCAATCCTGATTTTACGCCTTTTCCAATCATTCGACCTATTGCAGCATCTTCATTTCCTTCACCTAATTTTCTTACAATTACAGATTTGTACCGTTTAGATAAATCTCTTGCTATCTCCAACAGATCTGCTCCGGTTTTGGTCTTATCGTCTAACTCAATTGAATATTTCATGTGTTTCTGTCTTTTTAGTCAACGGTTTGCCAGCCATAAATATGTGCTTAGTCAAAAGTACAAAATCCATCGATTCTGAAAAAATAAAACCCCTAAAATCATTGTTTTTAGACAAAAAATAATACCTTTGCACCTCGATTATGAAAATCGATACATAAAAATTATTAACTTTATAATGTTGGCATGTATTTAAATACAGAAAAAAAACAAGAAATTTTTGCCAAGTACGGCAAATCCGCGACTGACACCGGAACCTCTGAGGGTCAAATCGCATTGTTCACCCACCGAATCAATCACCTAACCGAACATCTCAAACGAAACAAAAAAGATTTCAACACCGAGCGTTCATTGGTTAGACTCGTTGGTAAAAGAAGAAGTTTATTGGATTATTTAAACAAAAATCACATAGACCGATACCGTATCATTATTCAAGAATTGGGTATCAGAAAATAAATTCAGAGAGGCTTCGGCCTCTTTGTTTCTTAAAAGCTTGCATTGTTTTTCATTGGGATACGACAACAACACAACAACACATTGTAGTATAAACTTGAAAAATAAATGTATGATTCCAGAAGTCAAAAAAGAGATTATTGATCTCGGAGATGGTAGAACCATTTCAATTGAAACAGGAAAATTAGCCAAACAAGCCGACGGCGCTGTAGTCGTCCGCATGGGCAACGCCCTTTTGTTGGCAACCGTTGTGTCGGCCAGAACTGCCAGTCCCGGTATTGATTTCCTTCCCTTAACCCTCGATTACAGAGAAAAATTTGCATCGGCAGGCCGCTTCCCCGGAGGTTTCTTCAAGCGTGAAGCACGTCCGAGTGACAACGAAGTTCTCATCATGAGACTTGTTGACCGCGTACTCCGTCCGCTTTTCCCGAAAGATTATCACGCAGAAACGCAGGTGATGATCCAACTCATGTCGCATGATGAAAATGTGATGCCCGATGCATTGGCCGGTTTGGCCGCATCTGCCTGTATCGCCATTTCCGATCTTCCCTTCGAATACCCGATTTCGGAAGTTCGCGTAGGTCGCATCAACGGTCAGTTCGTCATCAATCCAAGCAAAGCCCAACTCAAAGAATCTGACATCGACATGATCATCGGTGCTTCGATGGATTCGGTTGCCATGGTGGAAGGCGAAATGCACGAAATATCTGAGATCGAAATGGCTGATGCCATCAAGTTCGCACACGAAGCCATCAAAGTTCAAATTGAAGCGCAACTCCGTTTGGTAGAGAAAGTCGGCAAAAAAGCAACCCGCGAATACGAACAAGAAAAAGAAGACGAATCGATTGCCAAAAAGGTAAAAGATTTTGCTTATGACAAATGTTACGCCATCGCCAAAGAAGATACTTCCAAACAAGAACGCAGCGAAAAATTTGCCGAAGTCAAAGAAGAAGTGAAGGCGCTTTTCACGGAAGAAGAATTGGCTGAAAACAGCGATTTGGTGAGCAAATATTTTTCAAAAGCCCAAAAAGAAGCCGTCAGAACTTTAATTTTAGACGAAGGTATTCGCTTGGACGGCAGAAAACCCAACCAAATCAGACCCATCTGGTGCGAGGTTGATTACTTGCCTTCAACGCATGGTTCGGCTATCTTCACCCGTGGCGAAACACAGGTGCTTTCGACCGTTACGCTCGGAACATCCAGAGAAGCCAACATAATCGACCTCCCAACCGATCAAGGCGAAGAAAATTTCTATTTACACTACAATTTCCCTCCCTTCTCTACCGGCGAAGCCAAACCGTTGCGCGGAACTTCCAGAAGAGAAATCGGGCACGGAAACTTGGCGCAACGCGCACTTAAAAACATGATTCCTGCCGATTGTCCGTACACCGTCCGCATCGTGTCTGAAGTATTGGAATCCAACGGTTCGTCTTCCATGGCAACGGTTTGTTCCGGTACGATGGCCTTGATGGACGCAGGTATCCAAATGAAAAAACCGGTATCCGGTATCGCCATGGGACTCATCAGCGAAGGCGATAAATTTGCCGTGCTTTCGGATATTTTGGGAGATGAAGATCACTTGGGAGACATGGACTTTAAAGTCACCGGAACCGCCGATGGAATCACTGCTTGCCAGATGGACATCAAAATCAAAGGATTGTCTTACGAAATATTGGTAAAAGCACTCAACCAAGCACGTGAAGGTCGTCTGCATATATTGAATTTGCTTACCGAAGCCATTGCTAAACCAAATGCTGAAGTAAAAGCACACTCTCCAAAAATCATCACAAGAACAATCCCTGGAAGCTTTATTGGTGCCTTGATCGGACCCGGTGGAAAAGTAATTCAAGAATTGCAAAAAGCCACCGGCACGACGATTGTCATCAATGAAGTGAATGAACAAGGTGTTGTTGAAATTTTAGGCACCAACCAAGACGGCATCGATGCGGTTTTGGCTAAAATCGATTCTTTGATGTTCAAACCCGAAATCGGCGAATCGTATGAAGTGAAAGTAATTAAAATGCTCGATTTCGGCGCTGTTGTAGAATACACGCAAGCACCGGGCAACGAAGTATTGCTTCACGTATCCGAATTGGCTTGGGAACGAACCGAAAACGTCAGCGACGTGGTCAACTTAGGCGATGTTATTCAGGTTAAATTCCTCGGTATCGATCCGAAAACCAGAAAAACAAAGGTTTCGAGAAAGGCTTTGCTTCCACGACCGGCTCGTGAAGACAGACCCTATCGCCCGCAACCCAAAGAATAATCCATTGATTTTCTGAATACTATTAAAAAGTCGCTTTAAAAGCGGCTTTTTTTGTGTCAATATTTTTGCTATTTTTGAAATAAAAACAACAACCATGAAAGTATTTTCCATACTTTTTGCCTGCCTCATGTTGATGGGATGCAAAAATCAAGAAACCAAAAATGAAACCACCGTTGACGAGCACGCCAATCACATGGCTATGTCGATGCACGAAGCAAGCGAGTTTGAAACAAAACTATCCAATTCGCCTCGCCACCAAGAGTGGGTAACTTTGGAAATGAATGGCCGTACCCTTCACAGTTTTGTGGTCTATCCGGAATCTTCCAAAAACACGCCTGCAGTGATTGTCATCCATGAAAATCGCGGATTGAATGATTGGGCAAGAAGTTTTGCCGATGAACTTGCCGCTAAAGGATATTTGGTCATCGCACCCGATTTGTTGTCAAACGCAGTGCCGGGAATAGAAAGAACGACTGATTTTCCGAATACAGACGCGGCCAGAGATGCTTTGTACAAACTCGATCCGGACAATATAACAGCCGATTTAAACGCAGTTTATGAATACATCAAAAAAGCACCGTCCTCAAACGGAAAAGTATCGGTAGTCGGGTTTTGTTGGGGAGGTTCGCAAAGTTTCAGGTATGCCACCAACAACCCGAACCTCGAAAAAGCATTTGTTTTTTACGGAACAGCACCCGAAAATGCGGATGATTTGAAAAAAATAAAAATTCCGGTTTACGGATTTTACGGTGGAAACGACAACCGCGTGAATGCGACCATCGAAAAAACTCAGGCGGTTATGAATGAAGCCGGACTCACTTATGAATACGAAATTTACGACGGCGCAGGCCACGCTTTTATGCGAAGTGGCGCAGCCTCCGATGGTGACGAAGCCAATAAAAAAGCCTATCAACAAGGTTTTGAAAGATTGCTGGGCTTGTTAGCCTCACCAAAGTAAGCTTCTCTCCTGCTCTATCCAATGATGAAAATATAAAACCTTGACATTAGAAAATACGTAACTATTCAGCTATTCAAATGAATTTCGTTTTAACCGTCACTTCGAGTGGTTTTTAATAGTAATGCAACAGCTTTACTATTAAAAATTGTATCGAGAAGCTTGAAATTGTAGCGTTCTCGATACGTTTTATTAAAAAAAGCGGTCGCATTTTTCAATAAAACACTCGAACAGACGAAATTTGTATCGATTTTTTCATTAGACTGAATAGTTACGAAAATACCAAACATCTCAAATTAATAAAAACCAACCATGAAAAAAATTATCGCACTTAGTTTGTTTTCAATTGCAGCCCTTTTTGGATGCAAAAACACGGAAAAAGAAAACAAGGTTGAGACAATCAGCGATCCGAAAGTCGTCGCAGAAAAAATTGCCGAAGCCCACGGTTTTGCCAACTGGAAAAACGTTGCCGAAATTGGTTTTACCTTTAATGTCGATCGTGACACGGCACACTTTGAACGCACGTGGTTGTGGAATGTAAAAACACAAGATGTTCGATTGGTCAACGGCAAAGACACCGTTCAATACAATCGCAAAAACGTCACCGATAGTCTCCTTCAGACCGATGGTGGTTTTATCAACGATAAATTTTGGTTGCTATTCCCCTATCAATTGATGTGGGATCAAGGAACGACCCTTACGTATTCCGAAAAAGAAATTGCACCCATCAGCAAAAAAGAAATGCACAAGCTGACAGTTGTTTATCCCAATTCAGGCGGTTACACGCCCGGCGATGGTTACGATGCATATTTTGGGGATGACTACGTTTTGCAGGAATGGATTTATCGCAAAGGACATGCGGTAGAACCTTCAATTATCACCTCTTGGGAAAGCTATTCAGACCTCAATGGGCTTAAAATCGCGACCACCCACATCAAAGATTCGGGAAATTGGAAGTTGTATTTTACAAATGTAACTGTTACTCCAAAGTTGTAGCGCATATAAAGAAATAGAATACTATTAAATTTTGAAAAATCGTAACTTTGTATTGTGGAAAAAATTGGTGATATAGAAATTAGAGTTGTTGGAAAGTCAGGCAATTTAGAATTAAAACCTGAGAATTACGACATAAAACACATTGCAAGTATATTGCAGAATGTGGAGGATTTGCTATATCCTAACAATAAAAAAGACAGACCACTTATCACTTATGATATTCAAGAAGGTTCAGTAAGGCATATTTTCAAGACACCAATCCAGTATATAATTGGTTTTAGTGCTGTTTTAGGACAAATTAAAGAATCTAACACCATTGATTTTCTTGATTTAAAAACGGCAATAGCTATTGAAAATATTCAACAACTTGCACAACAAAAAAATTATGAATTTCAATTTAGCACTTCAATAAAAAAAGAAGTAGAACTTTCTATAAATCCTACCACACGATTTTTCAGAACCGAAAATGCTTGGACTGATGCTGAATTTTATTTTTATGGTATATTAAAAGATGCAGGAGGAAAGAGCAAAGCTAATATTCATATTGACACAGATGACTATGGTTATTTGGCAATTGAGACTGGGCAAGACTTTTTAATGGAACAAGAAGAAAACTTATTGTATAAAAAATTTGGGGTTCGAGCTACTGGAAAACAAAACTTAGACACAGGAGAAATTGATACTAAGTCTTTAAGACTTGTTGAATTAATTAATTATAACCCGAAATTTGATTCGGATTATTTGACTTCATTAATTAATAAAGCGAAGAATAGTTGGAAGGGAATTAATACGGATGAATGGCTATCTAACTTAAGAGGAGGATATGAAGCATAGTGTTCTATTAGATACAAGCTTCTTTGTTAGACTCTTGAATGATGAAGATTCTTTGCATTGTAATGCCAAAGGGTATTTTCGTTATTTTCTTGAAAACGAGATTATTTTGAAGGTTTCAACAATAACAATCGCAGAGTATTGTGTAAAGGGGAATATTGACGAACTCCCTCTAACAATACTTCGTTAAAAAATTAAGCAGCCATAGTCCCGTAATATATAAGTTCATTGACGTAGTTTCTATTTTTAGCAGTGTATGGGTTTATACCGAACACGTCAATAAATCGCTGTAGGAGTAACCTGTTGTGATTCATTGT
>JAXMLV010000018.1:0-13504 GCA_034367065.1 Flavobacteriaceae bacterium
TTATTATTTGAATACAAACAGTCTGTCTGGCAAATTCAAAGTAGTAGGCGATTTAAAAAGCGGCCTTTTCAACCAGCCTTTTTATGACGGCAGTGCCGGCTACTTTTTCAAAATCGGGAAAAACAAAATCGACAAAACAATCCGGTTTGACATCAATCACAATTTTGATACCTTTGAAAAAGAAATACTTACAATCGAATAAGTGCAATTTAAAATTACTTGAATCTCCGCACCCTTAAAACTTTAACACTTTTTATTTGTTTATTTCAGAGGGGGGGGGGTATTTTTGGGTATTATAAACCCCTAAATTTTTATGTTATGAAATATTTGGTTTCTTTATCGTAGCCTTTTCCGTATTGGCTTTTCAAAAAATGTCAGGAACAGACATTGTAAATGCGAGTTGCCCTTCTGACCGAAACTTTTTTAGTGGATTTGAATGTCCATTAGATGGTACTTCTTGCATCAGGTTATGCACGGTGGTCATTAAACCTAAGCAATAACATGTCCATTTTAAATAATCCGGCATTACTTCTTGATTACAGCAATGTCGGATTTTGTAAAATTTTTTTTGACTATGAAATTGTCATTAACTTCTTTTGTTTTATTGTTTGTGTTGATTTCTTGCAAAAGAAACGCTGAATTGGGAGAATGTACCTCAAGCGACACAAACCGGAATTATGTTGTTGAATCTTCACAGTCGCTAACCATCCCGATACATGCCTCAGATTCTTACCTTGGTTTTGCCAATCAAATTGACGAGGAGGGAAAGCTTTACAGGGCATCCCGATTCGGTAGTAAAATAGATGTATATGATTTAAAATACAGAAATAAGGTTAAAAGTTATGTTTTCCCGGACTCAGGCCCAAATCATATATCCGCCTTTGGAGGAATCGCATTTGTGCCATTAGGAGGAGATTCACTACTGTTTATGAACAACATCAGCCAACTTTACCTCACGCATAAAGATTCCATTTTACTTAAAAAAACATTTATTGAAGATGACTTGCTCTCTCCGAAAGAGTACAGGTCTTATGGCGTTAATCAAGTGAAGCCGTTTTTATATGACAATAAGGTGTTTTTTATTAAAATATCCCAGTATTTGCCAGAAAGTGAAAATGGAAAGAATGATAAGATACTCATGTATTATGACCTTCAATCAAAAAACCTTCTTGAAGTTCCGGTATATTTCCCCGACAAATATCGGGAAGGTATTTGGACACCCGCTCAAAGACTGTTTTCATTTACCAATCATAATTCTAAGGTGGTTTTAAACTTCCCCATCGAAGATGATTTGTATATCTATGACATCGGCAATAATGCTGTGACTGATACCGTAAAATGCGTAACCAGCCGATACAAAAAATCTGAAATACAACCGATTAATAGAGAGATTACGGATTGGAAAATGTATGGTATGTATCTGAAAAAACAAGTCTTGTACTGGTCTATCTCCTACAATCCGGCACAACAGCTTTATTACAGAATTATCGTGCAGCCCGTAACCATCGAAGAAGATTATCTAAGCGAAGAGCGGGTTCAAGTTGTAAGCCCATTTAGTGTAATGGTATTAGACAAAGATTTTAAGATATTAGCCGAAGACAAATTTCCGGGAAAAACCCACGACCTTACAGATTTTTTCGTAGACGACAAAGGCCTTTGGATATCCAACAACAACCCCGAAAATCCAAATTTTAGCGAAGACCATTTGTCTTTTACGCTCTTTGAATTGGCTGAAAAAAAGGAGTGAAGATGAAGAAATATTTTCCCTATTTCACGGCTTTATTGTTTCTCGTCTTAGCTTGCAAAGAAAAGCAGGAGATACCCAAACCCAACGATGAGTCGGCACTTTTTAAATCGTATGTCGAGGAACTTTCCGGCAAAGAGGTTTTTCAAAATGAGGGTATGGTGATTCTGTTGTCAAAATACAGTTGCAACAGTTGCAATACGATCATCTTAAAACATTTGAACCAAAAAGCAAGTAACAAAAATATTAAATTGATTTTTACAGGCTTTAACCCAGCTGAGCTGGCTCATCTGGCAAACGAATCCGATTTGAACACATCCGGTTACTATATTGATTCTCTTGATTTGGCTTCACAAAAAGGCTTTTTGGTTGAAAATTCGATGTTTTTCGTAAAGCGTAAAGACGGTTCGGAGTATCTTGAAAGCATTAATCCCAATCTGAACCTCAGCGAAGTATTGGAATGGATAGATACGCTGAGTAGCCGATAAACAGCCTTGCTTAATAAAATCTTTTTTTTATGGTCTTTACACGTAAAACGGTACTGAAAATCATTCTAGGCTTTGGAATGTTCTTCGTGCTTATACACTTCCATAAGAATTATCTTATAGCTACAGTCCAAGCCTATTCCATGGAACCAACTTATCATTCGGGCGAAAAGGTTTTGTATAAAACAAACACGGGTTTAAAAAGAAAAGATGTCATCATTTTAAGAGCTTCAGACAACAGCCTTTTTATTAAACGCTTACTGGGAATGCCGGGCGATACGATTAATTTTGACAATGGCCTTTTGGTTTTGAACAAATCTACGGTTATGGAACCGTATGTTCAATCAAAAAAGGCAAAATACAATTTTACGGCAAACTCAGACCTGAATACTTTTTTTACAAATCAATACACAGTACCCTATAAAGGATTGACAATAGATATAAATGAGGATACCTTAAGAAGCTATAAACTACTTATTGAAGATATTGAAAATAAAAAGATTACTCAACAAAATGATGCTTATTACCTGAACGGCAGACAAATTAATGATTATGTTTTTCCATTAGATTGTTATTATATTTTAGGCGACAACCGCAACAACTCAAAAGATTCTCGAACTTATGGCGCAATCCCAGAAAAAAATATCGCGGCGTTGTCATCTTCTGAAACTTGGTATTCGGGCTATCAACTCGTAAAAAAGATATATGACAGCACAGAAACTACCGTCTATCAGGCAAAGCGGGTATCCGATCCCACAGACGTGGCTTTACGGTTAAGCACAACCAACCATGCATCAAACAATCCTTATCAAACCCGCCTGAAGCACGATAACGTAATCCGCTGCTTTGAAAAATCCAATGTCAAAATAGAACAACTAAGTTATCATCTGAGTGTTTTGGAATGGGGCGGCATTCAAAAGTTAAGACAATGGCTTATGCAAAACAAAACCGTGAACCTCCATTTGATACTCATGCTCCTCAACGGATTGGAATACCTGCACGCAAATGGCATCATCCACGCCGATTTAAAACCCGAAAACATCCTTGTAAACTTCCAAGAACAAAAACAAACGCTCAAACTTATCGACTATGGCCAAGAAACCCGATTGCCCGATGGCTCTTTCAAAATCACTCCGGAATATGCTCCGCCCGAATATCAAAGCGGTCCAACCATTCAAACCGATATATGGGCTTTAGGCTGTATTATCTACGAAATATTCACAGGGCGTGTATTGTTTGAAAGTTGCAGCACCAATAGGGAATCAGTGACAGACAACCAACAAACCCAATTGCCGTTCAACAAACTAAAAACCCTGCCGGAGCCATTCCGATATGTTTGCTTTAGGTGTTTACAGTATAGGCCGGAAAGGCGGTTACATTCCGTTTCAGACATCATCAGGTTGATAACCCAAAGACCTTCCCTGCAAATGCGTTTGAGAATGATGAAACATTATTTGGCCTATGCGTAAAGCTTACAAAGACAAAATATTTATTCACCTAACTATTTAGTTAATATGCTGTGTTTAAAAAAAATTTTTATTACATTTGAATGGTGTTCCCAAAATATGCTATGAAGTCAATCTCAAATACCGCCATTTCTGCTTTTTATTTTTCGATATGCTTACTGCTCCTAATCGGTTGTAAGCAATCCGTGGAAAAAATGGCAGAAAACGCAGATGAACCCGAGAAAAAATCTCCTTCAGCGGGTATCGCAGTAAACACTTCCTTGGTCAGGCAAGAAACTTTCAACAAACAAATTCTTGCAAACGGCTTGGTAGAAGCCAAAAACAAAGCTGATATTCGATTCAAAATAGCCGAGCGCGTTGCACACATTTATGTGAAAAACGGCGAATTCATTCCAAAAGGAAAACCCATCGCTACTTTAGAGAATCAACTTTTATATAACCAGCTCAAAAGGGCTGAAATAGATTTTGAGACGGCCAAAAATAAATTTAGAGAAGAGAAAATTAGGTTTGGTTATGGAAAAGTACCTATCGAGAAAATGGACACGGTAATTCTACAAAGCCTCTACATTCGTACGGGATACCACAGCTCCAAAAACTTGCTCGAAAATGCCCGTATTCTATATGAGCAAACTTTTTTAAGAGCACCTTTTAGCGGTGTTGTGGCAAATCTTACTGCCAAAGAAGGCAACTTTATGACTTCTTCCGATATACTCTGCACCCTCATAGACCCCAAACAATTGGATATTGTCTTTCAAGTAGCAGAAAATCAGTTGTCTTTTGTCAAATTGGGGCAGAAAGTATCTATCAGCCCTTTTGCCGACCAAACCCGCCTGTTTGAAGGACGCATTACTGAAGTGAACCCCATGGTGGACGAAAACGGGCTGATTCGTATCAAGGCTACAATTGTGAACCAAGCCAAAGAACAAAACCTTTTTGACGGTATGAATGTAAGCGTTGTCATCAACAACCCGATGGGCGAAATGTTGATGATACCCAAGGCCGCACTGGTACTCAGATCGGGCAAAGAAGTTGTTTTTACCCTTCAAAACGGGCAAGCAAAATGGAACTATGTCACCATCTTCGATGAAAACAGCGATTCTTATGCCATAGCCGATGGTCTTCGCCCAAACGACACGATTATTGTATCCGGAAACATGAACTTGGCCCACGACGCGAAAGTAACGCCCACCTTTTTACCTTCATTAGCCAAACAATAAAACGATGGTCAAATTTCTCATCGACAGACCCATCGCCGTTTTGATGACTACTTTGGCTTTTCTGCTGTTGGGATTGGCTACCTCCGGAAGGTTGCCAACCGCCATGTTGCCTGATATTGCCATACCCGAAATCACCGTACAACTCATTTATCCCAACAATACGGCAAGGGAAATGGAAACCAACGTTGTCCGAGTCCTTCGCAATCAATTGCTGCAAATCTCCAACCTCAAAGAGGTGAATTCTGAAACGCGAGACGGTTGGGCAACGATTCGCCTTTCCTTTGATTACGGAACTAATACAGATTTTTCCTTTATTGAAACCAACGAAAAGATTGATGCTGCACTCAATTTCCTACCTCGGGATTTAGAACGCCCGAAAGTCATCAAAGCCTCCGCGAGCGATATCCCGATTATAAATTTGGTGGTCACTTTAGCCGGAGAATACTCCGATGAAAAATTTCTCGAACTGAGCGATTTCATCGAAACAGTGCTCAAAAAACGCATCGAACAATTGCCCGATGTGGCATTGGCAGATATGAGCGGTTTGGCAAAGCCCGAAGTGGTCGTCATGCCGGACATCAGAAAATTGCAGTCCTTGGGAATCACCAACGAAGACCTGACAACCGCCATACAACAAAACAATTTTGAACTTGGCAATTTGTTGATTCAAAACGGCATTTATCAATACAATTTCAAGTTCGCGAACCCGATTCGCAACACAGAAGATATCAAGAATATTTACTTGGAAATAAACGGAAAATTGTTTCAACTCAAAGAGCTTGCACAAGTGGTTTTACGTCCCGAAATTGAAAGAGGATTAGCCTACCACAACGGAAAAAGAGCCATCGTTTTAGCCGTTATCAAACAATCTGACGCGCAAGTATCTCACTTGAAGGAATCACTGACCAACCTCACCAATTCTTTTGAAAAAGATTATCATGACATAAAATTTAACACACTGCAAGATCAAAGTCAACTCCTAAAACTATCTATTGACAATTTAAAACAGAGCCTTTTGTTGGGTAGTTTCTTGGCAATCGTTATTATGTTCTTTTTTTTAAAAGACATCCAATCGCCTCTTTTGATAGCTTTTAGCATTCCCATATCTTTGGTCGTGAGCTTGCTCTTTATGTTTCTTTTCGGGATGTCCATCAATATTATCTCTCTTTCGGGTCTTATACTCGGGGTCGGTATGATGATTGACAACTCAATAATCGTCATCGACAACATCAATCAAAAATTAGATTCAGGGCAATCCCTGATTGAAGCTTGCGCCAAAGGCACCGAGGAACTCATCACACCGCTGTTGAGTTCGGTTTTGACTACCATTTCCGTATTTTTCCCTTTGGTGTTTTTGAGCGGTATCTCCGGAGCTTTGTTTTATGACCAAGCTCTTGCAGTAGCCATCGGGCTTTTTACCTCGCTCATTGTCTCCATTTTGTTGATTCCGGTGCTTTTCAAATTGATAAAAAACAAACGTTTCTTTAAGAATAAATGGTTTGCAACCAAAGGAAAAACCTTAGCCATAGAAGGTTGGTATGAACGTGGGTATCATTTTTTCTTTGAAAAAAAAGCGATTCTTTTAATCACTGTCAGCGGCTTTTTATTGTTAGGCATCATTCTCTTTTTTAAAATGCCCTATGGCAAACTACCCGAATTCAAACAAACTGAAAGCATCTTGACAATTGATTGGAATGAAAACATCAACGTATATGAAAATCAAAAAAGAATTGATGAAATCATGAAAGACATCGAGCGGGTTGAGGTGTATTTTTCTCAAACAGGTGAACAACAATATCTGTTAAACAAAGAAAATTCCAAAAGCTTCTCAGAAGCAGATATTTATATAAAAACCGCCAATGCGGATGACTTAGAAATCGTTGTTGAAAAGGTGAAAAATCGTTTGATGCGTTATTCGGAAGTTGTTTTTCAATTCAATCCACCCAAAAACATTTTGGAATATATTTTTGGTAATGACAAGACTCAACTGAAGGCTGTCGTGTTTTCCAAAACAAACAGAGAAGTCCCTGCCGAAAATGCAATTTTCGAAATTGAATCAACTTTGGGATTTTCGATTCAAGATCAAATACCCATCGAAAAATCGGCTTATATAGATGTTCTTCATGAAAACATGCTTTTATTTAATGTCGATTACGGCCAGCTAATGAGTGAGTTAAAATCCGCTTTTAACCAAAATAGAGTTGACAACCTCAAAACAGCTCAAAAATTTATACCCATCAAACTCTATTACGGTCAAGAAGAAGTAGAAAGAATTCTTGATAAACTATACGTAAAAAACAAAAATCAACAACTCATTCCCATGAGAAGCCTCGTTCGTATTACCAATGCAAATAAATACAAATCCATATTTGCAGATAGAAATGGCGAATATTTGGGTGTAAATTTAGCCGCTAACAACAACGAAGATAGACTGATAAAAACTATCTCCGAAAAATTTCATGAAAACAACTATTTAGGCGTAAGATTTTCTGGTAATTATTTCGATTTAAAAGAACTATCATCCGAGCTCTCCATGGTGATTTTGGTGTCGTTATTTTTGTTGTACTTTGTCATGGCCGCACAATTCGAGTCGCTTTGGCAGCCCCTGATTATATTACTCGAAATTCCTGTCGATTTGGGCGGTGCACTGCTTTTACTTTGGATTTTTGGAGGAACTATAAACATCATGGCCGCTATCGGGATTGTTGTCATGAGTGGTATTGTAATCAATGACAGCATCTTAAAAATTCACACCATCAATTCCTTTCTAAAAGAGGGACTCTCGATGGAAATAAGCATTAAAAAAGCTGGAAAATTGAGATTTAAACCCATTTTAATGACCTCTTTAACCACGATTTTAGCTTTAGGGCCGTTTTTACTAATTTCTGGTTTAGGTGCCGAACTTCAAAAACCACTCGCACTAACAGTAATAGGAGGCATGACTATTGGCACATTTGTAAGTCTGTATTTTGTTCCTTTAATGTTTAGTTGGTTCTATAAATATTTTCAAAAAGTATCATCTTCCGAAAAATAAATTCATTTAGTTATCAATTGTCTTAAAACCATGACCTAAAATTTTTTTAAATAAGTTTTAGCCTTACCTTTGTTAGATTAAATAAAAATAAGCATTTCTTATTCATTTGTACAATATGGCACTTATTAAAAAAGACATTTTAACAGCTCTCAGTTCGCTCTCTTTGCCCGGACAAGGAGGCAATATCATCGATGATAAAACCGTAACCAATGTTGTTTGTTTTGCCGACGAAGTAATCATAGATCTTAAACTATCGACACCTTCCCATCACATTCGCCACCGTTTGGAAAGCGATATCAAGAAACTTTTAAACGAAAAATTTACAGCGATTTCCAGTATTCAAATCAACGCCAAGATAGAAGTCCCGGACAAGCCGCAAATCAAAGGCAAGGATATACCGGGCATTCAGAATATCATTGCGGTCGCTTCCGGGAAAGGTGGCGTTGGCAAATCTACCGTTACGGCCAACCTGGCGGTCACACTTGCCAAAATGGGATTTAAAGTTGGGGTGTTGGATGCGGATATTTACGGGCCATCCATTCCGCTCATGTTTGATGTTGCCTTGGAAAGACCCTTGTCTGTTGAAATAAACGGACGTTCGTTGATGAAACCAGTAGAAAATTACGGTGTGAAAGTACTTTCCATCGGGTTTTTTACCCAACCTGACCAAGCAGTGATTTGGCGTGGCCCCATGGCTGCCAAGGCACTCAACCAAATGATTTTTGATGCCCATTGGGGTGAACTCGACTTTTTGTTGATTGACCTTCCACCCGGTACCGGCGACATTCATCTGTCTATCATGCAGTCGTTGCCCGTCACAGGTGCAGTTGTGGTCAGTACACCACAGATAGTAGCTTTGGCAGATGCACGAAAAGGCGTAGCAATGTTTAGGCAAGAGAGTATCAATGTGCCTGTTTTGGGGATTATTGAAAACATGGCCTATTTCACTCCAGCTGAGTTGCCGAACAACAAATATTACATTTTCGGGCAGCACGGAGCTAAAAACTTAGCCGAAGATTTTGACATTCCGTTCCTCGGCGAATTGCCTTTGGTGCAAAGCATCCGAGAAGCAGGTGACGTAGGTCGTCCGGCCGCATTGCAAGAGGGAACAGAAGTTGAAAAAGCGTGTACCCGACTCACTCAAAATGTGGTGGAAGAATTGGTTAAGCGAAACCACGATTTGCCACCTTCGGAAGCAATCAAGATAACCACGATGGCCGGTTGTGCTGCCGTAAAAAAATAAAAAATGGACAAGGAAGAAATCAGAGAAAAAGTAGAGAAAGCATTGGAAGAAATTCGCCCGTATCTCATGAATGACGGTGGTAATCTTTCTTTGATTAGTATTGACGAAGATTTGACTGTCAATATCCGTTTGGAAGGCAATTGCGTAGGCTGCCGCATCAACCACATGACCATGAAACTCGGTGTGGAAGAAACCATCAGAAAATATGTCCCGCATATCAAAGAAGTAGTCAGCGTGGAGTAGTTTTTTTAGAATTGAAAGGTGTCAAGTTTTAAGTGTTAAGTGAACATTTTAAACTTGCACTTTTTTGTTTACAAAAGAATTGGGATTAACAAATAACAAGTAACGAATAACGAAGATGAGATACACGACATTACCCACCACAGACATCAAAGTCAGCAAAATAGGTTTAGGTACCATGACTTGGGGCCAGCAAAACACAGAAAGTGAAGGCCACGAACAATTGGATTATGCATTCAGTCAAGGCATCAATTTTATCGATACGGCTGAGCTCTATTCTGTACCCGGACGCAAAGAAACCAACGGATCAACTGAACGCATCATCGGCACTTGGCTTCAAAAAACAGGCAAACGAAACCAGGTCATTTTGGCGACCAAAGTGGCGGGACCCAATGCAGGGCTGATCTACATACGCGAAAATCTCGGGTTTTCTAAGGAAGCCGTCACCGAGGCTCTCCACAAAAGCCTGTCCCGACTGCAGACCGATTACATCGATTTGTATCAACTGCATTGGCCGGAACGCAAAGCCAACTTTTTCGGCAAGTTGGGTTATGAACACGACCCGAACGACGCTTGGGAAGACAACATCAATGAAGTTTTGCATACTTTAAATGGCTTTGTCAGAGAAGGCAAAATCAGACACATCGGTTTGTCCAACGAAACGCCTTGGGGAACGATGCGTTTTTTAGAAGAAGCAAAAGACAATCCCGAATTACCTCGTGTACTGACGGTTCAGAATCCGTATTCGTTGCTCAATCGAAGTTATGAAGTCGGCTTGGCGGAAGTTTCGATGCGCTCAAAAGTAGGTTTGTTGGCTTATTCGCCTTTGGCTTTTGGGGTGTTGAGCGGAAAATACATAGTGGGCAATCCCGAAAACGGAAGGGTTAACCTATTCCCACAACTGTCGCGCTACAACAGCATTCAGAGCCGAGTGGCGTCCGCGAAATACTTCGAACTCGCGCAAAAACACGGCTTGCGTTTGGCGCAAATGGCTTTGGCCTACATCAACATTCAGCCGTTTTTGACGAGCAACATCATTGGAGCGACAACGATGGTACAACTCAAAGAGAACATCGGCAGCATAGATGTTGAACTCAGTGAGGAGGTGCTTAAAGGCATTCAAGAGATTCATCTGCAACATCCCAATCCGGCACCCTAATTCTTGGTTGGTATGGGAAAGTATTTTTCTCATCATCTAAAAAAACTATACCAAAACACAATTTTAAACTAACACATTAGTTATATTGCATCAAATTTCAGTATTTTGCTATTTTAATGATTCGAAAATTTGTTAAAACCTCAATAAAAATATCTTTTTAACAAGTATAGTATGTATTTAAACGATAAATTTAATGTTAACATTTAAAACTTTAACACTTTTTATATTGCCGTTTCCGTTTTTTTTTGATTTGTAGTGGATATCCAAATTTTTATTCATTAACCCGCTTGCCTTCGGGCAGACTTAAATCTTTTAAATCATGAAAAAAGTATTTTTAGCGGTGGTTACCGTAGTGGCTTTCAGTCTTTCAGGAAACGCATTTTCTCCATCTATAGAAGACCCAACTCTTATTACTGAAAACAGTGCGATTCACGGAGATTGTATTGCCGAGGCTTTTGAAATTGATGACTTATATGGCCCTTTCCCTTATGAGATTTTTGACATACTTGTAAGAAGTTGTGAACAAGAAAAGCTTTAGTGCTAAATTACTCTAATTTTAACATTGGGATATACTACTACTGTGTATTCCAATGTTTTTACATTTCAATAAAAAAAATCAAAGATGCAAAATCATTTTTATTTCTATTTTAAAATAATATTACTTCTAATCCCATCTTTAGTCTACTCTCAAAGGGCAACTAACTCAGTAGTAACCTATAAAGTCAAGAACACAACAAACTTTGAAGAAACAAGAAACAAAAACCCTAAAGCAACTGAGTTGATGTCAAATGTTGCTAGATATATGGAGAATATTCAATTCAAATTGGTTTTCAATAAAATGGAATCGCTTTTCGAAGAATTAGAATCAATGGTTTCTGATGAAAAAAAAGATTCTTATTTGCAAGCACTTGGCAGAAGCATGACTTTTAACGGTAAGCTATACACCAATATTAAATCGGGACTGGTTTTATATCAAAAAACTTTGACTTCCGATGTTTTCTTGATCGAGTCAAATGTCAAAGATATTAAATGGCAGCTGACCTCTGAAACCAAAAAAATAGATAATTATACTTGCTACAAAGCAACAACTGTTACTACAATTGAATCTGTGAGAGGAGCAGTAGATTTACCAGTAACCGCTTGGTATGCGCCAAACATCCCATTTGCTTTCGGCCCTAAGAATTACGCGGGCTTACCGGGACTAATCTTGGAGGTTGAGGTTAACAAGCTCGTCTTTTATGCTGTGAAAATCGACTTAAACAAACTCATGAAAGACTCGGGAATTGTGGCTCCGGTCAAAGGCAAAAAAGTAACCATAAAAGAATTTCATGAAATTGAAAAAAATGGGTTTAGCCAATATCGAACAAATTAGTGTTAAACTTCATGGGGAAAAGAATTTAAACTAACACATTAGTTATATTGCATCAAATTTCAGTTTTTTGCTATTTTAATGATTCAAAAATTTGTTAAAACCTCAACAAAAATATCTTTTTAACAAGTATATTATGTGTATAAACGATAAATTTAATGTTAACATTTAAAACTTTAACACTTTTTATTTTGCCGTTTCCGTTTTTTTTTTTTTTGATTTGTAGTGGATATCCAAATTTTTATTCATTAACCCGCTTGTCTTCGGGCAGGCTTAAAACTTTTAAATCATGAAAAAAGTATTTTTAACGGCGGTTGCCGTGGTGGTGTTTGGAAGTTTTTCGAATAACTCCAATGCCTCAAATTCAATCAAAAACCAATCTGAATTTCGTGATTGTATGGATGCCCATTTTGATGCATATATATGGGTCATCGAAATGGGTGGCACTCAAGAGAGCGCGCTTATGGCAGGCGCAATTGCTTTTATGGGATGTACAGGAGTTTTTTATTAATTAATAAACCCGAATACTTTTTCGTGTTCGGGTTTTAGAAATTCCATCATGATGAGAATTTATACCTTATTATTTTTCTATTTTTCCTCATGTTATTTTGTTTTTCCCCAAAATAACATAACCGTGAACTATCAGGTGCAAGACGGTTCTGTTGCAATGGATTCCGTAAAGATGAAAGATGCCCCCGCCGGTGTTATTTTCGCTAATCAAAATGTACTTGATGTATTTCCGAGATTACGATTTACACTTCAAGTTCAAAAAGGAAAAATTTCAAATTTTATAGAAATAAAAAATATTGAAATGCCAATCCGAAACTTGCCTGAACAAATTACTAAACTGATATATGGATACGGTAGGGGCTTAGTATCTGGTGGTGATTATTACATTGACACTGAAAATAATTTAATTCTAAACGATTTCGATTCTCCTGACGGCACACATTACATTATTTCTTCTAAGGCAGATAAATACAAATGGACGCTTACCAAAGAAACCAAAAAAATAAGCGGCTATATTTGCTACAAAGCTATTACCCAAAAAATCACGAATAATATGGCGGGTACTTTCACCAAACCTGTTACTGCTTGGTATGCACCGTCTATTCCGCTGTCTTTCGGGCCAAAAGACTACAACGGTTTGCCGGGTTTGATACTAGAATTGCAAGAAGGCACTATTGGTCTTTATGCTACAAAGATTGACCTCAATCCCAAAGAAAAAATCGAAATCAACAAACCAACAAAAGGCAAACTCATGACTCAGGAAGAATACGACAAAAGCAATGGTGCTTCTTACGAAAGAGCCAAAAACCTTTTAGGCGGATGACAAACAAAACTTATTAACACAACATTAAAAACATGATTTAAACCCGTATTTTAAACAAATAAACGCCCTATTAAATGTTAACATTTAAAACTTTAACACTTTTTATTTTGCCGTTTCCGTTTTTTTTTTTTTTGATTTGTAGTGGATATCCAAATTTTTATTCATTAACTTTAATTTTTTAATCATGAAAAAAGTATTTTTAGCGGCGGTTGCC
>JAXMLV010000019.1:0-12310 GCA_034367065.1 Flavobacteriaceae bacterium
ACAAAAAAAGAGCTCATCAAAACGAATATTGGCTTTTTCAAGCCATCGAAGAAAAATTGAAGCAAGATTTTTATCAAAATAAATCCATACAAGCCGCGTTAAAAAAAGAACTGCAAGCACTTCATAAAAACAAGAAAACACTTTTTGATATCGCCGACACGCTAATACGTTTGCATCATTCATTGCGTAACAACATTACAAAAACCTGAATTTATTTCATATTTTTACAAAAAAACCATGAACTATATTTTGTTTGACGGACCGGTTCGCAACCAACTCCTGCCGTTCACTTATACCCGACCTGTTGCCGATATTCGCATCGGAATCTTGACGATACGCGAAAAATGGGAACGCTATTTAGGCAGCACCACGACTACCATCACAGAAGATTATCTGAGTGAAAAATATCCGATGGTAGAATTGGAAGAAAACGTGCTGATCAACAGCTCCTTTTTACCCAATGAAGAATTGGTGGAGAACATCCGAAATTTGCAATCAAAGCAAGCGTTATTTTGGGAAGAAGAAGTCATTGCGTTTTTTACGCAAGATGCGCAAGAAACGGTCGATTTTGAGGATTATGAAACCCTCGAATTCACAGGAGAAGTCGTTCGTGTTGAACATCCGTGGGAAATTTTTTCGAAAAATGGAATTGTGCTTGAAGCTGATTTTGAATTGCTTACACGCGGAAGAAAATCTCAACCGATTTCATCAACCAACCAAGTTGCATCTGCCGAAAATATTTTTATCGAAGAGGGTGCAAAGGTAGAATTTGCCACGCTCAATGCGAGTTCGGGTTCAATCTACATCGGAAAAAATGCGGAAATAATGGAAGGCAGCCTCATCAGAGGTCCTTTTGCCTTGTGTGAAGGATCGACAGTCAAGATGGGAGCAAAAATATATGGCCCGACCACAATTGGCCCTTATTCAAAAGCCGGCGGAGAGATCAACAATTCGGTTATTTTTGCGCATTCCAACAAAGGACACGACGGTTTTTTGGGGAATTCTGTCTTGGGTGAATGGTGTAACTTGGGGGCTGACACCAATACCTCAAACTTGAAAAATGATTACGGTGAAGTGAGAATTTGGCGTTACGAGCAACAAAAATTTGCGCCAACCGGTTTGCAGTTTTGCGGACTGATGATGGGTGATCATTCTAAATGTGCCATCAATACCATGTTTAACACGGGAACTGTTGTGGGTGTAAATGCCAATATTTTTGGCTCGGGTTTCCCGCGAAATGTCATCGGTTCATTCACCTGGGGAGGACCGGCAGGATATAAAACCTATCTGCCCAAAAAAGCATTTGACGTTGCCCGAGAAGTGATGAAAAGAAGAAATCTCCCATTTTCTAAAATAGATGAAGACATCCTTTCACATGTTTTTGAAATAACCCAAAACGAACGGAAATAAAAAACTCCCGAAATGGGAGTTTAAATTTTTGAATATTATATTGATTTATTTGTAAAGCGATTCTTTTTTGAAGTGCTTGGTCAACAAATAATAAACAACCGCGCGGTATTTGTTTCGGTTTGAACGACCGTATTGATCGATTACCGCATCGAGTGCTTTGTCTAATTCAGGTCCGTCTTTTAGTCCTAATTTTTTAACTAAGAAATTATTTTTTACCGTTTCCAATTCTTTGGCATCGGTACCCGATACTGTTGCGGAATCGGCATTGTAAATAGACGGTCCGCAACCGATGACAACTTTTGTCAACAAGGCTTGGTCTGGTGTAACACCGCATTTATCTTTAAGATCCGCGGCATACTTGGCGATTAATTCATCTCTTTTACTCATGAGTTTTGTTTTATTAATAATTAAATCTCTAATTTAACACCTTATTTGATAAAATTAAAATATTCTTTTAAAATTTTATCATTTATTAATCTGGGTGTGAAAATTTCAAGCAATTTCGGTTTATCTGAACGTTCATAGAATTGAGGTAGCTCGTTGTTTAAATTTTCCATTTCATCCGCTTTTGTGTATTCAAAACCATACATTTCACACAGTTGTTTTGCCGTCAAATTGTGCGATGTTTCAAAATAGGTTTTAAAATTTGCAGTCTCTTCATAACCAGGCAATATTCGGAAAATACCTCCGCCTTGGTTATTGATGACAATTATTCTAAAACTTTTGGGTATGTAATTGTTCCACAGTGCATTGCTGTCGTAAAAAAAACCTAAATCACCGCTTACAAAAACGGTTTGCCTGTCGCAAACAACCGCCGCGCCGACGGAGGTAGATGTACTGCCGTCAATCCCGCTCGTCCCACGGTTGCAATAAACAGCAAGCGAAGGATTCACGTCAAACAATTGAGCGTAACGGATGGTCGAACTGTTGCTGAGTTGCAACATGCAATCATCGGGAATCGAAGTCAAAATCGTATCGAATACTTTAAAATCGGAAAAAGGAATTTGGTTTAAATAGGTTTGATGCTTGCGCGCATGTTTTTCTCTAATCGCCAACCAACTTAATTGATATTTAATTAGTTGAGGCTTAATATCATCTAAGAATATTTTTAAAAACTCATTTGGATTACACTTTATTTGACCTTTCAAACAAAAGTAAGTATCGTATGCTTCGTGTTTCCCTATATGCCAATGTGACTTGGGCTTAAACGTTCGCAAAAATGCTTTTATTTTTTTGGAGACAATCATGCCACCGATGGTGATTAACAAATCGGGTTTGAGCTTTTCCAATTCTTCAGCATCCAAAGGTGCAATTAGTTTGTCGATGCTGTTGATGAAATTGGGATGATGCAAATTTGAGGTCGTTTCGGTTAGTACAATTACCGAAGAATCTGCTGCTAACTTTTCTATCCATTTTCTATCGATTGAATTCGGAGCCAGCGTCCCGACCAAAATCATTTTTTTGGGAGATTGATTCCAAAGTTTTGCCAATAAAGATATCTCTGAAATAGCATCAGGTTTCGGAACAAATTCTTTTGTTTTTAGGGGTACAATATCAATCCATTTATCGGTCAAGCCGTAAAGCGGTTCCTCGAGTGGAACGTTGATATGGACAGGCAACATTTTTTCCAAAGAATTGCGCATGGCTTCTCTAATCAATGAAATATTCTTTGAAAATTGCTTGTCTAAAACATCTTCACAATCCAATAAATTGGCAGAAAAACCAATGTGGTTGGCATAAACATTTGCTTGACGGATGGTTTGTCCGTCGCCGATATCGATAAAATCAGCCGGTCTGTCAGCAGAAATGACAACCAACGGAACATGACTGTAATAGGCTTCTGAAATAGCCGGATAGTAATTCAGCAAAGCTGAACCGGAAGTGCAGACCAACGCAACAGGTTTCTGCAATTGTTGGGCAATTCCAAGTGCAAAAAAACCGGCACATCGCTCATCGACGACACTGTAAATTTTAAAAAACGGGTCGTTGACAAAACCCAAGGTGAGCGGTGCGTTTCTGGAACCCGGCGAGATGACAATATGCTGAATTTGAGCTTCTTTACAAAGTGAGATAACAACTTGAGCCAGCGGTTTATCGGTGTATTTCATATTGGTTGTAAAGTTACAAAAAACACGCTCAATAGACTCAGGAAAGCCACGATAAAACATACAAAATCCGTTTCATGGTTTCGGCTTTTGCCATGGTTTCTTTCCATTCATCTTCGGGAATTGAATTTCGGGTAATACCGCCACCGACAAATATGCGCGCTTGGTTATCGACAATCTGCATACAACGGAGATTGACATACAAATCCGTACGATTTTCGGCATAAACCGGCCCTAAATACCCGGTGTAGTAATCCCGGTTGTAGTTTTCGTTTTCAAGTATAAATGCTTTGGCTGTTTCCCGTGGCAAACCGCAAGTAGCCGGTGTCGGATGCAACAAATTTACGGCCTCTTTAATATCTGTTGACAGGAAATTCCCGGTGATTTCAGATCTCAAATGAAACAAATTTCCAGCCTGAAAAGAGGATGCAGCTGTCGAAGTGAGATTGGCAGTATGCGGCTTGAGTTGGCTGAGAATAAAATCTGTGACCAACTGTTGTTCATGCTTTTCTTTATCGCCCCAAGTGATGAATTGGTTTTTTAAAAGCTGTTTGGTTCCTGCCAATGAAACCGTCAAAAAGCGTGTGTCCCTGACAGAGAGAAAATTTTCGGGCGTTGCACCCAACCAGATTCCTACTTTTGGATGATAAAATCCATAGACAAAAGCAGCAGGATATGCAGACAACAAACTGATAAAAATATCGATGATGTTAAATTTATTCAAAGGCACAAACTCCTCTCTTGACAGAACAATTTTTTCGGCTTTTCCGTCTTCTATAAGTGCTTTTATTTTTTCAATTTTATGAATATACTCAGTCATTGCCACATCATCGGGCTGATAAAAATGCTGAATCGTGTCTTTTTTCTTTCGGGAAGATTTCCAATGCAATTCGGGAATTTCGGCAGATTCGATGATTCCTTTAATTAAAACGATTGGTGATTGATTGTCGAAAGGAGCAAAAACAAAGCCTTGATCTTTAAAAGTTTCTACCTGAATGAGTGTGTCATCTTCTTGACGAACTACTTGCAAAAAAGTGTCGTCCGGCTTTCTGAAGAAGACGACCGGAAGATGGTTTTTTAGATGAATTTCCGCTTGATTGAGAAGTATCTCAAAGTCAATCATGTTATTGATTTTTAGGAATAGCGATCGTCGTCAATTTGCAATCTGAAATCAATTGCCCTGAATCGTTGGTAACCGGTATGTGCCATAGCTGAATCGTTCTGCCTTTGTGTATCAACTTTGCCGTGGCAAAAACAAAGCCCTCCCGAATACTTTTGACATGATTGGCTGAAATCTCTATGCCTCTGACTGCAATTTCATCCGCATTCAGAAAAATAAACGCCGCCGCACTGCCGACACTTTCCGCCAACGCAACCGTTGCGCCACCGTGCAAGACGCCATCGGGTTGGTGAACCCTTGAATTAACAGGCATTCTGGCCGTCAAAAAATCATCTCCAAGATCGATGTACTCAATCTGCAAGGTTTCCATCAGTGTGTTTTTTGAAATATTGTTGCAAATTTCAAGCAGTTGTTCTTTGGATTTTTTCATCAGTTGACATTTATTTTTTTTAACGGTCAGACCCGCCTGAACGGTCGGGCAGGTGGAATTCGCCAATCAACATTTTCGGTTTGTATCAACTTAATTGTTATGGCTCATTTCATGTAAAAACTTATTGCTTCGATAAATTTTCTGCCAAGGTATTGATGAATTTACCAATCGGTCCTTTGATCATCATTTGTATCATCGGATTAAACTCGCCACTGAAATTCAACTGCACTTCCGATTGACCCGCAGAAACCGACTGAATGTCAGCAACCAATGTAAAGGGTAACTTATCTGAAACTGCACCGAGTGCAACCTTGTTGGATGCAAGCTTTTCAGTTAACTTGAGTTTGATTTCAGGCATTCCGCTCAAGGCAAAAACAAAACTATCTTCGTCCAACATTTCAAATTTGGCAATATTTTCCGGCATTAAATGTTTAAAATTTTTGACATCGGACAAAAAGGCAAAGGTCTCTTCCTGAGACTTGCCTACTTTCACTTTTGGACTTTCTAAATTCATATTAATTGTTGTGTTAAAATTGTGGTTGCCAAGATTGAGGGGTTAATTTCCACTGTTCTAAAAGCAACAACTCGTCAGCTTTGATATAGTCTGATTTCAAAGCGTGTTGCAATACAAAATCATAGTTTGAGAGTGTAAATAAATCGATGTGATTCTCATCAAACAACTGCTTTGAGACCTCAAATTCATAAGAGAAAATAGCCACCATTCCTTTGATGTGGATGCCACTATCTTTCAAAGCGTGAACAGCCAACATACTGCTTTTCCCCGTGCTGATAAGATCTTCAATCACCACACAAGACTGACCGTGTGATGCATGACCTTCTATTTGATTTTTTCGACCGTGGCCTTTGGGCTCAGGACGTACGTAAACAAACGGAATTCCCAAATATTCCGCCACCAAGATTCCAATCCCGATGGCACCTGTAGCTACGCCGGCAATCAAATCGGGTTTGCCGTAATGCTGATCGATAAACTTGCCCATTTCCTCTTTAAAAAAATTTCGAATTGGCGGGTAAGACAGTATCAATCGGTTGTCGCAATAGATTGGAGACTTCCATCCGGATGCCCATGTAAACGGATTTTTGGAATTCAACTTAATTGCATTAATTTGCAACAAGAGTTCGGCAGCCTTATCGGCAATGTTTTCATCTATAATCATGCTTACAAATGTATAAAGTTTTTATCAATGACCGCCCAATCATCTTGACCAATCAGGTGATTAACGATGACAAACACGAAATGTTTTTGATGGATGAGGTCAATTTGGATTATTTGATAGAACGCGTCAACAAAGGAACTTTGCACAAAGCCTACATTTTAGCTAAAGACGCACAAAAACCCATCAAAAAATTAAAGAAAAAAATCAAGACGGTAGTCGCTGCCGGCGGTTTTGTAAAAAACGATAAGGGCGATATACTTTTTATTCACCGAAACGGCCGTTGGGACTTGCCCAAAGGAAAAAGAGAAATCTACGAAACCACTGAAGCTGCTGCCATCAGAGAAGTAACCGAAGAAACGGGTGTGAACAAACTTGAGATTGTCAAATTTTTAGGCAAGACTTATCATGTGTTTAAACGAAACGGCAGTTATCGGTTGAAAATCACCCATTGGTATGAAATGAAAACTACTTTCAAAGGAAAACCGCGTCCCGAACCCGAAGAAGGAATTGATGAAGTCGTTTGGATACATCCGGACAAAGTAGAAGCCGTGCTTGAAAATTGTTATGCCAACATTCGCGAATTGTTTGACCGGGTCATTCATGCAAACAAGACGAATGTGTGATTGAACCTAAAATCTCGCGAGATTCCTAATAATTAGAGGTTTCTCATGCGTATTATGTTTACAACCACCGTAACTTTTTCCGGGACAAATAAAAAAATTGATTATTTTTATCCCGAAACTTCGGGACAGTTGGTACAAAACTCAAAAAAGTTGTCACCGATGCAAGTTCTTTGATAACCACGGAATACGCGGGCAATTACATTTACGAAGGTGGTGTTTTGCAGTTTTTTACTCTACATCGACGAGAGCGCAGAACAAGACCAAAAAATAATGAATTACCAACGCTTAATTAGTGCTGGAAAAGTAAGCCAAGAAAAAGAACACAAAGCAAAAGAATTATTAAAAAATGTACAGCGATTATTGAAACCTATAAAAGTGATAAATCCATATGTGTTAAGTTTCACAAGGTTGTTCACACCGCTTCAAGCCTAGAAAACACGCATCCTGATGCAAGCCATAGCCTGACTATTCGAAAGACAGACTTGTAATTCCGAAGATTATTTTTTAGTTCAAATAGAAATTATTCCGGCTTAGAAAAAGGTTTAGGCATTTTATCTTTAGGTTTGTTTTGAAGCGAACCTTTGGCACGTATTACATCCCGATAAATATAGGGAGCGTGCCATTTGTATTTTTTGAATAACTTTACGGTAAATAATTATTTCTACAAGTGGCCAAAACAATAGGTATAAAAAAACTTCCATCGGGTGCATTGCAATTCGTGGTTTTTATGGGTACAGTCGTGAGCCTGTTGCTCTTCGGCGCTATCCTGTTGATATACGCGCAGACGCTGTTCAAATCTAAAACCAACCAAATAACCGCTTCTTTGCTTGAAAGCAATAAATATTGGAATACGCAACCGGACACGGAACACATCCTTAACACGTTAAACAATATTTCTCTTAGCTCAAACAGCACAATAGGCTTTGATAAAAGGTCAGGCTTTTGGGGCGTTTTTGAAAAAGCCGGCCTTACCGATTCTCATTTTAAAATCACCAAAAAAGCATTGTTGGGCGGATATGTTGGGAAGAATCCGCCGGCTATTGTCCTGCAAAACCAATATCAAAAATTGGTAGTTGCCGGGGCTACCCACATAGAAGGAGACGTTTTTCTTTCAGATTTTGGGGTTGACCGCGGAAGCATAGGTGGGAAAGGTTTCAGTTTTCACCAATTAGTGGATGGAGAAATAAATTTAGGAAAACAAAAACTTCCGCTTTTGGACCAACGATTTATAAAGTATCTCGAAAACTTATTAAACACCAACTCGGACAACCTTGGAAACACTGATTTTTATCGGATGAAAACTCCTTTGAAAAACTCTTTTTCAGACTCAACAATCACGCTTTTCAGCAACCAAAAAATTTATCTTGAAAACATGGAATTGACGGGAAACATCCTGATTATTTCTGACGAAGAAATTGTGGTGGATGCAACTGCTAAGTTGGCCGATGTGCTACTTGTTGCGCCGACCATAACCATAAACGATGGCGTTTCAGGCAGCTTTCAGGCTATTTCCAATAAAAATATTTATGTGGGTGAAAACTGCAACCTTGCTTATCCCACGGCATTGGCGCTAAACCTAGCATCCGGCAACCGGCTTTTGACTCCCGGCGGCATTCCCGATTCGTATAAAATATTTATCTCCAAAGGAACCGTAATCAAAGGAGTACTCATGTATGTGGGCGATGATGGCCAAGACTTATTCCTGCCCCAAATCGAACTGGATGAAAATTCTACTTTATTTGGGCAGATTTACTGCACCAAAAATATAGAACTCAAAGGAACGGTTTATGGCAGTATCTATGCCGATTCGTTTATTGCCCTGCAAAACGGGTATATTTTCAAAAACCACTTGTTAGATGCGACGATTAACAGCAAACAATTACACGATGAATTTGTGGGGATTCCATTCGAAAACCAAGTCCGCAAACCGGCCAAATGGCTTTACTAAAAAGCTCCGGTCTTCTACGTTGATGGAAGTTTTGGTAGCAACCACTTTGGTGGTCCTCATCTTTATGATTGCTGGTTTCACGCTCAACAGGCTTGTCCTAAATACGCTCTCGAAAAAGCGGGTGCAACTGCTGCAAACCCGGTTGTGGGAAATCGAGTATCTTTACAACAATCACAAATTATCATTGCCACTGTCTGAAGATTTTCAAAATTGGCACATCGAATTGAGCGCATCAGGCGATGGCACAACCACATATCAACTTAAAGCCACGCACAAGTCGGGCGAAACGATAAACAAAAAATTTCAAGAATGATGCTTTTTAAATCAATAAAGAAAATAAAGCGGCCTCATCTTAAAAAAGTCCGTGCTTTCACGATTAATGAAATGATGGTGGTGCTCATCATCTCCACAATCGTCGTTGGAATCGCGCTGAGTGTCCTAACCTCTGTCAGGAAACAATTTCTAATGATTGAGCGAGAAATGCAACAGGCAACCGAACTCAATCTGTTGCAACAAGCACTTTGGTTAGATTTTCACCGGTATCAAACCATCGAATTTAATCAATCCAATCAATTACTCCGGCTGAAACATCCGTTAGATTCCATCGACTATCGTTTTTTTACCGATAAGATAATTCGAGGAAAAGATACTTTTCACTTGTCTTTTGAAACCAAACTTTTCTTTGATAAAGGAAACCCCGTTCAATCCGGAAATGTGGATGCGATTACCTTACGTCATACTGAAAACGAAAATATTACACAGGATATTTTTATCTTTCAAACACCTTCCGCATTTAATTTTATGAATGAATGATGAGTTTTAACCTCGATAAACTTCACGCCAAAGCTCCTAAACCCCAAAAAGAAACCCGGGAGAAATCCTCTTTTTTGCAACGCGAAATCACATTCTTTAAGCAACCGTTTGGCAACAAGCACAAAGAAGAATTTTACCTCGAACTCAGCGTGTTGCTTCAGGCTGGGATTCCACTCAAAGAAGCTTTATCTCTCTTGGGTGAAAACAAATCGGAAAAGATTAAAACCATGTACGATTCGTTGTTAGGTAAAATTGTTTTGGGTAATAGTTTTTCAAATGCCATCCAATCCCACAATGTTTTTACAGACTACGAATACCATTCTTTGAAAATTGGAGAAGAGGCGGGGATGCTGCCAATAGTTACCCAAGAGTTGGGCACCTATTTTATGAAAAAAAACGAGCAAAAAAGAAACTTGGTCAGCTTGTTGGCATATCCCGCCGTCATTGTACTGACTGCTTTTGCCGTGGTTGGTTTTATGCTCCGGTTTGTGGTTCCGATGTTTGAAGGCATCTTTTCACAAAATAAAATAGAACTTCCTTACATCACCCGGGTTATCATCAAGCTATCCGGATTGGTCAACATCAACGGCTGGTTTTTTGTCTTGTTTATCGTTGCGTTTTTCGCATTAATCAAATACGTATCTGCCCAACAATGGTTTCGCAATAAGAAAGATGTACTTTTATTGAGAATACCGGTTGTAAAAGATTTTATCCGAGTCTATTATTTAGCACAATTTTCACATGCCGTGGCATTGCTCTCTGCTTCCAAAATACCGATTACTAACATTATTGTGCTGGTCGAAAAGATGGTTGACTTTTATCCCATGAAAACAGCTCTGAAAACGGTAGAAGAAAAATTGCTTCAAGGCTATTCATTGAGTGAAAGCCTCAAAACGTCTGACATTTTTGATAAAAAAATGATAACGCTAGTCAAAGTAGCCGAAGAAACCAACCAGACTGATATACTTTTCAGCAAACTAAATCAGCAATACGCCAAAGAATTGGAACATAAATCGAAAATTCTCTCCTCCCTGCTCGAGCCGGCCATTATTCTTTTTTTGGGTGTGTTTGTCGGTTTTATTCTGATTGCTATGTATTTACCGATGTTTAAAATCAGTAGCGTCATCTGATTTTTTAGACATCAAATTTTTGTAATGTTTAAACTTCTTTTAACATTTTTTGTTCTAATCACATTATTCTTTATAAACTATTTATTTACAGCATATTGGTTTTTATTCGACACTTTCTTTTCTTGTTTTTTACGTCATCAAAATGTTAAATCTTAACTTTTTATTTGGTGTTTAAAAAAAAGTTAATATTTTCACAAAGCTTTTTAGTTAATTTTTGTAGAAATAATACTCTTGGACTATAAATGAAAATACAATCTATCCGAAACGGCAGTTCTTTCAAAATGTCTTTTATTAAAAATTATTTACCATTAATTATTGCTATTGTAGCCCTTTCGATCGGCATAGACTCATTCGTACGCGGGTACTCTAGCCCCTATTATGTAGATATTAATCGACTTATGGAAGGTTACAAAAGAACAAAAATTGAGAAAGAAATTTTCGAGAAAAAAGCTAAAATCTTATCTTCAAGTATTGACAGTTTGATGTCAAGTTGGCAAGACGAACTTAAAAGTTATGAGAAAGAAAGGAGGTCAATGACAAAAAAAGAACTCTCCCTTAAGCAGGAATTATTGACAAACAAACAACAACAATTAAACACATACCAACAAACTATACAGAAAAAAATTCGAGAAGAAGAACAAAAAGCTTCTCAAACAGTTATCAATGACATTAATGACTATGTTAAGGAATATGGAAAAGAGAAAAACTATAAAATTATTTTAGGAGCCTCCGGCAATGGAAATATTATGTATGCTGATGACTCCGTAGATTTAACGGATATAATACTACAACATTTAAACAGGGCTTATGAAAAGAATTAGCCTCATAACATTTATTTTTTTAATATGCTCTTGTACCGATAAAAAATTCAATGAGAAAGATGCATTTTTGGCTTACTTAGTTGATAAGGAAAATGGTTATCTTCAGAAAAAAGAAATCAATGGTATAGCGTTTACTTTGATGTACAAACCTACTGATTTGATGACAATGCAAGAATTGGATTCTTCTGTTTCTTTCAAAGACATAAGAACCAGATATGACGATTACATTTATTTTTTACTTTCTATGTCGAGAAACAATAGTGAACTTTTAAACAGTACTGTCGGAAATAGCGATGATTTTGGAAGGTTGGTGAACAAACTTTCGTTTGAAGTAGATTCGTATGTTCATTTGTTTACTGAGGATAGAGATACTTTGATGATAGCCGATTTTATCTATCCCAGATTGTTTGGCATGAGTAATTCTACATCTATCCTTCTAGTGTATCCTCGGGATAAGGGGCTTTTAGCAAAAAGTGATTTTTTAAATTTAACAGTTCAAGATATTGGTTTTTTTACCGGTGAAGTAAGATTTAAAATTTCCACGAAGCTAATAAATAATGAACCTAAATTAAATTTTTAAATTTCTATTATACCCAATACTTCGTTAAAAAATTAAGCAGCCATAGTCCCGTAATATATAAGTTCATTGACGTAGTTTCTATTTTTAGCAGTGTATGGGTTTATACCGAACACGTCAATAAATCGCTGTAGGAGTAACCTGTTGTGATTCATTGT
>JAXMLV010000020.1:0-11811 GCA_034367065.1 Flavobacteriaceae bacterium
ACAATAAAAAAACACACCATCATTCTCTTGGTTTCGCTCAGGCGAGGTGAGATTGTATTGTGTAAAACAAACATATTTCGAACCCGTTTGAGCCAATCAAACGGGTTTCTTTTTTTTAATTATTTAAAAACAATTGATGAATACACTAAAAATTGCCATTCAGAAAGCAGGTCGGTTGAATGAAGACTCCTTGCAAATCCTGAAAGATTGCGGAATATCAATCGACAACGGACAAGACCAACTCAAAGCATCTGCCAAAAATTTTCCCATCGAAGTGTTGTATCTCCGAAACGGCGATATCCCACAATACTTGAGAGACGGCGTGGTTGATGCAGCCATCATCGGCGAAAACTTGCTGGTTGAAAAAGGAGGCGATTTGCACATCGTCGAACGGTTGGGTTTTTCAAAGTGCCGAGTTTCAATCGCCGTGCCCAAAGATGCATTGTACAGCTCTGTTCAAGACCTGCAAAACAAGCGCATCGCAACTTCCTATCCGAATACTGTCAACGAATATCTGTCAAAATTTGGTGTGAAAGCTGAGCTGCATATCATCAACGGTTCGGTAGAAATCGCCCCCAACATCGGTTTGGCCGATGCTATTTGCGACATCGTATCGAGTGGCAATACGCTCTTCAAAAACAATCTGAAAGAGGTCGAAGTAATGATGAAGAGCGAAGCTGTTTTGACGGTCGGACCAAAATTGACTGAAGTAAAAAAGGAAATTTTAGACAAACTTCAATTCCGAATCAAATCGGTTTTGCGCGCACGCGAATCAAAATACGTTCTTTTAAACGCACCCAACGCACAACTCGAAAAAATCATCAAACTGTTGCCAGGTATGCGAAGCCCGACCGTACTCCCGTTGGCGGAAGAAGGCTGGAGTTCGGTACATACCGTCATCCAAAAAGATAAATTTTGGGAAATCATCGATGCACTCAAATCTGCCGGTGCAGAAGGTATCCTCGTTTGCCCGATTGAGAAAATGGTATTGTGATGAAAACAGCCTTCCAAATAGCCCTCATACCTAAAAACAAAATGGAAGATATTTTGCCATTGGTGCAAGCACTCAACAGCAATACGGTTTCTTTGGATATTCTTAAAAAACGTTTGGAAAACATGTTGGGAAATGGATATCAATGTTTGGGTGTTTATGACAATAATAAGATTATCGGCATCTGTGGAATATGGGTTTTGGAAAAATTCTATGTAGGAAAACACATTGAGCCAGACAACGTTTTTATCTTGCCGGAATACAGGAGTAGTGGTGTTGGTAAAGGGATGCTTAATTGGATTTTTAACTATGCCCGGGAGATTGGCTGTGACGCCTCTGAAGTAAATTGCTACTTAAAGAACGAAAGGGGCTTTCAGTTTTGGAAGAATCAAGGATATGACGCGATTGGCTATCACATGCAAAAAGTATTTTAAAATGAACAAAATATATAATCCAAATAGAAACGATTGGCAGGCCATCTTAAAAAGGCCCACCCAAACATTTGCGGACATCGAGCTAATTGCCAAAGAAGTATTCGACAAAATCCGACGGGAAGGCGATGCGGCACTATCCGAATACACCACACGTTTCGACCACGTTTCGCTCATCACACAGAAAGTATCTGAAGGCGAGATTCAAGAAGCCATTCAAGCCGTTCCGGAAGAGTTGAAACAAGCCATTCAGGCAGCCAAAATCAACATCGAAACTTTTCACAAAGCACAAAAAACGGACGGAATTGAAGTCGAAACCACTCCGGGAGTTCGTTGCTGGCAGGAAAAAAGACCCATTCAAAAAGTGGGTTTGTACATACCGGGCGGAACCGCTCCTTTGTTTTCGACCATCTTGATGCTGGCAGTCCCGGCTCAGATTGCAGGTTGCAAAGAGGTCGTCTTGTGTTCACCGCCAAATAAAGAAGGGAACATTCATCCTGCTATTTTATATACAGCCAATCTGTGTGGCGTTACGCAAATTTTCAAAGCCGGCGGCATACAAGCCATCGCAGCCATGACTTTTGGTACAGAAACCATTCCGAAAGTATATAAAATTTTCGGGCCTGGAAATCAATATGTCACCGTTGCCAAACAGTTGTCCACCCAATTTGGCGTTGCCATCGACATGCCTGCCGGCCCGAGTGAATTGTTGGTCGTGGCAGACGACAGTGCCGTTCCTTCTTTTGTCGCATCCGATTTGCTGAGCCAGGCCGAACACGGTGCGGACAGCCAGGTGATTTTGGTTTCAACTTCCAAAAAGCTGATAGAAGCCGTTGAGCAGGAAATTCAATCCCAACTCAGTATTTTGCCACGCAAAGCGATTGCAGAAAAATCGATTGCCAATTCTAAATTGATCTATGTCAGTAGCCGCCAAACGGCTTTGGAACTCATTGACGAATACGGCCCGGAACACTTTATCATTTGCGCGGAAGATGAGGATTTTTACGTGGATAACATCGCCAATGCAGGTTCGGTTTTTATCGGAAATTACACACCCGAAAGTGCGGGAGATTACGCATCCGGAACCAATCATACGCTGCCGACAAACGGTTTTGCGAAAAATTACAGCGGTGTTCATTTGGATAGTTTTATGAAAAGTATGACCTTTCAAAAAGTAAACAAACAAGGAATCCAAAGTATCGGAAAAACCATCGAAATCATGGCGGAAGCAGAAGGCTTGCAAGCCCATAAAAACGCAGTCACGCTTCGCTTGAGTTCGTTATAAGTTATTTGTTATAAGTTAATCGCAAATCAAATCATGACTTCAAATTTTAAACTTTCTGCACTCGTTCGTCCCAATGTGCACCGACTCAAACCTTATTCATCTGCCCGTGATGAGTTTAAAGATTTCGAGCAGGAGCTGGTCTTTTTGGATGCCAACGAAAATCCTTTTGAAAATGGGGTCAACCGCTACCCTGACCCACAGCAATACAATTTGAAAAATGCATTGGCAAAACAAAAAAACGTTGATCCGGCAAACATACTCTTGGGCAACGGCAGCGATGAGGTGCTCGATTTGATTTTCAGAACCTTTTGCGAACCCAAAACAGACAACATCATCACGTTGCCGCCGACTTACGGCATGTATGAAGTTTTGGCTGAAATCAACAATGTAGAAAATCGGGAAATTTTGCTTTTGAAAAATTTTCAACCCGACCTTTCTCAAGTTGCAAAAGCGATTGATTCTCAATCCAAAATCCTGTTTATTTGTTCGCCGAACAATCCAACTGCGAATGCTATTGATGCTGATACAATTGAAAATATGATTGTTCAATTTCCGGGTTTGGTCGTTATAGATGAAGCCTATATCGATTTTTCGGAAAAAGAAAGTTGGTTGACACGTCTGAAAGATTTTCCAAATTTGATTGTCATACAAACGCTTTCCAAAGCCTATGGAATGGCAGGAATTCGATTGGGAATCTGCTACGCATCGGCAGAAATCATTGCGGTTATCAATAAAATCAAACCGCCGTACAATGTCAACAAATTGACGCAAACCAAAGCCTTGGAAAGGGTTTTGGATGTGGAAGGCGTTCAACAAGAGATTCAAAATATTTTGAAAGAGAGAAGTATATTGTTAGATATTTTGAAAAAAATCGATTTTGTGGAAAAAATATATCCGACTGATGCTAATTTTGTGTTGATTAAGGTCGATGATGCCACCAAGCGATACACACAATTGTTGGAAAATGGCATCGTTACCAGAAACCGAAGCTCGCAACCGCTTTGTCAAAACACTTTGCGTATCACCATCGGGACAAAAATTGAAAACGAAAAATTAATAACCGCCTTAAATCAATTGAAATAATGGCAAAAAAAGTGCTTTTTATCGACCGTGACGGGACGATGATCAAAGAACCTGCTGACGAGCAAATCGATGCGTTTGAAAAACTCGAATTCTATCCGAAAGCCTTGTTTTATCTGTCAAAAATCGCCGGTGAGCTTGATTTTGAGTTGGTGATGGTTACCAACCAAGATGGTTTGGGCACTGCTTCTTTTCCGGAGGAAACCTTTTGGCCTGTGCATAATTTTATCTTAAAAACCTTTAAACACGAAGGCGTTACGTTTGACGATATCTTGATTGACCGCACATTTCCAACGGACAACGCACCTACCAGAAAACCTAAAACAGGCTTGTTGACTCGCTATTTTTCAGCAGATTATGATTTGGAAAACTCCTTTGTGATTGGCGATCGATTGACCGATATCGAATTGGCAAAAAACCTGAATGCGAAAGCAATTTTCATCAACAACCAAACGAATTTAGGCACAGGTGAAATTTCCGTTAAAAAAGTTGAACTGCAAAAATATATCGCGCTTGAAGCAACAGATTGGGAAAAGATTTACGCCTTTCTCAAATTGCAAACCCGCGTTGCCGAGCTGCATCGAAAAACCAACGAAACAGCTATTTTTATCAAAATCAACTTAGACGGTACCGGAAAAAGTGACATCCAAACGGGAATTGATTTTTTTGACCACATGCTCGATCAGCTTGCGCGCCACGGTCAGATGGATTTAGAGATTCGTGTGAAAGGCGATTTGCTAGTTGACGAACACCACACAATTGAAGACACGGCTATCGCTTTGGGTGAAGTTTTCGGGCGCGCTTTGGGGAACAAATTAGGCATCGAGCGCTATGGTTTCTGCTTGCCGATGGACGATTGTTTGGCGCAGGTTGCCATCGATTTTGGCGGGAGAAACTGGCTGGTTTGGGATGCCGAATTCAAACGTGAAATGATTGGGAAAATGCCGACCGAAATGTTTTTTCATTTTTTCAAATCCTTCACCGACGGGGCGAAAGCCAACTTGAACATCAAAGCAGAAGGCACGAACGAGCACCACAAGATTGAAGCCATTTTCAAAGCCTTTGCCAAGGCTGTCAAAGCAGCTGTCAAACGTGATGTGGAAAAAATGATTTTGCCGACAACAAAAGGAATTATTTGAATTGAGCCTACCCGGTTTGTTTGGTATATTTGTGTGACAATCTTGGAAAATAACTTGTTGTTGATGTAAAATGACTCATGAAAATTTATAATTTGACTCTCAAAATTGATGTTGAATTTAAAAATTTAAGTTTGGATAATTTGGCTACAAAAGAAATCAGGCAAAAAGTATGGCAACCTATTAGAGAAAACGCTTCTAAAAAAGGAATTTTTATAGATTTTGTTAACGGATATGAGGAACATTGCCATTGTTTGGTTTCTTTGGGTGTTGATCAAACCATTCAAAAGGGGAATCTTCATTTTGGATAAATAAAGAAAAGTTAACCAAGAAAAATTTTCAATGGCAAGATGAATATTTTGCGGTTTCGGTTTCGGAATCCATGATTGATTAAGTTAGAAACTATATTCGGAATCAAGAAAGCCATCATAGCTTAAAAACTTTTCAGGAAGAATACGATGAATTTATTTCAAAATACGGATTTCAGAAATATGAGGATGAATAGTTTGTCCAAAAACTTTTTATATTGTTGCATGTATCATCTTGCTGAATCAGAATGTAATTCATCAACAGCTTTAGCCAATTTAATTTTAAAACAAGATGATTAACAAGCGGTTATTGGTCAAAAATTTGTTGGCGCACCAAGATGAAAACAGTTTTTATGACAAAAAACGCCGCTTAGACTTGTATGTAAAAGAAGGCAAAGCCAAATTCCTGAAACACGTCTGCGCACTCACCAATTCCAATCCAAAGAACAATTCGTATATCGTGGTGGGTGTGGAAGACGCAAAAAGTGAAATCGTTGGGGTTGATTTTTTTGACGACAGCAAAATACAAAATCTGATAGATGCGTATCTCGACAACGCACCTTTGGTACAGTATGAAAATATTCCGTTTGCGAATCTACCCAATGACAAAGTCGTCGGATTGGTGACTATTTTTCCAAACAACAAACTAACTTCCCTTCGTCGGAATATATGGAAATATTGGGGCGGAACGGTTTTCTTCAGACAAGGAAGCAACTCGATTCCGGTGAGTTTTCGAAGTGAGTTGGTCGATACGAATTCATCCATTGTCGCTTCGATTGAGAAATCGGCACAAAACAACATCCAACTAACTTTGGATGGCGTGTTTGATTTTATCATCAAAAAACATCCCGATTTCCCGCCTCATTACAAGGTTTTCAAAGAAATATTTGTAATGTGTTGGGCCGGAGTGGAAAAGAAAATTGATAATTCGACCTATTTTTCAAGAGTTGATATTGAGTTGGTTAACGAACATGTGCGGCTTTTCTATTCTGCTTTGGATGAAGTTTCCATCTCTTTCGATGAAGATGCCTTTCGAATCATAGAATATGTACAATTGGGCATCAACCAATACCAAAAATACTATCCTTTGGAAGAGGTTGTCATCAACTTTGAAGAAAACGGAACTTATAAAATAAACACCAACCTGCTGTTTGAACCGCCTCAATTTGATAAAACGGTGATGCATCACATCTACAACGCAAACAACAAATTGGTTTCCAAATTGACAAAAGGTGCTTCGATAGAAACGGTTGACCAACACGACTTAGGAAACCTTCCCAACACTTACCTGCTATGCTATCTGAATGGTTTTGAAGAGGCTAAAGAAAAACTGATTGCTGCCAAACCTTTTCTCAAACTTCACAGCGATAAAACCTACGATGCTTTCAAAGAAGTGATGCGCATTTTCAGAAAAATACGATACAACTAAAGTTTGTTAAACAATTGGTAAATCGATTGCCCCATCATCTAATTCCTTAATTAAATCTTAACTTTGCGGTTAACTAATTAAAAACGCAACATGTTGTTACATCCACATCGAAAAGAAGTCATGAAAGCCCTCGAACCCGAGGTAGAAGCTTGGATGCAAGAATATTTGATTCCCGCGGAAAAAATATGGCAACCGACCGATTTATTGCCCGATTCTTCCAACGAAAATTTTTACGAATCTGTCCGCCAAATACGCGAAGAGGCGCGCGAATTGCCCTATGATTTTTGGGTAGTTTTGGTGGCAGACGCCATCACAGAAGAAGCTTTGCCAACTTACGAATCCTGGATAATGGACATCGAAGGAGTCAATCAACATGAAAGAAACGGCTGGTCTCGTTGGACGCGTCATTGGACTGCCGAAGAAAATCGCCATGGCGATGCGCTTAACAAATATCTTTATCTCTCAGGCATGGTCAACATGAAAGAGATTGAAATCACAACCCAACACATCATATCCGATGGTTTTGCGATTGGCACTGGAAGAGATCCTTATAAAAACTTTGTTTATACCAGTTTTCAGGAATTGGCCACGCATATTTCGCACAAAAGAGTCGGTCAATTGGCACAAAAAAAGCAAAACAAACTCCTCGGAAATATGTGCAAGCTGATTGCCGGAGATGAAATGCGTCACTACATGGCTTATCGATCATTTATCCAGCGAATTTTTTCGGTTGACCCCAGCGAAATGATGATTGCTTTTTCGGAAATGATGAAAACAAAAATCGTGATGCCGGCACATTTTATCCGCGAATCGGGTGGCGTAATTGGCGATGCCTTTGAGAATTTCTCCAACGCAGCCCAACGTTTGGGTGTTTATACCACCGAAGATTACATCGATATTTTGAAAAAATTAACCGATTTTTGGGACATTGCAAACATCCGAGAGCTCAACGACCGATCGGAGCGCGCACGAGATTACGTTATGAATCTTCCGGACAGACTGGCAAAAATATCCGAACGCATTAAAATCCCGCAAGATCCGTATGCCTTCAAATGGGTAACGGTTTAAAATCGTTTTATACAAATGACAGGTCAACAACGCACTTTGGTAATTGGTGATATTCACGGTGGTTACAAGGCATTGACCCAAGTATTAGAATTTGCAAAGGTTACAACCAATGACCGATTGATTTTTTTGGGTGATTATGTGGATGGTTGGAGCGAATCGTCTCAAGTGATTGATTTGTTGATTCATTTAAACGAAAAACAATCTTGTCTCTTCATCAAAGGGAATCACGACGATTTGTTCTTAAAATGGTTGCAGGACAAAACCGATAACCCGTTATGGATGCAGCACGGCGGACAAGCAACGATAGACAATTACAACCAAGTTGACAAAAAAACAGTCCAAAAGCATTTGGATTTTTTGCAATCGCTGAAAAACTACCACGTTGACACAAAAAACAGATTGTTTGTTCACGCAGGATTTACCTCGCTCCACGGCCCTAAAAAGGAATACAACGACATCCCGTTTTATTGGGACAGAACCCTTTGGGAAACCGCTGTTGGATTGGATACTTCACTCCCACTCGATTCGCCCAAATACCCGCAAAGACTCAAATTATTTTCCGAAATATACATCGGTCACACACCCACATTGCGCATTGGCGAACAAAAACCAGTTCAAGCAGCCAATGTTTGGAACATTGATACGGGAGCCGCATTCACTGGAAGCTTGACCTTGATGGACGTTAACACAAAAGAATTTTGGCAAAGCGACCCGTTGCCTGAACTTTATCCGACCGAAAAAGGAAGAAATTAAAACAACACAAATCCATTGGCATGAAAAAAATATTTTTATGGTTGATTCTAAGTGTTTTAACGGTTTCTCAAACCGCTTGTCAAAGCAAGGTGGAAACCAAGAAACCGGAAAAATATTCACAGAAAAATCTGCAGGTCGCCTATTTTGCGAGTGGCTGTTTTTGGTGCGTGGAAGCGATTTTCGAAAGTGTCAAAGGCGTGGAAGAGGTCATTTCAGGTTATGGTGGCGGCCTAACAAAAAACCCGACTTATCGCGAAGTGAGTGCCGGGCAAACAGGTCATGCAGAATCGGTTGCAGTTTATTATGACCCGAATGTAGTTTCGTATGAAACATTGATGAAAGTCTTTTTTGGCTCGCACGATCCCACAACTTTAAACCGTCAAGGTCCTGACAAAGGAACGCAATACCGTTCGGTTATTTTTTATCAAACTGAAAAAGAGAAAAATACGGCAACCGCTTATGTAAAGTCGTTGGAAGATAAACATGTATTCAACGCATCAATCGTCACCCAAATCGTTCCTTTCAAAACCTTTTACAAGGCGGAAGATTATCACCAAGATTACGAAAAAAATCATCCGGAGAATCCCTACATTCAAAATGTTTCCATTCCAAGATTGATAAAATTTCAACAAAAATTTCCGGAATTATTGAAAGGAAATACGCATTAAGCTGGCCATAAATAATTCATTTAATTTCTAAGTGAAACAGTTTTTGTATTTTCACGCCTTAAAAAATTTAAACATTGCAAAAACACCAAATACAAAACAAACATTTAAAGATAAGCACTTTAGACTTTGGCGCAACACTGCATCAATTGTGGGTAAAAGATAAATCCGGAAAAGCTGTCAATGTCATTTTGGGATATGAAAACATCAATCAATATCTCGACAATCCGTTTTCCATCGGTTCGAGCATTGGTCGGTATGCCGGTCGAATTTCGGGAGGTGGATTCCACCTCGATGGAAAATTTTATCCAATTCATACCGAAAACGGGGTTCATTTGCACGGTGGCTTAAAAGGTTTTGATAAGGTTTATTGGAAAATGTCAACTGCGACTGAAACGGCCGTAACTTACCAACTCGACAGTCCAAACGAAGACGAGGGTTATCCGGGTAACCTTCATGTGGAAGTCACCTATGCTTTACATGAAAACAGTTTAACCATCGAATACAAGGCAAAAACGGATAAAAAAACGTTTATAAACCTCACCAATCACGCTTATTACAACTTAGACGGTGAAGACGATATTTTGAATCACACCTTGTTTTTAGATTGTAGCCAATATTTGGAAACCAATTTGAAGCAACTTCCTACCGGAAATTTATTGTCGGTAGATGGCACTCATTTCGATTTTCGCAAACCGAAAACCATCGGAAATATTTCTGATTTCAAAGGCATTGACGATTGTTTTATGCATCAAAAAACGCAATTGCACATTGGAAGTTTGTATTCGCCAAAATCGGGTATAGAAATGCAGGTGGAAACCAATCAACCTTCAGTAGTTATTTTTACGCCGGAACATTTTGGCAGGACAAATTCGCTTTTTGAAAAGAAATTTTCTAAATTTTCATCCATTTGTTTCGAAACCCAATTGCCTCCCGATGCGCCCAACCATCCTGATTTTCCAAACCCTGTTTTAGATACTGATAAAGTTTACTTAAACAAGAGTGTGTTTCGTTTCCGTATTATCTAATTTTTTTTACCTTTAAGCAAAATCTACTAAAGTATATGAAAATCATCAAATGGGTACTGATTGCTGCAATTGCTGTGGCTGTGATTGGCTATGGAATATTTGCGTTGAATAGAGCTAACACCAAAAAATTCAGCCCGGAAGACACCGTAGGTTACATCAAAAACGATTTGCAATTGTCCGTTTTTTACAATCGCCCATTCAAAAAAGGAAGGCCTATTTTTGGCGCGTTGGTTCCCTTTGGGGAAGTTTGGCGCACCGGTGCAAACGAGGCAACTGTGTTTACGACCAACAAAGATTTGACCTTGGAAGGGCAAGTTCTGCCGGCAGGCAAATACACCCTTTGGACCATTCCCAATGCAGACATGTGGGAAGTAATTTTCAACTCCAAACAATATGTATGGGGCGTAGATGGCGAAGGCAAAGCGAGTAGAGATCCTGCTTTTGATGTGTTAAACATCAAAGTTCCGGTTGATAAAAAAACAGACATAACCGATCAGTTCACCATCTATTTCACGGAAATTAATTCGCAAACAAACATGATCTTCGAGTGGGATCAAACCAAAGTTGCCGTCCCGATTATTCATTGAAAACGACCTCAATACTTGAGGTAAAATCAAGGTTGCATGTCCAAAAAAAAACAAGCAAATATAGCGGATGCATCCTCGGGAAACACCAATCCTACATTGGCTTCCTCCATACGGGAATTCCGAAGAAAACCCATTTCAGCCCAACACCTCTTTGATGGAATCAGGTCCGGAAATACCACCATCCTCAGTCAAGCCATCACACTGATTGAAAGCAACAATTCGGCACACGCAAAACTCGCTTCTGACTTATTGTCTCAGTGTTTGCCTTATGCCAATCAGTCTGTCCGAATCGGCATCACCGGAGTTCCCGGCGTTGGAAAAAGCACTTTTATAGAAAGTCTTGGAAAACTGCTCACTTCGCTTGGAAAAAAGGTAGCTGTTTTGGCAGTTGACCCGAGCAGCTCGGTTACCAAAGGCAGTATATTAGGTGATAAAACCCGAATGGAGCAATTGGTCAAAGACCCGAACGCCTATATTCGTCCCTCTCCCGCAGGCGAATCCTTGGGTGGTGTTGCCCGGAAAACCCGCGAAAGCATCATCTTGTGTGAAGCAGCCGGATTCGAGACCATATTGATAGAAACTGTGGGGGTCGGCCAAAGTGAAACTGCCGTCCATAGCATGACCGATTTTTTCTTGTTGCTCCACCTGACCGGAGCCGGAGATGAGCTGCAAGGCATCAAAAGAGGCATCATCGAAATGGCAGACACCATCGTCATCAACAAAGCCGACGGCGACAATCTGGAAAAAGCCATCCGAGAAAAGTCAAGCCTACAACGCGCTTTACACATTTGGCCCGCTAAAGACAATGATTGGACTCCACCCGTAATTTTATGCAGCGCTCTGGAAAACAAAGGTATAGAAGAACTTTGGAAAGTTATTTCCTCCTTTTTCTCCGCAAACAAAAAAGCCGGTTTTTTCGACAAAAAAAGAGCTCATCAAAACGAATATTGGCTTTTTCAAGCCATCGAAGAAAAATTGAAGCAAGATTTTTATCAAAATAAATCCATACAAGCCGCGTTAAAAAAAGAACTGCAAGCACTTCATAAAAAC
>JAXMLV010000021.1:0-6392 GCA_034367065.1 Flavobacteriaceae bacterium
GTTTTTATGAAGTGCTTGCAGTTCTTTTTTTAACGCGGCTTGTATGGATTTATTTTGATAAAAATCTTGCTTCAATTTTTCTTCGATGGCTTGAAAAAGCCAATATTCGTTTTGATGAGCTCTTTTTTTGTCGAAAAAACCCGATAGCACGGATTTGTAGTCCGTGCACGCAATCGACATCAAAACAAATCTAACAAAATAATTTCTAAATCATAATCAGACTGCACATAACTGATTTTACATTTGGCGCATTGGAGTTGTGTTAAATTGCTCAACTTTGTGTGTACGGAATACAATTCCAAAATATCGGGATTTTAGTTTTCGTAATGAATCAACGTGAGTTCATCCACTTTTTTGAACTCGACATCGGAAGTAATCAACGGCAGATCTAAATACAGTGCAGTTGCTATGATGATGCAGTCCGGAAGTTTAATGTTGTAGGCTTTTCGGATTCTGATGGTTTCCTGTTTTACTTCACTGTTTATCGCAACGGTTTTACACTGTGACACAAATTCCTTAATGACCTTTTCTTCTTTTGCCGTTATGCCTTTGTAAGCCAACAGTTCGAGCTCCGTAATAACAGATATATAGAGTTGCTTGTTGTTTAACAATTCTGCCAATGTTTCGTCTCCATTTAATAAATAGAGAATAATATTGGTATCCAAAAAAAGCTTATTCCCATTCATCACGGAGTGCTCTTTGTATGCTTAAAGCATCTTTTTTTAAGCTGATTTTTCCAACATATTTATAGACATCAACACCTTTAGGCTTTCGTTGTTTTGATAAATTTTCCAAAATGCTTTTGATGCTTTTTTTAGTAGCACCCGGTTTTATTGTCATTACCATAACTTTTCGTTTTTTGTATTACAAAAGTAAGCGAATGTTTTTATTATTTTCATTTAAATCGCCATAACTTAAAATCGAAATTTGTGATATCATAAACCAGCCCATCGTGTCGGAATCAAACAAGTGTTCGCTCCGCTTATAAGCCCGTCGAACCTGAAATTATATGGTTAAGTTACTCAACTTTGTGGACACGGAAAAAATTTCCTCGCTAGCGGGTATGACCATTTCTAACTTTGGAACATTACCCCGTTACCATACACCTAATTACTTTCTTTAATTACAAATTTATTATTATAAATTTTTAAAACATAGTTCTGTGGCTCATTAATTGGCATTATATCTTTGGGAATTTTGGTAGTTATTTTGATGATTTCTTTTTCTGAATTAAATAGAAAATTTGGATATCCATAAATAAAAAATATTTTCCCTGAATAATTAAGATACCCTTTAAAATCGTCCCTTTGCATGTAGTATTGTTCAATTTCAAAATTACCATAACTAAAATGAACATTGACCACATTCATTTTTTTTTCAATATATAACACATATAAGTTGTCACCTTTGTATTTGGTTTCCTTTACTTTCAAAAAATCAACAATCGTATCCAAAACCTCTTTTGTGATTTTATTTTCAAAAACCTCTATAGGTTTAACAGAAATAAGGTTTTCATAATTTCTTACCCTATTTCTTAAGCAAGAATTTGCAAGAACTAAGCATAGTATTGAAAGTATCAGAAAATTAATTTTCAATTGTTTGTTGGCTAGTTGCATCGTATAATTTTATTATTAAACCACAAGACTGGCTTTGCGTATCGATAAGTTATGCCCAAGCGTAAAAAGACAGTGCAACCCTGAAAGTGACGACTGAAAAACGGAGATTTTGCAACCTGACAATTTAAACGGACTGACTTAAAAGCGTTCTTTAACAATCTGACACGGTAAGACAAGCCGACTCGCAAACCGACCCGAATGTTTTTAAAATTTTTCCCACTGCACATTTTAAAAAATAATTTTAGCCAGCCGCACATTGGCACATTTGCAAAACCGCACCAGCCGACCCACAACCCAAGTTTTGCAAAAGAGCCAATTTTGCCCACCCGCCTGACAATGATAATCTGTTGAAAACTTTGGAGACTTTTTCAGATGATTTTCCAAAAGAAGTTTGTAATTTTGACAAATTCATTCAAAACAGAATTGTTCAAAATGGACAGCTTAGGCGAAACGATAAGAAAACTACGGGAAGAGAAGGAATTGCCACTACGAACAGTAGCTGCATACCTCGACATTGACCAAGCAATTTTAAGCAAAATTGAGAGAGGACAACGTAATGCAAACCGTGAACAGGTGGTAAAACTTGCCGCTTTTTTCAAGATTAAAGAAAATGAATTGCTTGTTTCTTGGTTGTCTGACAAGTTGGTATATGAGGTAGCGGACGAAGATGTGGCTTTGAAAGCCTTGCAAGTAGCAGAGGAGAAAGTAAAGTACAATAAGTCTAAAAGAAAGTAATGGATGAATTAAATGAAATAGCAGAAGTTGAACAGCAAGTGGAAACACTTGAAACGGAAGTGAAGAAATTTGCTGACGGACTGCCCTATTGGGCAAAATTTGTTTGTTCGGAAATTCTATCAGGTAATGAATTAACAGAGGACAAATTCGATACTGCATTTTTATACCTACTTGAAGAACTTGACCTAAAAGAAAAAAGCGAGAGACCCGAACTTGCTATTTCATACAATCCAAATGCTTCTGATGATTTTAAAGATAGCTTAACCTTTGATTTACTTTCAAACATTGAAGGAGTTAATGCTTTAGCTGAAAATCAATCTATTGAACTAACTGAAAATCTCACAATTATTTATGGCTCAAATGGAGCAGGAAAATCAGGTTATGTGAGGCTTTTAAAAAATGTGTTTTATTCCAAGGATAGAGAACCAATATTGGAAAACATTCATCTTGAAAATGGACACAAACCTATAAAAGCCGATTTTCAGTTCACTACTGATGAAGGAGTGTTGCAACTTAAATATCCTGATGATGTTGGCAATGGCGTGTTTAATCAATTTGCTGTTTTTGACGGTGAAATTGGCAGAAGGCATTTGAGAAATAGAAATGACTTTAAATTCAGACCAGCAGGATTGAGACTATTTAATGAATTTAATGTTGCACTTGAAAAGTTAAATAGTCGTTTATTTTCCGAAATCCAAACAAAGATTATTGCAAACCCATTTGCTGATGATGATATTTTTCAAGGTGAATCGGAAATTAAAACTTTTCTTTCTTCACTTTCACACAATTCCAATCTTGATGATTTAAAAAAGCATCTTCCTTTTACAGCTGAAGAAAAAAAGAGAAAAGCTGAAACTGAAAAGAAGTATGACGATTTAAAAATTTCTCTTTCACAGAAGGACAAAGCGTTAAAAGAACTTCGAAATATAAAAACTCAATTAGCGGCAAGAAAAAAGAATCTCGAAACTATAAACCTTTGGTTTACTCAAAATCAATTAAACAAAGTCAGCAATTCCATAACTGATTGTAAAACCAAAGAAGAAACAGCCCAAAAAGAAGGAATTGAAAAATTCAAATCCGACAAGATTAAAGAAATTGGTTCACCGGAATGGAAGCAATTTATTGAAGCTGCTGAAAAATTTGCTATAAAGCAAAAGGAAGATGGTGTTGAATATCCTGAAATAGGAGACAGTTGTTTGTTGTGCCAACAATCAATTAATGAGGATGCTCCAAAAAATCTTATTGCCAGTTATTGGGCATATATAAAAAGCGTTGCAGAACAGGAAGCTAAAACAACCAAGGAAAATATTGATAAAACAAAAAAAGGATATGAGGATTTAGACCTAAATCAATTTACCGAAACTGATACGCTTACAGTTTGGTTGAATGAAAAATATGAAACTGATTTAACCCTATTAAAACAAGGATTAGAGAAACAGAAAACACTTGCTGAAAAAATAGTAGCGAACATTATTGCAAGAGATTCCAAAGCTGAAACGGAATTTCAGTTGGGTTTAACAGGTTTAGAAAAAATTGAAACTGAAATTGACAAAGACATAAAAGCGTATGAGGAGGATGAACAAAACAAAGTTTTGGCAGAACTTTTAAAGCAAAAGACCTACTTAGCACATAAAGAAAAACTTGCACTTAGATTTACGGATATTGAAAACTTGCACAAAAATCTGATTTGGGTAAACAAAGCCAATAAGTTTAATAAGCAAGGTTTTAAAACCCAATCAACCAATTCTGAAAAAAGATTGTCGAAACAGTATTTCAATGCCGATTATATTAAATCGTTTAATGAAGAATGTGAAAAGTTAGAGGGAAAATTCGGAATTGAAATTGATGCAAGAAGTTCTGATGCACAGAGCAACAGACAATTATTTTTAAAAGGCAAAGACCCATCTTCAATACTTAGTGAAGGAGAACAAAAGGTAATTGCCCTTGCTGATTTTTTTGCTGAAACAAACATTACTACAATAAACAAAGGCGTTGTTTTTGACGACCCTGTTACTTCTCTTGATGAAGAACGAAAAAAAGTTATTGCCAAAAGAATTTGTGAATTATCTCAAAGCAAACAAGTTTTAGTATTTACACACGATTTAGTTTTTGTTTCCGCACTAATAAATAACTGCACAGATTTTCAAATTCCATACAGATGCCATAGCATTGAGAATATAGAAGAACCAGGGAAAATTTATCCTGATAATACTCCCTCTCACGAAGCGAAATACAAAACATCAGCAGAGGCAAGAAGATATATCAAATTGGCGAAAGATACCGAACCTGAGATAAGGGAGGCGTTTATAAAAAGTGGTTTTGCTGCATTACGTTCTTCATACGAAGCATTTGTAATTTTTGAATTGTTCTGCGGTGCGGTAAAAAGATTTGATGACAGAGTAAGTATTGATTCCCTAAAAGGGCTGCACTTTGAAGATTCATTGGTTAAAGAAATTATGGACAACTTCAAATTGTGTTGTCGCTATATGGAGGGACACATACACAGTGATAAATATTTGGCTGCAAAGCCACAATTAAAACACTTGCAAGAGGAAGCGGATAGGTTTGATACTATGCGTCCAAAACTTGATAAACTTAAAAAAGAACACGGAAAAAAATAGAAAATATGCCAACACTCCATTTCAAAGGAAAAACTTTTGTGCAAAACCACCATTTGGCGGTGAAGTATCACCAATTGGTGCCGAAAAAAGAATTTAGCCTGACTGATAAAGTTTCCTTACACGATAACCTGATTATTCAAGGTGATAACCTGAAAGCATTGAAGGCATTACTTCCAACCTATGCTAGTAAAGTAAAGTGCATTTACATAGACCCGCCTTACAACACAGGTAGCGAAAAATGGGTGTATAACGACAATGTGAACAGTCCAATGATACAAGAGTGGCTTGGTTCTACTGTTGATAAAGAAGATTTAACACGCCATGATAAATGGCTGTGTATGATGATGCCGAGATTAAAACTATTGCGTGAATTATTGAGTGAGGATGGAGCAATTTTTATTTCCTGTGATGACAATGAACAACATAGATTGAGGGGAATTATGGATGAGATTTTCGGGGAACAAAACTTTATTCAAAACATTATTTGGCAAAAGAAATTTTCTCCGCAGAATGACGCAAAATACTTCTCTGACAATCACGATTTTCTGATATGCTACGCAAAAAATAAGATTGATGGTGACGTTACAACAGGATGGGTTAGAAACCTAATTCCGAGAACAGAGGAACAGGATAGCAGATATTCAAATCCAGACAATGATTCAAGAGGAATTTGGACTTCTAGTGATATGACCGTAAAAACCTATTCAGCAGAATATGATTATGAAATTATAACCCCAAGTGGAAAGAAAATTAAACCTACTAAAGGTCGCTGTTGGTTTACTTCAAAGTATAATTTTCAAAAGTTAGTTGATGATAATAGGGTGTGGTTTGGTGAAAGCGGTAGTAATGTTCCAAGGATTAAAAAATTCCTATCGGAGGTTCAAGACGGGATTGTGCCAATTTCTATTTGGCTGCATTCCGAGGTTGGGCATAACCAACAAGCAAAACAAGAACTGAAACAGTTATTTGATGAAGTTGATTTACCTTTTGATACACCCAAGCCAGTTTCACTAATAAAAAGAGTATTACAGTTATCAACTGAAAAAGACTCTATTATTCTCGACAGCTTTGCGGGTTCAGGAACAACGGCACACGCCACATTGGAACTCAATAAAGAAGATGGTGGAAATCGAAAGTTTGTTTTAGTAGAAATGGAAGATTATGCCAATTCTATAACTGCCGAAAGGGTTCGGAGAGTTATTAAAGGCGTAAAAACTGCCAAAAGCGAATTACTTAAAAAAGGAACAGGTGGCACTTTCAGTTACTTTGAATTGGGTAACACTATTGAAATGGAAAGTTTGTTGAGAGGTAAAAACTTACCTTCATTTACAGAGTTTGCCCGATACCTATTTTACACCGCCACAGGCGAAGAATTTAACGAAAAGGCAATCAACGAAAAAACAGGCTTTATTGGCGAAAG
>JAXMLV010000022.1:0-11215 GCA_034367065.1 Flavobacteriaceae bacterium
CATAAAACGTAACTATTTAGTCTAATGAAAAATCGATACAAATTTTGTCTGTTCGAGTGTTTTATTGAAAAATGCGACCGCTTTTTTTAATAAAACGTATCGAGAACTATACAATTTCAAACTTCTCGATACAATTTTTAATAGTAAAGCTATCGCATTACTATTAAAAACCACTCGAAGTGACGTTTAAAACGAAATTCATTTGAATAGCTGAATAGTTACCATAAAATAAAAACAAATGCCACATAAGGACACAAACATATCCGCAAAAAAAATATTCAACTTTAAGTTGTTGAAGGAAAATCACCGCCGATTGATTGAAAGAGAAAATTCGCCTGTTCAAGATTCAAATGGTGTGTTTGAACGTTTTGAGTTCCCGATTTTAACCGCTGCACATACACCTTTACACTGGCGATACGATTTGAATCAGCAAACCAATCCTTTTGGGATGGAGCGCTTTGGCATCAACGCAACGTTCAATCCCGGAGCCATCAAATGGCATGATAAATATCTGTTGGCGGTTCGCGTAGAAGGAGCCGATCGCAAATCATTTATCGCCATCGCCGAAAGCCCGAACGGCTCTGATCGATTTGAATTTTGGAATGCCCCAATGGTCATTCCGCAAACCGAAATTCCGGACACCAATGTATATGATATGCGGTTGGTGGCACACGAAGACGGTTGGATTTACGGTATTTTTTGTACCGAAAGAAAAGACCCGAAAGCCCCAAAAGGCGACACCAGCTCGGCAGTTGCCAATGCCGGAATTGTCCGAACCAAAGATTTGATAAACTGGGAACGTCTGCCCGACTTGATTTCGAATTCGGGACAACAGCGGAATGTGGTTTTGCACCCTGAGTTTGTCAATGGCAAATACGCAGTTTACACACGTCCGCAAGATGGATTTATTGAAGTTGGCAGCGGGGGCGGTATCGGTTTCGGATATATAGACCACATGGAAAACCCGGTTGTACAGGATGAGAAAATCATGCATCAAAAAGTCTATCACACCATCTATGAATTGAAAAACGGCTTGGGTCCGGCGCCTATCAAAACGAAAGAAGGCTGGCTTCATCTGGCGCATGGTGTGCGAAACACCGCCGCCGGACTTCGCTATACACTTTATCTTTTTATGACCGATTTACAAGATATTTCAAAAATAACCCATCTGCCGGGCGGATATTTTATGGCTCCAAATGACGATGAAACCGTTGGGGATGTTTCCAATGTGCTATTTTCCTGCGGATGGATTCAAGATGAGGATGGAACGATTTTCATTTATTACGCATCTTCAGACACCCGTTGTCATGTTGCCATTTCAAGTACGGAACGATTGGTTGATTATGTAAAAAACACGTCCGAAGACCGATATACTTCAGCTGAATCTGTAAAAACCATTCAGGGATTAATCAAAAAAAACAGTCCTGTCATGAATTTAGTAAAAAATAAAAGATGAGTCTCGATCCCGATAGCTATCGGGACGGGGTCGGGCAGAGGTTGTTTTTATAAAATAATCGATTTCTGAATGAATTGTCAAATTTTAATGATTGATTTTTCTGATGCCGGAGGCATCATACGTTCATAGCTTAAATATTCATAACGTTTCTACGACCCCGACGGGGTCGAACACACATAATCGAATTTGGGGGGGGGCTATGAACGTTTAATCCCTCCGGGATTAGAATATAAGAAAACAATGGCCATGTTTATTTTTAAATATTGTTTGTCAATGGAATGTACCGTCCTACCTACCATGTTATAGGCAGGAAATTTGGTAGATAAGTAAAACAATAGTGATTTCAATTTGATTATCAAGGCTTGTTCAACCCTTGATTCGCATTAATAAACTAAACAGCTAAAAGCCATTAAAATAACAGAATAAAAAAACAAAGAGTTTTAATCATGATAACTTCAACTGAAATATTGCACGATGAATTGGCTCAAGAGTTGAAAAACATCTTGAACTACTGGACGAAATATGCCGTTGACGATGTTTACGGTGGGTTTGTGGGCGCACGGAATTATCAAAACAAGTGTGTAGAAAACACCCCCAAAGGGATTATTCTCAACACACGAATTCTATGGTCTTTCGCAGCAGCAGGAAATTTTTATCAAGACGAGCGTTATATTTTTTATTGCGAACGAGCCTTTTATTATTTGCTCAATCAGTTTAAAGACACCAAACATGGCGGTGTTTATTGGGAATTGGACGCACAAGGAAATGCTGTCAACAAAAGAAAACAAACCTATGCGCAAGCCTTTGCGGTATATGCACTTTCAGAATATTATCTGTATTCCGGAAATGAACGAGCCAAACAATGGGCGATCGAATTATACAATCAAATAGAACAAAGAACAAAAGACACGCGAAACGGAGGCTATCTGGAAGCTTTTGCGGAAGATTGGTCAGTCATTGAAGATGTTCGCCTCAGCGAAAAAGATCAAAACGACCCCAAATCGATGAACACACATTTGCATCTTTTAGAAGCTTATACAACGCTTTATAAAATCTATCCAACCCATGAAGTTCGAACATCAATTGAGGATTTACTCGAGATTTTTTACACAAATATTTTAAATAAAACCCGTTTGTCCTTCGATTTGTTTTTTGACATGAATTGGCAACCCAACAGCCAAATCACATCTTACGGACACGACATTGAAGCGATTTGGTTGCTAATTGAAGCGGCAAAAGTGATTCAAAACGAATCTTGGATTTCAACTGCAAATAAATGTGCGGTCATTATTGCCTCACAAGTCATAAACGAAGGATACCTGAAAGGATTCGGTTTGCTAAACGAAAGAAACCACCTGATTGAAGCAGTAGATGACGACCGACATTGGTGGCCGCAAGCCGAGGCGATGGTAGGGTTTTATTTTGCGTATCAAATCAGTGGTGAAGTGCGTTTCTTGAAGGCTGTTTTTGACCTTTGGGAGCAAATCAAAAAAGTAGTCATCGACCATGAAAAGGGCGAATGGTTTTTCAGGGTAAAAAACGATGGAAAACCCGTTTTGGAAGAAGATAAAATGGGTTTTTGGAAATGCCCCTATCACAACAGCCGGATGTGCATGACCATTATGACTATGATAAACGAAAAGGTTTTCGTATTAAGGAATAACAAAATCAATAAGTCAAAATTAAACATTAGTTAAATTTTCATTAACATTTTAACATAGATTTTATGTCGTCTGTCGAAGAAATGATGTTGTATGTAGATTTTTTTATTAAATGACCTTAAAATATAAGTATGTTTATTAAAAATTTTAACCAAATATCCTAAAAAATAAGTTTTAAAAAACACCGAAACAAACTGATTCTAAAATTTAACCAATAAATCAATTTTAATTTTAAACACCCATCCGCCTATGAATCGAGTTCAAATCAAAAACAACAACAAAATCAAATCAATTAAAAATTTAAAAACGTAAAAATTATGTCAAAAATCAAACTGTTGCTTATTGCAATTTCGCTTTCGATTTGCAATTTTGCGGTAGCCCAAACGAAATTCGTTAAGGGTACTGTGAAAGACGATACGGGAGCTCCCGTGCCCGGTGTTACCATATTGGTAGCGGGGACTACAAAAGGTACTTCAACCGACTTCGACGGTAACTATACCATCGAGGCATCGGCTACCGATCGCTTAACTTTTTCTTTTGTGGGTTTAGCTCCTCAAACCATCACGGTGGGCACGCAATCAACCATCAACGTGACCCTGCTTCCATCGGCAGAAGCACTTGCTGAGGTTGTTGTAACCGGTTATTCCACCCAGTCAACGCGAGATATCACCGGTTCGGTATCGGTTATCAAAAGTGAAGACTTGCTTTCCACTTCTCCAAACACACTTGAGCAAGCCCTGCAAGGCCAAGCTTCGGGTGTTGTGGTCAACGTAGAAGGTGGTCCGGGTGGAAATGCTGCGATACGTATTCGTGGTTTTGGAACCATCAATGGCAATGACCCTTTGTTTATCATTGACGGCACACCAACCGGATTAGGTCTAAACGCCATCAACCCGAATGACATCGAATCTATCCAGATATTAAAAGATGCTTCAGCTGCTACTATTTACGGTAACAGGGCAGCGAATGGTGTTGTGTTGATAACAACCAAGGGAGGGAAGAAAAATCAAAAGGTCACCTTCAACGGAAACGCACACGTCAGTGTTGATTATGTGCCCAGCACCCGTTTCCCTGACTTGGCAAACCCTACGCAATTGGCAAACGCTGTTTGGCAAGCCTCCATCAACGATACGGGTACCACACCAAGCCACCCACAATTCGGCAACGGTCCGACACCTGTACTTCCGGTCTATTTGAATCCGGTAGGAGCGTCTTCCGGCGTTGACGAAAGCCAATACGATTTCTTGACCAACCGGATTACCCGAGCCAATCAGGCAGGTACTAATTTCTTTGATGAATTTTTCAACACCCAAACCAGCAGAAGTTATAACATCGATGCCAGTGGCGGTAGTGAAAATGCCAATTTCTTTATGTCGCTAAGCGCGTTGGAGCAAAACGGGGTGGCAAAATTTACGGATTATGAACGATACACCATCCGAACCAATTCAAATTTCAACATCACGGATAAAATCAGAATGGGTGAAAACCTGACCGTTTCCTATTCAGACAGAATTGGTGCTGTAAGTACTCAAGACCCAGAAGGAGCTATCGCTGCAATTTTAAGAATAAATCCAATCATTCCTGTCTATGATGTCGGTGGAAATTTTGCCGGATCAGGAGTTGGTGGTAATATAGGGAATAGCCGTAACCCGATTGCGGTTGCTTTTCGAAACAAAGACAATCATGATTTGAACTTTAGAGCATTTGGAAACACTTTTTTAGAGATTGAACCCATCAAAAATTTAAAATTAAGAACCAACATTGGTATTGACTTAAATTCATTCAATTCCTCCAATTTCACGCCATTTGGCCCGGAAGGAGAAACCGCTGTGGTTAATAGTTTGACCGAATTTAATTTATTTGAACGCGTATTTACCTGGTACAACACGGCAACTTACAAATATGTGTTGAACGAAAAACACGTGTTTGAAGGTTTGTTCGGTACAGAGTTTAACAAACGAAATGTGAGTTTCTTCACTGCCACCCGTAACGGTTTCCTGTTTAACGAACCGCTCAACACCCGTGTGTTAGACATAGGGACTACCAACATCAACAACTCGGGTAACAAAATTAAAACAGCCTATTACTCCGTATTCGGCAAGTTAGACTATAAGTATGATGACAAATATTTAGTTTCCGGTACTTTGCGATTTGACTCTTCTTCAAAATTTTCCTCTAACAACCGTTCAGATACGTTTGCTGCATTCAGTTTAGGCTGGAGAATCTCCAACGAGGAATTTTTAAAAGACAACAAGATCATTACTGACTTAATGCTTAAGGGCGGATGGGGAGAACTTGGAAATGATGGTAACATTTCAGCCAGAGCCATCTCTGATATATTTAGTCCAAATCTCGATTTCAACTCTTTTCCAACCGGACCAAAGGGTCTTCAGCCAGGCAATGGACTTACATCCCGTGGAAATCCAGACTTAAAATGGGAAACTACCACCACAACTAATATAGGTTTTTCAGCAACTCTGTTAGAGCACTTCACTTTGGATTTTGAATATTATGACTCCCGAACCAATGATGTGTTGTTAGCAGTCCCTGGAGACCCAACCATACTTGGCAACGTGAACACCATCACCAAAAATTTCGGTAAATTATCCAATGAAGGTTTTGATATCTCCGCAGGCTATTCCAACCAAACTGCTGGTGGTTTTAAGTACAGCGTCAATGCCAACTTATCTCACTACGACAACACGGTTGACTTCTTAGACCCAAACAATCCGGATAGCTTTATAGACGGTGGTCAATTTAGGACACATAAACCCAATCGTACACAAGCCGGACATCCGTTGGCATCTTTCTTCGGTAAGAAATTTACCGGGATTGGTGCTGATGGCAGAATGCAATTTGCGGATACAAACGGAGATGGCGTTTCAGACAACAGAGATCAAACCTTTATTGGCAACCCGCACGCCAATTTTACTTTTGGTTTGAACTTTAGTGCAAATTATAAAAATTTCGATTTTTCCATGCTGTGGTCGGGGTCTGTGGGTAATGATATTTATAATTTCAATAAATTTTTTACGGACTTCAATACCTTCCCCGGTGGGAAAAGTGTGAAATTTGCTACTCAATCCAGCAGTTTGCCTAACTTGACTAATGATGCCAGTACAATTTTAAATGAATCTTTCCAATCCGACTTTTTTATTGAAGACGGCTCGTATGCAAGGATGAAAAACATCCAAGTGGGTTATACTTTGCCTAAAAACATAACCGATAAATTGGGTATTAACCTCCAAGCAGTTCGTTTTTACGGTCAAGGCATCAACTTGATTACCATAGCCGGCTATACAGGTTTAGATCCTGAGATCAGTTTAACAGACTTTAGTGGTGCTTTGGGCTCTAACTTAACCTTGGGAGTTGATGCAGGGGCTTACCCGATTAACCGATCATTGGTATTTGGTGTTGATATTTCATTCTAAAAACTATAACTATGAAAAAATTAAGTAAATATTTTTTAATCTCCACAATTTTAATTCTTTCGGGCTGTTCGCAGGAAGTGGATATTCCGATTGAAGGAGCAATAGCAGGGAGTGCAGTACCAAACAATGCTGCTTTTATTGAAACCTTGGTGGTAAACTCGTATGCTATTTTGGATGGAAACTTGAACAATGGCAACCCATGGTTTCAAGCCGCATCCAACTGGATATATGGTGAAGTAGCTGCCGATGCCGCTTATAAAGGCAGTGACCCGGGTGATCAACAAGAGATTGCAGCTCTTCAACGTTGGCAAGCATTTGCAAGAGGCGAAAGTTTTGATAGAAAATGGCGTGCCGTTTTTGAAGGTATTTCCCGATGTAATTTGGCAATAAAAGCGGTAAACAATGGCCTTTCTTCAGGTTCAATTACTGCTGAGCAAGGTGCTTCTTTTCTTGGTGAACTCCGTTTCCTTAGAGCACACTACCATTTTGAGGGTAAAAAAATCTGGGGTAACATTCCTTTTGTTGATGAAAATGCGACAGAAAGCCTTAACAATATGGGCGTTGATGTATGGTCTCCAATCGAAGCAGATTTCCAATTTGCGATTGCCAATCTTGGTGAAACTAAAGTTCGTTTCGGTGGCGCTGACAAATGGACTGCCAAAGCTTATTTAGCCAAGGCTTTCATGTTTCAATCTAAATTTTCACAAGCCAAACCGCTTTTGGATGACATCATCAACAATGGTCCTTTTGCACTTACTGCTAAATTCAATGATAACTTCAACGTTGCGTCCAATCAAAATTCGGAAACGGTCTTTGCGGTTCAATACAGCGTCAACGATGCCAGTAATGGCAGTAGCAACGGCAACTGGGGCGATGCACTCAACTTCCCGCACAACAGCCCCGTTGGCGGCGGATGTTGCGGTTTCTTTTTGCCTTCACAAAACTTGGTAAATGCCTTTAAAACAGATGCCAACGGACTTCCTCTTTTAGACACTTTTAATGACAATCCCATCGTGACTTCCGACAAAGGACTTAGCGGTAGTGCTGCCTTTACACCTTACCAAGGCAATTTAGATCCACGTTTGGATTGGACGGTTGGTCGCAGAGGCATCCCTTTCCATGATTGGGGCGATTTTCCCGGTAGCCCATGGATCAGAGACCCCTCAACCGGTGCGTATGTAGCTAAGAAAATTGTTCACTTCCAAGCACAACAAACTGACGCATTTACCGCAGGTAACTCTTGGACATCCAGCGTAAGCGTTATGCAAACGAACTTGATTCGCTATGCTGAAGTGTTGCTGTGGAGAGCGGAAATAGCCGCAGAGGAAAGTGATTTGCCAACCGCTTTGACAATGGTTAACCAAGTACGTGCCCGTGCTGCAAATCCCATCAATTTTGTAACAAAAGCAGATGGAGTGACCCCAGCAGCAAACTACGTTATCAGTACTTATACTTCATTCCCTAATCAAACTTTTGCCAAAAAAGCAGTTTATTTTGAGCAAAGATTGGAGATGGCTTTGGAAGGACATCGTTTCTTCGAGTTAGTCCGCCAAGGCAGAGCTGCGCAAGTTTTAAATGACTATGCTGCCGTTGAAGGTATTCGTCAACCTGACGCATTGGCAGGTGCATCCTTCCAGCCCTTTGCTGAAATATTCCCAATCCCTCAAAACGCCATCGATTTGAGCCAGAGAGTGCTTCAACAAAACCCGGGTTATTAATGCTCATTTGATTTTAAAGAGCAGCCTTAGAAAGCTGCTCTTTTTTTATTTTTGATAATCCTTTTTTTGCCTCCCAAATTTGAACCTGAATAGATTTTTGATTCAAAAATCTACTTACACACTATATCGAAATTTATTTTCGCAAAACTATACAACCACCAATCATGAAATATCTAATCATAATCTTCCTTTTATTGGGAAGTATTGTCTATTCGCAAAGTCTTCCTACGCGTTGGGATGAACTCACGGCAAGCGATTGGAACTTAGCCCTTGAAAAGTCTAACAGAACCATTATTTTACCCATTGGAATCCTTGAAAAACACGGCCCGCACGCTCCTTTAGGCTCCGATTTGATTCATGCACGTGAGTGGTCAGCCAGAGCGACCAAACAAGAATACGCCGTCGTGTTTCCGGATTATTTTTACGGACAGATTTATGAAGCCCGACATCAACCCGGCACGTTTGCCCTGCCTCCACAAGTTGTTTGGGATCTGCTCCAAGCTACCTGTGACGAAATGGGGAGAAACGGATTTAACAAAATCATCATCGTAAACGGACATGGTGGAAATCCCAATCTATTGCGTTATTTTGCCCAATCTCAATTGGAAAAAAAACGAGACTATGTTGTCTATTTTTTCGATCCTGAAAACGATGAAGCCTTTGCCGAAAAAGCAGCCAAAATGAGGAAATCACCTGCTTCCGGTGACAGCCATGCCGGCGAAAACGAAACATCCAGCTTGCTTTATCTCAGACCCGATTTGGTCAAATTAAACCGCGCTACATCCGAATCCGGACAAGACCAAAAACGACTCAGCCTCCCGAATCTTTACACCGGAATTTGGTGGTATGCAAGTTATCCGAACCATTATGCCGGGGAAGCTGAAAAAGCAACTGTCGAATACGGTAAATTTATTACCGAGCATAAAATCGCACAACTGGTCGAGGCCATCAAAACTGTAAAAGCCGACAACAAATCGCTCGAATTGCAATACGAGTTTTTTGACAGAGCGGATAAAGTTAAAAATTAGGGTATTCCAATTGACTGTGCTTCGAGATTATTTTAACTACCAATTCATTCCTAATGGAAAACAGAAAAACCACCATAAAAGAATTGGCTAAACATGCCAACGTTTCCATTTCAACCGTTTCTAAAGCTTTAAAAAACAGCTCTGAAATCAGTGAAACTACCAAAAAAAAGGTTCAAAGGCTTGCAAAAATTCATCAATACACCCCAAACAATTTGGCGGTGAGTTTTAAAAGCGGTAAAAGTCAATTGTTAGGCGTTGTTCTTCCCAATCTTTCTAAAATACTTTATTCAAATATTCTTTTTGGAATTGAACAAAATGCCAAAGAAAATGCATACAAAATAATCGTTTCATTTTCGGATAATTCCATCAACGTGGAAAAGGAAATAACGCTTCAGTTTTTCAAAAGTAGCATTGACGGATTGATTGTCATCCCTTGCGAAGAGACAACCAAAAATAATGATTTTCAACACCTTAATCATGTGGCAGAAAATGGCATCCCTACCCTGCTTTTAAGTCAAGGGAAACCGGAGTCCGTAAAATCCAACTTGATTAACCACGTAGAGCGAGACACCATTTTAAATAACCCGAAAGAATCTATCTCCACACAAAAATCCAATCCGATTTTTGACGTGGGAATATGGTTGAAACCATTTCAAAATTTCTTTAACAGTAAGGCACATTTTTTATCTTCTGTAAACTTAGCGGAAGAATTCCTTAAAAGTTCAACAATCGAAAAAAGTTCATTTCATCACAAAAAATCCATCTCATTTCGCAAGAAAAGGAAAATAGGATTATCAAAATTTATTAAAACTACTTTCATACATCCCGATGCGGAACAAAATGAAATTAAAATTGGTCAATTGGCATCACAATCAATTTTGAATGCGCTTACACCAAATAACCTTTTTCAAATCAAATAAATTAAACATCATGACACCCAGAAGAACTTTCTTAAAACAATCCGGTTTGTTGATGACCGGAATAGCTTTGGCTCCGAGCATGGCTTTTGAAAATTATATAGACTCAAAAAAAGTTGGTCTTCAACTCTACAGTCTTCGCGAGCATCTCAGCCTTGGACTACCGAAAATTATTGAAAAAGTTAGCAAGATAGGTTATCGGGAATTGGAACCTTTTGGATACAGTGATGGAAAATATTTTGGTTTGACTCCCGCCGAATTCAAAAAAATTCTTGATGACAACGGCATGACATCACCCAGTGGTCACTACGATTCCAATGCTTATCTGGAAAAATCGGGAACTGTGGATGATTTTAAACCACTCATCGAGGTAGCAAAAACCATGGGACACAGCCACATCATTGTTCCTTGGATGAATGAATCGCTTCGAACATCCATCAACGATTATAAACGCACAACCGAAAAACTCAATGAAGCTGCTGTTTTGTGCAAATCAGCCGGACTCAAATTGGGTTACCACAACCACGATTTTGAATTTAAAGACTACAACGGGCAAAACGGGCTTGATATCATGCTCACAGGTACCGATAAATCATTGATTGACTTTGAATTGGATTTGTACTGGGTCGTTCGCGCCGGTCAAGACCCCGTTGCACTCTTCAACAAATATCCGGGAAGATTTACCTACTGGCATGTCAAAGACATGGACAAAACAGATCATTCAAAAAATACAGAAATAGGTTCAGGTACCATCGATTTTAAAACCATTTTTGCCAATGGAAAAAAAGCGGGTATCAAACACTTCATCCTCGAACAGGAAAACTTTGAGATGGATCCGTTTGAAAGCTTGGCCAAAAGTATCGGTTACATCCAAAACGATTTATTTTAATGTAAATATTCAGCTATTCAAATGAATTTCGTTTAAACCGTCACTTCGAGTGGTTTTTAATAGTAATGCGTCAGAATTACTATTAAAAATTGTATCAAGAAGCTTGAAATTGTAG
>JAXMLV010000023.1:0-118454 GCA_034367065.1 Flavobacteriaceae bacterium
CGGAACCGATTACCTGCCGTTAGCACTATGGGGTTATTGTAAAGGTTGCAGAGAGAAATACAAGAGGCAAGTGAGCCTCTTTTTTTTTGGAGTGGTTTCAGGGTGGTTTTTTCGAGTGTTTTCCTTCACTTTTGAGCATAAGTTCCCTTACCCATAAACTTAGTTTTCAGGAGTAGTGAAATTTCGGCTACCGCCAAGATACCCAGCAGGCGGTCCGCGCAGATCAAAAACCACTATCCGGTGCAGATTACCCGTTTTGCAACAAGGACACTTGGGCAGAAAAAGCTTCTTTTCTCGCTTTTCCGGTACTTTTACCTTGAGTTTCTCCTGCAAAAGCTTCAGCTTCTCACGCTTCCAAGTGCTGCTCAAAAAACCGTAATGCCTGATTTTAACAAACCGCTTGGGCAAAATATGCAGCGAAAACCGACGGATAAATTCCTGATGTGTCAGTGTCATCCGTTTTTTGACTCCTGCTACTCGATAATCTTTGTACTCAAAAGTGACGTTTTGGTCATCAATATTTTTGATTCTGTGGTTGCTGATGGCGATTTTGTGCGTATATCTACCCAAATATTCCACCACCGATTTCGGACTTCCAAATGGCTTCTTGGCAAAAACTACCCACGGTTTTTCCCACAATCCTTGCCTGATTTGTTCGTATTGAATTGATGATTTCGCCTTGAGTTTCTCACAATATTTAGCCCTAAAAACTTTCGACAGGGCTTTGACAGGAAAAAGAAATTTACCGTCAGAGCGGATGTTTTTCCAATTACCTTGCTTATCGACCCCGCCACCGGGAACGATGCAATGCAGGTGCGGATGCAAACTCAACTGCTGTCCCCAAGTGTGCAAAACGGCAATCATTCCTGCCTTGCCGGCAGCCAGGCCCGCTTGTATTTCTTTGGCTTTGCTAAATTGTTGCAATGTTTCCCAAGCAGTTTCAAACAAGGTGTCGTACACTATTTTGGGTTGATGCATTGCCAATGAATTTATCGCTTCGGGCAATGTGAACACTACATGAAAATAAGGCACTGGCAGGAGTTCAGTGGCTCGGGCTTGTATCCAATCCTCTCGCTTATTGCCCTGACACTTCGGGCAATGCCGATTTCGGCAACTGTTATAGCTGATGCTGATGTTTCCACAGCTATCACAAGCATCAATATGACCGCCTAATTCGGCTGTTCGGCATTTTTTGATGGCCGATAGGATGCGAAGTTGCCAAGTGCTCAATCCATAATTTTCGATTTTAGAACCTACTTTCCGCAGTACATCGGCTACCTCACTTCGACTTCGCTCAGTGCCGGCTACCTGCGGCTGCATTTCTCGAAAAGCGTATCCAATGGACTAAAAATATGCTGACTTTGCAATTGGGCAATCTGCAGATACGCTAAGGTGGTTTCGATATTTTGATGTCCCAAAAGGTCTTTCAGTGTGATAATATCCATCCCGTCTTCGAGCAAATGTGTAGCATAACTATGACGAAGCGTATGCACGTGGACTTCCTTTTTGATGCCCGCCGTCTTGGCTGCTTGCTTGACTGCCCATTGCACGCCGCGTTGAGAATAACGGGAGTCAAAGTCTCCGCCTGAACGGTTTGGTAATGGCTGTCCGTTAAAAATCCAATCCTTGGGCTTTTCTGCTTCGATGTATTTCTTTAAACCGCGAATTAAATGTTCCGATAGTGGCACGTAGCGGTCTTTTTTGCCTTTGCCTTGAACCACTTTGAGCTGTTTTCTGTCGAAATCTAAATCTTGCAATCGTACGCTTCTCGCTTCCATACAGCGAAGTCCACAGCCATAAAGCAAACCAATCAGGATGCGGTGTTTGAGCAATTTTGCGTTTTGAAGCATTGCCCAAACTTCTTCTTTGCTCAGTACAACCGGAAGCGTTTTCTCGTGTTTAATCGACGGCAAACGAAGGTATTCATAAGGCAATTCTTCGGATTTAAGCAGAAACCGAAGTCCGTAAACGCAGTGTTTGAAATAGGTTTGCGAAGGTGTTTTTGATTTTTTTTGAAGGTAAAATAGGTAATCCTGTACTTGTTCAGGATCGAGTTCGGTGGGGATTTTACCAAAATAAAGTGCAATGGCCGCCACGTGGCGAGAATAATTGCTAAAAGTGCTTTGGCTTCTGCCTAAAACCGAAACGGTGCGCTCAAAACGATAGAGCAGTTCCTCAAATCCTGGAATCTCTCGCTTGGCTTGGTTGAGAATTTTATTCTCTCTTAAATCCGCCGGGTGCTTTTTTTTGTAGTCATATTTACGAATTTTTAAATTATATTCGTAAGGTACTAAATCTTTGCGAGTGCTACCGAAGGTTTAGTTCAACACGGGTTTGGCAAAAGTGGCGGTTCAGTGCTCCGCAGACACATTTGTGGTTAATCAAAGTTTGGTTCTCCGTATCAACATTTGTGGTGAAAATCGCCACCTTCGCCAAGCCCGAAACCGTTATGCCTCATTGTAAAAACCCAACGCTCGGTCAAGCACATTTGGTTTTTGCCGACACACAAAGCCAACGCTAAAAAACCAAAAGAGCTTGCCCCACCCAACCGCACCTGAACAGAATATCTACATTATATACACGGTTTTTTGAGATATTTAAAATAAACTGACTAATTTAGTGGCTAACAAATTAACGTTTAACAATGAACAGAATTAAGGAAGTGTTAGAACAAAAAGGAATTAAACAGACTTGGTTGGCTGAAAAACTTGGGAAAAGCTACAATATGGTAAACGCTTATGCTCAAAACCGACAACAACCGAGATTGGAAACCTTACTTGAAATAGCGGAGATTTTGGACATTGACGTGAAAGAGTTGATAATCTCAAACAAACCTGAACAAGAAACTAAATGAAACGAGCCACAGAAATATTACTTTTTAAAACCAATTTAATTAGCGAGTTCCACGTGACCGCTAAAAAAACAATAAACAGCTACACGTGAAATCAACCGAAATAAAACATAACGTTCAGAACCTGATTGACAATTTCTCGAAAGAAGAATTTGTCTTTGATTTGTTGGTGGCATACGGTATTTCAAAAACATCTGTAACCCGACTAAAAAAAGGAGATTATAATTTATCAAAGGTTGATGGAGAACTACTTTATAAAAAGAAAATATTCTATAAAGTTGAAGCATCTGACAAACTGTTAAGTAGCATTGAAGATATTTCTAAAGAGGAAAGAATCTTAAAACAACAGCCACGATTTGCAATTCTTACCGACTACAAACAACTTGTTGCGAAAGACCTAAAATTAGGCAAGAACTTAGATATTGAAATTGAAGAATTACCCAATTATTTCGATTTCTTTTTGCCTTTGGCGGGTAGCGAAGTTTACAATGCTTCAAACAACAATGAAGCCGACAGGAACGCTTCCTATAAAATGGCATCTTTATATGATTTGCTGATTGATGAAAACCCGAAAATCTACAATTCAAAAGAGAGCATTCACAACCTCAATATTTTCTTATCCCGTTTGTTGTTTTGCTTTTTTGCGGAAGATACCGAGATATTTAAAGAGGAAAGTATTTTTACCGATACACTTGCTCAACACACTGCCGAAAACGGAAAAGACACCCATACGTTTTTAGATGATTTGTTTGACCGTTTAGACACTGAAAATGTAGCACATCTTCCAGAGTATCTCAGAAAGTTTGAATACGTAAACGGTGGTTTGTTTAACCAAAAAATAAACTCGCCCATATTTACTACAAAAGCTAGAAAAACGCTTATTGAGTTAGGTGAACTGAATTGGAAAGACATTAACCCTGATATTTTTGGGTCAATGATACAGGCGGTAGTAATTCCTGAATACAGAAGTGATTTAGGAATGCACTACACTTCCGTAGAAAACATCAAAAAACTGATAAAGCCTTTATTTCTTGATGAATTGTATGAAGCCTTTGAAAATGCCACCACAATAAACCAATTAAGAGCATTGTTAAAAAGAATTTCAAAAATTAAATTTTTTGACCCTGCTTGCGGAAGTGGAAATTTCTTGATTATCACGTACAAGGAAATACGTCTTTTAGAAATTCTCATTTTAGAAAAAATCACCGATTTAGAAGGCAATGCCCCAACCATCAAATGGACTGAAATACAACTTTCACAATTTTACGGAATTGAAATAGACGATTTTGCCCACGAAATGGCAATTCTCTCGCTTTGGCTGGCAGAACACCAAATGAACAAAGTATTTGAAGAACGATTGTTTGATTACGGAAAATCAAAACCCGTACTTCCATTAAAAGAAGCAGGACAAATAAAACAAGGCAATGCTACCAGAGTAGATTGGAATGCCGTTTGCCCGCTCGTATCAAAGACGGATGCTGAGCCTGTCGAAGCATATGTGATTGGAAATCCACCTTATTTAGGAAGCCGTAATCAAGATAAAAACCAAAAAGACGATTTAAAATTAGTTTTTAAAACCGATTATAAGAGTTTGGATTATATAGCAGCTTGGTTTTATAAAGGTGCAAATTATATAAAAGGAATGAATGCGAAATGTGCATTTGTTTCTACAAATTCGGTTTGTCAAGGGGATCAAGTTGCATTAACGTGGAGTAGAATTCTCTCTGATAAAATAGAAATTGACTTTGCATACCAATCTTTTAAATGGGTAAACAATGCTAAAGGAAATGCAGGCGTAACTGTAATTGTCCTTGGATTGAGAAATGTCTCTAATCAACCAAAATATCTTTTTAAAGATAAATTTAAGCAAGAAGCAAAAAACATAAATCCTTATTTGGTAGATGCTAGCAATTTAGTTGTTTCAAAAACAGAAAAACCCTTATCGAAATTTCCAGAAATGAATTTTGGAAATATGCCTGCTGATGACGGCAATTTGCTCTTTACCGAACAAGAGAAAAAAAAGTTTTTAGAAAGAGAACCTAATGCAGGAAAATGGATAAAACCAATTTTATCTGCTCACGAGTTCCTGAATGGAAAAAATAGATTTTGTCTTTGGTTGGAAGGAGTTAATAAAACGGAGTATGAAAAACTTCCTTTAGTTAAAGACAGAGTTGATAAAAACGAAATTGTTCGATTAAATTCTTCAAGACCACAATTAGCTAAAATTCCTCATCTTTTTGCTCAAATAACTCAACCGGAAGGAAAAGACTTTATTCTTATTCCAAGACATTCATCTGAAAACAGAGATTATATTCCTATTGGTTATTTTGATTCAAGTTATAAAGCTAGCGATTCTAATTTAATTATTGCAACAAATGAACCTTGGCTTTTTGCAATAGTCACTTCCCGTATGCATATGGTTTGGGTTAGAAATGTTGGCGGTAAATTAAAAACAGATTATCGCTATTCTGCGAAACTTTGCTATAACACTTTCCCTTTTCCAGACATCACTACCAAACAAAAGGAAAATTTAAACCTCTATGTTTTTGCCATTTTAGATGAGCGAGCCAAACACCCCAGTAAAACAATGGCACAATTGTACAACCCAACCACCATGCCCAAAGGCTTGCTGCAAGCGCATCAAGAATTAGATACTGCCATAGAGCAATGTTACCGTTTGCAACCTTTTAAAAACGACACCGAGCGTTTGGAGTACTTGTTTAAAATGTATGAGGAGATGTTGCAGAAGGATACGCTTTTTGCGAAGCAGAAGAAAAAACGTCTGAACCACTGATTAAATTGATTAAATGATTTAACTATGATAAAAGAACAATACAAATATTCTGAATTAACAGGCAAAATAATTGGCTGTGCTATGGAAGTGCATAAAATTTTAGGCAATGGTTTTCAAGAAGTTATTTATCAAAGAGCATTAGCAAAAGAGATGGGTTTACAAGGAATAGGATTTTCGCGAGAACACGAAATGCCAATCTATTATAAAGAAGAACACATAGGAACAAGAAGAGTAGATTTTTTGATTGAAGACGTAATTTCTGTAGAATTAAAAGCTGTAACAAAAACCGAAGATGTTCATTTGGCACAAGCAATTAATTATTTGGAGGCGTATAATTTAGAAGTTGGTTTATTGATAAATTTCGGCACAAAAAGTTTAGAATTTAAACGCTTGATAAACTCTAAGTTCAATCAACGTAATCAAATAAATCAGATAAAATCATAGTTCAGACAATGGAGGATAATAGCTTACAGCCTATAAACAACTTTGTTATTTTCAAAACCGAAAGTGGCAAAGTAAATATAGACGTTTTTTATCAGGACAAAACGCTTTGGTTAACGCAAAAAACAATAGCTGAACTCTTTGAAAAAGGACGTTCTACCATAACCGAACACCTTAAAAAAATATTTGAAGATGCCGAATTGGATGAAGCTTCAGTATGTCGGGATTTCCGACACACTGCCGAACCAACATTAATAATTAACCGTTTATCATTTACAATTTAAGATATGATAGAAGTACTAAACAACTTATTATCACTCTCTACCGAAAATGAAGTGGTAGAATTTAAAGAAGCCAAAAACCAGTTTGATAAAGACAAATTGGGCAGGTATTTTTCTGCTTTAAGTAATGAGGCTAATTTAAAAGGCAAACCTCAGGCTTGGTTGCTTTTCGGTGTAAAAAATGATAAAAGTGTTGTAGGTACAAACCTTAGCGATAATCAACTCAATGACTATAAAGCTGAAATTGCAAATCACACCAGCCCTAAACTGTCGTTTATTGATGTTCACAAGGTAAATTACGAGGGCTTGACTGTTTTGTTGCTAGAAATTCCTGCCGCACCCTTGGGGACTCCTGTTTCTTGGAAAGGACACAGATACGGAAGAGATGGCGAAAGTCTTGGCGGATTAAACGATTACGAGTTAAAAAAAATACAGTCTCAAATTTTAAAAACAGATTGGAGTGCCACAGTTATTGAGCAAGCCAGTTTAAGCGATTTATCTCCTGATTCTATTCAAATGGCACGCAAACAATATGTGGAAAAAAATGCCAAACTCAAAGAAGAAATTGCCAATTGGGATGATGTTACATTTTTAAACAAAGCTAAAGTTTGCATCAATGGAAAAATTACGAATACAGCTATTTTGCTCTTAGGCAAACCAGAATCAGAACATTATATTTCACCTGCAACAGCAAAAATTTCTTGGATATTAAAAGACAAAGATAATATTGAAAAAGACTACGAGCATTTTACTTGTCCGTTGCTGTTAGAAATAGAAAATGTAAAAGCAAAAATCAGAAACCTCAAATATCGATACATCAAAGATGGCACTTTGTTTCCAGATGAAGTGGACCAATACGATCCATACATTATCAGAGAGGCATTAAATAATTGTATTGCTCATCAAGATTATACGCTTGGCGGAAAAATAAATGTAGTAGAGCACGAAGACGGCATTTTAACTTTTTTGAATTCGGGAACTTTTATTCCTGAAAGTATAGAAAAAGTAATTGAGGCAGATGCTCCTGAGAACAATTATCGCAATCCTTTTTTAGCCAATGCTATGGTTAATTTGAATATGATTGATACCATAGGTAGTGGCATTAAGAAAATGTTTGTTATTCAAAAAAACAAGTATTTTCCCTTACCAGATTATGATTTTAGTAACGAAAAGATAAAAGTTCAAATAACGGGCAAAGTAGTTGATGTTAATTATGCACGAAAATTAGCTCAGTATAAAGAATTAGGTTTACAAGATATAATCTTATTAGATAAAGTGGCTAAAAATAAACCAATAACTAATGATGAAGCACGACAATTAAAAAATAAAAACTTGATTGAAGGCAGAAAACCAAATTATCATATTTCATCATCAGTCGCTAATGTAACGGGGGAAAGAGCTAAATATATTAAGCAAAAAGGTTTTGATGACGATTTTTATGAAAATATGGTTGTTGAATATTTAAAGAAATTTAAAGTTGCTTCAAGCTTAGATTTCAAGAATCTATTGGAAAATAAGTTGCCAGAAATATTAGATGAAGATCAAAAGGAAAATAAACTAAGAAATATGTTGCAGAAGATGAAACGTAATGGAATAATTGAAGTAGTTGATAAACGAAAATGGAAACTCGTTTAAATTAAACGAGATTTAAACGAGATTTAAACGAGATCTTATTAATAACCTTAGAGAAATTAATTACAATTAACCCTAAAACAGCTGAAAATAAGAAAACTACAGGATGCCCTAAATGGGTGTTGAGTTCATCTAAAACAGCTAATGTAAAATAATTTTAGATGAACTTTTAGATATTTTTAAACGAATGAAACAGAACCTATGAATTGGCTAAAAAAAAATAAATCGAAAACAAATTGAAAAACAAAATCGCATAATATATTGATATACAATACTTTATTTATTTAAGATGATTAAATAAAACAAAAATAAAATGCCAAATTTAGTACACGTAACATACGACCAAACAGGGAAAAGCAAAAGTACCAATGCTTTTGGTATGCGAGAAATGCAGGAGAAAGCTTATGAAGGCAGGTCTGCACAGTATTTATTACTGAAAGCACCACCCGCATCAGGAAAATCAAGAGCTTTAATGTTTATTGCTTTAGACAAATTAAAAAATCAAGGCATTAAAAAAGTAATTGTTGCCGTTCCTGAAAAATCTATTGGAGCATCTTTTGGCTCAACAGAACTAAAACAATATGGCTTTTTTGCCGATTGGAATCCAAATCCAAAATACAACCTCTGTACACCAGGTGAAGAAAAAAGTAAAGTAACGGCCTTCTTAAACTTTTTGGAATCTGACGAACAAATTTTGGTTTGTACCCACGCCACCTTACGTTTTGCGTTTGACGGTTTAGATGTAAAAAAGTTAGATGATACTTTGGTCGCTATTGATGAATTCCATCACGTATCAGCAGAAGGCGACAATATCTTAGGGCAAGTGTTGAAAAGCATTATGAAAAATTCAACTGCTCATATTGTGGCTATGACAGGGTCTTATTTTAGAGGAGATAACGTACCCGTTCTACTGCCAGAAGATGAAGCAAAATTTACCAAAGTAACCTATTCGTATTACCAACAGCTGAACGGCTATGAATATCTGAAATCATTGGGAATTGGCTATCATTTTTACACCGGCAGGTATTTCAAAAAAAATCCAGAAACAGGAATTTCGGCTTTGGCAGAAATTTTAAAAGAAGAACAAAAAACGATTATTCACATACCTAGTGTAAACTCTGCTGAGTCTTCAAAACTAAAACACGATGAAGTTGATCATATAATTGATGTTTTAGGAGATCTTGAATATCAAGACGAAAAAACAGGTGTGAATTATGTAAAAAGCCACAAAACAGGTAAAATTTTGAAAGTTGCAGATTTGGTAAATGACAACCCCAAATCAAGAGATAAAATAAGTGCTTATCTACGTGAAGTTAAATCGGTAGATGATATTGATATTATTATTGCTTTAGGAATGGCGAAAGAAGGCTTTGATTGGCCCTATTGCCAACACGCTTTAACAATTGGTTACAGAGGTTCATTAACTGAAATAATTCAAATTATTGGCAGAGCAACAAGGGACAGCAACAATAAAATTCACGCACAATTTACAAATCTAATTGCTCAACCAGACGCACAAGATGAAGATGTAAAGCTTTCTGTAAATAATATGCTAAAAGCAATAACCGCATCTTTATTAATGGAGCAAGTTTTGGCACCAAACTTCAAATTCAAACTAAAAAAAGATGATGATGATGACGAAGAAAATGATGAGAAAACCATAAAAATTAGAGGTTTTAAGTTACCAACTTCACAAAGAGCCAAAGATATAATTGAGACCGATTTGAATGACCTAAAAGCAAAATTGTTGCAAAATCCGCAGATGCTTAAAGCTATGCCGGGAAATGTTGAGCCTGAGGTAATAAATACGGTTTTAATTCCTAAAATCATTCGAGAAATTTATCCTGATTTAAGTGATGATGATGTGGAAGCAGTTAGACAACACGTAGTTGTTGATTCTGTTATAAAGAATAGTACAATTGAAGAACAAGGCGATAAGAAGTTTATAAGAATGGCAGGAAGTTTTGTAAACATTGACGACATCCATATAGACCTGATTGACAGAATAAATCCTTTTCAAAAAGCGTTCGAAATTTTATCAAAATCTGTAACAACACAAGTTTTAAAACTAATAGACGAGCATATTCAATCTACCAAATTTGAAATGACTGAGGATGAAGCGATTTTGTTATGGCCAAAAATAAAAGAATGGGTAAAAAACAACAATGGAGAGCAACCAAACATCCAAGCATTTGACCACAAGGAAAAAAGAATGGCGGAAGCATTAGTGTTTTTAAGAGAGTTGAAACGAAAAAAAACACTTGCAAATGGCTAAGAAGAAACTAACAATTGACGACATTTTTGATGATGACGATTTTGGATTATTAGATTCAAAAGCCAAAACTTCTAATGTGAAAACAGATGAAGACAGGCTTATTGATTCCTTTGAAGAAATAAATGCATTCTTCGATAAAAACAAAAGAGAGCCAAACAAGTCAAGTATGTCTGAATATGGATTGATGGCAAAGTTGAAGAATTTTAGAGAAAATGAAGCTCAAAAGAAAATTCTAAAACCATTTGACAGGCATAACCTTTTGGGTTATATAGAAATGGAAAAACAAACCATTGATGACATTTTAAATGATGATGATTTAGGTTTATTAGATGCTGATAAAGATTTCGATATTTTCAAATTCAAACATACACCACGCCCAGAAGAAAGAGCTGAAGCAGATTTTGTTGCACAACGGAAACCACTAAAAGAAAAGGAGTTTGAGAAATATGAATTGATGTTTCAAAAAGTTCATAAAGAAATTAAAGAAGGGAAAAGGAAGATAAAGCCGTTTAAAGATGTAGATAAACATTTAAAAGAAGGTCAATTTTATATCGCTGATGGAATAATGCTTTTTTTAGAAAGAGCTAATTTAAAACGAGAACAAGAAAATCTTAAGGAAAGCACTCTGAATAGAAAAGATGGTCGAACAAGAATCATTTTTGAAAATGGGACTTTAAGCAATATGCTTTACCGTTCATTGAGTAAAACTTTGTATAATAATAATGGTAAAATGATTACCAATACTTACGACAAAATTGAGCAAGACTTATTTGTCAATTCAGGGCTTGTAAAGGAAGAAGATATACAATCAGGTTGGGTTTATGTATTGAAATCAAAATCGACAAAAAAGGAATTGGCAGAAATTAAAGATTTATACAAAATTGGTTTTGCAACCAGTTCTGTAGATGAAAGAATAAAAAATGCTAAGCACGAAGCGACCTATTTATTTGCGGAAGTTCAAAAAGTTGCGACTTACAAAGTATATAACAGAAATGCTGACAAATTAGAGGGTCTTTTGCATCGGTTTTTTGCAAATGCCTGCTTAGACATTGATTTATTTAATGAAAAAGGACAAAGACTAAATCCGAGAGAGTGGTTTGTCGTTCCTTTTGACGTAATCGAAGAAACAATCCAATTGATATTAAATGAAAACATTGTGAGTTACCAATACGACCCTTTGACAAAAAAAATTAAATTGAAATAGAACAAATGCCAACGCTAAAAGCCATACACATTTGCAATTACTCACGGTTTTTAAATAATTTTTTGGAGTTCGTGAACTTCGTTTCGCACCAGCCAACTCGCGAGCCAAAAATTGCAAAAGAGTATGTCTTTGCCAACGCTGACAGACAGACGAAAAGAACACCGAACGCATAACACGGGTTTGGCAAAAGTGGCGGTTCAGTGCTCCGCAGACACATTTGTGGTTAATCAAACATTGGTTGTCCGCATCAACATTTGTGGTGAAAATCGCCACCTTCGCAAAGCCCCAAACCGTTGCCATTAATTAAAAAAATACTGAGATTGAATGAAATTTAAGGTTTTGAATTACATAGTTTTTGGAATAATAACTCTGACTTTAGCAAGTTGCGGAAATAAAACTCAATCGAATTTTGTTTACTCAAAAGCGGACAAAAAAGTAGAAATGGTTTTAGAAAACAATGCGGAATATTTAGTTGTGGGAAAACCGACCAAAGCAAATTTTGTAACGGAAAATATAGACAATCAAAAGTTTATGGTTTACGGACCAGGCATTATGGTAAATCAAGCCGATAAAAGTGGTTTCCGATTTACAATCACTCCGATTGAAAAAACTCTTGTGAATGGAAATTTGGAAATACAAGTAACTGAACGAATTGAAAACGGAGAAAATTTCACTCATAAATTTTTAGTTCCAGTAAAAACAAAAGCGGAATAAAAAAACTAATGGCAGCCGTATAAAATTAATGGCTAGTGCAAGCCTACTTATGAACCCCGAAGCCTCGGGGCTCGCGGATTTTCTATTCGGTTTGTATTTGCTAAATTAGGTGCTTAAACAACGCAACTAATCTTATACAAACACGTTGTAGCTCATTTAAAACAAAAATACTGGTCAAAATTAGTTTGATTTGAGCTTAAAATAGTATGTTTGTGAGCTTAATGCTATAAAATGATTAATAAAAGAGAACAACAAATCATTGATTTTATTAGAGATAATGGAGGAAGTTCTTCAAAGAGTATTTTTGAAAACTCTGCTATTTCTGTTAGTTACGCTACATTAAAGCGAACTTTGACAAAATTAATTTCAGATCAATATATAGTTTCTGAAGGTCAAGGAAAAGGAACAAAATACTTTCTTTCTCCATCGTTTGAACTTATTCAACCCATAGACATTGACAAATATTATGAAAATGAAATAGATGAGAGACAAATTAAGGAAACTTTCAATTTTGAACTAGTCAATATAATTTTGAATGAGAATAATGTATTTACAGAAAACGAACTAAACAAACTAAACCTACTTCAAAAGGAATACAAAGCTAACATCAAAGACCTGAACCCAAACGATTACCAAAAAGAACTGGATAGACTTGCCATTGACTTGAGCTGGAAATCTTCTCAAATTGAGGGTAATACGTATTCATTACTGGAAACCGAACGATTATTAAAGGACAAACAAACTGCTTCGGGAAAAACCAAAGAAGAAGCCGTAATGCTTCTAAACCATAAGGATGCACTTGACTTTATCATCGAGAATAAGGATTATTTAAATCCATTGACTGTATCAAAAATAGAGGACATTCATAATATACTGACAAAAGAGCTTGGAGTTGAAAAGAATTTAAGAAAAAGACGTGTCGGTATTTCAGGCACAAATTATAAGCCACTTGACAATGAATTTCAGATAAAGGAAGCCCTTAAAGAAGCTTGTGACCTAATCAACAACAAGAAAAGTGTTTTTGAAAAAGTATTGCTTGCTCTGGTTTTAATTTCCTATATCCAACCATTTATGGATGGAAACAAAAGAACGGCAAGAATTGTTAGCAATTCCATTTTAATAAACTATAATTATTGTCCTTTATCATTCAGAACCGTAGATTCCATAGATTACAAAAAGGCAATGTTGTTGTTTTACGAACAAAACAATATTTCTAATTTTAAGAACATTTTTATTGAACAATTTGAATTTGCAGTTAAAACATACTTTTAAAGAAAAACGAGCTACAACATTGTATAATCGTAATGCGGGCTAAAGTGCTAAATTTAAACGAATTGAACAGTAACAAACATAAGGTTAATCCGAAAGTGAAGTACTTCTAATCACACACTACGCTTATACTTGGCCATTGCCATGAATAATAAAAAGATATTCGTTTTAAAAAACAAACCTGTGAATCAAAAATTTTGACACGCTACAAACCATAAACCATGAAAAATAAGATCTTAGTCCCGCTTTTTACTATGTATTTTACTGTTGCATTTACACAAACCAACTACTTTCCTGACACCACCTGGGAGGTAAAAACACCGGCCGAAATGAAGATGAATACCATCTTGTTGGACAGTGCCGTGCGGTTTGCATTAAACCATGAAAACAAAGTGGAAAGAGATTTGCGAATTGCCAATTTGAAATCCTATGCCCGAGAGCCGGATTATAAAATGGTTGGCCCCATGAAAGAGCGTGGCGGACCGGCAGGCGTTATCCTTAAAAACGGTTACATCGTAGCACAATGGGGTGACATCAATCGGGTTGACATGACCTTTAGCGTGACAAAAAGTTTTCTTTCTTCAACCGCAGGATTGGCCATAGACAACGGACTTATTAAAAATGTAACCGATGGCGTAAAAGATTACGTTTGGGATGGCACTTTTGAAGGGCAGCACAATTCGAAAATCACTTGGGATCACTTGTTAACCCAATCTTCCGACTGGAGCGGGACGCTCTTCGGTTTGCATGATTGGGCAGACCGACCGCCCAAAGAAGGAGATATTGATGATTGGAAAAACAGGAAACTCAACGAACCGGGTACGGTTTTCAAATACAACGATGTCCGCGTGAACCTGCTTGCCTATGCTTTGCTTCAGGTTTGGAGAAAACCTTTGCCTGTCGTGCTGAAAGAAAAAATCATGGATCCCATCGGGGCTTCTACCACTTGGCGTTGGTATGGATATGAAAACTCGTTTGTCAATATCGACGGAATCATGATGCAGTCTGTCAGCGGTGGTGGTCATCATGGTGGCGGCGTTTTTATAAGTGCCATAGATCAAGCCAGGTTTGGGCTGCTATTCTTAAGAAAGGGCAAATGGAAAAACCGGCAGCTTCTGTCAGAAGCATGGGTCAATGCGGTTCATCAATCTTCAAGTGCCAACAAAGATTACGGCTATATGTGGTGGATAAATACCAGTAAAAGATGGAAAGACGTTTCATCCGACCTTTATTTTGCGGCCGGTTTTGGCGGCAATTATATCGTTATTGATCACGCAAATGACTTGGTCGTGGTTACCCGGTGGATGGACGACAGCCAAATGGGCGCATTCATGAGTCTGGTTGAGCAATCCATCTCACAAACAGCAACGGTGAAAAAAAATTAAGCATTCTTGTCTAAACCGGCAATTTTACTTTTGTGGCTGGCTTCTCATTTTTAGCACAGTGCTAATTTAACTTTTCAAACCCTGCTAAAAAACCAAGTTAAATCCCGACTTCTGGCTTTAAACAATCTAAATAAGCTGTTTTGGGAATTTATTGGGCGTTAAAAACTTGTTCAAAAAGGTTTATAAGCTTAAATTTGTCATGCTTTTTTTAAAAATCAAACCCATCCATGTCAATCAATACACAGTCTTCGATAGGTAGAAAAGTCCTTATGTCGCTTTCTGCCTTGTTTTTGTTGTTCTTTTTGTTTCAACATTTTCTAATCAACATTTCCTCGGTCTTTAGCCCGGATTTGTTCAACGAATTGTCCCATTTTATGGGAACCAATCCTTTGGTACAGTTTGCCTTGCAACCCGTGCTGATTCTCGGTGTGGTGTTTCACTTCATCATGGGATTTGTCCTCGAAATTCAAAACAAAAAAGCGCGCGGCATTGGTTACGCTTCCTTCAATGGAAATGCCAACTCCACTTGGGCTTCGCGAAACATGCTGGTTTCGGGTGGCGTCATTCTGCTCTTTCTCGGCTTGCACTTCTACGATTTCTGGATTCCGGAAATCAATCACAAATACGTGGAGTTTCTCCCGTCAGACCCAACAAGGTATTATCCGGAATTGCAACACAAATTCACAGATATTATCCGCGTAATTTTGTACTCGCTATCGTTTATCCTCTTGGCATTGCACCTCAACCACGGCTTTCAATCGGCCTTTCAGTCGGTAGGTTTCAACAACCGCAAATACACCCCGACGCTTAAAAAAATCGGAAAATGGTATTCCATTTTGATTCCACTCGGATTCGTGTTTATCGCCATTTTTCACTACATTAATCAATTATAATCTTTGCGCATGGCAACTTTAGATTCCAAAATACCCGCAGGTCCTATTGATGACAAATGGACTTCGTATAAAGACCACATCAATTTGGTTAACCCCGCCAACAAACGCAACATCGATGTGATTGTCGTAGGCACCGGATTGGCAGGCGGTTCGGCCGCAGCCACTTTGGCTGAGTTGGGCTACAACGTCAAAGCTTTTTGTTTTCAGGACTCGCCCCGCAGAGCACATTCCATCGCTGCACAAGGCGGTATCAATGCGGCCAAAAACTACCAAGGTGACGGCGACTCTACCTACCGTTTGTTTTACGACACCGTGAAAGGTGGCGATTACCGCTCGCGCGAAGCCAACGTGTATCGCCTTGCGGAAGTGTCTGCCAATATCATCGACCAATGTGTGGCGCAAGGCGTTCCCTTTGCCAGAGATTACGGCGGATTGCTCGACAATCGCTCGTTTGGCGGCGTGTTGGTCTCTCGGACTTTCTACGCCAAAGGACAAACCGGACAACAGTTGTTGTTGGGTGCTTATTCGGCGATGAATCGGCAAATTGCCCGCGGAAAAATCAAAATGTACAACCGCCACGAAATGCTCGATTTGGTGTTGGTGGACGGCAAAGCGCGTGGCATCATCGCCCGTGATTTGGTGACCGGAAAATTGGAAAGACATTCTGCACACGCCGTGGTCATTGCCTCAGGCGGATACGGCAACGTATTTTACCTCTCCACCAACGCCATGGGAAGCAACGTCACCGCCGCTTGGAAAATTCACAAAAAAGGCGCGTATTTCGCCAATCCTTGTTATACACAAATTCACCCGACTTGCATACCCGTTTCCGGCGATCATCAGTCCAAATTGACTTTGATGTCCGAATCGCTGCGAAATGACGGTCGCATTTGGGTGCCTAAAAAATTAGAAGATGCCAAAGCCATCCGCGAAGGCAAACTCAAACCGACCCAACTCAAAGAAGAAGATCGCGATTATTATTTGGAACGTCGCTATCCGTCTTTCGGTAACCTCGTGCCACGTGATGTGGCTTCGCGTGCCGCCAAAGAACGCTGCGATGCCGGATTTGGCGTGAACAAAACCGGAGAAGCTGTTTACCTCGACTTTGCTGCCGCCATCGAACGCTACGGAAAAGAACAAGCACACATCAAAGGATTGAACGAAAACGATGCGGCTTTGGTGAAAAAATTAGGCACGCAAATCGTGGAAGCCAAATACGGCAACCTCTTCCAGATGTATGAAAAAATTGTAGATGAGAATCCGTACGCAACCCCGATGATGATTTATCCCGCAGTGCATTATACCATGGGCGGCGTTTGGGTCGATTACAATCTGATGACGACCATCCCGGGCTGTTACTGTATCGGAGAGGCGAATTTCTCTGACCACGGAGCCAACCGACTCGGCGCTTCGGCACTCATGCAAGGTTTGGCTGATGGTTATTTTGTGTTGCCTTACACCATCGGCGATTATCTGTCCAAGGACATTCGTACCGGAAAAATCCCGACCGATTCTCCCGAATTTGAAGCCGCAGAGAAAAATGTTCAAGATCAGATCAACACTTTTGTCAACAACAAAGGCGCACATTCCGTCGATTATTTCCACAAAAAACTCGGCAAAATCATGTGGGACAAAGTGGGCATGGCGCGCAACCAAAAAGGATTGAAAGAAGCTATTGAAGAAATTGCAGCCTTGCGCGAGGAATTTTACAAAGACGTAAAAGTGCCCGGCACTGCCGACGAATACAACGAAGAATTGGCCAAAGCCCTGCGCGTTGCCGACTTTATGGAGTTGGGCGAATTGTTTGCCAAAGATGCGTTGCACCGAAACGAATCGTGTGGTGGTCACTTCCGTGAAGAATACCAATCTGAAGACGGTGAAGCCCAAAGAGACGACAAAAACTTTGCTTACGTTGCAGCGTGGGAATACAAAGGAAAACCTTCCGATGCTGTGTTGCACAAAGAAGCTTTGGAATATGAGAATATAAAATTGGTGACGAGAAGCTATAAGTAAGTTATTGGTTATAAGTTATTGGTTATTATGGGGACACTGCATTCATTTGAAGATTTGGACTGTTGGAAAGAAGCAAGAGTGATGAGAATCTTTATAAGTGAAGCGTTAATCCCTCAATTGCCGAGTGATGAAAAATTCATGCTGTCCAATCAAATCATACGCTCATCAAGAGCGGTTTGTGCAAACATAGCCGAAGGTTTTGGACGTTTTCATCATCAGGAAAAGATTCAATTCTGCCGGATGGCAAGAGGTTCGCTAAACGAAACTTTAAACCATGTAATAAATGCCTTGGATGAGAATTATATTGACGACACCGTATTGAAAAGTTTTAGAGTGATATATGACAAATGTTCAGCCCTCATCAACGGATATATTAATTATCTCAAAAAAGCCAAAAACGAATAACGATTAACAGATAACGATTAACGTATAACAAATAACGTACATGAGACTTACATTAAAAATCTGGAGACAGAAAAACAATCAATCGAGTGGTAAATTTGAAACCTATCCGTTGGATGGTGTTTCGCCCGATATGTCATTTCTGGAAATGTTGGATGTACTCAACAATGAGTTGATTGAAAAAGGAATCGACCCGGTGGCTTTTGACCACGATTGTCGCGAAGGTATTTGCGGCATGTGCTCACTGTTTATCAACGGAGAAGCCCACGGCCCCGATCGCGGCGTGACGACCTGCCAACTACACATGCGAAAATTCAAAGACGGTGATACCATCACCATCGAGCCTTTCCGGGCTAAAGCTTTTCCGGTCATCCGAGACTTGGTCGTGGACAGAAGTTCGTTTGACCGCATTCAGCATGCCGGCGGTTACATATCCGTGAACACCTCCGGAAATACTCAGGATGCCAATGCGATACCCATTTCCAAACACGCTGCCGACACGGCTATGGATGCTGCAACTTGCATCGGTTGCGGAGCTTGTGTTGCCACCTGCAAAAATGCTTCAGCTATGTTGTTTGTAGCGGCTAAAGTTTCGCAATTCGCCTTGTTGCCACAAGGTCGGGTGGAAGCCACCGACCGGGTGTTGAACATGGTCAAACAAATGGATTTGGAAGGATTTGGCAACTGCACCAACACAGGCGCTTGTGAAATAGAATGTCCGAAAGGCATCTCCTTGGAAAACATCGCCCGTATGAACCGGGAATTTTTGAAAGCGAGTGTATGTTAACAAATTAGACGTGTAAGATTTGAGAACAACATTTTACATGTCATTTCTACTTTTATTCATTCCGGGAATTGATACAGCCCAAATAAGTGGGCAATTATTTCGAAATGACTCTGAGTTGCCGTTGGTTAAAATCTCATGGAGTATTTCAGATCAAGTTATCGAATCAAATTTTGATGGAAAGTTCGAACTTGAATTTCCAAATGACATTGCCAAGACTGACTTAGTTTTTGATTTGGGTGATATGACTGTGAAAATTCAAAATTTTAAATTGAGTGAAAACAGAAAAATCGATCTCGGAAAAATAACTTTACCCCGATTAAAAGACATAAGTGTTGAAGCATACAATAAACTACCCGAAAATGATAAAAACAACTGTAAACCGATTTATCATTATGCACAATTATTAGGATATTTAAACACTAATGAACTGGAAAATAAGTATTTGACTTTAAATTGTAATGAGGCTATAACTGAATTTGAATACAACTCATTTCAAAAAACAGTTACTGTTGATTGGAAAAAAATAAAGAATTGTAAATAGGTCTTAACAATTTTCAAAAAAAGGTATCAATGTAATTCTGTAGTATCAGCGTGAAAATTCTTTAAAAGTCTCCCGCAGATAACGCTGATGGACACAAATGGCAATGAGTCAAACTCAAACTACCCCAAATAAGCTTCGGTTTGTTTGTCAGTCGTTTTCTTCCAATTGAAAAATATCGGCAACCTGAATCTTAAAATAGGCTGCTAATTTTAAAGCCAAAACCGTAGAGGGAACGTATTTTGCCTTTTCCATCGCGTTAATTGTCTGCCGGCTCACGCCGATGATGTCTGCCAAATCTGCTTGCGTAACCTCCTTTTCGGCACGCAGTATTCTGAGTCTATTCTTCATCTGTCGAAATATTAGCTTTGTAAAGTTTGTAATGAAATCGCACGATGAAGAAAATCAATATTGTGAAAATATTGCCGACCATCACGTGGAAATAGGCAAAACCATAAAAGAAAAGCGTTGCGAACAGTACGACAGCAAAATTGAAATAGGTTGCCCAAACAAGTGATTCATATCGAATTTTTGAAATGTACTCGTCTTCCCGCTTAGTCCTTGAAAAACCAACGAGCAAGGCTCCCACAATTATCAAAAAAGTCAAAATCTCATCCGCTATCCCATTCTGTATGGGCTTGAAAAATCCCTCTCCAAATACCCAGTCATCTTCATAAATGGGAAAAACGAATACCTTGAGGTGTTCATCAAAATCGAAGCCCGAAGCATACAAGTATGTCCCAAGAAGGAAAGTAGGGACAAACAGCATCCAACCGAATATCTTAAACCGGTGTGGAAACAAAAAGTGCGTTTTCATAATGTAAAGTATTTTTTACAAATGTATGGTTTGTTTTACATTATGACAAAATATTTTTACTTTTATTTAAATTTCATTTCCATTTGTATTTTAGGCATAAAAAAGCCATCTTCTGTTTTGAGACGGCTTCAATTCTTTTGTTTTGGCTTTCGAAGGATTTATTCCAACAAATTTTCGATTAAAATATCTTCATCCAAATCTTCCCAATGAACGCCTTCGCCCTTTCCAATAAAACGCCAATTGTTTAATTGTTGCATTTTAGCATCCCTCAAACGCGGAAACCATTCCAATGGAATAGACAATTCTCGTCCGTCCTCCAAAGAAACCACCATTTTGTCTGAGGTGAAACGCAAGTGGGTTGCGTGTTTTGATTTATTTATTGATAAAATACTCATCCCATTTTAATTTAAAGAGCGCTTGATTTTGTTCTATAATCTTTCTTATTTCTTTTATTTCCGATGCAGAAAATCTAATTGATTTTGTTAGTTCAACAGGTTCTAAATTAAATTTGGCCGTTTTACCATCCTTCTCTATATGAACATGTTTAGGTTCGTGATCATTGCTATAGAAAAAGAAACGATATCCATTAACAAACAGAATTGTTGGCATACCTTAATTTTATTCGAAATTATAAAATATTTCTTACAAATTGCTCATTTAAACTGTAAATCGACCTTAAAACCGTACTTTCGTCTTTTAGCTTACCATTATGCATTTCACCTCCAAACTCCCACAAACCGACACCACTATTTTTACGATCATGTCTGCCTTGGCTGCCGAGCACAACGCCATCAATCTCTCGCAAGGTTTTCCCGATTTTGAATCTTCTTCTGAATTAATCAATTTGGTAACGGATGCCATGAAAAAAGGCTACAACCAATACGCGCCGATGCCCGGAGTACTGCGACTCCGCGAAGTGATTTCGGAAAAAATCGCATCGCTCTACGGCGTTAACTATCATCCGGAAAGTGAAATAACCATCACGGCAGGCGGCACCCAGGCTATTTTTACCATCCTCAGTGCTTTTGTCAAACCCGGCGATGAAGTCATCGTTTTCAAACCGGCTTACGATTGCTACGAACCTGCCATTCAGCTCAACGGCGGCAAGGTGATTCCGATACAGCTGCGCGCACCCGATTACCAAGTGAATTGGAATGAAGTGCGAAGCCTCATCAACGAAAAAACCAAAATGGTGATTATCAACACGCCCAACAATCCTTCGGGTACGGTGTTTTCTCAAGATGACATGAAGCAATTGGCATCGATATTAAAGGACACAAATATTCTCTTGCTGAGCGATGAAGTCTATGAACATTTGATTTTTGACGGTGCACAGCACCAAAGTGCCGCGCGATTTTCGGGCTTGGCAGAGCGAGCTTTCATCGTGTCTTCCTTTGGCAAAACCTTTCACAATACCGGATGGAAAGTAGGCTATTGTGTGGCACCAACTGCGCTGATGAAGATTTTCAGACAGGTGCATCAATTCAATGTGTTTTGTGTAAATCACCCCGTACAGATTGCTTTGTCAGCATATTTAAAAAATCCGGAAACCTATTCAACTTTGCCCGATTTCTTTCAGCAAATGCGCGATTTCTTTGTAAAACGAATCGAAACTTCTCGTTTCAAAATCTTATCATGTCAAGGCACCTATTTTCAATTGCTCGATTACAGCGCCATCACTGACGAAAAAGACACCGATTTTGCCATCCGATTGACCAAAGAATATAAGTTGGCTTCCATTCCTGTTTCGGTTTTTAATGAAAATCAACTCGATCAGAAACTGCTTCGATTTTGTTTTGCTAAAAAGGACGAAACGCTGGAAAAAGCTGGAGAAATACTAAGCAAAATTTAATTATTTTTGTAACTATTCAGCTATTCAAATGAATTTCGTTTTAACCGTCACTTCGAGTGGTTTTTAATAGTAATGCGACAGCTTTACTATTAAAAATTGTATCGAGAAGCTAGAAATTGTAGAGTACTCGATACGTTTTATTAAAAAAAAACTGTCGCATTTTTCAATAAAACACGCGAACAGACGAAATTTCTATCGATTTTTTATTAGACGGAATAGTTACTTTTTTTTTAAACTTGTAAGGATTTTCAAAAATATTGTCTTATTTAGCACCAAATTATCAACAAATTGAGCCCCAGATTTGTATATTTATTGACCCTATTCAGTACCCTGTATCTTCCCATGCATGGTCAAATTGTCAATTCCGACACTTTAAAAATCAAAGAAAACACGGTAGTTTACATCGCTGAAAACTTCACCAATTCTGGTTTTCACTACAACGATGGCAAACTTCATTTCCAACGAAATTTCATCAATGATGGCAAAATGGATTCCTTATCCTTAGGCACAACCTTTTTTGACAGCTCCACTTTAGATATACAATCCATTTCAGGAAATGTGAAGAAAATATTTTTCAACAACCTAAATGTAAACCTGACAAGTCCGACAGCCGAAGGTGTTTTAGTTCCTGATGGATACGTCATCAAAGTCAACGATTCCATTGGTTTGATAAAGGGCAATTTAAGACTCCAGGGAGAAACACAATTGGTTCAGTCACATGTGGGGTCTTCAAAAAATATCGGCGTTGGGAATATCATGATTGACCAACAAGGCACATCCGATGTTTTTAACTTTAACTATTGGTCTTCTCCGGTCAATAAAGCGGGATCGTTTGCTGTTTCAGATGTTTTATTTGACGGTACGGATGCAGCCGTCAATCCTTTTCATCCACGAAAAGTTGCAATGACAAGTGCTTTAAATGGCGCTCCCACAAGTCCAATCACATTGAGCAACTACTGGTTTTTTAAATTTAATAACAAAGCATTTGACGATCCGAACGGTTGGGAAACTGTTGCACCAACTGTTGCACAAAATCCGGCAATAGGCGTTACCATGAAAGGATCGGGGGCAAGCGGAAGCAGTCAGAATTATGTTTTTTCCGGCACGCCGAACGATGGCGATTTCAGTCAACTTGTCGGCCCCGACCATTTTTCCTTAATCGGCAACCCCTATCCGTCAGCACTCGATGCCAACAAATTTATCATAGACAATGTAGGCGTAATGGCTTCCGGCTCCGGATTGTTTTTTTGGGATCATTTTGGCGGAGGATCTCATGAGACCAAAAAATATGAAGGAGGGTATTCTGTCTATACTTTGGCGGGCGGAACTGCCGCATTGGCTCATCCGAGTGTAAGCCAGACAATAGCCTCCGGCACAAAAGTTCCTAAGCGTTTCATTCCGGTAGCGCAAGGATTTTTTGTATTGGCAAATGCTTCCGGCGGGAATTTTGTATTTAACAATGCCCAAAGAGCCGGAGTGACGGAGACCTCAGGTAAATCTATCTTCACAAGAGCCAATAAGCATGAAATTTCAGTCGCGCCAAAAGCAATCAATAATTTAATTCAAAATACGGCTGCTGATGTCTTGCCAAAAATCAGGTTGGGACATGAAGGTGCTGAAGGATTTCACCGACAACTTTTGGTGGCTTTTGAACCGACCACCACCGCGGGTGTGGATTTGGGCTACGATGCTGCAATGTTAGACGTTTTTACTACCGATCTTTTTTGGTATATAGATGACAAAGCCTTTGTGATACAAGCATTGCCTTTTTTTACGGAAATGCAGATTCCACTTGGGGTCGTGTCTTCTGTAGATCAAACCCATCGATTCATGATAGATGCTTTGGAAGACTTTGTGGGTGATGTTTATCTAATTGATCTCGAAACAAGTTTAAGTCATCGACTGAATGATGGCCCTGTTGAAATTCAAGTTCCTCAAGGTCAATATACAAATCGATTCATATTGGCATTTACGCAAATAACGCTTAGTACAGATGAGAATGTATTCCTGTCCAACGATTTAAGAACATTTTATCTGAAACAATCCGGAAATATTGTGATTGAAAACAACAGCAATTTAGATATAAATAAGATTCAAATTTATAATCTAAACGGGCAAAGTTTGGTAAATGTTCACGAAAACTCGGATTTTCAATCAAGTGAAATTAACATTCCGTTCAGCAATTACTCGACAGGCATTTATTTGGTGAAAATATTGTCTGAACAAGGCACAAACACATTTAAAATCGTAAAGAATTAAATAAATAAGTATGAAATCGCCATTAACAACAAGTTTGCGTAAGCAAACACCGATAAATAAAATGCGATAACATATATTCCGCTAAAAAAATAAATTTTACATATATGAAAAACATATACCTCAAAGGTCAGATTTGGACATGGATGATTCTCTTCCAAATAATTTTCGCAACAACTTCTTTTGCACAAATGGGAATCGGAACTACCACACCCGACAATTCTTCCATGCTCGATATCCGATCTACATCAAAAGGGTTTTTGGCGCCGCGGATGACAACCGCGCAAAGAAACGCCGTTATTTCCCCCGCTAATGGACTGGTGGTTTACGACACCGATTTGAGTTCACTCTATTTTTTTAACGGAACTGTATGGTCAGCAATCGGCTCACAAGGTGGCGCAACCAGAACCAAATATGTTTTAGTCAAATCGGAAGCAGATTTTCCGACACCGGCAGCAGGTGTTATCACACTTGACTCCCAAACTTTATACGAAATAAACGGAACGGTTATCTTAAACAATTCCATCAACCTGAACGGAGCTTACGTGATTGGGGTGGACACAAACGAGGACAAACTCGTTCGTGTTGGCGGCACTATTTTTTCAGGAAACAATGGAGGTTCCATCAGAAATTTAGTTTTATCCGCACCCGGCGGACAGGTTTTTAACATAAATGCGAGTTCCGGCACAGACAAGACGCTCGTTTTTCAAAACAGCATCGTAGCCAATTCTGGAAGCGTAGGAACTCTCAATAACTTTTTCATGATTTTCAGCAACATCGTACAGTTTACGGGAAATTCTAATGGAATTATATATAAAAACACGACAAAGCTTTTGTTGTCCAATCAAGGTTGGTTTCCTGACAACAGCGGTATATTTGAAACCCTGACCGGGACTTTCACGTTGTTACAAAAAGTGGGGGGGTTCGCCGAAGTCCCTGCCGGCGCTATCGGATTAGATATTACGGGGATTAGCGCGATTGTAACCTCTGCGATGATGCAAAGCGTGGAATATTCTGGCGCCGGAACACGGATTGCCGGGAGTTCGCCATGGCCGGGATTCAATTTCACGAAAATTTGGCATGTGGACGGATCCGGGATTCCGGCTGAGAAAGACGATGTGGCCTCCGGGAATATTTTTTACAACGGATCAATTGCTACGGGTTTTGTTCAAAGCGTAGCCGATAATAATAAATTTAACCTTTCCGGAAATGCTAATTCAAACACAACCACCGCTGTAAAACTTTTCAGAATGTCTTCGCCTGTATCAAACAGATTGCAATATGACGGCCATGAAAAACGCGTTTTTCAAATCAATGCTTCCATGTCGGTCAGGGGAAGCAATACAGGGAACTTTTTTGCTTTTTTCATCGTAAAAAATGGAAATCCCGCTGCATCACTGGATGAAACCGCTACACTGATGCGCATCAACACGACTTCTGACATCACCCCGGTTTCAATAACCGGAACCGTTTCTCTAAATCCCGGAGATTTTATCGAAATATGGGGACAACGTTTGGTCGGAACCGGGACTACCGATTTAGCCATCTTTTCAATGAATTTATCAATTAATTGATAAAAACTCACTGAATTTTAGCTTTTAGATTCTTTGAAAATTGATGTTTATCTTTGGTGTCAATTATTAAAACTTTCATCATTGCTTATCAATTCAGAAATCATCTTCGAAGACAACCACTTGTTGGTCGTCAATAAAATGCCGGGCGAGCTGGTTCAAGGCGATAAAACCGGAGATGAACCCTTAGTCGAAAAACTTAAAAAATACATCAAAGTAAAATACAACAAACCCGGAGAAGTCTTTCTGGGCGTGGTTCACCGATTGGACAGGCCAACCTCCGGTGCTGTGGTATTTGCAAAAACCTCCAAAGCCTTGTCACGCTTAAATGAGCAATTTGCCAAAAAAGAAACAATCAAAACCTATTGGGCAATTGTAAAAAATGCACCCGAACCAACCATAGGCAGTTTGATGCATTACCTAAAAAAAACGGAGGCAAACAATACTTCAAAAGCTTATATCAAGGAAGTTCCGGGCAGTAAGATTGCCATCTTGCATTACACAACCATCAAAAAACTCAGCAATTATCACTTGTTGGAGATTAACTTAGAAACCGGACGGCATCATCAGATTCGCTTACAATTGGCGAGCATTGGCTGCCCAATCAAAGGCGATTTGAAATACGGTGCGGCTCGAAGCAATCCGGATGGAAGCATCAGTTTGCACGCACGAAAACTCCAAATCATCCACCCGGTGTTGAAAACCGAGATGACCTTTGTAGCTCCGCTGCCCAACGACCCGATTTGGCAAGCTTGCGAGAGCGTTTAAAATCAAAAGAGTCTATTTTTTAGCCCGATCCAATGTCAAAATACTTTGGAATAGTACGGTTGCGCCGTTGGCCATGTCTGAAGCAGAAGTAAATTCGTCCGGCGCATGACTGACCCCGTCCTTGCTGGGCACAAAAATCATTCCCGATGGCGCAATGCGAGCCATGTCTTGGGTATCATGTCCGGCACCGCTTGGCATGTATTGCAAACTCAAGCCTAATTTTTTTGCATTGTCGGCAATGACTTTTTGAACCGCTTGATCTGTCAAGGCCGATGAACTCAAAAATGCCTCTGTGAATGCAATTGAAACACCGGATTCAGCTTCAAGAACCTTGGCTGCCTCTTTGATTTTCTCAAAAACCAACTGTATTTTTTCATTTGACAAGTCTCGTATTTCCAAACTTGCGACCACCTTACCCGGAATCACGTTCGGCGCACCGGGTTCAGCTTTGATGCGACCGACGGTAGCAACTTGGCTTCCTTCGATGTTTCTAACAATCTCATTGATTTGAACAATCAATTTGGACGCTGCCAACAAGGCATCTTGACGCGCATTCATCGGTGTCGTACCCGCGTGGTTGGCTTTGCCCTGAAAAGTCATGTCCCACCAACCGATTCCGACGATGCCTTCCACCACGCCTATGTCTGTTTTGCTTTGATACAAACGTGCGCCTTGTTCAATATGCAGTTCTAAAAACGCAGCTATCGCTCCTTTTTTCCTGACAACCGATGCGATTTTTTCCACGTCACCACCCAGAAAGTTTACGCCTTCTCTTACCGATTTTCCACTTTGAGCTATTTTTTCTAAATCGAGTGTATGAAGTTCGCCCGACAAAGCCTTACTTCCGGTCAGTCCGCCTTCTTCATCCGAAAAAACAATCACTTCCAAAGGATGTTCGGTGACTAGGTTGTGTTCATTTAGCAATTCGATACATTCCAAAGCGCCAATCACCCCAACATCACCATCATAATTCCCGCCCATCGGAACGGAATCGATGTGTGAGCCAAATGCAATCACAGGCAACGAATTGTCTTTACCGGAACGTCTTCCGATGATGTTGGCAGCGGCATCCACCTGCACTTCCAAGCCCAATTGCTTCATGAGTTGGATGATGTATTGTCTGCCCTGCAAATCGGCTTCGCTAAAGGAAATCCGACTCACACCACCCTGTGGATTTTTTCCAAATTCTGCCAATGCGAAAATACGAGACTCAACACGATTGGCATCGGCGGAAATTTTTTCCTGAGCGAAAGAAAAATGCGATAAAACTAAAAACAGCAAAATAGCAGAATAAACCTTTTTCATGGTAAAGAAATTAGAGAATGAAAACAAATATAATTCTTTTGACGAATCAACGCATTTTTGCAATGCAAAGTGTCGCTGACAAGATGTGGTAAATCTCAGCTAATAACCTTAAATTTGCACTCCAAAACAAACATTTGTACCTAAAATAAATGAAATATCTTCCGAACGAAATCGAAGCCAAGTGGCAACAATATTGGAAAGAAAATCAAACATTTCGCGCCGAAAACAATTCGGAACTTCCGAAGTATTACGTATTGGACATGTTTCCCTATCCGTCCGGAGCCGGATTGCATGTGGGTCATCCGTTGGGATACATTGCTTCCGATATCTATGCGCGGTTCAAAAGACACCAAGGTTTTAATGTTTTGCATCCGATGGGCTACGATTCTTTCGGACTTCCGGCAGAACAATATGCCATACAAACCGGACAACATCCGGCGATTACAACCGAAACCAACATCAACCGCTACAGAGAACAATTGGACAAAATCGGATTTTCATTCGACTGGAGTCGAGAAGTGCGAACCTCCGAACCTGCTTATTACAAATGGACGCAATGGATTTTCCTTCAACTTTTCGATTCTTGGTACAATCTAGAAACGGACAAAGCCGAACCCATCAAAAACTTGATTAATCTTTTTGACAAGGAAGGCAACCTTCCTGTGAAAGCAGTCTGTGATGAACAGATAGATTCTTTTTCATCGGATGATTGGAGAGCGTATTCGGAACAACAAAAGCAAAAAATACTCTTAAAATACCGCCTGACTTATTTGGCCGAAAGCGAAGTGAACTGGTGTCCGGCTTTGGGAACTGTCCTCGCCAATGACGAAATCATCAATGGCTTATCCGAACGAGGCGGGCATCCGGTAGTCCGCAAAAAAATGACACAGTGGAGCATGCGTATCTCCGCTTATGCCGAAAGATTGTTGCAGGGCTTGGAAAAAATAGACTGGCCCGATCCGCTCAAAGAAATCCAACGCAATTGGTTTGGAAAATCGGTGGGGGCTCTGCTCTCGTTCAACATAAAATCGCATACGGACAAAAAAATAAACGTTTTTACCACCCGTCCCGACACCCTCTTTGGCGTGACGTTTATGACACTCGCTCCCGAGCATGAATTGGTAGCGCAAATCACCACACCTGAGCAAAAAGCCGAGGTGGATATGTATATTGAACAAACCGCAAAACGTTCGGAACGCGAAAGAATGGCCGATGTGAAAACCATTTCCGGTGTTTTCAGCGGAGCTTATGCGGAACATCCTTTTACCAAAGAGCCAATTCCTGTATGGATAGGCGACTATGTTTTGGCAGGTTATGGAACCGGTGCCGTCATGGCAGTACCTTGCGGCGATGAGCGCGATTACGCGTTTGCCAATTTTTTCAAAGGCAAAAAAGGAATGCCGGGTATCAAAAATATTTTCAACCAAGATATTTCTGAAGCAGCTTATTGTGAAAAAAGCGGTTTTGAATTGGTGAATTCCGATTTCTTAAACGGATTGGGTTACAAAGAGGGAATCCAAAAAGCCATCGAAGCCCTCGAAAAAATCGGGCAAGGGAAAGCCAAAATCAATTATCGTTTGCGCGATGCGGTCTTTTCGCGCCAGCGATATTGGGGCGAACCCATTCCGATGTACTACAAAAACGGCATTCCGTATCCCATCCCGGAACATTGCCTGCCATTGCGGCTTCCTGAAGTAGAAAAATATTTACCAACTGAGGATGGCGACCCGCCGTTGGGAAATGCCACTGTTTGGGCTTGGGATACGGTTGCCGAAAAAGTTGTTTCAAACGTGCAACTCTCAACACCAAATACTGAAAATCGCTCCCTGAGCGGAGTCGAAGGAAGCCAAAAAGAGGTTTCAATATTTCCCTTAGAACTCAATACCATGCCGGGTTGGGCGGGCAGTTCGTGGTATTTTAACCGCTATATGGACGCTCGCAACGAAAAAGCCTTTGCATCAACGGAAGCATTGGCTTATTGGCGAGAAGTCGATTTGTATATTGGCGGAAGCGAGCACGCCACCGGACATTTGATTTACAGCCGGTTTTGGCAAAAATTCATGTTTGACAGGGGTTGGGTGCCGGTGGATGAATTTGCAAAAAAACTGATTAATCAGGGAATGATATTGGGGATGAGCGCGTTTATAAAAACAGTTGGATCAGTCATTGAGATTAAGAAATATAATTTTTCAACCAGTATTTTATCACTAAATTTACCAAGTATCTACATTTCATCTGGTTTAAATCAAAATAAAGTTCAAGAACTTATTAAATCATTGGTATCCCCTATTTTAAAAAATCATATTGATATTATAAATAAAGAGTTAAATGAAGTTTCGAATAAAAATTACAAAATAGACACTAAAGATATAAGCCTAATGGTGTTTAATCTTCATGTAGATATTTCTCTTGTAAATAACTCTGATGAACTTGATATTTCTAAATTTAAAGAATGGAGGAACATTTCAAATAAAGCGATTTTTATTGGAGAAAAAGGGAAATTTATTCAAGAACAATCAGATGACATTTTTAAGGTCAACCGTGAAGTCGAAAAAATGTCAAAATCCAAGTACAACGTGGTCAACCCCGATGAGATTTGTGAGCAATACGGCGCAGACACCTTGCGAATGTACGAGATGTTTCTCGGCCCGTTGGAACAGGCCAAACCTTGGAATACAGCCGGAATCACAGGCGTTTTCGGGTTTTTGAAAAAACTGTGGAAACTCTATTTCGACGAAAACGGACTTGTCGTAACCGAAAAAGAACCTACCAAGGAGTCGCTTAAAACCTTGCACAAAACCATCAAAAAAGTAACCGAGGACATCGATAATTTTTCATTTAATACTTCGGTGAGCTCCTTTATGATTGCGGTCAATGAGTTGACAGCGCAAAACTGTCACGAACGTGCCATTCTCGAACCCTTGACCGTGTTGATTTCGCCTTACGCGCCTCACATCGCGGAAGAACTTTGGGAAAAATTGGGCCATCAAGGTTCGGTAGCGAAAGTTATTTATCCGAAGTTTGAAGATAAATACCTCATCGAAAGTGAAAAAGAATACCCGGTTTCCTTTAACGGAAAAATGCGTTTCACTCTCAATTTATCCTTAGATTTGTCGAAAGAAGAAATAGAAAAAGCCGTTTTGTCTGATGAGCGAACACGCAAACAATTGGATGGCAGACAACCTAAAAAAGTCATCATCGTGCCCGGAAAAATTGTCAACATCGTTGAATAAGACATTATGCTTGGATATAAAACGCAACTCAAAGTCAGAAAATTTCATCGCTATTTGGCGGTATTTGTAGGAATCCAACTGTTGTTTTGGACGGTAAGCGGCCTGTATTTCTCCTGGAATAACATGGACGATGTGCATGGTGACACCTACCGGATTTTTCCGAAGAGCATGAGTCCGGACATCGATTTATCGGTTTTTCAAACGGCCTTATCCGAACTAAAAACCCACCAAACGGTCGATTCAGTCCAAGGCATTGCTTTGGTAAAGAACGACCTGATGAAACTCGGGCGCATCAGTTATTTCTCGGAAAATAAATTGCATCATCAATTGATAGATTTAAAAAAGAACAAGCTTCGCCCGCCGCTCAATCAGACTGAAAGTGTCAACTTGGCACTACACAGCTTTACAGAAAAAGTTGGCATAAAAAATGTTGCATACTTGACCGAAAAAAACGTTGCTTTGAAACACGAATATCGCGAAAAACCCTTGCCTGCCTACGCGGTTACACTCAATCACGACTCCGGTGTGGTGGTGTATGTGGCTACAGAAATGGGCGAAGTCACAAGTTTCAGAAACGACAACTGGCGGCGATTTGACTTTTTGTGGATGTTGCACACCATGGATTACAAAACCCGTGACAACATCACCAATTGGGTCTTGCGCATCGGTTCGGTTATGGGATTGCTAACGGTTTTTTCTGGTTTTTTACTGTATGGATTAAGTTCTCCGAGTTTGCGAAAAATAAAAAATAAAAAAACTAAAAAATAAAGTTATGGGAATGGGATATATGATTTTAATCGGTTTTATCATGCTGTTGAGTTGGGGCGTATCGGCACAACTGAAAAGCAAGTTTAAAAAATATTCAAAAGTGCAACTCCAAAATGGCATGAGCGGTGCAGAGATTGCCGAAAAAATGCTTGCCGACCACGGCATTCGAGATGTAAAGGTCATTTCTACACAAGGCATGCTCACCGACCATTACAATCCGGCAAACAAAACCGTCAACCTAAGCGAGTCGGTTTACAATCAACGCAATGCGGCTGCGGCTGCGGTTGCCGCACACGAATGCGGACATGCCGTTCAGCACGCCATCGGTTATGAATGGTTACAAATGCGTTCCAAATTGGTTCCGGTGGTCAGCGTGGCTTCCAATTGGGTTCAATGGATTTTGTTGGGTGGAATTTTATTAATCAACACCTTTCCGTCGCTGTTATTGGTTGGAATCGTATTGTTTTCGTTGACTACGCTGTTTACCATCATCACCCTACCGGTAGAATATGATGCGAGCAATCGTGCATTGGCATGGCTTGAAAACAAACGAATCGTCACCCGCGACGAACTCGCCGGCTCTAAAGACGCTTTGAAATGGGCGGCACGAACTTATGTGGTTGCCGCAATTGGTTCGATTGCAACCTTGCTCTATTACATCAGTATTTATACAAGCAGAAGGTAGATGTCAGATATTTTGATCAAAGTGAAAGATCGTGAAGGCGTGGTACACGAACTTCAGGCTCCGACCGATATGGCCATGAATATCATGGAATTGTGCAAAGCTTATGAGTTGCCCGTTGATGGCACTTGTGGCGGGATGGCAATGTGCGCATCTTGTCAATGTTATGTGCTGAGTGATCACCAACTTCCCGAAAAAGGCGATGCAGAAGATGCCATGTTGGCCGATGCTTTTTTTGTAAAAGCAAGCAGTCGATTGGGTTGTCAGATTCCGATTTTGTCAGATTTGGACGGTTTGGAAATAGAGCTTGCTCCGGAATCGTTGTGAAGTTGTATGTCGGAAGTCGCTAGTTACCGTGGCTTCGGCTTCGCTCAGCCACCAACTCCTAACTCCCGACTTTTGCTTTTTGGGCGGTGGCTGAGCGGAGTTGAAGCCACCGTTTAAAAAGGTGTAGGTCTTAATACTTAATACTTTATACTTTATACTTTATACTTCCTTCATGCATTTCCTCTCAGCAGATCTCGAAAATTATGTAGCCAACCACTCGGAAGCAGAACCCGAACTGTTGGCGGAACTAAATAAAGAAACGCAGCTTAAAGTGCTTCAACCCCGTATGCTGAGTGGGCATTTGCAGGGTCGTGTGTTGAGTTTGCTGTCTAAATTAGTGCGCCCAAAATACATCATAGAAGTCGGTACCTACACCGGCTATTCGGCACTTTGTTTGGCGGAAGGTTTACAACAAAACGGTGAGCTGCATACAATCGATGTAAACGAAGAATTGGTTTCCATTCAACAAAAATATTTTCAGCAATCTGTTTATGGAAACCAAATCAAAACGCATCTCGGCAGTGCCTTAGAAATCATTCCAAAGCTTGATTTTCATTTTGATTTGGCTTTTATCGATGCCGACAAGCCCAATTATGCCAACTATTTCGATATGATTTTACCCAAAATGAACAAAGGCAGTATCATCCTCAGTGACAATGTTTTGTGGAGCGGAAAAGTCGTGGAGCCACTGAAAAAATCAGACAAATCGACAGCTGCGATTCTCGCTTATAACAAAAAACTAAAGGAAGATTCACGCGTCGAAACCATCATGCTTCCCATTCGGGACGGGCTGACGGTTTGTAGGGTGCTTTAATCAATTTTTTTAAAGTATTGTTTTCATATAATCTATAGAAAACGATTGCCAATAACCCACCAAACAATGCACCCACTATTAAATCAGAAGGATAGTGAACCCCAATATAAATTCGGCTGTATGTGAAAAGAATCGGCCAAATCCACAGCCAAGAAATAGATTTGAAGTGTTTTTTGAGGGTGAGAATTAGAAAGACGGTGATGCAAAATGAACTCGAAGCATGACCGGAAAAGAAACTGTAATTGGGCGGAGAAGTGAGGATTCGCAATGCATGAATCATGGCGCGGTCGTTGTTGGGGCGTATTCGCCCGACGGCTTCCTTGACGATTTCGGTTAATAATAAATTTGCTGCCAGCAGCAAAAGTGCATACATCAAAATCTTTAGTGCGAGTTCGGCACTGAATCTTCTGTAAACCGACAAGACTATAAACACGAAAAGGGGAATCCACGTAACTTCGTTGGTACAGGCCATCCAGAACCAATCGAACATAGACGTACCTAAATTATTCAGGTAAATAAGTATTTTCGAATCTGCATCGAGAATCTGTTCAAACATTTAAAGATTGCGTTTGATGGTTCCACCGATATCTTCCAAGCTCTTTTTGGCTTCACTAATCTCTTTTGTAATATCTTCCGTAAAAGAGGTGTCTATACCGTTTTTGTCTGCGCTTTTTTGAATTTCACTTTTAATTTCGTTGGTTGCATTCTTGATTTGCTGCATGCCTTTACCCAATCCACGAGCTATCTCCGGTATCTTGTCTGCACCAAAAACCATCACAACGATAAAAAGTATAAAAGCAATTTCGGTTCCGCTGATGAACATCAACATAATCTAAGTATTTATAAGTAAAAAGGTTCTACGAAAGTATAAAAAAAGCAAGACCCGACGAAGTACTTAACAAATATTATTTTTGATGCACTTCAAATCCGATTTTTTCTAAATCTGCCCAAAAATCGGGGTAGGATTTTGAGACCACTTCTGCGTTGTTGATGCCAAGAGGAATTTTAAGTGCCATAGGTGCAAATGCCATTGCCATTCGGTGATCGTTGTAGGTGTCTATGGAAATGTTCGAATTGAAGTGTGTAGAAGGTCGCAAGTGAAGACTATCCGAAGTGACAGCGATTTCTGCACCCAATTTTGTCAATTCGGTTTTTAAGGCTTCCAAACGATCCGTTTCTTTGATTTTGAGTGTGTGCAAACCCGTCAATCGGCATTCAATTCCCAAACCTAAACAACTTACCACGATGGTTTGCGCAATGTCAGGCGCGTTTGATAAATCGTAAGAAAATAACTTCATTTTGGGTTCATTAGATTTTGTCAAAGTCAATTTTTGACCGTCAAAATCTGCATCAACGCCAAAGGTTTTATAGATTTCCTGCAACACGCTGTCGCCTTGCAAACTCTGCTGTTTGTAGGAAGTTAAACGCACGGAAGACCCAACTGTTGACAAAGAGAGTATGCTGAAAAAATAGGAAGCTGAACTCCAGTCAGACTCCACTTCCATTTGATTTTTAACAAGTTTGTTTTGCGGATAAACTTTGATGAGATTTCCTTCAAATGAAGTTTGAACACCAAGTTCGTTCAAAAGTCCCAAAGTCATTTTGATGTAGGGTACAGAGGTGATGCTTCCTTCCAAAGTCAGTTCTAAGCCGTTGGGTAGTTTGGGTGCGATGAGCAACAGCGCGGAGATGTATTGACTGCTGACATTGGCAGCCAGCGTAACTTTGTTTTTTAGTAAATTTTTTCCACTTATTTTGATTGGCGGATAACCCTCATTTTGTGTGTAATTAATCTCCGCTCCCAATTGCCGAAGCGCATCGACCAAAATTAAAATGGGTCTTTCGGTCATTCTTTTTGATCCGGTCAATACCACTTCCCGATGGGCTTGAGAGGCAAAAAAAGCAGTCAAAAAACGCATGGCCGTACCGGCGTGGTGAATGTCAACTTCGCCATGAAGAATTTTTAAGCCGTTTTCCATCGCGGTGGAATCATCGGAGTTGGACAGGTTGCCGATTTGAAGCTCCGGATACAAGGCTTTGAGCAACAACAAACGGTTGGATTCGCTTTTGGAGCCTGTAATATTCAAACTTCCCATTATTTCATCTGACTTGACGCGCAGGGTAATGTCCATCTAAAAAGTAGAATTTTTGGCAAATGTAACGCATAAAGTTTAAGCGATGAAGTTATTGATTAATCTTCTGCCAAGGGTTTTTTAAAAAACATTGGTTTACAATGCTTTAAACAGATTTTCACAAAAAGCTATTACACAAAAGACACAAAGCCCCGACGTTTCGGGGTTACACAAAAAAACAAAAAATAATTAGGGTCAAAATATTATTTCAACCACAATACTTAGTTCAAACCGTTAAAACGGTTTTCGGGATTCCCGTTCAATTTCATAGCCCACTTTTTAAACCGTGGGCTATGATGAATTAACAACCACCTTCTGCTTTATACACAATACTTTATACTTAATACTTTGTACTTAATACTTTTTTCACTTCAATTTTTCATTATTTTGGTGGCGGTCGTGATCGCGTTTGGTTTTGGCTTCCAACTTTTTGTCGAAAGCTTGCTGCAAATCGACACCGGTTTGGTTGGCGAGACAGAGCACCACAAAAACCACGTCGGCCAATTCTTCGCCCAAATCTTTGTTTTTGTCGCTTTCCTTTTCACTTTGTTCACCATAACGACGTGCGATGATGCGAGCTACTTCGCCCACTTCTTCGGTGAGCTGTGCCATGTTGGTAAGCTCGTTGAAGTAGCGAACACCATGCGCTTTTATCCAATTGTCAACTTCGTGTTGCGCGTTTTTTATGTCCATTTTTATGTTTTAATTAAAACGACTTTTTCGGTTTCTTTCAGAACGAGTTGGTTATAGAACTCTCTGATACTCTGGTAATTAATTGAGCTAATGATGGCGGAATTTATTTTTTCAACGACATTAACCTGAAGGATGTTACCCGAAACCGCGAGCGAAAACCGAAGCTCGCCCAAATTATCGGGCAATTTGTAAAGAACATTTTCCGGCAATGACTCCACTTGATGACCTTCCGGGATTGAAATACTAAATCGATAGGATTCAGAAATCGGAAAAGCAAAATCGATGGGATACTCTCGAGTTTCCATTTTAAAGGGGTTTTCATTGGTTGCGAAAAAGAAAAGAGGCGAAAAATAGATTTTCCCATCGATGATTTCACATTGATCTTCTTTTTGAAAAGCAAAGGTTTCCGTCACGGGTTTCGTGGGATTTTCAGCGTCTTTGGTTTGGTAATCGGATATTTCGATGCCGCTGTATTTGTTTTCCAAAGATTCTAAATAAGCTTCTTTTTCCTTTGATTTTAGATTTCTGCGATAGAGATAGGCTACATAATCGGTTTGATAAATTTGTATTTTCCCGTTGATACCCCCTTTTTCATCCAAAGATGCATTCATCAAAATTGATTTATTGGATGGTCGTTTTGGTGACAAATCAAGGGTGCTGTAAGTGCCGTCTTTACGAACCAACGTTCCGTTCCAATTGAGGGCACGTATGGGAAGCAAATTTGGAATGGTTTCTTTTTCGGTTGCGTCAAACAAAATGATATTCCCGTCTATATTGACTGCGGAAACAACGTAATCAAAACCTTCAATCGTTGGAAACAAGGGTATGCCGTTTGACCGCGTACTCACCAAAACCGGATTGGCATCGAGACCGGATTCTCGAAGCATGGCAGTCAGCATGAGGTTTATCTCCGCGACATTTCCGGTGTTTTCTTTATACGCTTTTAGCACACCGTCGTTGCAGGTTGTTCCGTAATAATTATTCCAAGTCATTTTGTTTTGAACGAATGCAAAAATCCGTGCTGCTTTTTCTTCCGCAGACATTTCGTTTGTGATCAATTGTGCCAAATCATTTTTAAAATAGCTCTGTTTATCGAGTTGCTCACCGAAAGAATCGTATTTATAAATGGTTTTGGCGACATCTTCCCAAGTTTGATTGTACATTTTGTATGGGTTACCCGGAAATCGGGTGCCGTTTAATTCAAACTTTACGGAAGTTCGGTAATTGTCTATGTTTGTTACGTAACTTTCGTCCTGCATGGATGGAATTTGGCGACCACCAATGTTGTATATGGTTTCCAGATAAGACAGTCTTTGTCCATCGATAAAGATGGTTTGATTTTCTGTATGTTGATCAAACTTTACCTGATAAAAACCTTTAAAATGCTGTTTGAACATAAAATATTCAGGGATGCTAACCGTCGTATTTATCTGATTGACCGGTATGTCAAATTGATATTTTAATTCATCAATACTGGTGAAAAATGGAGAAAAAACTTGGTATTCTAAGTCTAAAATGCTGCCTTCTTTGACATTGGGTTGGGTGATGGATGCTTTTTTTCTGTATTTATTGACCTTTTCTTCAAAAATGCTTTCCTTTTTAAGCTTGTCTTCCGTTATTTGGTTGTTTTCATAATTGAAAGTGACACCTTTGATGCTGGAAATGCGTTCACTTTCGCTACTGCCAATATAAAGAGGAACCAAGGTCGTTGCCCAATCAAACCCGGTTTTTTGATAAATCTTGATTCTTTGGAAAACAGTGGTAACCAAAGTCCAACCGCTAGATTCATTGTAATCAAACCTTACCTTTTGCTCCTTGTACAAAACCGCTGCTTTGGCATCCGGCTCTAAGGGATGTGCTTTTTCGAGCAGTTCTGCTTTGGTCACTTTGCCGAATTTTACTTCCTGGGCTTGCGCAGTCAGCGTCATAAAAGCAACGCACAACAACAAAAAACTTAGATTTTTCATGATTTTGAAAATATGGTTGATGGGTGATTTAGATTTTAGTCAGTACAATTTTTTCTAAATTTTTTTGAATAATTTGCTGATAATAGTTTTTTATCATTTCGTATCCTTCGGCAGAAATGAGCGGTGATTTGATTTCGGAAGTGAGTTTCACTTGGATTTGGTTTGCTTTTGCGGTGATGTTGTATTGATAAGACCCGATATCCTCAGGAAGTTGAAGCGCAAGACTTTCCGGAACAGATTCTATCTGGTATCCTTCGGGTATGTTGATGGTTATCAGGTATTGTTTGGTCGTTGGGAAAGAAAATTCAATGGGGTATTCTCTTTTTTCCAATTTCAGCGGATTTTCAATCAATCCGCTAAAAAGCAAGGGCGAAACATAAATTTTTCCGCCGATAATTTCGCATTGATCTTCTTTCTTGAATTCGAAATTTTCGATGACCGGTTTTGACAAATCCGATTCGTTTTGCATTTGGTAGTTTGCCACTTCGATATCGCTGTTGAACGTATTGTTTTCGAGTCTTTCCAAATACAAATCCTTGTCAAGATTTTTTATTTTCTCTCTAAAATTAAACGCGTATTGATCGTAGCTTTGAATGCGTACTTTTCCCTCAGCGCTTCCGTCTTCGTTGAGTTGAGCGGAGAAATAGGTGACTTGCTTGGACGGGGTTTTGGGCAACAAACTCACTTCAATCGAAGTGCCGTCTTCACGCACCAATCTGCCCATCCAATTGATGGCTCTTTCGGGCAAAATATTGGGAACTGCATATTTTTCAGTGGCATCAAACAGAACAATTCCTTCTTGCATTTCGAGAGCAGCAATCACGTAATTGAATCCATCTCTCGTCGGAAAAATGGGAATGCCATTTTTACGGGTACTTACCAGGACGGGGTTCGCTTTCAATCCGGCTTTGCGAAACATGGCGGTCAACATTAAGTTGATTTCTGCAACATTTCCACTTCCTTCATCGTAAGCCTTAGTTACGCCCTTGTCGGTCAACACCCCAAAAGTACCATCCCAATTTATCTTAGACTTGACATCGTTAAATATAAGCATCGCTTTTTTTGACGGATCATCTTGCCCGTTAAGCAACGTTGACAAATCTTTTTCAAAGTAATTTGTTTTGGCGAGTTCAGAACCAAAGCTTGAAATATCATAGATGCTTTTAGCCACATCAGTCCAAGTTTGCGCGAGCATTTTGAAAGGCTCACGCGGATATTTTGTCCCTGTTATTTCAAATTTAATCGTTGTACTGTAATTGTGTATATTGTTAACAAATGCTTCCTCCTTCATGGCTGAAATATTTTGTCCGGTAATGGTATAGGTGGTTTCATTTAAATCCACTTTCTCGGAAAAGGTTTTGGTCTGTTGGACACCGCTAAGCACGCCGGCATCTCCACTTGATTTTTCGGTTATTTGTATCATCCTTATCCCTTTTTTTTCTTCAAAAGTCAGTGGAAATTGGCCTCTTGAATGTTGTTTAAATATGAAAAATTCGGGAATTGTAATTTCCGCTCTGGCATAATTAACCGGAATTCCTTCCTGAAAAACAAGCTCCGGTATGTTTCCGAGAAAAGGTGAGGTGATTTCGTATTCAATATCGACCACCGATCCTTCCAAAACATTTGGAGGTGCTATGGAAGTTTTGTTATAATATTTACTGGATATTTCTTCTTTAAAAATATTTTCATTTCCCAACTTTGACTTGGTTATCTGCCCGTTTTCAAGATTGTATGTATAACCCTTGATGCCTTGTGTTTTTTCTTTATCCTTGTTGTCGAAGTACAAATAGATAGCTTGGTTTGCCAAGTCCAATCCCTTTTTATGATAGATTTTAATCCGTTGGAAAATATTTGTTACCAATGTGAATCCTGAATTGCTGCTGTAGCTGAATGTGGTATGATACGATCTGTATAGAATTGCCGCTTCTGCATCGGGTTCAATCGGATGTGCGGTTTGGGTCAATTCTTCCATGGAAACTTTGCCAAACTTGACTTCTTGGGCGTGGTTTACAGTCCAGAGAAGAAGGGCTAAGATGGTGGTGAATATTGTTTTTTTCATCTTATGCATGATTTAAATTTTACTCAAAACAATCTTTGCATTGTCGTTCCGAGCCATATCCTTGGCAAAAGTTCTATATGCTTCGTAATCTTCTTTGGGATAATTTCCTTCTTTGAGAAACTGTTTTCTGCGATAGGAAATGGTGCCGTCTTCGTTTTTGACAAATGTTGCTTCATAGGTACCGAATTTGCTTTCCATTTTGATATTTTGAGGCAGCGATTCTACTGCGTATCCTTCCGGTAATTTCAGTGTAAATTCATCTTCATCCAAATTCCCTCTGTCAATTTTTAGAGGCATTGTCCTTTCGCGATATCGATCGGGAATACTGGTGATTTGGTTGAATCCATTGGGGCAAAAAAGTAACTTGCCGTTTACAAAATTTCCGAAATTGGTTGTAGAAATTTGCAAGTCTTCCTTGAATACAACATTTTCGCGGTCGTTTGTCAATTCTTTTTTCTCAATTTGAAGATTGGGAATATAGTTCCAATATGCTTTGTAATGTTCTTCCAATTCTTTTTCCGAACGCAAGGTCAATACAAAACGATTGTCATATTGAATTCCTTTTGTTTCAATCCGAACTTTGGCTTTCATGGCTCCATCAGGTGTGATGGCACATTCGGCAACCGTTTTTTGATAATTTTCCTCATTCAGGTATGACTTTGTTTTGACAATTTCTCCGCCATCCGGTTTAACCAACAAAACATCCCGTCCGTCTGTAAAATCACCAATAAAACCAAATGGATGAACCTGACTGGTACAATCTATCCATGTCATTTCGCCTTCATTTTCTATGGATGGTATCGCTAAAATAATGTGATCTCCTTGAATAGCCGCAAAATCTTTTGGCATATCTATCTTGGTATCACCCGAATAAACCACGGAATAATACGAGGCAACTCCGGCAGCATCCAATAGCGAATGGGTATAGTTGGTCAGTGCTTTGCAATCTCCATAGCCCAGCCGATCAACCTCCGAAGCTTTCATGGGTTTCCAACCGCCAATGCCCAACTGAATACTGATGTAACGCGTGTTTTGCTGAACGTAGTCATGGACTGTTTTTGCCGCTTCCAAACTGCTTTTCCCCTTCACCATCTCTTTGATTTTTGTTTTGGTAGCTTCCGGCAAATCGTTCGATTCTGTAAGCAAATCATCATACATCCACTTCCCGAAGTCTTTCCAATTGTTGCCTGACCCTTCCACACCGTACAAGTAAAATTTGTCCAATGCCAAACGAAACAAGGGTCTAATTTCATCAAAATCAGGCGATAATGCTTCTGGCTTTATGGCGGTCATGTTTTCAAGTCGATAGTGGTATTTTTCTCCAACACTCCTGTTTTTAACGGGAAAATGTTCAAGATTTTTCGCCATAATCCGATGTGGTTGCGGCATGTCTAAACTCAACTGATAATCGTTCACCTCTGTGCTTACAAATAATCCATCTAATGGCATCCACGGTTCAATAAATGCAGTCGTAGAGGTTTGATATTCGGTTTCAAAAACCAAGGTGTAGGGATAGGAGGATGCATTGTAATCTATGTAATAATACCGATTGTCTGTTGCTATACTCCCGCTGTTATAACTTTGGTCTAAAAAATCCTTTTGTTTAAATCTTTTGACAAAACCACCATTTTTGTCATATACATTAGCCTCCAAAGAGAGGATTTTTTGGTAGGCATCATAGAATTGATAGGTCTGGACAAATTTATCTCCATACTTATTCAATACCGTCACAATTCGCTTCTTTTTGACAGTCAAATCCTTAAAAGAATGAATGTCTATCTTGGTTTCCTGCAACCGAACAACCGCATTGGCATTTTTAATCAGTTCGGGTGGGATGTTTGCAAAGGTGTAATCGATCTGTTTCTGAGCTAATATTTCGTTTGAGAATGAAAGGTAAACGAAAACACAAAATAAGTAAAATGTCCGCATCTGGGGATTTTTTGAAGTGCTATTCAAATGTAAAGATTTAGAATTAATTTATGGAAACTTTAACACTTGAAATTTTCAACACCTCCAACCCCGAATGGGTTTTTTACTCCCGGTTTTTAGAATCCATAAAAATCGTCACCGGTCCGTCGTTGAGCAGCCGGACTTTCATGTCCGCACCAAATTTGCCTGTTTGCACTTTTCGGCTGAGTTCTTTTTCCAATTGCAGTACAAAATTTTCATACAACGGTATGGCAATTTCCGGTCTGGCAGCCTTGATAAAGGAAGGTCGGTTGCCTTTTTTGGTGGCTGCATGCAGTGTAAACTGACTCACTACGATGGCATCGCCGTTGATATCCTGAAGAGAAAGATTCATCAAATTATCTGCATCACTGAATATACGGATTCGCGCAATTTTTCCGGACAACCATTCCATATCTTCATGGCTGTCCTCGTGTTCAATGCCCAATAGAATTAATAAACCGGTTGCAATCTCTGCAACTACTTTTCCTTCTATTTCCACCGAAGCTTGACTGACTCTTTGAATAATGGCTCTCATGGTTGTTTTTTATGGCAAACAAATCATTCAACTGCATAGATATCTTCTCGGTAGTTGGAATCTCCATCCAACATTTGAACATAATTTTGGTATCTGCTCCACGCAATTTCTTCTTGCTCAAGCGCTTCTTTTACGGCACAACCCGGTTCTTCCAAATGCAAACAGTTGTGAAATCTACAATGGCTTTTCAAAGCAAAAAACTCAGGAAAAAAATGGCCAATCTCTTCTTTCTCCATGTCAAAAATTCCAAATCCTTTGATGCCGGGCGAATCGATGATGCGTGCACCGAAATTGAGGTCGTACATTTCTGCAAATGTGGTGGTGTGTTGTCCTTGCTGATGCTGCTCCGAAATATTTTTTGTTTTTATAGATAAGTTAGCATCCAGCGAATTGACCAATGTCGATTTTCCCACACCACTGTGCCCTGCCAACAAGGTGATTTTGTCTTTCATCAGGTTTTGAAGCAACTCGGTATGTGTGCCTTGTTTGGCCGAAATTTCATAACATTCATACCCGATTTTTTCGTATAAATGTTTGAGGAATTTCAATTCAAAAACCGCATCTCCCTCATAGGTGTCCGATTTATTGAATAGAATAATCACTTTGATATCATAAGCTTCACATGTTGCCAAAAAACGGTCGATAAATCCGGTCAAAGTTGGTGGATTGTTGAGTGTAACCAGTAAAAAAGCTTGATCTATGTTGGCAGCGAGTATGTGAAGTTGCTTCGATAGATTGACCGAACGTCGGGCCAGATAGTTCTTCCGATCGTGTATGTGCTTGATGATGCCTATCTCTTTTCCGGATGAAATTTCTATGTCAAAATCTACCAAATCGCCAACAGCAATCGGATTGGTGCTTTTGATGCCCTGAATCCGAAATTTACCTTTGATTCTACATTCAAATAACACTCCCGAAGTGGTCTTCACCCAGTAATTGCTGCCTGTGGATTTATATACGAGTCCGGTCATCGAAGTTTATGTGGGTTATAATTGCCTCAAAAATACAATTAAAACCGATTTTTTCTTGTTTAAAATTAAACGTGCACATTATCCAATAAAAAATCCCCTCTTTGAAAAGGGGATTTAGGGGAAATGTCCTACTTGCCTAATTATCCAAAATCTTCGCTTGTTTGTTGATAGACTCTTGGTGAATGGCTTTGAAAATGCGCAACACAAATTCTTCACTCAAGCCCAATTGTTCACCTTCAAGTATCATTTTACCAAGGATTTCATTCCATCGTCCGGTTTGGAGAATGGCAACGTTTTGCGATTTTTTCACTTTCCCGATTTCCGTCGATATGTTCATTCTTTCCGATAGCATGTGAAGCAACTGATCGTCGAGTGTGTCTATTTTGGTTCTGAGTTTTTGAAGCTTTTGCAAATAATCTTGTCCTTCTCCGGTTTCTTTTCTCACTTTCAACTCTTTGGTGATCTGAATCAACCGTTTCGGGGTTACTTGCTGGCTGGCATCGCTCCAAGCGTTGTCCGGATCGGGATGGGTTTCGATAATCAATCCGTCGTAGTTGAGGTCTAGTGCCGTTTGGCTGATGTCAAAAATCATATCGCGTTTGCCACCGATGTGAGAAGGGTCACAAATCAAGGGTAAATCGGGAAATTGATTTTGCAATTCGATGGCCAATTGCCATTCCGGGTTGTTCCGGTATTTCGTTTTTTGATAAGCCGAAAAACCGCGGTGAATGACACCGATGTTTTTGATGTCTGCTTTGTAGATTCGCTCAACAGCTCCCAACCAAAGTGACAAGTCCGGATTGACCGGGTTTTTGATTAAAACGATTTTGTCGGTTCCTCTCAAAGCTTCAGCAATTTCTTGCACATTAAACGGACTCACCGTTGTGCGCGCACCGATCCACAACACATCGATGTCGTGTTCCAATGCCAGATCTACATGCGCCGTGTTGGCAACTTCAGTTGCCATCATCAGTCCGGTTTCGTCTTTGGCTCGCTTCATCCATTTGAGTCCGATGGCTCCCACACCTTCAAACATACCCGGGCGTGTACGCGGTTTCCAGATACCCGCTCTGAAAACAGTGGTGTCGGTATCTTTGAGTTGATGTGCCGTATCCAACACTTGCTGTTCGGTTTCTGCACTGCAAGGGCCGGCTATCAATAGCGGATGAGACAAATTCATCTTGTCTAACCAGGTTCTGAATTCTTTGTTGTTTTTCATTTTTATGATTTTGTTTCTAATTATACTTCGTTATAAATTCCTTTCAATACTTCTCTGATGTGGTTGGTGTTTTGCATATCCTGAAATATCCCATCAATGTCTTCCTCGGCAATCATCTTTCTGAATTCTTGCAAATTTAATATGTATTCGTCCAAGGCAGTCAAAACGTTCTTTTTATTTTGTACAAAAATCGGTGTCCACATGGCCGGCGAACTTTTTGCCAACCGGACGGTAGAGCCGAAACCACTGCCAGCCATGTCAAAAATGTTCTTTTCGTTTTTCTCGATTTCGAGAACAGTTTTCCCCAACATAAACGAGCTGATGTGCGACAGATGCGACACATAGGCGATGTGCTTGTCGTGATCTTTTGCATTCATAAACAGTACGCGCATGCCCAATTGATTGAAGATTTTAATTAGATTGTCAAGCAAATCTTTTCGGGTATTTTCTGTTTCGCACAAAATTTGTGATTTTCCTTGAAAAAGTGAATGTATCGCTGCTGCGGGTCCGGAAAACTCAGTTCCGGCTATTGGATGAGCGGCTAAAAAATGCGCTCGGCGCGGATGCGTTTTTACAGCTTTGCAGATATTGGCTTTCGTAGAACCTACGTCCATAACCAGGGTGTTTTCACCACAATGATCCAGCAATTCGGGCAACAACCGGCAAGTTTCATTGACGGGAATCGCCACAATGATTAAATCTGCTGATTGATAATCTTTTCCCACCGCAACCCGGTCAATTAATTTCCGGTCGATGGCAATTTGCAGATTGGTTTCACTGAGATCGGTTCCTGCAATTTCAATTTGCGGAAACAAGCGTCTAAGGTCTAAAGCAAACGACCCGCCAATCAAACCTACACCTATGATGACAGCCTGTTTCATAAGCTAACTTTTTTAACAACTACGCGGTTATATACTTCCTTCAATTGATCTTCCGGCACACAGAGTGAAAACCGGATATAACCTTCTCCACCGCTTCCAAAAATAGTTCCGGGCGCGACAAAAACGTCTTTTTCATACAGCAATTCATCCACCAAACGGAGCGTTTCATGCTGCTTCGGGTGTTTTGCCCAAACAAACAAACCAGATGCGTTTTTATCAAAAGTGCAATTCAAGGCATCTGCAATTTTCCAAACCCAAACTCTGCGTTTTTCGTAGGTTTTGTTTTGTGTTTCTATCCATGAAATGGGCGTCTTCAGCGCTTCGATGGCCCCTTTTTGAATGCCGTAGAACATTCCGGAGTCCATGTTGCTTTTCACTTTGAGAATGGGTTCGATGTATTTTTGAGCGCCCAAAACCATCCCGACTCGCCAACCCGCCATGTTGAAAGTTTTGCTCAACGAATTGAGTTCGATGGCAACCGCTTTTGCGCCTTCACAAGCCAAAATACTCACCGGATGGTTGTTCAAAATAAAACTGTACGGATTGTCGTTTACTAACAAAATTTTTTGTTTTTTGGCAAATTCAACCAACTTTTGCAAATCTTTTTTCGTTGCCAAGGCTCCCGTAGGCATGTGCGGATAACTGACCCACATCAACTTTACACGAGACAAATCGGTTTTGGCAAGAGCCTGAAAATCCGGAAACCAATTGTTTTTTTCAGCCAAATCGTAATAAACAGGTATTGCGCCTGCCAAATGCGTTACAGAAGTATAGGTCGGATAACCCGGATTGGGAATTAACACCTCATCACCCGGATTTAAAAAAGCTTTTGAAATGTGAAAAATGCCTTCTTTTGAACCCATCAAGGGTAAAATTTCATGCGAGGCATCCAAAGAAACTGCATAATAGTCGAAGTAAAATTTCCGCATGGCTTCCCGCAATTCGGGCAAGCCTTGATAACTTTGATATTTGTTGGCTCCTGCATCGTTCAGCGAATTTTTGAGTGCATCAATTACTGCCGGCGGCGGCAACAAATCGGGACTGCCTATTCCCAAATTGATGATGGGTTTGCCTTCCGCAATCAGTTTATTTACCTCCCTGAGTTTTTGAGAGAAATAATATTCTTGAATTTTATTGAGATTATCAGCCTGTTTTATCATAGCTCGTGTGTGTTGTATTCTCCTAAAATGGTCAATTCGGAGGCCATAATCTCCAAGAGAGAAACGGCTTTCCGATAGTGTTGCTCATCCGCGAAGGTAACATCTGCAAAAAAGGAGTACTTCCACGGTAGATTGATAATCGGCAATGATTGTATTTTCGTTAAATTGAGTCCGCAATCGTTCATCACATTCAGTACAGTTGCCAAACTTCCCCTGTCGTGACTCAAAATAAACTTGAGCGATGCCTTGTTGATGTTTTCACATGGTTTTTGTTTGTCGGCTGTATTGAGAATCACAAAGCGGGTGCTGTTGTTGTTGATGGTCTGGATTTCGGGTGCGACAATTTCTAATCCAAATATTTCTGCCGCTTTTCGACTGGCGACTGCTGCAATACCTTTAAGCTTTTGTTGACTGATTCGTCGGGCTACTTCGGCTGTATCTTTGTCTTCAATCAACTTGATTTGTGGATTTTTATCAAAAAAAACGCGACACTGCAACAAAGCCATCGGGTGCGACCAAACTTCTTTCACATCTCTCAGTGTTTGACCAGGCAACACCATCAAGTTGTGGTGAATTGGCAGAAAATATTCACCAATAATTTTCAGGTTATTTTCATCCATCAAAGCGTAGTTGGGAATAATTGATCCGGCAATCGAATTTTCTATCGCCATCACGCCCAAATCACATTCTCCGGAAAGCATGCTTTTTACCAATTCTCCAAAACTCATACATTCTTTGACCGCGACATTTTTGTCAAAATATTGCTGCGCTACGATGTGGTGAAACGAACCGGTTACGCCTTGTATGGCAATTGCCTTTTGCATAAAATTTCATTCAAAAAAAAAAGCCCCGATATACGTCGGGACTTTTGGTTAGGTTTATCTTGATTTAACAACCCACAGCATGTCCCTTCTTGCTTCTAAAAAAATAGAAGAAGAAAAAATAATAACCGTAAAAGTTGAAAGTCGAATTCATTGCTGTAAATTTCGGTGCTAAAGTAAAAATTCCTTTTGAAACAAATCAAACTTTTTTATTTTTTTTTGTGAAATGTACCGCTTCAAATCCATAATTTTGCTTGAAACCTTCGTTTATGAGTATTTCCATTGAAAACACATCAAAAAGTTTTGGCAAAAAACAAGCTTTGTCCGAGGTGAGCTTTGATCTTGCAAGTGGTTCTGTAACGGGTTTTTTGGGACCGAACGGTGCCGGAAAATCAACATTGATGAAAATACTGACCACCACTTTGCGTGCCGATTCCGGAAAAGCCATCGTAAACGGCTATGACATTTCAAAAAATCCGATGGAAGTGAAACGCGCTGTTGGATATTTGGCTGAGAATAATCCGCTCTACGAATCGATGTATGTGAAAGAATATTTGGCTTTTTGTGCGAATGTATATGCGGTTTCAAAACAAAACATCGATCGCGTAATCGAACAAACAGGGCTTGCGGAAGCTTACAGACAGAAAATCGGCGAACTCTCCAAAGGTTTTCGGCAGCGTGTGGGATTGGCAGCTGCCTTGATTCACGACCCGGCAGTTTTGATTCTCGATGAACCCACCACCGGACTCGACCCAAACCAACTGACCGACATCCGCAACCTCATCCGTGCGTTGGGCAAGGAAAAAACGGTCTTGTTCTCAACGCACATCATGCAAGAAGTGGAGGCCGTTTGCGACCATGTGATTTTGATTGACAAAGGAAAAATCATTACCCACCAACCCATCAAAGAACTCAACAACCAAAAAGAACAACTGATTTTTGTGGAATTTGACTACCGCATCGAAGATGTTTTATTGCAAAAATTACCCCACATACAATCGGTCGTCAACACGGAGGGATTGGCTTGGGAGTTGATGTTTGATTCCCAAAAAGACATGCGCCCGATGGTTTTCGATTTTGCGCATGATAACGGATTAAAAATTGTTCAACTCAAGCACCTAAACAAAAATTTAGAAGCCCTTTTCAAAGAACTGACACACTAAATGAGCTTAAAATTGGTTTGATATTTGATGCAAATGCGGATTAATGGTTTGGATTATGAATGATTTGTCAAATTTTAATGCTCGATTTTCCTGATGCCGAAGGAATCACACGTTCATAAACTATACTTTGAAGACGATTCTTCGACCCCGACGGGGTCGAACAACCACAATTAAATATCATAGCTATGAACGTTTAATCCCTCCGGGATTAGACCCCACCTGAATGATAAAGTCGGGGTTAATTAATAATAAAAAAAACTAAACAGATGAAAAATTTAATCATTCTATTCGGGTTACTTCTTCTAACTGCCTGCGGACCATCCAAAGTAAAATACGACTTTGACAGACAAGTCGATTTTTCCAAATACCGAACCTATAACATTTATCCCGAACTCAAATCGGGCTTGAACGAATTGGATGAAAAACGCGTTGTCGAACAGTTGGAGCGTGTGCTCGGTTTGGAAGGTATTCGCAAAAGCGAGAACCCGGAAGTGTATATCAACTTTTATTCAAATCAATACGAAACCCCTTCAAACAAATCAATTGGAGTCGGGCTGGGTACTTTCGGCAGGCGCGTCGGTGGGTCTGTTTCCGGTGGAATTCCCATCGGCGGGAATGTGCTCAACGAAAGCCTCACGGTAGATATGATAGATGTGAATACCGGCAGCATGGTTTGGCAAGGGTCGATTTCATCTGCTGTTTCCAAAAGACAAACTCCCGAAGAGCGCGAACTTTTTATCGGTGACTTGCTCAGCCGCATTTTTCAAAAATATCCGCCCCCGATTAAAAAGTAATCAAATTTTCTTGACTTTGATTTAACGCTTTATAAACACCTGCATTCAAAGGTGGATTCTTATCTTTGCACAAAACCGATTTTAATGCAATACGCGAATAACATACTCGAAACCATTGGCAACACGCCCATGGTCAAACTCAACAAGGTCACGAAAGAGGTAGATGCTTTGGTGTTGGCCAAAGTGGAAACTTTCAATCCCGGTAATTCGGTCAAAGACCGTATGGCGGTCAAGATGATTGCCGATGCAGAGGCCGATGGGAGACTGCAACCCGGCGGAACCATCATAGAAGGTACTTCCGGAAACACCGGTATGGGATTGGCGTTGGGTGCCATCGTCAAAGGCTATAAATTGATTTGCGTAATGAACGACAAGCAATCCAAAGAAAAAATGGATATTTTGCGTGCTGTGGGTGCGCGGGTGGTGGTTTGTCCAACTGATGTTAGTCCCGAAGATCCGCGATCGTATTATTCGGTTTCCAAAAGATTGGCAAGCGAAACACCCAACTCCTGGTATGTCAACCAATACGACAACTTGTCGAACACCCAAGCCCATTACGAAAGTACCGGACCCGAAATCTGGAACCAAACCGATGGGAAAATCACCCATTTTGTGGTGGGTGTCGGTACCGGTGGAACCATCTCAGGTGTCGGAAAATATTTGAAAGAAAAAAATCCGAATATCAAAATATGGGGAATCGACACCTACGGATCGGTTTTTAAGAAATACCACGAAACAGGCATTTTCGACCCCAATGAAATTTACAGTTACGTGACCGAAGGCATCGGTGAAGATATCCTTCCCGCCAATGTCGATTTTAGTCTGATAGAAGGTTTTACCAAAGTGACCGACAAAGACGCGGCTGTTTATACGCGTAAATTGGCTTTGGAAGAAGGCATCTTGGTCGGAAATTCGGCAGGTGCGGCTGTCAAAGGCGTGTTGCAGCTCAAAGACCATTTCAAAAAAGACGATGTGGTGGTGGTGCTGTTTCACGACAGTGGCACACGATACGTGGGGAAAATATTCAACGACGACTGGATGCGCGAACGCGGTTTTTTGGACGAAGCTGTCGCCACTGCCGAGGACTTGATTCGCAACCACGCAGACAAATCCTTGGTAATAGTCCGCACAGAAGAATTGGTGTCACACGCCATCGAACGGATGCGCAAATACAACATTTCGCAAATCCCCGTGATTGACAACACCGGATTTGTAGGTTCGGTAGATGAGACTTCGCTGTTGCGAAGGTTTTTTGAAGACAAAAACCTCAACGACAAACCCATTCGCGAAGTGATGCAGGCTGCTTTTCCGGTAGTTTCCAAAAGCGCGAGCGTGGAGATGGTTTCAAAACTAATCACCAAAGAAAATTCGGCTGTGTTGGTCGATTTGGGTGAAGGCAAACACCAAATTATTACCAAACACGATATTATTCATGCGATTTGATTTTATTCGGATTGTGCGAGGTCTCGATACAATTCCGATTCGTGCCTCATCGCAATCACTCGACCTGACAATCTCTTCGTAGCAACTAATGTCAGTTCGAGTAGGTTTGGAAGCAAAGTGAAAAACCGTATCGAGAACTCGACCTGACAATTAAACAAGTCACACGCTTTGCTTAATTCCAAAATTTAAACGTATTTTACGCTACTAAATTTATGCAGTGAAGTTTGCCATTATCTCACATGTTCAACATTTCAAAAAAAACGCGATGCTTTGGGCTTATAGTCCTTATGTAAATGAAATGAATTTGTGGCTTCAACAGGTTGATGCCCTTCGGGTTGTGGCTCCCGAATCGAAGAACACTTTTGTCGAATCTGAAAATATTTTGCTACCCTATCAACACGATAATTTTGTTTTAGAAAAAATTCCTTCCATTGATTTTTTAAACTTCAAAAACACGCTTACAAGTTTATGTCAACTTCCCATAATACTGTATAAAATCTTCTCTGTCTGTCTTTGGGCAGACCATATCCATCTGCGTTGTCCGGGCAACATTGGTTTGTTGGGGTGTTTGGTACAAATTCTTTTTCCGTGGAAACCCAAAACTGCCAAATATGCCGGAAATTGGGATCCGAACGCAACACAACCCCTGAGTTATCGGCTGCAAAAATGGATTTTGAACAACCGGTTTTTGACCCGCAACATGCGAGTATTGGTTTATGGCGATTGGCCGGGCGTTTCCAAAAATATCGTCCCTTTTTTTACGGCTTCGTATGCTGAATCAGAAAAAACAGCGTTGAATAAACGATCGTATTCCGATTGTATTCGGTTTATTTTTGTCGGAAGTTTATCACCCAACAAAAACCCGATGAAGGCATTGGAATGGGTTTATCAATTGCAAGAAAAACATGAACTGACGGTTCGATTGGATTTCTATGGCGATGGTTTGGAAAGCGAAAAACTATCCGATTTCATCCAGGAAAAAAAGTTTGAAGCAAACGTAAAACTGCATGGCAATCAACCCAAAGAAGTGTTGAAAAAAGCCTATCAAACTGCTGATTTTTTGCTCTTGCCTTCCCAATCGGAAGGTTGGCCGAAAGCGGTGGCAGAAGCCATGTTTTGGGGCGCAATTCCGATTGTTTCACCTGTGTCTTGCGTGCCGTGGATGCTCGATTTCGGGAAAAGAGGTTTGTTTTTTGAAACCGATTTAAACAAAACAACAGAGTCCTTTATCTCGCTTATAAAAAATCCGGATACACTTCAAAAAATGGCCGAACTTGCCGCCAATTGGTCGCAAAATTACACTTTGGAAAGGTTTGAATCGGAAATACGAAAATTGCTAAAACCCCAATCCTTATGACCGTTTTGCAACTCATCGATACGCTCAATGCGGGTGGTGCCGAACGCGTGGCGCTCAACTATGCCAACGAATTAAGCCAACACTTGGAAGCCTCATATTTGTGTGCAACCCGGCAAGAAGGGCTGTTGAAAAAACAATTGAAACCCGAAGTAGGTTATCTTTTTTTACGGAAAAAATCGGCTATCGACTTGGCCGCGGTTATTCGATTGGCCCGGTATGTAAAAAAATACCAAATCGGTGTGATTCACGCACACGGGACTTCCTTTATGACGGCGGTTTTGTGTAAACTTTTTGTCCGAAAGCTTAAAGTCGTTTGGCATGATCATTACGGGAAGAGTGAGGAATTAGAAAACAGGCCTTTGTTTTTTTTGAAACTTGCTTCCCGGTTTATCCATCTAATCGTGGTGGTCAATCCATTGTTGAAAATCTGGTGTGAAACACATCTTCCCGTCAAAAAGGTTATTTATTTACATAATTTTTCAATCTTAGGCCATCACATTTCCGAAAGCACTAAGCTTTCGGGGTTGCCCGGGAAAAGAATCGTTTGTTTGGCAAATTTCAGGCCACAAAAAGGGCATTTGTTTTTGTTGACGGTTTTTAGGAAACTTTCGAAAATTTTCCCCGAATGGACACTCCATCTTGTTGGGAAAAATTTTGGGGATGCGTATTTTAATCAGATTCGGCAATTCATCGAAACCCATCAACTGCAAGAAAATATTTTTATCTATGACTCCCGGGAAGACATTCACCACATTCTGAGCCAGGCAAACATCGGTGTGTTGCCTTCCCAATCGGAAGGTTTCCCGTTGGCCTTGTTGGAATATGGCTTGGCAGGTTTGCCGGTGGTTGTTACGAATGTCGGGGAATGTGCTGGCATTTTGGGTAATCCACCGCAAGGTTTATTGATTGAATCGGGAAATGCAGAACAATTGAAAGCTTCCTTATCTTTGTTGATAACTGACAAACAAACCGCTACCCGATTGGGGATGGATTTTAAAAATCGGGTGCAAAAACAATTTTCGCCCGAAAAGGCCGTCACAAAACTATTGGCATGCTACAACGAGCTTTAAAAAAACACAATATTTCACCGACTTCCTATCTTGGGCTGGTGCTTTTGCATGTTTTTATCGGATTGGCCATTTTCACTTTTGAAGGATTTTCTAAGCTATACTATTTTGCCTTTTTGGTTTTTTTCGCCTATTTGATTGTCAAAAACAGAAATAGAAACCACGAAGTACTGTACGCATGTGCCTATGTGGTTGGAAGTGAGGTTTTTGTACGAATGACAGGTGGTGCTATATTTTATGAAGCCGCTAAATATGAGGTAATGGCGTTTTGTATGATTGGAATGTTGTACGAAGGTTTCTCAAAAAATGGTGTGGGATTTTTTATCTATCTATTGCTTTTGGCACCAGGCATTTTGGTTTCATCTGAAACTTTGGGTTTTGACACCAATATCAGAACTGCCATCGCTTTTAACCTGAGCGGCCCGGTTACTTTGGGCATTGCCGCGCTTTATGCTTATAAGAAAAAAGTGACCCGGTTTCAGCTCTCCAACATCGGGCTGGCCGCATTTCTTCCATTGATCAGTACCGCTGTTTATCTATTTCTCTACACACCCAGCCTGCGCGATATAGTGACCAATACAGAATCTAATTTTCAGGCATCGGGCGGTTTCGGCCCCAACCAAGTTGCCACCTTGATTGGTTTGGGTATTTTTTTGGCATTTTCCAGATTGCTGTTTCATTCACAAAACCCTTTGCTTTTGGGGGTCAATATCTTTCTGTTTGCGTTGATGGGTTTTCGCGGATTGGTGACTTTGTCAAGAGGTGGGATCTATACCGGATTGGCCATGTGTCTGCTGTTAATGTTTTCGGTGGCTATCCGATCCAACGCCAAAGTCAGGAGCCAATTGGTGGTTTTTGTACTAATCGTATCGTTCGCGGGCTTCACAACTTGGCTGTACAGTTCGTATCAAACACGTGGTTTGCTGGACTTACGTTATGCATCGAAAGATGTGGCGGGGCGTTCGGATAAAGACATCTCCACCGGGAGGATTGAGCTTTTTTCAACAGAAATAGAAGCCTTTAAAGAGCATCCTTTCGTTGGGATCGGTGTCGGAAAAAATAAAGAATATCGGGAGCAAGAAACCGGTATTGAATCGGCTTCTCACAATGAAATCAGTCGATTGTTGGCCGAGCACGGCATTTTGGGCATCATCGCGATGTCTATCTTATTTTTCACACCTTTGATTTACCGCATCAAAAACCGGAAAAATTTTTATTTCTTGTCCTATTTGGCATTTTGGTTTTTGACCATCAACCATTCATCGATGCGGCTGGCGGCGCCGGCGTTTATTTACGCGCTCAGCTTGTTGGATGTGCAGGAGGAGTTAAGAGTTAAGAATTAAGAATTAAGAATTAGGAATTAAGGATTGTGGATTGTGGAATTTGGGTGTGCACAGTATAAATATTCAGAAAAATGAGTAAAGGGGTTATCAATTTTACCGCCGGCCACACGGGTTATAAAACCATTTTATACATTGGCAACAAGCTTTCTGCACATGGCAAGACACCTACGGGCGTGGAAACTTTGGGGGCAAAACTCGGCGAGTCGGGCTATCGGGTAATCACTACTTCCGACAAAAAAAACAGCTGGGCACGCCTGGCCGATATGCTATTTACAATTGTTCGGAATCGTTCAAAAGCGGATGCCGTACTGATTGACACTTACAGCACGCAGAATTTTTACTACGCATTGCTTTGCGGAATGTTGTGCAGATTGCTTCGCTTGCCTTATTTCCCCGTTTTGCATGGTGGGAATCTACCCACCCGGTTGAAAAACTCACCGAGAATGAGCAACCTATTGTTTAAAAATTCTAAGACAAACATTGCCCCCTCAAACTATATGCATGATTCCTTTATCAAAAATGGATTTCAAAATACAGTTTGTATCCCCAATTTTATCGAATTGGAAAATTACTCTTTTAAAGAGCGAAGTACGGTTGCTGCCAAACTGCTTTGGGTGCGTTCGTTCAAAGAAATCTATCATCCTGAGATGGCGATAGAAGTTGCCCATTTGCTGAAGACAAAAGGTTATAAAGTTTCGCTTTGTATGGTGGGACCGGCGATGGATGATACTTATCCGAGATGTGTTGAACTTGCACAAACTTTGAAAATAGGCGTGCGATTTACCGGACGCTTGTCAAAACCGGAATGGGCTGCGCTTTCGCGGGAATATGACATTTTTATCAACACCACCCATTTGGATAATCTTCCGGTGAGCGTACTCGAAGCGATGGCTTTGGGCATGCCGGTGGTTTCGACCGATGTGGGCGGCATCTCTGCATTGATTGTCGATGATAAAAACGGGTTGCTTTGCCCGGACAACGATGCAGAAACCATGGCGCAACAAATGATTCGATTGATTGAAAACCCGATTTTGACTGCGCAAATCAGCCGAGCAGGACGGTTGACAGCCGAGGAATTTGCTTGGGAGAAAGTGAAAAGTATGTGGGAAGAACTCTTGAACTGATGCCTAAAGCAAAACTATCTTAAAGATGTTTTTGAAATAAAAATTGCTTTGGCAAAGTTTTAAACTTTGCCAAAGCTCTTCTGCATGCATTTTCTTTTGCGGAAAGAACCCTATCTTTGAAACGTGAAAAAAAACTTAAATACCCAAAAAAAGAAGATTCACTTTGAGATTTCAGAGCGGAAGTTGCCACTACGGATTTTATTCAAATAATTTAGCTATCACATTCATTGGTAAAAACATTTTCCCGCTATCTTCCAATTTTATGAATCCATATTTTTCATAAAAAACCATCGCATCTCCATCAATTGGGTCAACAACTACTGCAACCGAACCAATGGACATTTGGGAAACTTCGTATGACTGTTTCAAAGCATCTATAAGCAGCAACTCTCCATGGCCTTTTTTAAAAATGGATTTATCAATTGCCAATCTTCCAAGTAATGTTACGGGAATATCGGCGTATGAATTTGGGAATTTTTTAAAAAATTTCCTCGGTATATGTTTTTGTGGAATGCTGCTGTTAGAAAGTGTGTAATATCCTTTTACGACATCCTCTTTATCTAAGAGAACGAAGCAGACAGAAAGATTTCTTTTTATATCCTGGCTTACCTGCTTTGTTAAATATTCGTTGAGCGGCGGTTTGGTACAGTCAAATCCGGCTCTGTCAAACAGCTTGTCAAATAGTTTTATTGAAAAAATCATCGGGAAACCTGTAAATCCAAATATTTTTTCGTTGCGCTTTTCAATTTATCATTTGGTTTATTGTTGGCTAAAATCGCGTTGAAAAACACTTCTTTATCTTTTTCGCTTGCTAAAATTTTTTCTTTTTCTTCAATGATTTCCCTTGCTTGTTTCCTGACTATGTAGGTAACAAAACTCGTAAGCGTTTTATGGCCACTTATGCGAGAAGCTTTTTCGAAAATTTTTTTATCGATCTCTGATATCCTTACTTCTAAACGAGACTGTTTTAAATCTGTGGCTTTCATAATTTAATTAAATTGACACAACAAATGTACGTAAAATATCCGTACAAAAAATATTTCGGATTTTAATTAACCGAAGAGTAAACTTTCTAATGCACAAGCCCGGTTTTTGTTAATGTCAAAGAGGTCTTGCCTATTTAATGTGAGTTAGATATATAACATGTTGACAATAAACATTATACATAATATAAATAGGTTTTTTATCTGACTAAAAGATAAATTTCACATACAAATGGTGCATGGGGAAAAGTGAAAAGCAAATGGACGGGGCTCTTGGCGTGATTCGGCAGCCACATCAATCTTTAACAAGGCAACTTTGGCAAAGCTCTTCTGCATGCATTTTCTTTTGCGGAAAGAAACCCTGTCTTTGAAATGTGAAAAAAACATACATAATTTTTGTTGTCCGGTAAAAATAATTGAGCGGGTATAACGCCTTACAACATCACGCTTGGTTTATACTTTTGATTTTTAATACCCAAAGATTGTCAACCAATTTTTAAGCATCATTTAGCCCATTAATCTTTTATTTGGCTAAAGCCTTTTTGGGTTGTTGCAGCTGTCATCCCGCTGAAGCGGGATGCAATTGATAAATTGCGGTTGGCTTTAGCCAACCTAAACAGGTTTGTGAATGTCATGGCTTTAGCCAAATTGAGTATGATTTGATTGCTTTCCTGTCAATATTTTTCCCTTGAGGAGATTGTTTTTAATCACATGACAGCCGGGGAATTTGCTTGGGAGAAAGTGAAATATAAGTGGAAAGAACTCTTGAACTGATGCCTAAAGCAAAACTATTTTAAAGATGTTTTTGAAATAAAAATAGCTTAGCCTAAGTTTAAAACTTTGACAAAGCTCTTCTGCATGCATTTTCTTTTGCGGAAAGAACCCTATCTTTGAAATGTGAAAAAAAACTTAAATACCCAAAAAAAGAAGATTCACTTTGAGATTTCGGAACGTAAGTTGTTGTTGCGGATTTTTGATGTGGTTGTCGTGTTTGCTTTTCTCAAAATATTGAGCTATTTCATCGAATTCAAATATCTCGATTTTGACACCTTCAATTTGCAATGGACCCTCCTTTTGGGATTTTATATACTCTTGTTTTATACCCTCTTTGAAATGTACGATTTGCAGGTTGCCTCAAACACGGAGGCTACTTTCAAAAACGGATCTATTGGCGCATTGTTGGTAGTGATTGCATTTTTGTTCACACCTTATATTTCGCCGATTTTACCAAAAAGAAGGATTGAGTTACTCTATTTTATTGGCGCGGTGTATATATCGCTTTTGGCATGGCGGATGTTTTATATACGCTTTTTTGCCTCCTCCAGATTTCACAAACACATCCTTGTCATCGGCAACGAAGAAGAATTTGAAATGATTCGATCTGCCATCGAAAAGTTCAATCCCAACAATGTCATCATGGGATTTATCGGTACCAAAAAAGCAGTATCTCAGTATATTGACCCAAAATTCACATGGGTAAAAGCTGAAGAGTTGGAAAATTTCGTTCAACAAAATCGAGTTTCAGAGATTATCATGGCGGTAAACAGTTCCGATTTTGTCAATCCGGAGATTTATGAAAAGTTAATCGTGCTTTTAGAGAGCGGCATCATCATCCGGGAATATACACAAGTCTATGAAGAAATCACACATCGTGTCCCCGTCCAGCATGTCGGGAAAGATTTCTACAAGTATTTCCCCTTTAGCAGGAGCAATCAAAACCAGCTCTATCTCATTTTTCACACGCTGATGGATTGGGTTTTATCCGCCTTGGGATTGTTGGTTTTTATAATTTTAATACCTTTCGTCTGGATTGGGAACTTGTTTGCCAACCGTGGGAAATTGTTTTACCACCAACAAAGAGTGGGCAAAAACGGAGCTGTGTTTGAAATCATCAAGCTGCGGACAATGATTCAAGATGCAGAAGCAAACGGGCCGGTTTGGGCTCAGCAAAACGACCAAAGGATTACCCGGTTTGGAAAGTTTCTCAGGCGAAGCCGCATCGACGAGTTGCCACAGCTCATCAACGTGATGAAAGGCGAAATGTGTTTTATCGGCCCGAGGCCTGAGCGCCCGGAGTTTATCAAACAATTGTCTGAAAAAATCCCGTTTTACGAAACCCGGCACGTCATCAAACCCGGCATAACGGGCTGGGCGCAAGTCAAGTCAAAATACGGGGCGAACGAAGAAGACATGCTCGAGAAGTTGCAGTACGACCTGTTTTATATCAAACACCGCAGCCTGTTTCTCGACCTGAACATTTTGCTTAAAACCCTCACGACCATGATATTTTTTAGGGGGCAATGATGCCAATCATACGAATTACGCAGTCCAGCCTTTTTAAATTTCACACTTTGTGGGATAGTGTCATTTTCCCACCGATTTCATTTACTTTCTTAATGTCTTTTTGTTGAGACGGTTTATCTCCACCAACAAGCAATACAATTATTTTTTCGTCTTCTCCGTCCCGGGCCTTTATTCGGTGGCGACTATCAGTACTGAGCATACAAAAATATTAAAACTTAAATTTATCATACTAACTAATTGACAGTCTTATATTTACCATTAATGCGGATAATTGTTGGCGACTGACATTTTATTCGTTTAAACGGTTTTCTACATCCATTTGTTGGTGTAATATTCTGATGATTTCTAACTCATCCCGCTTTTCATTGATTTTATAAAATATAAAATGAGATTTGACCTTGGTTCGTAAATACCCTTTTCTAATGTACCCTGAACCCATTCCCGAATTTGGTTTATGGCATAGGTATTCTATTTCGTCAAGAATTAAATTCAAATACCTGTCCGCCTGTTCGGCAGGCCAATTTTCGATTGTATAAAGCCAAATTTTTTCAAGGTCATTCGATGCTTCTTTACTTATTTTAAAGATCATTTACCCAAATGTTTATTGTGTAAATCATTTAAAAAAGTATCTCGGTTAAAATTCTTAACGAACCCAGATTTTTCACCTTTTTTAAGCTCCTTAATTAGCTCCGCTTTCTTCGACTCCTCTTGCTCAAACATTCTCAAAGCAGTTCTTACGACTTCGCTTGCTGACGAAAATTTGCCCGTTTTTAATTGCCGTTCAATAAAATCATTAAAATAATTCCCTAGTAAAATAGATGTGTTCTTTGCCATGACAAAATAATTTTACACAAATATACCAAGTTTTGGTATGATGACAAATTTTTATTTGACTGGGTTACGCACAAAAAAAAGAGGTTGCCGAATGGCAACCTCTCGTTTTATTAAACCATGTGGTTAAAGACTAATAACCGGGGTTTTGTTTAAGCTCGGGGCTTACACTCAACACGTCCGGAGGTATCGGGAACAACAAGAATTTTTCTGTTGAAACCGGTTTTTCTTGGAACGCATTCAAATAGGTGCTAAAACGGATTTGGTCGTTACGTCTCCAACCTTCCCAATACAATTCACGGGAACGCTCTTTGAGAAGTTCCACCAAATCGATTGAAGCAAGGGGAGTAGCATTTCTAATTGTCCTGATATCATTTACAATACTAAGTGTCGTTTCCCCTAGTGGATCTGTTCCACCTCTAAGAATTGCTTCAGCCTTCATCAGCAAGACATCGGCATAACGAAGAAGAACATAGTCATTTTCAGGATTATCAAAGTTTTCAAAATCAATCGGATACTTTATCACTCTTAGTCCCATGGCTTCATCCGAAACAGTTAAAGAAAAATTCTTGGTGAAAATTAGAGGTGCACCAGGTCTGGTTTTAATTGCAACACTATCCTTATCGTATTGTTGACCAATCAAGAAACCAACATCTACTCCTGTTTTACCATCCATCTCCGGAAATTCAGTATGGGGCAAACCTCTTCGGATATCTGTAGCATCAAAAGAGTCATACAAATCGCTCAACGCAACAAACCCATTCCAGCCACCCGGTGTTTGGTTATAGTGCAAGGTCATAAACCATCTTGACTGACTGTTAGACGTATTGCTTCCTCTGGAATTGTTTATGAAAAAGATGTTTTCACTAGACAAACTGGAATTATCAGGGCGAAACGCATCAAAATAGTCACTGTCTAACTCGTGCCGTCCGGAATTAATAACATCGTTTGCATGTTTAATAGCTGCATTCATATCAGCAACATCAAACGTGAAGGGACCTTTTTGGGCAGCCCCGTCAGCACCGGTCGCTTTATAGACTGCTCTATTCAGATATGCCTTCATCAACATAGCCCGAGCGGCGTTTTTGGTAGCCCCACCAGGCCGAGCAGGATTATCCGGAAGATTAATCAAAGCGGCTTCTAACTCACTAATGACAAAGTCAATCCCGTCTGCTCTCTCAAGGTTTGTGCTAGGCGGCAATGTCAAATCTTCGTTCGGTTCGCGAGAGAATACACGACCCCAATTATCCAAAATCCAAAAATTATAAAAAGCTCTCAAAAACCTTGCTTCTGCTTCTTGTTCCTGATTGGGGCTAAATTGTAGGATTATACCCGCTCTAAAGACACCCTCGAGTAAACCGTTCCAAGTTTCAATAACGAAACCACTTGTGGTATTCCAAGTCTGAAGATGCAACTGCCTCCAAGCACCCCCATCATCCCAGTCCGGACCACGGGTTGGCCCAGCCAATTCATCGGAAGTGTGTTCTGCCAATGCCCAAGCCCTATCCTGAGAGCCGAACGGCCCTAACGAAGAATATGCTGCGGTTAATAACCCTTCTACATCCCCCGCAGTCTTAGCTTCGTCGATAGTAAGGGTACCTTCTAATTCTTCATCCAAGCTGGTACAGCTGATAAATGAAGAAATCATCATAAAAATTAACAAATACTTTTTCATAATACTTTAAAAATTAGCTGTTAAACCAAATACAACAGAGGTAGCTCTCGGGAATGCCGTAGCATCAATCCCAAAAGAAGGAACACCATCAACACTTTTACTAATGTTTACCTCCGGATCAAAACCGTCATACGGGGTAATTACAAACAGGTTTTGTCCGGTAACCGTCAACCTTAGGGAGTTAATCCATGACTGTTTCAATTGGGCGGAATCAAACGTATAGCCTAAAGTAAGGTTGTTTAATCTCAAGAAATCCCCACTTTTCAAGAATCTTGTACTTACTGCCAAGGATTCACCTGTATTCTGAGGGGACTTGGCTGTTTCGGCGGTTACATTTTCACCTCTGGCAAGCGAAGATGTATTGAAAAGTTGCAAAGCAGTATTGTCAAAAATTTCAGCGCCGTAGGCACCGTTAAAGAACGCACTCAAATCCCATTTCTTGTATGAAAAATTCGCTTGGATACCAATTGTAATGTCCGGGTTAGGATCTCCAACAAACGCCCTGTCTCCCTGACCCACGGGGGTAAAATCAGTTGATCTTATTCCATCTCCATTTACATCCCTGTAAACAGAATTCCCGTTGGCATCAAACCCTTCAAAGATTGGTATGTAAAATGAAAATAAAGACTGGCCATCAAAAAGCAATTGCCCTCTTTCCCCAGACAAGCCTTGCCCAGAAATCACACCTGTCCGTAAACCATTTGAAAAACGCTTAGATATACCGTTGAGTTCGTTCTCAAGAAAACTCATGTTGTACGCGAGAGAAAACTTAAAGTCTCCTTTGTCAATGATATCGCCTTTTAAAGTAATATCCACACCTTGATTCCTTATCGCCACATCATCTAAATTAACCCATTGGAATGCATTAGGAGAAACATTCCTTGGACGAATCCTAAAAAGAATATCCGTGGTTTCTTTGTAATAGTAATCAACCGAGGCCGTAAAACGATCATTTAGAATCCCGAAATCCAAACCTAAATTGAGTTGAGTGGTCTCTTCCCATTGCAATTTATTATTCCCCACGACAGTTTGGGTCGCACCATTATCAGCCGGCCCAAACTGATTTTGAGAAAGGCCCGATCCAAACTCCTGGTTACCTGTAATACCCCAACCGGCACGTAATTTTAAATCAGACACGTAGTCAGGCAACCAGCCTTCTTTGTGAATCTGCCAAGCGGCACCTACTGAAGGGAAGTAACCATATTGCTCATCCGAACCAAATCTTGATGAACCATCCACACGAAGGGTAGCTGTCAACAAATATTTGTCGAAGAAAGTCACATTGGCACGGCCAAAGTATGATTGCAACTCGTTTTTAGGATCCTCGAAAGAAGATTGTTCATCCTGCCTGAAAGTTTCCGCAAATCCTAGGTTTTTAATCATTTTATTGGGGTCGGAAACTAAAAAATCTCTGGCCAATGTATTTGTGCCCCTTTTTTCAAATAATTGGTATGAATAACCGGCAACGAAATTCAGTTTATAATTTTCCGTAAATTCTTTGTCCCAAGTGATTGTATTTTCAAACAATATATTTGACGCAGTAACCGTTCGAATATCAACCCTACCTCTATTAAACGTATCATTCGTGTTTAATAATCGGGATATACCGATTCTCCTATCAGATTTTGCATGATCAACAGCTATGTTTGTTTGAAAACTCAAACCTTCAATAATTTTAACCCGGGCACCTAGATTTGTAAAAATCCGCGTGGTTTCAGTTAAATCTTTATAAAAATCAATCATTGCCAAAGGATTTCGTTGATTGTCTCCCAATTGCAAAAAACTACCATCCGGATTGAAGAAAGACCTGGTAGGATTCCACTTTATGGCAGATGATATCAAATCCCCCTCGGCACCAGCGTTGTCACCAATCGGCGCACGGTCATCACGGACAAAAGAGGCTATTGTATTAACCGTGAATTTAACACGGTCATTAAATGCGTTTTGGCCTAAGCTTAGACTGGTAGTATATTTCTCCTGTCCGGTGTTTTTGATTACACCTTCTTGATCTAAATAGCCAACAGAAAATCTGTAATTTCCTGTTTCGCTACCTCCGGAGATAGAAACATCCTGAGTTTGGGTAAACGCAGTTTGCAAAATATTGTTAAACGGATCTATTCTCGCCCCTAAATCTGGAGTTTCAAATCCCAACGCCCCTGCTGCAGCTGGAAAATCATCAGCTTTCAGTACATCCAAGGTTTCCGATCTGTTAGCAAAGCTATATGAACTGGAATATGATATCTGAGGTTTACCTGACTTACCGCTCTTAGTCGTTATCAAAATCACCCCGTTAGCGCCGCGAGATCCGTAGATAGCTGTGGCAGATGCATCTTTTAACACATCGATGCTTTCAATATCAGCCGAATTGATAAAGTTTAACGGGTTAGTCCCACTTGAACCCCCAAAGGCATCGGATTCAGGAGTGATACCACCACCGGACAAGGGTACACCATCTAACACAATTAATGGTTCGTTACCACCACGGATAGACGATGTACCGCGAATACGGATGTTTGCTGCAGCACCTGGCTCACCTGAAGATGAGGTAATTTGCACCCCTGAAACCCGACCTTGTAACAACTGGTCTGCGGAAGTGGTAATACCTTTGTTAAAATCTTCTGCTTTTACCGAGGCAACTGCACCCGTCGCATCTTTTTTGCGTACCGCACCATACCCTACCAACACCACTTCTTCCAATGCTTGTGCATCTTCTTCAAGCGTGATGTTGACGGTTGTGCGACCGCCCACCGCTACTTCGGCGGATTTAAACCCGATGTAGCTATATACCAAAACGGCATTAGCAGGAACATTACTCAAGGAGTAATTTCCATCAAAATCGGTTTGCGTACCGTTGGTTGTCCCCTTTACCAACACGTTCGCTCCCGGGAGCGGACCGTTGGCATCAGAAACAGTACCCGATACACTTTGCGCATGCGCCATACCAAATCCCAGTACGGCACAAAAAAGGAGCAAGCCTTTTCGTAAACTGTTCTTCATGATAAACATTTTAAATTAAACTCATTTGATTTTTGTTAATAATTCACTTCTCGTGGGGTAAAATTATCTAATTTTTAAGTTAACAAACAACAGAAACCTGTTAAACTAAAAACGAAAACGTTTTCGTGTTGATAACTCGTGTTAAATAATCGTTTCCACACTATTACAGTGCCGAAAGTATCAAAAATATTTTAATATCCAATCATTTTTATCATATTATCATGTTTTTTAGATTTTATGTTAAAAATTGGCAGTTAAATATTCGTTAAACATTATGTTAACGTTAAGAGGTGGGAGGTAATTTAGAATCGGGAGGCAGAAGTCGGAAGTCAGAAGTCAGAAGTCAGAAGTCAGAAGTCGGAAGTCAGAAGTCAGAAGTCGGAAGTCAGAAGTCAGAAGTCGGAAGTCGGAAGTCGGAAGTCAGAAGTCAGAAGTCAGAAGTCAGAAGTCAGAAGTCAGAAGTCAGAAGTCGGAAGTCAGAAGTCAGAAGTCAGAAGTCGGAAGTCAGAAGTCGGAAGTCAGAAGTCAGAAGTCGGAAGTCAGAAGACAGAAGTTAGAAGTCAGAAGTTGGAAGTCGGAAGTCGGAAGTCGGAAGTCGGAAGTCAGAAGTCGGAAGTCAGAAGTCGGAAGTCAGAAGTCGGAAGTCAGAAGTCGGAAGTTAGAAGTCAGAAGTCGGAAGTCGGAAGTCAGAAGTCAGAAGTCGGAAGTCAGAAGTCGGAAGTCGGAAGTCAGAAGTCGGAAGTTTTTTGAAAAACCCACCCCCAGCCCCCGCCTGAATGACGCAGTCGGGCAGGCCTCCGGCGGAGGGAAGCAGAAACCCGGTGGCTGAGCGACTTGCCCTGAGCAGCGGTTACTGAGCGAAGTCGAAGTAAGTCGAAGGGAGCCGAAGCCAGAAACCATAAAAAAGCCGACAGTATTCAAACCATCGGCTTCATCAAAATCAAATAAAATTCAAAAAATGCTTATCGTTTGATTAATTTGTTGGTGAAGGTCTTGCCTTCACGGGTTGATTTTACCAAATAGATGCCTTGACTGAGTTCAGAAACCGAAATAGCTTGGTTCGCACGAATATCCTTTGCTGATTTAACCCGGCGTCCGGTGAGATCGTAAATCTCTACTTGATCAACACTTTCATTAAATGAAAATCGGTCAACTGCCGGGTTGGGAAATAATTTAATCTTGCTATCCGTCACAAAACCATCCGCTAAAGAGAAAGTCGGCAAAGCGGGCGCTTGAATATTTCCATAAATTCTAAACTCACCCGGTTGTAAAGTGATGCTCATGTTTGTATTTGTCACATTGAGCAAATTTGAACTCACGCTTGGGTCAATCACATAATCATACCAATCGCCGGTTTCCTGAAAAAAGGGTTGTACATTTTGTGGAACCACATCAAAATTGGCAACTACGGTGATGTATTTCAAATTGACTGAAGTGTCGGTTACTGCATCATCCACCAAAAAAACTTTCTTGATGCCTAGTGTTGAATTGGCCTCCACCGTAAAATTGGTCGTTTTGAAAATGGGTAAATTATTTCTAAAAAACAACACTTTTGCCCACTCTTTATAAATATCGTATCGCTCAACTACCGTCTTATATTCCCAACGAATCGGTTTTGGATCGACACGGCAACCACCAACAGTCAAATCGGGACAGGTGTCAATACTGAAATCATAGCCCAATTCTCCAAACTGCCATATCATTTTCGGACCGGGAATGCTTAGAAAGACAGAACCTTTAGCGGCCATGCGCGCCAATCCCGTGTTGAGGTCTTTTACATCATAGGTAGGTGCTTGAGAAGAGTTGCCGAAATTTTTGGCTCTAAACATTTGTCGCTCCTCATCGTGGCTTTCAGAATAACCCACCAAACTCGCTTGGACAAAACCCCTGTTTTTCCAAGAAATTCCTGAAAAATCAGCATTTGCGCCCGTGTTAAAGCCGATGACGGTTTCGCCGTAATTAAAATTGTGATTGCCCCAAGTCATCATGCCTTTAAAATTTCCTGTAAATCCGGATTGGGTGTGATTGGTTACCAAAACTCTTTCCTCCGTAACCGGAGCAAAATGTTCCAAAATTACATACGCATTGGGGTCAAATGTTTTTAGAGCAGCATTCATCCTTCGCAAAATATTGATACGCGAACCATCAAATGCGCTGCCGTCGCCTGCCGTTTGTGTAAATCCTTTGGTGAAATCATACCGATAGCCATCCACGTGGAATTCTTGCATCCAATACCGATTCAACCGATCAATATATGCCTGTGTATCAGTAGATGAATGTTTGATGTCATTAAAAAATTGAAAGGCCGTATTGGGATCATTTTCGTTAAAAAACGGGTTGTTTGCGGCAGGTTTGCAATTAAAATCTCCGCCACATTGATTCCATAATCTGAAGTAGGGGTTTTGCCCGGTCGCGTGGTTATACACCACATCCAAGATGATGGCAATTCCCATGTTGTGTGCTTCATCAACCAGACGTTTCAACGCATCTTTGGTGCCGTAATATTTGTCTAAAGCCATGTGGAATGCGGGATTGTAACCCCAACTGATGTTGCCGTCAAACTCGCTCACAGGCATCAACTCGATGGCATTGATTCCCAATTCTTTGAGGTATTGCAATCGTGCCCGAACGGCATCGAAAGAATGTAAGGCATCAAAATCGCGAATGAGCAATTCATAAATCACCAAATCGGATTGCGCAGGTCGAACAAAACTTCCATCCGTCCAAGTAAACGCCGGATCTCCTAAACGCATCAAAGTGACCATGTGTTGGGTTTGCCCCACCGGATATACTGGAAGATTCGGGTAAGTCGTTGAATCGATAAATGGATCGTTAAATTCATCCAAGACTACTTCGGAGTATGGGTCGCCAATGCGAATCGTGGCATCGACGAGGTATTGATACATGTGATTGAATTGTGGTGTAAGCCCGGTAAGTTCTATCCAAAACCGATTTTTGGCAGAATCTTTTTTCAACAAATAGGCGTTATCAATCTGCCAATTGTTGAAATCGCCAATCACGTGGACAAAGCTTTTCAAAGGTGCGAAAAGCACCAATGTCGCTTTGGTCGGATCGGTTGGGTTTCGATTGAGTCCGTCCAACAAACCGGCGGGAAGTGCAGCCTCGGTAACCGTTGGCGCGATGACCACATCAAAAGTTTTGGTAATGATTTTGGTCGGATCGGCTACGGCGGTCACTTTTAGTTCAAAACTCGTGTTTTGGGTCAGCCCTGCGGTCGTAAATGTATAGTTTGTAAGGTTGTTTTGGGTGTTGACGACGCTGCTGTTTGCTTTCAATTCAAAATTCGCTGCCAACGATGCATTTCCGGAAACAGTCAGGGTTTGCCCGCTGTTTAAAACGGTCGTTGTACTCGTCGGATTTGTCAAAGTAAACTGAAAAGCACCGACTTCAATCAAAAAATCCTGTGTTTTTTTATCACCCGTCCCGTCTTTGGCTTTGACTAACATACCTATTCGCCCAATGCCGGTTCGCTGATACAAAGTATTGGGTACGAATGTAAACGAAAAAGTCCCATTCCCGTTGTTGGTCATTTTTTGCGCTTCGTTAGAGCTTGTCCAAGTTCCATTGGTTGGAGAATCTAAACTGTTGGTGTCGTTCAAATCGAGAGACCAAGTCCATAAATAGAGATCCGTAACGCCCCAAGTAGCCGTATTGACACCCGAAACCGTCACCGTTATTTGCTGGTTTTCTTCAAATGGATTGGGCGAAACCACAAAAGTACCGGTTTGCACTTGCGCCGTTCCAAGTACCGATATAAAAACAATGGATAGAAGTGTAAAAATTTTTCTCATGACAATTTTTTAAAAATGAAAAAAACCAAAGATTGGTGGTGTCATCAACCTTTGGTTTAGATAGAACGAAAAATTAGTTTTTCGTTACGGTGTAAGTATAGAAAGATGAATCTTTCAAATCCAATTTAATGGTGTAATTGCCATCGGCAGCTATCGGGATGTTTGAGCCACCTTCTTCTAAACTTCCATTGGTGTCGTTGTCACCAAAGTTGAGTGCCCAATCATCATTGGCACGGAATTTAATTTCTCCCGCAATAAGATTGATGGTAATAGTTAATACATGCTCGGAGGAATCATACGTCATGTCCACATCTGAATCCCATCCGGTTACAGGGATGGCACTGCCGATAAGCCCCCAATTGGTCGGCTCGACAGACCATATTAGACCCACTAAATCGGCTTTTACGCGATAGACACCCGGAGTAAAAGTAACCATATTATCGCCCGGGGAAGATAGAGTACCTGCAAATCCGCCTGAACTGTCTCCAAAGATTCCGTTGTTCCAATCGGGTGCATCGGTAAATTTGAATTGTGCATCGTCAACACCGAAAAATATATACCCTTCATATTTGTCATTGTTACCGGCTGAAACAATGGTTGGCGCCTGATCTGGAGACCAATTGCCACCCCATCCGCTGGCATCTTGATATCCGCCCGGAACGTATAATTTTTGAAATGTAACTTCGGTTGTGAAGGGAGTTGCCGTAAACGTGACCGTTTCGGTAGGGACGGTCGTAAAATTTTCCGAGATAGAAGCAACCACCCGGGTGTCAAGCGAAGCAGGTTCGCCGGGAGTTAAGCCCATTGCAAGTAGTTTGGAATTTAACTGTTGTCCGGTTACTTCCAAAAAAGTGTTGGTGGTCGTGCCAAGACTGACAGCCGTAGCAAAATTGTTGTTGGCGATGTCTAACTCTACTGTGTAATTTACTTGTGTAGCCGTCCCAAAATCGGCCGGTGTCCAAATAAATGTTTGGGCAATGTTTCCGGCAGTAAGATCGGTTAGTATGATATTGGTCGAAGCCGTGGGGCTCAACAATTCCGGTACAGCAGTGATGGCCGCTACCGGGTCGCGATCTTCGTCATCACAAGCAGTGAAAAATCCAACTGCAATCAGCGAAAAGAGAAATAAGATTTTTTTCATAAGTGATTATTTAAAATTTAAACGTTTTTGGTTTTCAAACCTCACAGTCCCGAAGTTTCGGGACTGTGAGGTATAGTTTTTATTAATACCCCGGATTTTGTTTCAAGTTCGGATTGGCAACCAAATCGGTTGACGGGATTGGGTGCAATTTTCTGAACGGTTCAGACGGACGACCGGCTTGAAGACGACCTTTGAATGGCCAAATAAGGCTGTTGAATTTGCCGAAACGAACCAAGTCGGTGCGTCTGTGGCCTTCCCAATACAATTCGCGGCCGCGTTCGTCCAAGATAAAATCAAGCGTCAACTGACCGGAAGTGATGTTACCGTTGTTATTGCCATAAGCTCTTTGTCTGATTTGATTGACAAATCCCAAAGCGGTGTTGATATCCCCGCCTGCGCCGCCGCGAAGCACTGCTTCTGCATACATCAAGTACGCATCTGCCAAACGGAACATTGGGTAATCGGCATCGCCGAAATTTCCTGCCGCATCAGATCCCGGCTGACCGGTAGAGGTCAGGTTGGTAAATTTTTCAATCAAATAACCTTCCCGGAAGTTGAAAGCATCCGTGATTTCGAGTGTTTGACCATCGGTAAAGAAATTTGCCCGATCGTCTGTGTTTCCAGAGGTGTCAGAAAACAAGGCTACAAACGGAGGCGTGGTGCGCAAACCACCCCAGCCGCCATTGATGCCAAAATTGGCAGGAAGCTGATCGCCACCCACTGGTGCGTGAATTAGGAAAGTCATTCCGCCAAAACCCTGCGTACTCAAGCCGTCAAATGGTACGGTATAAATCACTTCGTTTTGAGCACCGTTGCTGTCGTTATCAGCCATAAACAATTCGTCATAATTAGCGTGCAGCGAATAGCCGGCGCTGACGACTTTGTTGAGTTCGGTCAATGCTTCGGTGTAACGAGCCTGCCCGGTGTAAACTTCTGAATTGAGATACAACTTTGCCAACAACATCCATACGGCACCCTTGTCTGCACGACCGTATTCGTTTTGGCGGGCAGGAACCATTTCGCCTTCGATGGCTTTCAATTCACTAACGATATAGTCATATATTTGAGTACGCGTGCCTTGCTCGGGTAAAAAAGCACCTACACCATCTTCATCGGTTACAAAAGGCACATTGCCATATAAATCGATGGCATGCCAGTAACTCAAAGCGCGTAAAAATCTTACCTCCGCCAAAAGTTTTTGAACTTCTGCCTGATCCTGACCCGAAAACCCGCCTAATTTGGCATTGGCTTGAGAGATAAACTGATTAGAAATAACGATTTGGAAGAAAAAACGGTCGTACATGGCGCGGACAAACTCGTTGGCGGGTGTCCAAACGTGGTCGTTCAAATCGTGTATGGTTCCATCGTTCCACGCGATGATGGCTTCATCGGTTGTCAATTCCTGGTGCATCCAAAACTGTCTGAGGTAGTTGGAAAATCCTTCGTCGATTCCGGAAATATCGGGATTACCCGAAGGGCCTTGCTGTCCGCTTACGGCAAAACCTGCATAAACTCTGGCGGCAAATTGCCTGAAACCTTGTGCGTCTGTCAACACAGATTCTGAAGTTTCTTCGGTAAGCGGATTCAAATCCACTTCACCGTCGCATGCGCTAAAGCCGATGACAACGATGAATGCCGTCATTGCTTTAAAAATTAATTTTTTTAGATGATTTCTCATTTTGTATCTTTTAAATAGTTGAATTTTTTAGAAGTTTAAGTCAATTCCAAACAGGAAGGTTCTCGCTCTCGGGTAGAAATTGTTGTCGATTCCGCCGGCTACTTCCGGGTCAAGCCCGTTGTAATCAGTGATGACAAACACGTTAGACACAGTTGAATAAACTCTCAAATCTGCCAAACCGCCGGCAATCTTGCCCACGTTGTATCCCAAATTGATGTTATCCAACTTCACGAAGGAAGCTTCTTCCAAGAAAAAGTCTGAGAACAGCTGTTGCAGTTGGAATCCTGACTCCAAGAACGAATCGGAAACGTTTACCAACTGGTTGTCATTCACAAATATTTCACGTCGGTTTCCGGTTGAGGAAGCCACGTTGTTATACACATAATTTCCGAAACTGCCTCTGAGGGTAAAACTCATGTCCCATTTTTTGTAGGTAAAATCTGAAGAGAAACCTATGGTAAAATCGGCATTGGGGCTTTTGTGGCGTGTTTTGTCGTCTTCTGTAATTCTGCCATCGCCGTTCACGTCTTCAAACACGCCTTCTATCGGCCTTCCGGAAGCGTCATATACTTGATTGAACAAAAAGAAAGCGTTTTGTCCGAATCCTACGGTGTTGATTTGAACGGTGTTGCCCACACCGCCTGAAATACCACCCACTCTATTCCCCTGAAAACTCGGGTTGTCAACCAAGGTCAATTTGTTGATTTGATCGTCAAAGAATGAAATGTTGAAGTTTGCATTCCACGTAAAGTTTTCCGTCTTAAACGGTGTCGCATTTAGCGTTATTTCAACCCCATCGTTTTCGATTTTTCCAACATTGGTGATGAGTGCGTTAGACAAGTTGGTGCCTGCAGGAACGCTGATGAAATTCAACACATTGTTCACATCTCGGTGATATACATCGATGGCGCCGCTGATCCGATTGTCAAACAAGCCGAAGTCTAAACCGACATTGTAGGTAAAGGAAGTTTCCCATTTCAAATTCGGGTCAAACTCTTCCGGACGGACGGTTGTGACAAACTCATTCCCAAATTGGAAACGGACACGATCGTCACCTCTGGTAAATCTTGGCAGGAATCCGAAATCTTGTCCAATCTCTTGTTGTCCTGTTTCAGCATAACCGGCTCTCAATTTCAAATTGGAAACTACTTTTGATTCTTTCAAGAAAGATTCATTCGATATATTCCACGCCACGCTGATACCGCCAAACAATTGGGTGCGGTCTTTCGGGTTTAAGCGAGAAGATTCGTCACTTCTGAGGTTACCGGTTACCAAGTAACGGTCGTCATAAGACAAATTGACCCTTCCAAAGTAGGACTGCAACGAATTTTGGGTTCTGAAAGGAATGGGTTCTTCAACAACACCTGTTCCGGTTACGTTTCTTGAACTTCCTGAACGGAAAAATCTTTGTAAAGAGTAACCACCCGTTGCATCCACTTTTAGTTTGAGCGATGGAATTTCTTTTACGTAATTCAAATACCAATCAGACAAACGGCTTCTGTTGATGTTTTTGGAGGTGTTTACGTTACCGTCTTGCGTAGTCGCTGCGGATTCCGGATCAACAGAATTGGTTCCGTCAAACTCGGTATAATCATAACCCACATTACCAACGGCTTTCAATCCGGGTACCCAAGGAATGTCATAATCTACCTTGATGTTTCCGGTTGACCGTTGGGTATTTCCGGCATTATCTGTTAATTCAATCAATCCCAATGGATTTCTATTTCCACGGGTGCTTTGCGAACCATCTGGGTTTAACCACTCGAAGAAACCGCCAAAATTGTCGTTGCCGGAACGAACCGGTTGTGTAGGATCAAAACGAATGGCCGAACCGATAGCTCCTTGGTTGCTGAATTCGTCGTTGACCAACGAACCTCTCACGTTTGCTTCGATTTTTAGTTTGTCATTAAGCAAACGGTGGATGTATTTAATGTTTGCTGAGGTTCTTTCGAAATAAGATTTTTTCAAGGTACCTTCTTGGTTCATATAACCAACTGATGCCCGCAACGAAGAATGTGCAAATCCTTTGGTTACCGTAATGTTTTGATTGTTGGTAAAGGCTGTTTCATAGATTTGGTCTTGCCAGTCGGTATTGGCATCACCCAAAATAGCTATTTGCTGCGGGTTTCCGAATTGGTTGACCGTATTTCTAAATTGATCTGATGAAAGCACGCCCACATCGTCCGTGTTTTCACCCCATGAAACGTAAGAATTGAAATTAAACTTCAAAGGAGCTTTTGCACTACCCGATTTGGTGGTAATCAAAATAACCCCGGAAGTTGCCCGCGAACCGTAGATAGCGGCAGCAGAAGCATCTTTTAAAACGGTAAAACTCTCGATGTCATTGGAATTGATGTAGTTGAGCGCACCTCTACCCGATTGGTCAAGCGGCACACCATCGACAACAATCAAAGGATCGTTCCCTGCTGACAAGGATGAAGTACCTCCTCTGATTTTAATAGAAGCTCCCGAGCCCGGCGCACCGCTTGGCGGCGTTACCTGCAAACCGGCAGTTTTACCGGCGAGCAATTGTTCGGGTGAAGCAATGTTACCACCGTTAAAATCTTTGGTGGTTACCGTCTCTACAGCTCCGGTCATGTCTTTTTTGGTGCTGGAACCATATCCAACCAACACGACTTCGTCCAATACGTTGGTTGCTTCCTCAAGGCTGACATTGAGGGATGATTGTCCGGTGTAAGCAACTTCTAATGCTTTGAAACCGACGTATGAAAAAACCAACACATCCCCTCTTTTAAGGTTATTTATCGTAAATTCACCATCAAAATTGGAGGTTACCCCGTTGGTGGTGTTTTTTACGATGACGTTTACGCCCGGTAATGGATTGCCCGTGGCTTGCTCCTTGACCGTGCCGGATACCGAATTTTGGGCGAAAAGACCCAAAGGCATCAATAGGAAAATAATTAATTTTAAATAAAATGTTCTCATAAAAATTGGTATTAATTAATCGTTAAAACAGTTGTTTTGAGCTTGTTTTTCACTTCTTCGGGAGCGAATATAATCTAAAAGAACGTTAATATTGAATAGGTTTGAGATAAAATAGCAACTATAACGTTAGAGTGTTTAAAACTTTTTTAACATTCCTTTTAAATTAACGTTGTAAATGTTAAAATTTTTTCCCAAACGTTTTCGCTAGTAGATTTGCAAAAATAACTGCTTTAGAAAATGCCAGAAATGATATTTGTCAGGCAGATTGCGTTTCGATTAAAAAATTTACAATTTCGATAACGGTTGACCTTAAAAAAATATGAAGCCTGTAAAAAAATCGTTTTATCTTTACAAAAATGTTCTGCTATGAAAGGAAAAATAACACTCAAACAAATCTCCAAAGAATTGGATGTTTCCATCTCGACTGTTTCAAAAGCACTAAAAAACAGTACGGAAATCAGCCTTGAAACGCGCGAAAAAGTGCAAGCATTTGCGAAGCTCTACAACTATCGCCCCAACAACATCGCGCTGAGCCTTAAGAATCGAAAAACCAAAAACATCGGGGTGATTATCCCCGAAATTGTCCACCACTTTTTCGCATCGGTTATCAGCGGTATTGAGCACGAAGCCAATGAAAAAGGGTATAACGTGATTATCTGTCTTTCCACAGAGTCTTTTGACAAAGAAGTCATCAACATGGAAATGTTGGCCAATGGCAGCATCGACGGATTCATCATTTCGCTGACCAAAGAAACCCAGATGCTCAAAGATTACCACCATCTTCAGGAAGTTATCAACCAAGGGATGCCGTTGGTCATGTTTGACCGAATCGTGGACGAAATACAATGTGACAAAGTAGTCATTGACGATAAAAAAGGTGCTTATGATGCTGTTACAGAACTCATAGAAATAGGCTGTAAAAACATCGGATTGATATCAACCGTCGATTATGTTAGCGTAGGCCGATTGCGGACAGAAGGTTTTTTGGAAGCACTAAAAGACCACAATATACCTGTAAATCAAGATGCTATCATCAAGATTGAAGACATCGAAAATTGTCGAGAAAACATTGCGCCTTTGTTTGATCACAAGATTGATGGAATATTTGCCGTGAACGAAATCTTTGCCCTAACCGCCATGAACATTGCACGCGAACGCGGGCTTCGCATACCCGAAGACGTGTCGGTAATCGGATTTACAGACGGCGAACTCTCCAAGTACGCTTCGCCCGGACTTACGACCGTCAGCCAAAACGGACTCCTGATTGGCCAAGAAGCCGCGCGTATGCTGATTGAAAAAATCGAAGATGAATCGGAGGATTACAAAACAAAAATTGTCAAAACAAAATTAATTGTTAGAAAATCGACAAAAAGCAGAAGTTGATATTGTCAATTCAAAATATTATATACCTTTATCCGCTGGAAATTTTTCACACTATCGAAACTTGTTTTTTTCACTTCTCACCAAAGTTTTGATAACCTTCCGAGGTTGTCTATTTGTTTAAAATAGATACATATTTACATGGAAAAAAGAAAACTCTCCTTTTGGGAAATTTGGAACATGAGTTTCGGTTTCTTAGGAATACAAATGGGATTTGCTTTGCAAAATGCCAACGCGAGCCGGATTCTACAAATATTCGGCGCACATGTGGAAGAACTATCCTGGTTTTGGATAGTTGCACCCTTGATGGGTTTGATTGTACAACCGATTATCGGACATTACAGCGACAATACTTGGAGCCGGTTCGGCAGGAGAAAACCTTATTTTCTCATTGGTGCTATTTTGGCTTCGGTGGGTTTGATACTGATGCCGCAAGCCGAAATTTTTATCGCGTTTCTACCCGCTTTGTGGGTAGGTGCCGGCATGCTGATGATCATGGATGCCTCGTTCAACATCGCCATGGAACCTTTTCGCGCTTTGGTGGGTGACAACCTCCGCACAGACCAACGAACCTTGGGCTTTAGCGTGCAAACCGGACTTATCGGAATCGGCGCAGTTGTCGGCTCGTGGCTACCTTATGTACTCACCAACTTTTTTGATGTAAAAAACGAAGCGGAAGCAGGCGGTGTGCCGACCAATTTGTTGCTGTCGTTTATCATCGGAGCTTTCGTTTTGGTGGGCAGCATTCTGGTTACCGTTCTGACCACCAAGGAATACTCACCTGAAGAGTTAGATAGTTTCGAGGATGAATTGGCTCATAAAAAAGCCGTTGAAATCGAGAAAATACCGGAAAAAGCAAAACTTACCGATATTTTTACAGACTTCGCCAAAATGCCCGAAACCATGCGCCAACTCAGTTGGGTGCAGTTTTTTTCGTGGTTCGGTCTTTTTGGCATGTGGGTCTTCACAACACCTGCCGTAGCGCACCACACTTTCGGCTTGCCTATAAATGACGGCTCAAGCGACGCATATCAGGAAGCCGGCGACTGGGTAGGTATCTTGTTTGGTGTCTATAATTTGGTCGCTGCAATTTTTGCATTTGGTTTGCCTAAAATCGCCTACCGAATAGGCCGAAAAAGAACACATTCGCTTTCCTTATTCATCGGCGGATTGGGTTTGATTTCCATGTATTTTATGCCCGATAAAAATTGGCTCATACTGTCGATGATTGCCTTGGGAATAGCTTGGGCAAGCATCTTGGCAATGCCTTATGCCATATTAGCCGGAGCAATTGCGCCCAAAAAAATGGGTGTTTACATGGGAATCTTTAACTTTTTTATCGTAATCCCACAGATTATCAACGCTTTAATCGGCGGTCCGATTGTGAAATATCTTTACGGCGGAAATGCTATTTTTGCTTTGGTTACTTCGGGTGTGAGCTTTCTTATCGCCGGGATTTTGGTCGCAAAAGTGAAAGACGTAGATGATATTGTAAAAAATTAATATAAAAATTAATGACCAAAAAAGCATTTATATTTGATTTAGACGGTGTGATCGTCGATACCGCAAAGTTTCACTTCTTAGCTTGGAAAAAATTAGCCGATGATTTGGGAATTTCTTTTACCGAGGACGACAATGAGCAACTCAAAGGCGTGAGCCGCGTGCGTTCGTTGGAAATCATCCTGAATTTGGGTGGTGTGAACATGACCGAAGCAGACAAGTTGATTCATCTGAAAGAAAAAAACGAAGATTATCTTTCTTATATTTCAGAAATGACCCATGCCGATGTCTTGCCGGACGTTCCGCGGATTTTAAATTTTTTAAAGGCTCGTCACATTCCGATTGCATTGGGTTCGGCAAGTAAAAATGCCAAACAAATTTTGGAAAAGGTCGGATTGCTCAATATTTTTGATGCCATAGTCGATGGAAATGAAGTCTCCAAAGCCAAACCGGATCCGGAAGTTTTCTTGATCGCCGCACAAAAAGCAGGTGCAAAACCCGAAAACTGTGTGGTCTTTGAAGATGCCATCGCGGGCATTCAAGCTGCCAATCAAGCAAAGATGTTGAGCATCGGAATCGGAGAAAAAGAGGTCTTACATGAAGCCAAATATGTTTTCCATGACTTCACCGAAATCTCAACAGAATTTTTAGAAAAATTATTAGAATAAAAATTAAAACCACACAGCATGAACCTGAATTATATCAAACCTGACGAATGGTCGATAATTGAAGAAGGATTTGAGCCTTCTCACGTGAAAGCATCAGAAAGTTTATTCAGCATCGGTAACGGAGCCATGGGGCAACGCGCTAATTTTGAAGAAACCTACACCGGAAAAACCTTCCAAGGAAGCTACATCGCCGGCATTTATTATCCGGATAAAACCCGCGTAGGCTGGTGGAAAAACGGCTATCCCGAATATTTCGCCAAAGTGCTCAATGCGCCCAACTGGATTGGCGTACGTGTTTTTGCAAACGATGCAGAACTCGACCTGAACACAGCAACCAACATCAAAAACTATCGCCGCGAACTCAATATGCGCGAAGGTAAATACCTGCGAAGTTTTGAAGCTACACTTCCCAACGGAATCAGCATCCGTGTGAATGCCATCCGGTTTCTGAGTATCGATATCGACGAGTTGGGTGCCATCAAATATGAGGTTACACCCATCAATCAAGCTGCCAGCATCACCTTCAAACCGTATTTGGATTCGGGCATCGAAAACGAAGACACCAACTGGGAAGAAAGATTTTGGGAGACACTCGAAGTGAAAAGTTCCGAAAATTCAGCCTTTATCGTGGCACGAACCAAAAAAACACATTTTCACGTGTGTACATTCATGCACAATACCCTGTTTCTGAACGGAAAACCGATAAGTTCAAAAGCAGATGAACAAACCAAAACCGAACACATCGAACAAACCTATTCCGCTAAAGCGGCACAAGGCGAAACCGTCACATTGGTAAAATTTGCCGGATACACCGTTTCGCTCAACCATCCGAACGACAAACTGGTGGATGCTGCGCAAAATGTCATCAAAAAAGCGACGGAAAAGGGCTTTGAAGGACTCCTTCAACAGCAAAAAGAATCGTGGGAAAAAATTTGGGACATGGCAGACATAACCATCGAAGGCGATGCGTCTGCCCAACAAGGCATTCGCTTCAACATTTTCCAACTCAACCAAACCTACCTCGGCAAAGACCCGCGGCTCAACATCGGACCCAAAGGATTTACCGGAGAAAAATATGGCGGAAGCACCTATTGGGATACTGAAGCCTACTGTTTGCCATTCTACATGGCAACCAAAGACCAACAGGTTGCCCGCAGTCTGCTGACTTATCGGTACAATCATCTGCAAAAAGCCATCGAAAACGCCGAAAAACTCGGTTTTAAAAATGGTGCAGCACTCTACCCGATGGTTACCATGAACGGAGAAGAATGCCACAACGAATGGGAGATTACTTTTGAAGAAATCCACCGCAACGGTGCCATGATTTACGCCATTAGAAATTACCTGAACTTCACCGGAGACTACAGCTACATACCCGAAAAAGGTTTGGAAGTGATGATCGGTGTCGCGCGTTTCTGGGCACAACGGGCTACTTTCTCAGCCGATAAAAACAAGTACATGGTTTTGGGCGTAACCGGTCCGAACGAATATGAAAACAACGTCAACAACAACTGGTTTACCAACTATCTCGCAAAATGGTGTATCAGTTATGCGCTTGAAAATCTAGATAAAACCGCCAAAGAATATCCGGCTGATTACAAACGCATCCTCGACAAAACGAAATTGGATAAAGCAGAAACCGAAGCTTGGAAAAAAGTGTCGGACAATATGTATTTTCCGTATTCCGAAAAACATCAGGTTTTCCTTCAGCAAGACAATTTCTTAGACAAAGAACTTATTCCCGTCTCTCAGCTTACCAAAGCGCAACGACCCATCAACCAAAAATGGTCTTGGGACAGAATCCTCCGCTCGTGCTACATCAAACAGGCCGATACTTTGCAGGGAATGTATGTTTTTGAAGAAGAATTTTCACCCGAAGTACTCGCGCGTCATTTCGATTTTTACGAACCGTTTACCGTACACGAATCGTCTTTGTCGCCTTGTGTTCACGCTATTTTGGCCGCCTCACTCGGTCGGATGGATCAGGCGTACGAATTCTATCTCCGCACTTCAAGACTCGACTTGGACGACTACAACCACGAAGTGCACGAAGGCTGCCACATCACCAGCATGGCCGGTACGTGGATGAGCATCGTGGAAGGTTTTGGCGGTATGCGTGTGCGAAATGGCCAACTTCATTTTACGCCTCAAATTCCGAAACAATGGAAGGGTTACTCGTTTAAAATCAATTTTCGCCACCAAATCGTGAAAGTGTCTATCCACAAAGACAAAACCCAATTCAGTTTGGAAGGAAAGCATGAAATCACGGTTTTTGTCAATGGAAAAGCTGTTGTCCTCAAACCAGATGAAACCGTAACGGTTTAGTCTTTACAACTCTTTCGGGGTCCAAAACCCCGAAAGGGTTTATTGTTTAAAAACATCTCGAAAAACTTCCTGGATTTTGTTGTGTTGATGAATTTTGATGCGGTATTTGGCATCTGACAGACGGCATTGTTTGGAAATAAAAATGTCGGTAAAACCCAATTTTTCCGCTTCCTGAATGCGTTGTTCGACACGGGTAATCGGACGCACTTCCCCAGCGAGTCCCACCTCGGCGGCAAAGCAATATTTTTTATTGATATCGAGGTCGAAATCGGAAGATAGAATTGCTGCCAGAACCGCCAAATCGGTTGCCGGGTCGTTGACGGTCATCCCGCCGGTAATGTTGAGAAAAACATCTTTCGCGGCGAGCTTAAATCCCGCGCGTTTTTCCAAAACAGCCAACAACATATTGAGTCTGCGCGCATTGAATCCGGTTGAACTTCGTTGCGGTGTGCCGTAAACAGCCGTACTCACCAACGCCTGTATCTCAATCATCAACGGGCGAAGTCCTTCCATCACCGAGGCGATGGCAATACCGCTCAAGGCTTCCTGGTGTTTGGAAATGAGTATTTCGGACGGATTTTCGACCGCCCGCAAACCGCTGCCTTCCATCTCGTAAATGCCTATTTCGGAGGTGGCTCCAAACCTGTTTTTCAAAGAGCGGAGAATGCGGAACAGGTGGTTGCGGTCGCCTTCAAACTGAAGAACCGTATCGACCATGTGTTCCAAAATTTTGGGTCCGGCCAAACTTCCATCTTTGGTAATATGACCGACCAAAATAATCGGAATGTCCGTTTCTTTGGCTACTTTTATCAAGCGCGAAGTACACTCTTTAATTTGCGAAACACTGCCCGCGGTTGCCTCGAGATATTCTGTTTGCAGGGTCTGAATGGAATCGATGATGATGAGTCCCGGTTGAACCAAAACAATTTGCTCAAAAATATTTTCCAACTGAGTTTCGGCCAAGACAAAACAATTGTTGTCGCCAGCGTGGATGCGGTCGGCGCGCATCTTGATTTGTTTGATGCTTTCTTCCCCGGAAATATAGAGCGACGTAACCGAGAGTTCGAGGCAGGTTTGCAGAAGCAATGTGCTTTTCCCGATGCCGGGTTCGCCGCCCAACAAAACCACCGACCCGGAAACCAATCCGCCGCCAAGTACGCGGTTGATTTCGTTGTCCGGAAGAGACAGTCGTTTGTCATCTTCGGTAGATATTTCGGTGATGCGTTGCGGTTTAGCTAATTTTGGAGAAGATGTTCCCAAAGAAATTGACTTAGAAGCATGTCCGGTATGGATCAATTCTTCTACGATGGTGTTCCATTCTTTACACGAGTTGCATTGCCCCTGCCACTTGGCAAATTGGGTTCCGCAGTTTTGACAAAAAAAAGCTGTTTTGATTTTAGCCATGATCCAAAAGTACAGAATTCGATTTTTAAATGCTAATTAAGCCCGCCCCGCCTGAATGACATAGTCGGGCTCTAATCCCGGAGGGATTAAACGATCATAGCTGCGACATTGATTATGCTTGTTCGACCCCGTCGGGGTCGCAGAATCGTCTTCAAAGTGTAAGTTATGAACGTGTGATGCCTTCGGCATCAGGTAAATCGCGCATTAAAATTTGACAAGTCATTCATAAAACCAACCCTTAATTCGATTTTTAAATAGAAATATTATTTCCGATTCACAATTGGCAACAACAACAGCGATAAAAATCCTGTAGTGATGACCAAAACGGTTTGTGCAATCCAGATAATCCAACCAAAGGCCAATCCGCTTTCGGGTGGCACATCATACAAAAGCAGTATTTGTTGAATGGCAATCGGGTAAACGCCAATGCCTCCATTGGTGGTACTCATCGACAAACCGCCCACTACAAAAGCAGTCAACATGGCAATCATGGGAAGTTTGGCGGTTTCGGGGATGCTCAAGGCAACCACGTAAAACATCAACACATACATTCCCCAAATAAAAAACGTATGTGCCAAAAAAGCTCCTTTGCGGTTCATTTTTTTCAAACTCCAAAAACCTTCCCAGACACCTTGTGCAAAATTTTTTAATTTGACTACTACCGGCAGTTTCGATTTTTTTAGGATGAGGAAAGCCACACCCGCTGTCAAAAAAAGTAAGCCAAAAACCACTGCCAATTTGATAAAACTGAAATCTTCTTTAAAAACAAATTGGATGAGTTCGTCTGTCTGAAACAAAAGCACGAACGCAATCAACGAAAACAACACCAACAAATCGACAACACGCTCGGCTACAATGGTTCCGAAAGACTGATTGAATGGAATATTTTCGTAGGTGGAAATGCTGGCTGCCCTGCTGACTTCCCCCGCGCGCGGGATGCCCAAATTGATGAAATATGCAGAAAGTACTGTCAGTAAACTATTGATAAATCGGGGCTTATAACCCAAAGGCTGAAAGATGTATTTCCAGCGCCAAGCACGGGAAAAATGGCTCAAGAGTCCGAATAAAATTGAAAGGGAAATCAACCAGGGACTGGCTTGTTTCATGTACGCAATCGTCGTGTCAATTTGTTCGGGGGTAGATCGATGGTACGAATACCAAATCAAAATAACACCGATGAGTAGCGGCACAACGTTTTTGAGAATCTTGATGATTGTTGATTTCAAATCATCAGGTTAAGGAGTTGTCGGATTCGTTTGGGAAAACGATAGACGGCTTGAAGCTTTTTGCTTTTTCAAAATCCATCAAGCCGTAGGAAATAATGATGATGATATCGCCTTTTTGCACCCGTCGTGCAGCAGGACCGTTGAGGGTGATTTCCCCGGATTTTCGCAAGCCTTTGATGACGTAGGTTTCGAGGCGTTCGCCATTGTTGATGTTGACGATATGCACCTTCTCGCCTTCTATGATATTGGCAGCGTCCATCAGGTCTTCATCAATGGTGATGCTTCCGATATAATTGAGGTCGGCTCCGGTGACGGTAACTCGGTGAATTTTAGATTTTACAACTTGAATTTGCATGGTGCAAAGGTAATTAATTTAGCGGAATGTTATCTATCAATCGGACGCTTCCTGCAAAAATTGCAATGCACCCACGGTATTTTTTGCTTTTGTTTTTGTGCGTATGTATTGCCAAAGTTTCGGTTTCGGCTATCTCAAAATATTCCAATTGAAACCGTGTGTTGTTTTCAAAATCGGCAACGACTTGTTGCTTTATTTCATCAAATGTTTTGGTCGGAAAGGTGTCTTTTGCTTGTTTCAGTGATTGGAAAATGCAGCCGGCAGCATGCTTGGTTTCTTCCGATAAAAGTCGGTTTCTCGAACTCATGGCCAAACCATTGGCCTCGCGATAGATTTCGCAACCGATAATTTGGACGGGCAATTGAAAACTTTTGACCAAATGTCGGACAATCTGCAACTGCTGGAAATCTTTCTCACCGAAATAGGCATGTTGTGGCTTGACTATTTCAAACAATTTTTTGACAACTGTTGCGACTCCTTGAAAGTGTCCCTTTCTGAATTTTCCTTCCATTTGCAGATCGAGACCGCCAAGATGGATGTTTTCAGAAATCGGGTTTGCGCCATAAACATCTTCAACCGTTGGTGCATAAACCACGATTCTTTCTGGATCAATTGAAGTAAGATTTTCTAAGTCGGCATTCAAAACCCGTGGATAATTTTTCAAATCATTGGGGTTGTCAAATTGCGTGGGGTTGACAAAAATACTGACCACCACATATTGGTCAGTAACCAAAGCTTTTCGAACAATAGAGAGATGCCCTTTATGCAAGGCTCCCATGGTGGGTACCAATCCCAAAGTTTGACCCTTAGAAAGTCTCCGTTTAAAGTAACCGGACAAATCAAGCTGCTTGTCAAAAACTTCCATGCATATATTTTAGCGGGTGCAAACTTAATATTTTAAGTTCAATTCGCATAAATTTTTGTACTTTTGCAAAGTTTCTGAGAAAGAAAATATATCGCAATCGGAACATGCCCCATCCAGTTGATGTTAAATAATTTATAATTCGTTCTTTTCTGCTTCCGCTATGTGTCGCAAGAAGGAACTAATATTTACATTTGAAACCCAATTATGAAAGACCGAAGAATTTTGTACGTTTCGTCTGAAGTTTTACCGTATTTACCAGAGACAGAAATTTCTTCCATGTCCTACGAAGCACCTAAATTAGTTAACTCACTTGGGGGTCAAATCAGAATTTTTATGCCGCGATATGGAAACATCAACGAACGCAGGCATCAGTTGCATGAGGTGATTCGTCTTTCGGGTATGAATTTGGTCATCAACGACATGGATATGCCTTTAATCATCAAGGTTGCTTCCATTCCCAAAGAGCGAATTCAGGTTTATTTTATCGACAACGATGAGTATTTCAAACGGAAAGCTACTTTTTGTGACGAAAACGGCAAACTATTCGAGGACAACGACGAACGCGCCATTTTCTTTGCCAAAGGCGTGATAGAAACCGTCAAAAAGCTCAATTGGGCACCCGATGTTATTCATGTGCAAGGCTGGATGGCTTCTCTATTTCCGCTTTATTTGAGAGAATATTACCATGACGAACCCTTGTTTAGAGATTCAAAAATTGTTTTTACGGTCTTTGATGAAGCTTTTGAAAACACTTTAGATTCTAATCTTATCCACAAAATCAAGTTTGATAACATTGCGCATTCAAAAATTGAAAAAATTGAAAAACCGAGTTTTGACAACCTAATGAAGCTCGGAATTGACAATTCGGATGCGATTATCAAAGGTTCAAAAACCATTTCATCCGAAATTGAACATTATCTGATTGAGTCCGGAAAAAAATATCTTGATTTTCAAGCACCTGAGACTTTTTCAGAAAAATACACCGAATTTTACAACAGTTTGATTGACTAATCCCTCATTTATTTTTTGTTTATGACCAGAAGAAAGCATGTTTGTCTTAGGTTATTTTATTTAATGGGTTCTCTGATTTTAATTTTTTCTTGCAGTCAAGAATTCAGTGAAATCGGAACTGATATTGTTGGCGGAAACAACTTTGAGGTAGGCCGCTTTTCAGAAACCTTTGTTAAAACTTATAACAAACGGATTAGTCCCGCAATAGAAACCAGCAATCTACCTGCCCAACTATTGGGCGTTTTAAATGACCCTGTTTACGGCAAGACGCGGGCGAATGTTGCTGCTCAGCTTGTTCTAAACCAAGTAAGACCTACTTTTGGCGTAAATCCGGAAATCAAGAGTGTTATCCTCAACGTGCCTTATTTCAGCACAAGGACTGAAATCACGGCCGAAGGCGAGTCAATCTACAAATTAGATTCTATTTTTGGAGACAAGCCCTACAAGTTGTCTGTTTACGAAAACAAGTTTTTCTTGTCTGCCTTAGATCCCAATGAAGATTTTCAAGCAAGTATTCCGCTTTATTCAGACAAGCATGACGAATTGTTCGGACAAGTCGGACCGCTGTTGTATTCAGATGATGCCTTTGTGCCGAGCAACAAAGAGATTTTGGTATTTCCCGAAACAGGAGATCCGGCTGTTGATACCATTCCCAACCAAAGATTGGCTCCTCAAATGCGGGTAGAATTGGACAAAGATTTTTTTAAGACGAAGATATTAGACAAAGAAGGTTCCGAAGAACTGAGTAATTTGAATAATTTTCAGAATTTTTTCCGCGGATTATATTTTGTTGCAGAACCTGCCAATCCAAACGAAACGGGGATGATTTTGGTAGATTTGAATCGTGCGAACATCGAGATGAAGTACACTTTTGACCAAACCCGCACGGTTACAAACGCCGATGGCACAACTTCAGAAGTAACCGAAAGAGCAGACGCTACTTTGACTTTCACATTTTCCGGTGCAAAGGCTAATACTTTTGTGCAAGAATTTAATCCCACCATCGAAACTGCCATTCAAAACGCCAATGTTGCACAAGGTGATGAACGTCTTTATCTCAAAGGTGGCGCGGGCTCTATGGCAGTCTTAGAACTTTTTGGGCCGGATGAGGATGCAGACGGTGAAGCAGACCAACTCACAGAAATCAAGAAAAATGAATGGCTCATCAACGAGGCAAACTTGGTTTTTTATGTGGATCAACAAACCGTTCAGCAAGGTTTAGAACCCACTCGAATTTTTATTTATGATCTTAAAAACAACATTCCGGTTGCCGATTTCACCGATGATCTTATCTTAGTAAATAACATCTTCCAATCGAGAACCACTTTTGGTGGTATCATCGAAAAAGATGCTGATGGCAAAGGGGTGAAATACAAAATCAGGCTGACCGAACACATCAAAAGAATCATACGAAACGATTCTACCAATGTACCACTGGGCGTGGTTGTGACAAACAACGTTGCAGTTGCGGGAAATTCAAAAATCAAAAATGCAACAGCTTTATCAACCGTTAACAACATTCCGCGTTTTACAGCATTCAATCCATTGGGAACCGTCCTTTTCGGCAACAATACATCGCTGGAAAACGAAAATAAAAAGTTGAAGCTAGAAATTATTTTTACAAAACCTGATAACTAAACATTTATGTGTGGAATTGTAGGCTATATCGGATACAGGGAAGCATATCCCATTATTTTAAAAGGTCTTAAACGATTAGAATACAGAGGATATGACAGCGCAGGTGTCATGCTATACGACAATGCAGAAATCAAAATATGCAAGACCAAAGGAAAAGTAATTGACTTAGAACAAAAAGCACAAACTTCTATAGATACCGGCGGAAAAATTGGCTTGGGACATACGCGTTGGGCAACGCACGGCGTTCCAAACGATGTCAATTCGCATCCACACGCATCCAATTCGGGAAATCTGGTGATTATCCACAATGGTATCATTGAAAATTACGATGCCATCAAAAAAACCCTTATAAAAAGAGGATATCATTTTCAATCGGACACCGACACCGAGGTTTTGGTAAACCTGATTGAAGAAATCAAAACAAATCAAAATTTAAAATTGGGCAAAGCTGTTCAAGTAGCCTTGAATCAAGTTGTTGGTGCCTATGCCATTGCCGTTTTTGACAAACAAAAGCCGGACGAAATCGTGGTTGCCCGATTGGGGAGTCCTTTGGCAATCGGAATTGGCGAAAACGAATTTTTCATAGCATCCGATGCGTCACCTTTTATAGAATACACCAACAACGCGCTTTATCTCGAAGATGAAGAAATGGCAGTGATTCGATTGGGAAAAGAGGTCAAAGTCAGAAAAATAGCAGATGATTCTTTGGTCACTCCATACATCCAAGAACTTCAATTGAGTATCGATCAAATAGAAAAAGGAGGTTACCCGCACTTCATGCTCAAAGAAATTTACGAGCAGCCGGCGGTTATAACAGATACTTACCGCGGCCGGTTATTACCCAATCAGGGTATTATTAAAATGTCGGGTATGGAAGACCACTTGCGAAAATTTACCAATGCCAAACGAATTATCATTATCGGTTGTGGCACTTCTTGGCACGCAGGATTGGTCGCCGAATATTTATTTGAAGATTTTGCGCGCATTCCGGTCGAAGTCGAATATGCCTCAGAGTTTAGGTACCGCAACCCTGTTATCCTAAAAGATGATGTTGTCATTGCCATTTCACAATCCGGCGAAACAGCAGACACTTTAGCCGCCATCAAATTGGCAAAACAACACGGTGCCTTCGTATATGGCGTTTGCAACGTGGTAGGCTCATCGATTGCCAGAGAATCAGATTCCGGCTCATACACCCATGCCGGCCCTGAGATTGGCGTGGCTTCTACCAAAGCTTTCACTACGCAAATAACAGTCCTTACACTGATGGCACTTCGCATCGCCAAAGCCAACGGGAAAATGTCTGAATCCGATTACCATCTGCACCTGCAAGAATTGGAACGCATACCTGCAAAAGTAGAACAAGCCTTGTCGCAGAATGAACACATCGCCGAAGTGGCCGAAATTTATAAAAACGCGACCAACTTTCTTTACCTTGGAAGAGGATTTAATTTCCCGGTTGCATTAGAAGGCGCACTAAAACTCAAGGAAATCTCCTACATTCATGCCGAAGGCTATCCGGCAGCTGAGATGAAGCACGGCCCAATTGCACTGATTGATGAGCAAATGCCAGTGGTTGTTATCGCAACCAAACACGGACATTATGAGAAAGTAATCAGCAATATACAGGAAATTAAATCGCGAAAAGCAAAAATCATCGGGGTTGTAACACAAGGAGACCAACACGTCCGCACCTTAGCAGACCATGTCATAGAGGTGCCGGAAACCTTAGAGGCTTTCACACCATTATTGACGACAATTCCATTGCAGTTACTATCCTATCACATAGCCGTATTGAGAGGTTGTAATGTTGACCAACCCAGAAACTTAGCCAAGTCAGTAACGGTGGAGTAAAAATTTAAAAATCATCAAAAATCAATAATTTTCAATTGGTTTTTTCTTGATAAAAATATATCTTTGCACCCTGAAAAATTTAGGGAATTTTAAAATATAAAAATACCATTCCATGTCAAAATTAGTAGGAAAAGTCATTCAAATTATCGGACCTGTTGTCGATGTTATCTTTGAAAACAAGGAAAATCAATTGCCTAAAATTTATGATAGCTTAGAAATAGCCAAGGCAGACGGCTCGATTTTAGTACTTGAAGTTCAGTCACATATCGGCGAAAACACGGTGAGAACTGTGGCAATGGATGCCACCGACGGATTGAGCAGAGGCGTTGAAGTTGTGGCTACACACGCCCCTATTCAAATGCCTATCGGCGACAATGTTTACGGTCGTTTGTTTAACGTGGTTGGAGATGCCATCGATGGTTTGAAAACGCTGCCAAAAGCGGGAAAAGACGGCCTTCCTATTCACAGAGAAGCACCCAGATTTGAAGATTTAACTACTTCTACAGAAGTTCTTTATACGGGAATTAAAGTTGTTGACTTGATAGAACCTTACGCCAAAGGCGGAAAAATCGGATTGTTCGGTGGAGCCGGTGTAGGTAAAACCGTTTTGATTCAGGAATTGATTAACAACATTGCCAAAGGACACGGCGGTTTGTCGGTGTTTGCAGGTGTTGGTGAGCGTACCCGTGAAGGGAACGACTTGCTTCGCGAGATGATTGAATCGGGTATTATCAAATATGGTGATGAGTTCAAACATTCAATGGAAGAAGGTGGATGGGATTTATCTAAAGTAAACGAAGAAGAACTAAAAGAATCGAAAGCAACTTTCGTTTTCGGACAAATGAATGAACCACCTGGAGCGCGTGCACGTGTAGCACTTTCCGGACTTACGGTCGCTGAATATTTCCGTGATGGAGCCGGTGACGGACAAGGAAAAGACGTACTTTTCTTCGTGGATAACATTTTCCGATTTACCCAAGCCGGATCTGAAGTTTCAGCCCTTTTGGGAAGGATGCCATCAGCAGTAGGATACCAGCCAACATTGGCTACGGAGATGGGGGCGATGCAAGAACGTATTGCTTCTACCAAAAGAGGGTCTATTACCTCCGTTCAGGCGGTTTACGTGCCTGCGGATGACTTGACTGACCCTGCGCCGGCTACTACCTTTGCGCACTTGGATGCCACCACGGTATTGTCGCGTAAAATTGCTGAATTGGGTATTTACCCAGCAGTTGACCCACTCGATTCTACCTCAAGAATCCTTACGCCCGAAATTTTGGGTGACGAACACTACAACTGTGCGCAACGCGTCAAAGAAATTTTGCAACGCTACAAACAATTGCAAGATATCATCGCCATCTTGGGTATGGAAGAGTTGAGTGATGAAGATAAATTGGTCGTTTCACGCGCCCGAAGAGTCCAACGATTTTTATCACAACCTTTCCATGTGGCTGAACAATTTACCGGAATTCCGGGAGTTTTCGTTGACATCAAAGACACCATCAAAGGATTCAACATGATTTTGGACGGCGAATTGGATCACCTTCCTGAGGCAGCTTTCAACTTGAAAGGAACCATCGAAGAAGCCATCGAGGCCGGAGAGAAAATGTTGGCTGAAGTTTAATTATTAAGCAAAAAAGTATGTTGTTAGAAATCATTACGCCCGAAGCTGTTATCTTCAACAATCAAGTGGAGGTTGTTTCCTTGCCGGGTGTCAATGGAGAATTTCAAATTCTCAACAACCACGCCCCGATTGTTTCTACCTTAAAAAAAGGATTTGTAAAAATCAAAGGGAACTTTGAATCGACAGAATCTTTTGAGAAAATATTTTCTAAAAAAGACAATGTTTGGAGTTTAATGATTGATTCGGGTACGGTTGAGTCAAATAACAACAAAGTTGTTATTCTGATAGATTAAATCCTTATCTGTTTTAAGTACTAAGATGTCATGTCGAGTGCACGCTTGAATGACGAATTCGGGCAAGCAGTAGAGAAGACTTTAAATGGTCTCGACTGCGCTCGATCTGGTCTTATAAAAACGCCCTGTTAACTAAGTAACAAACATGGAAAATTTATATTTTAGTCAGATTAAAATTCTGTTTTATTATGATTAATGCTTACGATCAACAGCATACACATCGAACCCACGCTATTTTATAATCCAATTTTTAAGATAAACCCTTGGTTGTGTATGTTCTCAATATGAACAGTTTTGTCCTTGGCTAAATATTTTCGCAATCGGGTAATAAAAACACTCAAACTTTTTCGGTTGAAATAATCGTTCTTCCCCCACAATTTTGTCAAGATGTCTTTGTGTGAACAGATTTGATTGTTGTGCTGAACGAGCATCAGCAAGATGTCGCTTTCTCTTTGTGTCAATTGCACGATGTTTCCGTGGAAGCTGAGTTGTAAATTCTCAGGGGAAAATTCGTGTTGACCAATCTTATAGTATGGCAACTTGCTCGATTCGCTTTCCTCAGGTGTAAACCGATTCAGCAATACTTCAATCCGCATGACCAACTCCTCCTCATCGATGGGTTTTCGCAAATAGTCAACGGCTCCCAAACTAAGTCCCTTCAATGCATCAATTTTCATGGCTTTGGCGGTTAGAAACATAAAGGGAGTGCCAGGAAACCCTTTTTTGATAGAAGTTGCCAAGGTGTAACCATCCATTTCTGGCAGCATGATGTCTAAAATACACAAATCAAACTTCTGAATTTCGAGTGATTTGAGCGCTTCTTTGCCTGAGGTTTTCCATATAATGCCGAAGCCTTTCATTTTCAGATATTCTGACAACAAATAGCCTAAATCTTGATCGTCTTCTACTAATAGAATGGTGTGCGCGTGGTTCATATTTTTGTTTTTAACAATAACTAACTTTACGATAAACCCCGAAAGGGTTTGAAACCCTTTCGGGGTTTCTTGAGGATTCTATCTAATCTCGAATCAGCGGAATTTGTACACGAACGGTTGTTCCCTCTCCTAATTCGCTATCAATCTTTAGGGTGCCACGGTGAAATTTAATAATTTGTTTGACATAATGAAGCCCCAATCCATATCCTTTCACGTCGTGGAGATTGCCCGATGAAACCCTGAAATATTTTTTGGACAATTTGGGAATGTCTTCTTTTTTAATCCCAATCCCATTATCTTTCACTTGGATTATCAGCTTGTTTTTTTCAACATGGCTTTGTAACAATATTTTTGCGTTTTCTTTTCGATACTTGATGGCGTTGTCTAACAGGTTGTTGATGGCATTGCTCAGGTGAATCGGCTCGCCTAAGATAAGATAAGGTTTTTCTTCTATTTCGGAAGTAAATTCGACCCCGCTTATTTTGGCAATTTGACTGAAATCGGCTGATAATTGATTTAAAATCGGCTGAAAATCCAATTGATTTAAAATAACTACATGCCCGCCTTTTTCCATGCCCGCCAATTGCAATACTTTGTCGATGTGCGTTTTGAGTTTGTTATTTTGGGTGCGTATCAACGAAATCATTTCCTTTTGCGAAGGGGTTGCGTTTTCTTCTAAAATTTTAGTAGCCAAACCAATCGAGAAAACCGGTGTTTTGAGTTCGTGCGTGAGGTTGTTGATAAACTCATTGGTCGTGGTGATGACATTTTGTTGCCAATAAAAAGAGCGCAAAACCCAAATGACTACGGCAATGATAAAGAACATGAACAACAAACTCGGTATCGTCAATCCGTTGAGTTGTGACAGAAAATAGGCATTGATGTTTTCAAAAGACAATTCGACGATTACCTCTTTACCCAAAGTTTGCGGCAGGTATCCGCCGAGAATAATCGGGTATTTAAGTAGCTTCGTGTCCTGTCTATCCGTTTTCAAATTAGAAAGATAGACCACCGAATCTTTGTCCAAAATACGATAAGAAAAATCTGCTTTGATGCCGTTTTCAACCAATTTGGCCGACAAAAATGCACCCGTAAAATATTTAGAAGCATCCGAAATGCTGTCTAAACTCATCGGAATTCCGGTATTGTCTTTGGTCATTGCTTTACCGACCAAATAGGTCAGTTCATTTTCCAAATACAAATCGGACTTGATTGACCGTATCGATTGGCCCATCTTCTGATTGAATTGTACTTGTGCCAGATTGAGTCCAATATTGAGATATTGATATTGCACCATGGTCAAACCAATGACAGATACGCCGAAAATGAGTAGATATAGGTTTTTGAGTTTCAAATTTCAGGTTTAAAGTTCAAAGTTGCTTCATGAGTCTTGTTGCTGGTTGCTGGTTCAAAAATATTTCTATCTTCCCGTTTCCGCTTCGGACTCCTAAATGGTGGCTTCGATCCCGACGCTTCGGGACTGACATTACATATCAGTATTGTCACTTCGAGTTTTTTGAATCAGCGAAGCGGATTCAAAAAGTATCGAGAAGTCGATACGCACTCCGACTCCGGACTCCGGACTATTCCAAGTTTAAAGTTTGTCCATTTGATTGAATTATTTACATTGTTGTTTCGGTTTTGTCAAATTAATCCATTTGTAACCAACTAAACGCTGACTTTAGACCTTTGTTAACGAGTTTAAACTTTTATTAAACTATATTAATCTACGGTTTAATCCTTGGTCGTCATCAATGTTATAGTTTAGCAAACAAAAACGAAAGCTATGTTTGAAAGCATAAAATTAAGCATAAAAAACATCAATTGGTTACAGACCAGTATCGGATTTGTTTATTTGTTGTTCGGCGTTTTGAAATTTTTCCCTCACCTCAGTCCGGCGGAAGATTTGGCAGAACTGACCATCCGAAAAATGACTTTCGGTCTCATCGAAGGAAGATTATCGTTAATTTTATTGGCTTTATTGGAAAGCTGGATTGGAATATTTTTGATGCTAAACATCCAAAGCAAATTGATGATTAAAGTTGCCATCGGTCACATGATTTGCACATTTTTTCCCTTTTTTCTCGATCCGGAATTGACTTTTAATTTATCTTCAAAATCACTGTCAATCGTAGGGCAATACATCCTCAAAAACTTGATTATCATCAGTACGCTGTTCAATCTTTATCGTTCGCTTTCCGTTCAAAAAACAAAACAAATTCGCTTTTAATCAAGCAAGGACAAGCGTATCTTTGTATTTATAAAAATAAATGAAAATTTTAAATTTCATTCCGGTCATTTTGATTTTCCTTTTGATTTCCTGTCAAAAGGAAGCAAAACGTTTTGAACTTAAAAAGGCTTCAGAATCAGGAATTGATTTCGTCAACAAACTCACCGAGACTCCCGAACTCAACATTCTTACCTATCTCTATTTCTATAATGGTGGTGGTGTCGCCGTGGCCGATTTTAACAACGACGGGCAAAAAGATTTGTATTTCACAGCCAATATGGGCGCGGATAAATTGTATCTCAATCAAGGAAATTTAAAGTTTAGAGATGTCACACAGCTTGCACAAATAAACAATGCCGACGGATGGACTACCGGAGTAACTACCGTTGACATCAACCACGACGGTTTGATGGATATTTATGTCAGCAAAATTGGGGAATACAGGCAGATTCGAGGGAAAAACAAACTTTTCGTCAATCAGGGGAACGACAACAACGGCACTCCTATATTCAAAGAAGAAGCTGCAAAATACGGGCTCGATATGGCATCGTTTGCCACCCAAGCTGCTTTTTTTGATTACGATTTGGATGGCGATCTCGACATGTTTTTACTCAATCATTCTGTCTATCCCAACCGAATGTATGGAAACGGTTCAAAAAGAGATATTTTAGACACACTTTCCGGCGATCGGTTGATGAAAAACAACAATGATTTTTACACGGATGTGACCAAAGATTCAGGCATCCACAACGGCGCAATAGGCTACGGGCTGGGTGTGGTGGTAAGCGATGTAAACAACGATGGTTATCCGGACATCTATGTGACCAATGATTTCTTTGAAAACGACTATTTCTATCTCAACAAGGGTGATGGAACTTTTGAGGATATAATAGAGAAAAACAATAATTTCGGGCACACTTCCCATTTCTCCATGGGAGTAGATGCCAGTGATTTTAACAACGATGGATTGACCGATTTGATGACTCTTGACATGCTTCCGGAGGACGCAGTTGGTTACCAAACCGCCGGACGCGATTATCCCTATCAAATCTATGAACAATACCGCAAAAACAATTTCGCCTATCAATACATGCAAAACGCTTTGCAATTGAATCAGGGGAACAGTCGGTTTTCTGAAGTTGCTTCACAATCCGGAGTAGCTGCTACAGACTGGTCTTGGTCGCCATTATTTGCGGATTTTGATAATGATGGGTGGAAAGATTTATACATTACAAACGGTATTCAAGGGGCGACCAACGACATGGATTTCATCAGTTTTATCGCCAATGACCAAATTCAAAAAAGAATCAGAGACGGAATGTCTGACAAAGATTCAATTCTGACAAAACGACTGCCTGAAATTAAGCTCTCAAATTATTTTTATAAAAATCAACAAAATCTTTCTTTCTCCAACGAATCATCAAAATGGATAGATGATTTGCCGTCCTTCAGCAACGGAGCTGTTTATGCCGACCTCGACAACGATGGCGATTTGGATTTGGTGGTCAATAATGTCAACGAAACAGCCTTCCTCCTCGAAAATAAAACCACCACTTTAGATAAATCGTCTCACTACATAAACATCCAGTTTCAGTCTGAATCCAAAAACACATTTGGTATCGGCAACAAAGTAATCGTCTATCAGAATGACAGCATCCAATCTTATGAAAACTTCACCACAAGAGGTTATTTGTCAGCCGTCTCTCCGGAAATACACGTAGGTCTCGGAAAACATCAAAAAATAGATTCTATACAAGTGGTATGGAGTTCGGGAGCCTATCAATTTTTTAAAAACTTAGCTTCCAACCAAACTATCACGGTCAAGGAGTCGGAAGCAAAGGGTCATTTTTATAAAGATTTTAAGTTTGGTCTATCGAATTTTATGCTCGAAAACACAAACATGGCAGCGCCGTATCTTCACGAAGACAATGAAGTGATGGAATTTATACGCAATCCATTGGTGCCTTATACAACAACCAATCTGGGCCCGAAAATTTCAGTTGCAGATGTCAATAAAGACGGGCTGGAAGATTTGTTTATCGGCAATTCTAAATGGAAAAAAGCTGATTTATTACTGCAACAAGCAGATGGGAGTTTTATTTCCAGTCTGCAAAGTGACATCGCAGCTGACAGTAAATCGGAAAACACAGCCAACCTGTTTTTTGACGCTGACGGTGATGGAATCCCTGATTTACTCGTGTTAAGCGGTGGTAACGAATTCCAATCCGGCGAACCCTTAATGCCTAAACTGTATCTGAACAGAGACGGAAAATTCATTCGAGATTCCTTGAATTTCAAAAATATTACCATCAATGCCTCTGTTGCAAAAGCTTTTGATTTTGATGCAGATGGCGATTTAGATTTGGTCATGGGTTCAAACAGTCTTCCGTGGAAATTTGGAGTTTCTGCTAAAAATTATTTGTTTGAGAACGATGGAAAAGGAAATTTTATCGATATAACCACGCAAAAAGCACCTGAACTTTCCAATCTCGGATTGATTTCCGATATAGATGTACAAGACATTGACAGCAACGGTTACCCTGATTTGGTTGCTGTCGGGCATTGGATGCCCATCTCCATATTGCTCAACGACGGCGAAAAATTATCCGTTCAAAAAAACAATCAACTTCAAAAAACGAATGGTTTTTGGAATACCGTAAAGATTGCCGATTTTAACCAAGACGGCCACCTCGATTTTGTTGCCGGCAACTGGGGTCTCAATACCCGATTTCGAGCATCCGAAAAGGAACCTATCACGCTTTACAGCAATGATTTCGACGACAACGGCTCCATCGAACCGGTGGTTTCATATTTCTATAAAGGAAATGAAATGGCTTTTGCGTCTAAGGATGAAATTGTATCTCAAATACCCGCTATCAACAAAAAATATTTGTCTTATAAATCCTTTGCAGAGGCAAAATTTTCCGATATTTTTTCTCAAAAAAAATTGGATGCAGCCTACAAAAAACAGATTTTCAAACTCGAATCTTCCATTTTTATCAACCAAGGGAATGGCACTTTCATTTCACATGATTTGCCTAATTTAGCCCAAATTTCATCTGTATTTTCTATTTTAACGGAAGATCTGAACGGCGATGGTTTTTCGGATATTGTTTTGGCGGGAAACAACTACGAACTCAACACCCAATTGGGAAGACAAGACGCTTCAAAAGGTTTAATTTTATTGAACAATGGGAAAGGTGTTTTCTCAGTCAAAGAGCAACCAAATCTGTTTATCGACGGTGCTGTTCGCGACATCCAAAAAATTAAAATCAAAAACGAAATCTACTTCGTTATTTCAAAAAACAACGACAGTCTTCAATTCATCAAAAAATCAACCAACGCTACTAAATATTTACCATGAAAAAATTTTTGATTATTCTTTGTCTGCTATCGCTGATAGCCTGTAAAAAAGAAAAAGAAGGCATTTCTTCAAACGAATACACCCCCAAAGAAAATGCATTGTTTACCCAACTGAAACCTGAACAAACGGGTATCGATTTTGTAAACACTATCGTGAGTTCGCCGGAGTTGAATGTCTTCAAATACCGAAATTTTTACAATGGCGGTGGTGTCGGACTTGGTGACCTAAACAACGATGGTCTGCCGGATTTGTATTTAACTTCCAACATGGGTAAAAACAAACTGTACCTCAACAAAGGCAATTTTCAATTTGAGGACATCACCGAAAAAGCGGGTGTAGGCGGCATCAACGAATGGTCAACGGGCGTGGTTTTTGTCGATATCAATGCCGATGGTCTTTTGGATATTTATGTGTGTAATGCAGGAGCGGTAACCGGCGATAACCAAAAAAACGAATTGTACATCAACAACGGTGATTTGACCTTTACCGAAAAAGCAGAGGAATACGGTTTGGCAGACAGTGGATTCACCACCCATGCCGCATTCTTTGACTATGATGGCGATGGCGATTTGGATGTTTACATCCTCAACAACAGTTTCATTTCGGTAGCCTCACTTGGCTACAACAACCGTAGAAACCTGAGAGCAGACAAATGGTCTATTCCAGAAGAAATGAAAGGCGGGAATGATAAATTGTTGCGCAACGACCATGGGAAATTTACGGATGTCAGTGAAAAAGCAGGCATCTATGGCAGTTTGATTGGTTTTGGTTTGGGATTGAATGTTGGCGATGTAAACGACGACGGTTGGTACGACATCTATGTTTCCAACGATTTTTACGAACAAGATTACCTGTATATCAACCAAAAAGACGGTACTTTCAAAGAAGAATCACGTGATTGGGCAGGCCATCTGAGCTTTTTCTCCATGGGAGCCGACATTGCAGACATCAACAACGACGGTTATCCGGATGTGTTTACAACCGATATGCTTCCCGAAAAAGATGAACGCCTCAAGCAAGTAAGCATGTTTGAATCTTTTGATTTACGCAAGTTTCAAGAAGATCAAGATTTCTACAACCAATTTATGCACAACGCTTTGCAACTCAACAACCAAAACGGAACCTTTTCTGAAGTCGCGTTCTACGGCGGTGTTGCCAAAACCGATTGGACCTGGGGCGCGCTCCTATTTGACATGGACAACGATGGATATCGAGATGTCTTTATCAGTAATGGAATCTTGCACGACTTGACCGATCAGGATTTTATGAATTTTTTCGCCAACGACATCATTCAAAAAATGCTGATTTACGGCAAAAAAGAAGCGGTTGATTCCATCGTGGGCAAAATGCCTTCCATACCCATCCCAAATTATGCCTTTAAGAACAATGGAGACCTTACTTTTCGTAATGAAGCGAGTGAATGGGGATTGGATGAGCCTTCATTTTCCAATGGCTCAGCTTATGCGGATATAGACAATGACGGCGATTTAGACCTTATTGTCAACAATGTCAACAAGCAAGTTTTTGTCTATCGAAATGAATCCAATCTAAAGAATAAAAATCAGTATTTAAAGTTCAAATTAAAAGGCAAAGCACCCAATACTTTTGCCATTGGTGCCAAAGTCAAAATATTTAAAAATGGACAGACATATTATACCGAATTGATGCCGGCAAGAGGTTTTCAATCTTCTGTAGATTATGAAATGACCACTGGTTTGGGCAATCATAAAACTGTAGATTCCATTCAGGTGATTTGGCCGGATCAAAGCTTTCAGGTGATTAAAAATCAAGCGACAAACCAAACTTTGACCTTCAATCAATCGGATGCATCGGGCAATTATTTGCATGACAGTGCGGCTAAAAAAATAAAACCAATTTTTACAGAAATCCCCGCCAATTTCAAAAAACATTTTGAAAACACCTATGCGGATTATGATTACGAAAAATTGGTGTCAAAAATGATTTCCCAAGAAGGACCGGCAGCCGCCGTGGGCGATGTCAACAAAGACGGTTTAGCAGATGTTTTTATTGGAGGCGCGTCTAATTTTCCGGCAAACATTTACCTGCAAAAATCCAATCTCAGTTTTGTACAAATCAACCTTCCTGCTTTTGAAAAGGATAAATATTATGAAGATACCGCAGCCATTTTTGCGGATGTCAACGGTGACGGATTCCCGGATTTAATCGTGGGTGCAGGAGGCAATGAATCCTTGAAAGGGAAACAGTGGTATAACAACCGACTCTATTTAAACAACAAGAAAGGAGGTTTTGAAGATGCAATCATATTGCCATCATCCGGCAACAATGTGTCCGCAATCGCTACGGAGGATTTCGATAAAGATGGTGATCTTGATTTGTTTATCGCTTCCCGAAGTGTCGTTGGTTTGTATGGGCCGAATCCTACACACCTCTTGTTAGAAAATGACGGAAAAGGCAATTTCAAAGATATTACCGAAAGCAAAGCTTATGATTTGAAAGAAGCCGGCATGATTACCGATGCTTTGTGGGAAGACATGGATGCAGACGGCATCAAAGATTTGGTGGTTGTTGGCGATTGGATGAGCCCGAAAATCTACAAAAACAACGGCAGGCGTTTGTCTCAGCTCAAAAGTTCTTTGGATTCGTTGTCGGGCTGGTGGCAAGCAGTCAAATCTGCGGATGTCAACAACGACGGCAAACCCGATTTGATATTGGGCAATTTTGGTCAGAACGCCAGTTATTTGCCGACACCCGGACATCCGATGAAGCTATTTATCAACGATTACGACAACAACGGTTCCGTCGAACAAATACAAACCCGCTCAATAGACGGGAAAGATATTCCTATTCATTTGCGAAATGAAATCACCGAGCAACTCAGTTACCTTAAAAAAGAAAGCAACAGCTATGACAACTATGCCACCAAGAGCATCGATGAATTGTTTTCAAAAGAACTTTTGAGTAAGGCAATTCAGAAAACGGTTAACACAACAGCAAGTGTCGTAGCCGTCAACAAGGGAAATGGCACTTTTGAAATTAAAAAGTTGCCTACACAAGTTCAGTTCTCAAATGTAAAAGCCATCGCGGTAGCCGATCTCAACGGAGATGGAAACTTAGATTTGATTAGCGGCGGAAACTATTTTGACATGAAACCGCAGTTTGGTCGTCTCGACGCCAATCAAGGCTCTGTCTTGTTTGGAAAAGGAGATGGTACATTTGATTGGGTTGACTACACCCGTTCAGGACTTGCTATCAATGGCATGATTAAGTCAATTCTTTGGACAGACAAAAATAATTTACTGATAATTAGAAACAATGACACACCCAAATTATATAGAACGAATGACTAAAAGAGTCGGTGTTTTCATCTTATCTCTGTGGATAATTTCTTGCTCGGGCGACAAAGAAGGCACTTTGTTTGAGCAAATTTCACCTGAAAAATCAGGTATTTCCTTTCGGAATGACATCCAAGAAAACAACAAACTCAACATACTCGATTACCTCTATTTCTACGATGGTGGCGGAGTAGCTGTTGGCGACATCAACAGCGATGGATTGCAGGATATTTATTTCACCGCCAACCAACTGCCCAATAAACTCTATCTCAACAAAGGCAATTTTGTTTTTGAAGACATCACGGATAAAGCGGGTGTTGCGGGTAAAAGCGATTGGAATACCGGTGCGGTCATGGCGGATGTCAACGGTGACGGATTATTAGACATCTACGTGTTGGCGGTGGTCGGTTTGAATGGTTTTGATGGATACAACGAATTGTTTATCAATCAAGGTGACGGAACATTCAAGGAAGAGGCGGGCAAATACGGATTGAATTTAGACAATTATTCCACTTCCGCCGCATTTTTTGATTATGACAATGACGGCGATTTAGACATGTATCTGCTCAACCATGCCGTACACACTTCAGATTCGTTCGGACCGGCCAACATAAGAAACAATCGGAACTACGAAAGTGGTGATAAACTGATGCGGAATGACGGTGATAAATTTACCGACGTCAGTGAAGCAGCCGGGATTTTCGGTGGACTTAACAGCTACGGGCTAAGTGTGGCTACTTCTGATTTTAACCAAGATGGATATACAGATATCTACGTGAGTAACGATTTTCACGAGGACGATTACTACTACCTCAACAACGGCGATGGCACTTTCAAGGAGCAAGTAAAAGAAAAATTCGGTCACGTCAGTCGTTCTTCAATGGGAAGCGATGTGTCTGACATCAACCACGACGGCTATCCGGATTTGATGTCGTTAGACATGCTGTCAGCAGATGAAAAAGTAATAAAATCCTCTGTGGGTGACGACGAGCCTGCATTGGCTCGATATCGAACAGAAACACTCAAATATCACAATCAATACGGTCGAAACATGCTTCAAATCAACCGGGAAGGCTTGTTTTTTGAAGAAACGGCATTGATGAGTGGCGTGGCAGCAACCGATTGGAGTTGGTCTGTCCTTTTTGCGGATTTTGACCAAGACAGCAATCCGGATATGTTTATTTCGAATGGAATTCCCATCAGACCCAACAACCTTGATTTTATCAAATACATCTCGGACGAACAAATCAAGAAAAAACTGGAAAGCACCCGATTGATTGATCAGGAAGCAATCCAAATGATGCCTTCGGGAGAAGTCCCTAATTTTATTTTTAAAGGAAACGGAAAAAATGATTTTGAAGACAAATCAGCTGTTTGGATTCCGCAAATTCCTTCCAACTCAAATGGGTCAGCTTACGCCGACTTAGACAACGACGGCGATTTGGACTTGGTGGTCAACAATCTGAACAACGCCCCCTTTCTATTAAAAAATAAATCGAACGGGAATTATCTGAAAGTAACGTTCGACTATGACAAACCCAATTCATTCGGAATTGGAACCAAAGTCGCGCTCTATTCAAAAGGCAAACTCCAGTATCAACAATTATTCACCACCAAAGGGTTTCAATCGTCTTCAGAGGCAGCACTTTTCTTCGGATTGGATACGGTTGCTAAAATAGATTCGCTGTTGGTTGTCTGGCCGGATCGAACCTATCAAAAATTAGCAAACGTCAAAAAAAACCAAACATTAACCATCAAACCTGAGGCAAAGCGTGACACTTTTTACGGATTCGCCTCAAAAAGCACCAAAAAATGGTTTGCAAACGCGGAAGACAATTTCGGTTTGGTCTATGATCACAAAGAAAATAATTTCAACGATTTTGACCGTCAAAAATTGATTCCTTATCGAATTTCAGATCGAGGACCGGCAGTTTCGGTCGGCGATGTGGATGGCAACGGTTTGGAAGATGTGTTTTTTGGCGGGGCAAAATTTGATCCTGCGCAACTATATCTTCAAAAAAAATCCGGATTTGAAAGGGTAGAGAATCTATTTCCAAAAGAAGAAGATGCCGCTGAAGAAACCGACGCTTGTCTGGTTGATGTCAATGGTGACGGCACATTAGATTTGTTTGCTGTATCGGGCGGAGGGGAGTTTTACGCTAAGATGAATCCGCTACTCGACCGACTGTTTATGAATGACGGAAAAGGAAATTTCATCAAGCAAGCAGATTTTCCAAAGTATTTTGAAAACGGCACAGTGGTTCGCCCGATAGATTTTGACAAAGATGGCGATGTGGATTTGTTCGTGGGTTCGGGTGCGTTTTCCTACGATTTCGGAAAAATACCGGACAGTTATTTGCTGGAAAATAAAGCTGGAAAATTTGAAATTAAAAATGAAAACGCCTTTAAAAATTTAGGCATGATTACCGATGCCGTTTGGACGGATTTTGACGGAGACGGCAGCGATGATTTGATTGTGGTCGGCGAATGGATGTCGCCTGTTTTCTTAAAAAACAACCAAGGGAAATTTGAAAATGTCTCACAAACATATTTGGAAAATAAGACCAATGGTTTGTGGCAGAGTATTTTAGTATTTGATTTGGACGGAGACGGTGTGTCAGAATATCTTTTGGGAAATTGGGGATTGAACACCAAATATATGGCATCAGAAAAATATCCACTTAAAATGTATTACGGCGATTTGGATGAAAACGGCAGCAAAGAAACCGTGGTAGCGATTGCTCGAAAAGATAAATATTTCCCCGTCCCCGGTTTGGACGAATTGGCCGCTCAGATGGAATCCTTGAAGAAAAAATTTACCGACTACCATTCGTTCGCCGGCAAAACCATCGAAGAAGTTTTTGGCAATACTTTGGAAAAAGCAAGTCTTTTGACTGTAAACGAGTTGGCATCCGGTTATCTTAAAAAAATAAATGGGAAATATCAATTTTTTCCTTTCGAAAAATCTTTGCAAACCGCACCGATTACCAAAATGCTCGCATACGACTTCAACCAAGACGGTAAAAAGGAAGTTTTGTTAGGGGGAAATTATTTTGGCGTAAAACCTTATCATGGCCGGTTTGACAGTTTTGCCGGTGCAATTTTAAGTTCGGACGGAAAAATAATCCAAGCGCCGGAATTGGGAATCAATTTCACCCAAAAGCAAGTAAGAGGCTTGAACATTATAAAAATAAATCAGGTAGATTATTTGTTAGTGACCTTCAACAACCACGAAACAGAACTTTATAGACTTATAAAATGACGATTCAATTTTTTTTGAATCCTGTAATCAAAAACAAATAACGTATAACATCTCACTAAAAAATCATGAAAAGAGTACTTTTAACCTTCGTTTTTATGCTTGCAATTCTTTCCTGCGAAAAGGATTACAAACCCATTACAGTTTCACCAGAAGACTTCCATAGCGCTGTTGACAAAATCACCGAAGTGATGATTCACGATATTTTTTCACCGCCGGTTGCCAGCCGGATTTATATGTATCCGAATGTGGCGGCTTATGAAATTATGGCACAGAACAATCCAAAATACCAAAGTTTGGCCGGACAGTTGCACGGGCTTACTGCCATTCCTGCTTTAGACACAACAAAGGCAATTCAGCCTGAAGTTGCCGCCTTGGTAGCCTATTATGAACTCGGTAAAGAATTGATTTTTTCTGAAAAACGAATTACCGATTATCGCGACAGCATCTATGGTGTTTGGGAGAAAATCAATCCGAAAAATTTTGAGGCTTCGAAATCCTATGGACTGGCTGTGGCAGCACACATCAAAAAATGGATGGACGAAGATAATTACAAACAAACCCGGACCATGCCAAAATATTCCGTATTTTCAGATGACCCATCACGTTGGCAACCCACACCTCCCGATTACATGGATGGCATCGAGCCGCATTGGAACAAAATTCGCACCCTTGTTTTGGACTCTGCGGCACAATTCAAACCCATTCTACATGCTACATTTTCATTGGATAAGAAATCAGCATTTTACAAACAACTTCAACATGTATATGATGTTAGTCTCGAAATAAGCAAAAAAGGAGATGAATCCGAAGAAATTGCCATTGCTCAATTTTGGGATTGCAACCCATACGTTTCTACCCATCGCGGACACCTGATGTTTGCCACCAAAAAAATCACACCCGGTGCGCATTGGATTGGCATTTCTAAAATCGCCAGCAGGAAAGTCAATGCAGACTTTGCGGAAACTGTTCACAATTACACCATAACATCCATCGGCATTTTTGATGCGTTCATCAGTGTTTGGGACGAAAAATACCGAAGCAATTTGGTGCGTCCGGAAACACTCATCAATAAATTCATCGATGAAGAATGGAAACCTATCTTGCAAACCCCGCCTTTTCCGGAATACACCAGCGGACATTCGGTGGCCTCGGGTTCAGCTTCAGTTATTTTAACAGCTATTTTCGGTGATAATTTTTCGTTTGATGACGACACCGAAACCCCTTATGGGCTTCCCGTGAGAAGTTTCGAATCTTTCTACAAAGCTGCCGACGAAGCCGCCATCAGCAGGTTGTATGGAGGCATTCACTACATGGATGCCATTACCAATGGTGTTGTACAAGGCAAAAATGTAGGGAATTGGGTGGTGCAAAACTTAAAAATGAAAATTAACTAGTACTTTTGATCGATTTTTTATAAAACTGAATTCCTTACAAACCAAAAAAACACAAACGAAAACAAAACCATGGCAAAAATTAATAAATTAAAAGCACTTTTTATAGCCCTTGCAATAGCAGTTGTCGGTTACCTAATTTGGTATTTTCTTATTATTCCTTATGACTATGCCATAAGTTTTTACGTAAAAACCTCACCAGGAACCGTTTATGAAGAAGTTGCCGATTGGGATAAATGGGACAATTTCGCCGCTGAAAAATCTACCGTTGTGACCTCCAAAAAACCCTATTCGGAGATCGATCAACACGTGCCACTCAACAATACCGAATTGAGTTTACATTGGACTTTCAAGGGTGTTAACGATTCGACAACAAGGGTTCGCGTGGAAATAAAAGACTTGAAAAACAGTTTTAAGAACAGGCTCACAATCCCCTTTTCTAAAACAGAATTTGAAAATGTCATGCGATTCAAATTTGTCAATTTTAAGAAAAAAGTCGATGCATTCGCGCACAGAGAATTCAGAGTTAAAATTGAAGGTGAAGCAGAAAGCCCTGAATCATTTGTGGTTTATGTGCCGCTCAAAAGCAGTATGAAACAAAAGGCATTCAACATGATGAGCAATGACGGTTTCCTGCTGCGTTATATTGATTCGATGAAATTGAGGAAAAATGGTAATCCCATCATCGAAGTAACCAATTGGAATGTTGAAAATGACAGCATCGAATACATTTATGCGTTCCCAATTTCCAAAACGGATTCGCTTCCGCAAAGCGACCTGTTTAAATTCAAAAAAATTCCTTCCCAAAAATCCATCAAAGCCATTTTCAACGGAAATTACCGAATTTCAGACAAAGCTTGGTATGCTATTTATGATTATGCTTTGCGAAACAACATCAAAATAGATAATAAAGTTTTTGAGACTTTCTTGAACAATCCGCACAACGGCGGAGACAATTTGGATTGGAAAGCAGAAATATACATACCCATTAAAGACTGATGTTATTCGTGAAATTGGTTTCGAATAAATTTAAAATTTGAATAAACAGAAAAATTTCACATTCGGCTATTTGTAAATAAAATTTATAGTTGTAGATTTGCACCCCGTTATTCGAGAAGAATTATAGTTATCATAAAATTATTTAGTGTGAACACATTAAGCTACAAGACAGAATCAGCCAACAAAGCCACCGCCAATAAAGCGTGGGTTTTGGTAGATGCCGAAGGACAAACATTGGGTCGATTTGCTTCCAAAGTTGCAAAACTGCTACGAGGTAAACACAAAACAAACTTTACCCCACACGCCGATTGCGGTGATAACGTCATTGTTATCAATGCTGAAAAAATCGCGTTGAGCGGCAAAAAATTTGATGAAAAAGTTTACATCAGACACACAGGTTACCCGGGTGGGCAACGTTCGCTTACAGCAAAAGTAATGTATGAAAAAAACCCATCAAGAATCGTTGAAAAAGCGGTAAAAGGAATGTTGCCTAAAAACAAGTTAGGTGCTGAACTTTTCAGAAACTTGAACGTAAATGTCGGTTCTTCACACAAACACGAGGCTCAAAAACCCACAACCATCAATCTTAACGAATTCAAATAATGGCGATTATACATAAAATAGGCAGAAGAAAAACAGCCGTAGCCAGAATCTATTTGTCAGACGGCAAAGGAAATATAACTGTAAACAACAAATCTTTGGAAAATTATTTTCCAACGGCTATTCTACAATATAAAGTAAAACAAGCCCTTACGCTTACTGATCAAGCGGATTCGTTTGACGTGAAAGTTACAGTTCAAGGCGGCGGGAGTACTGGACAAGCTGAAGCAGTTCGCTTGGCTATTTCCAGAGCTGTTTGCGAAATCAATCCAGAAAATCGTTTGACACTCAAACCGGAAGGATTGCTTACCCGCGACCCGAGAATGGTAGAAAGAAAGAAATTTGGTCAGAAAAAAGCCCGTAAAAAATACCAGTTCTCCAAACGTTAATCATCATTACCCGTTCATAATTTATTGTATCAACCTGTTGTCGATTAGTTTAGCATCTAAATGGACGAGGCGCGCAGAAAGTCTGCAACCACTCACCCATTGCTACTCAACGAACGTAAACTATTAAAAAAAATGGCAAACATTGAAGTAAAAGACCTCCTAGAGGCAGGTGTGCATTTTGGCCACCTTACCCGCAAATGGAATCCAAACATGGCTCCTTACATTTACATGGAGCGCAACGGAATTCACATTCTCAATCTTTACAAAACAGCCGCAAAACTTGAAGAAGCTTGTGCCGCAATCAAAAAAATCTCTGCTTCAGGCAGAAAAATTTTGTTTGTAGCTACTAAAAAGCAAGCCAAAGATGTTGTTTCTGAAAAAGCAAAAAAAGCAAACATGCCCTACATTACCGAGCGTTGGCCCGGCGGTATGTTGACCAATTTTGTGACCATTCGCAAAGCGGTTAAAAAAATGGCATCGATAGACCGTATGAAACAAGACGGCACTTTTGATACCCTTTCCAAAAAAGAAAAATTGCAAGTTAGTCGCCTCAGAGAAAAATTAGAGAAAAATTTAGGTTCCATATCAGATATGTCTCGCTTGCCGGGTGCACTATTTGTAGTTGACATTCTTGCTGAACACATCGCCGTCAAAGAAGCTATCAAATTAGGTATTCCAATCTTCGCGATGGTTGATACCAATTCAGATCCAAGAAACATTGATTATGTGATACCTTCAAACGATGATGCATCTAAATCAATCGATAAGGTTTTGTCGTTCATCACCGATGCCGTAATTGAAGGATTGACGGACAGAAAATCTGACAAACAAGACGATGAAGATCAAGAAGTTTCAGAAGCTAAGCCTAAAAAGACCAGAAAGACAGTGGTTGCTGAGGTTGCAGAAGAAGTTGCAGAGGTAGAATCGGCTCAAGTTGCGGATACAACTGCAGACGAAGAAGAATAAATCGAATCAAAACATTAACCGAAAGGTGGAGCTTAAACTCCACTTTTCAATAATAAACATTTACTATTATGGCAGCCATTACAGCAGCGGACGTAAACAAACTCCGACAAATAACAGGCTCAGGAATGATGGATTGTAAAAAAGCATTGGTAGAGGCCGATGGAGATTTTGACAAAGCCATTGAAATCCTAAGAAAAAAAGGACAAAAAGTAGCCGCAAATCGTGCCGACCGCGATTCATCAGAAGGCTTGGTTTTGGCAATAATCAACGATGCACAAACTACCGGGACATTGGTTTCTTTGAACTGCGAAACAGATTTCGTAGCCAAAAATGATTCTTATGCAAAACTTGCACAAGATTTCGCAAACCTTGCCGCCAAATTTGAGACCAAAGAAGAATTTTTAAATGCCGATTTCAACGGCATAACCGTCGCTGAAAAACTCATTGAACAAACCGGTGTCATCGGAGAAAAAATCGAAATAGGCGACTTCAGAAAACTTCACGCACCCTACGTCGGACACTACATTCACGCAGGCAGCAAAATCGGAACGCTTGTCGGGCTTTCCGCAAAAGTTGCAGGCATAGAAACTGTTGCTAAAGATGTAGCCATGCAAGTTGCCGCCATGAGTCCAATCGCGCTCGATGCGGATCAAGTTGATCAAAGCATCATCGAAAAAGAGATCGAAATCGCAAAAGATCAATTGCGTCAGGAAGGAAAACCCGAAGCCATGTTAGACAACATTGCCAAAGGAAAACTAAACCGGTTCTTTAAAGACAACACCTTAGTCAATCAAGATTTTATCAAAGACAACAAATTGACCGTTGCCGCTTACGTAAAATCACTTGACGCAAGCCTGAAAGTGACTGCATTCGAGAGAGTTGCTTTGGGATAATTCATGCACAAACAAACAAAAAAGCGAGATCATTTCGGTCTCGCTTTTTTTATGACTAAAATTTAAAAAATCACTTGAAAATCCTTTTTTTTTTGTAAAATATTTTATGGAACTTTGTTTAATCTACCTTCTATCGGTCTCCTATTAATCCATAAAAGTGAAAAAACGCTTCGTCTATATTGTTCTTTTTCTAAGCTTTGCACTTCATGGGCAAGAAGCAATCGGTATCGAAGGACGCATTTTGGCTAAAGTAGTGAATAACAATACCGGCACGCTTTTGGTGGCGACTTCCAAAGCAACTTATGGCATCAATGCGACTACCCACTTGCTCGAATGGAAGCAAAACGCACGCAAAAAAGTCGATTTTTCGTCTTATACCGAAATCGAAAATTCACCCTACATCGTTTTTGAGACCAAACAGTTGATCAATTCCAAATTGCTGTCCGGCGCACTCAATACCCAAGGTTCATCGGTCATTCTGATGGACATCAACACCGGAAATATTCTTTTTGATTCAAAAGAAGCAGGCTACAAATCGGTCAACAAAACCTTGATTATGCCCGATAACAAATCTATTTTGGTGAACGGGGTCAAAGACAGAGAACTCACCGTCGGAAAATTTGAATGTCAAACCGGAAAGCAGGTTTGGGAAACTCCATTAGACAAAAACAAATTTTTGGATGCATTGAAACGCAATTTACTCGGAAGTGAAAAAGTTTTTTTGGACAAAGACGGCAACATTCTTTGGTTCAATTATGGGCAATTTGTCAAAATAAACAGCCTCAACGGTGAAATTTTACACGAAGCCAAAGACATCTCCGATATTGAATATGAGAAACAAAAAAACATCCTTTTCATTTTTACAGACAAACTCAAAGCCGCCAAACTCACCCAGGAAACTGCAGTTTACGCCACAGACGCAACAAGCCTAAAAACCGTTTGGAAAGACACCCTCAGAGTCTATGGAAACATCACGAACACAGCCATCGATTCGAATAAATTGATTGCCATCACTTCCAAAGGATTTAATGTCATCGATGTAAATACCGGACTCAAACAATGGGAGAAATCCGAAACCCTTCCGCTCATCAAAAGAATCATACCGACCGAAAACGGCTATTTGGTTGCACAAGAACAATACCTCACCGCTATCAATCAAACCGGTCAAAAAAAATGGAACAACGAAGTCAAAATTTCCAAAACAGACGACAATGGCACCATCTTCTTGGAAGAAAAAAATGGTACAATCTTGAGTGTAACGCCTTCATTTATCCATAAAATCGATTCCAAAACAGGCGCGAATATTTGGGAAGAGCCGCTTGTGTTGAATTCCGCTACTTATCTCGACCGCAGCCTGAAACTGTCAAAAAACCGTTATCAAGTTTGGTATGACAAGCACGCTGAAACCTATTTGGTATTTTCTAACAACCTGATGTATGCGGTCAGCACCTCCGACACACTCAAACCAAAACTGCTCTATTCTTTTGATTCCGAACAAATTCCGAATTTAGAAATTCGAGAGAACGGGTATTTCGTCTTTCAAAAAAACAATTTTTATTTTTTTGAAAAAAACGGACAAACGTTGTACGAAAAAAAATATGCTTCCACCGACAATTCAACCTTTTTCGGGAAGACAAAGGATTTTGGCGGACGCGGATTCGACACCTACAAAGCCACACTCTTGTTTGTGCCCAATCAAATCAACAACACCTTCAAAAGCGTGTTGGTTTCAACCGATTTGGGTTTTGTAACTTCTACCACCGGATTTATCTACGGAAATTACCAAAGTAATATGGGCATTTATGCCAAACTGACAGATGTCAACAGCATCGCCCTTGGATCCAATTTGGAAAACATGCTTAAACGCACCGAAAAAGGGAAAAAAAATGATTCGAGCCTTATCTTGGTCATTCCGGAAGAAACCCAACTCAAGGTAGTCGAACTCATCAAAGACAGCGGGAATGTAAAACACTTAAAAACCATCACTACCGATTCCAAAGATTTTGTCATCGATCAGGTTGAGAAAACACTCTATCTATTTGATAAAAATAAGGTGGTGGTTTATCCGTTGGAGTGACGGAAAAAAATTGTATTGTTACTAATGCGTATTAAGGGTTGATTTACCTAATTCCGAAGGCATCACACGTTCATAACTTACACTTTAAAGACAATTCCACAACCCCGACTGGGTCTCAAGCATATTCAAATGTTGCGACCATGAGCGTTAAATCCCTCCGGGATTAGAATTAGCCTAAACGACAAAGTCGGGCTTAATTCGCATTACTAATCAGTTTATTTTGAATACTCATTTTACCCCAAGACTCTCGCAAAGAACGCAAAGCGAACTAATTTAGGAAACCGAAATGAATTACAATCAAGCACAAGATTTGTATGCAAACGGTAGCCAGCACGCGCACGGTTAAAAATTATATATTCCATTCCAATATCGATATAACAAAGACAACCAACGGGTGCATCAACCCATTAAGCGATGTGTGAAAGAATTCAGAGGTTTTGTGAAAATGAAATATTGAGCGAAATCATCAATTTTTGTGTTATATTTGATTCAATCTTTCTTTGAAGATTCTTTTGCCTCTTAAACCAACTTTCTATTCAATGAACAACCACATCCGTCTTTTTGGCTACTTGGGATTGTTAGCCGCCGTGATGGTGGGAATCGGCGAATTCTTGTTGCACTTCAATCCGAATGGTTTCGACTCGGATATTCCTTTTGGTTATTTTTTGGGCATCCCCCAGGATCGACTTACGTTGGGGCACTATATTTTGGTGCCGTTTATTCCTTTCTATATTTTCGGTTATTGGCACATCTATCAAGCCTTGCAAACGGGCAGTAAAAACCTTGCTTTCGCCGTATTGACTCTGGGAATTTTCGCCTTTGTCATCGGTGGAATTTGGGTCGGATCACGGGCAAATTTGGGCGTGATGGTTCAATCGCTACACGTAGCCAACACGCCGGATTTGGCACAAAAACTCATTGCGTCGTATGAATTGCACTTAGAAAATTTGGTGCAAATCCTGCGAGTTATCATCTTGTTGTTGTCCGTCTGTTTTGTTTGGGCCATCTTGAAAGGTGGTACGCTGTACCCGAAATGGATGGCGTTTTTCAACCCGATTTTACTCCTGTTGATAGTCTTTGCGTTGTTCTTCTTGGTTCGTCCCATCGGACAATATTTGGCACCGACAGCGATGAATGTCGCCCATTTTGGCTTGTTTACCGCTTCCTTGATAGCACTCAGAAACAAAAATCTTCCGCATCAATAACCTCAAAATTTATCCCATGAAAAAAATTCTCATCGCCTTTGGTTCAGTCATCATCATCGCCGTCATCTTTGTTTTGTGGTTTTTCAAATCAGATGCTTCCAATCCCTATCAGGATGTTCAATGGGGCAGATTTGCCGGAACTTGTGAAGGCAACGAAGTGCCGGACAAAGATTATGGGAAAAAATTTGCATCTTGCGATTACAGCATTCCGGAGGAAGAAATTCCTTCTTTTAATCAAATCCCCTTTGCTTTTACCAATACTTTTGACAATAAAAAGTCATTGCCATTGATGGCTTCCGCTTTGATCGACATTGACAATGACGGCATCGACGAAGTATTTGTGGGTGGCGGCGTGACGCAGGAAGATGCGCTTTTCAAATATACAACAAACGGTTTTGTGGATATCTCAACACAAGTGAATCTGCCCAAAAAACCCAAGCAAACCACCACGCTCGGCGCAGTTTCTTTTGACTTGGACAAAGATGGTCTGACCGATTTGCTCCTGACCGGAGACTACGGTATTTTGTGGTATCGCAACACCGGAAAGTCGTTTGAAGCACAAAAAATAGATGTCAAATTGGATGACAAATCCACGGCGACAACACTCACCATCGGTGATTACAACAAAGACGGACACGCCGATATTTTTCTGTGCAATTACATCCCGTTGAACAAAATGAAGGGACAAACCATTTTTAAAGACTTCAACTACGGCGCATCGAGTTTGCTGTTGCAAAACAACGGCGACAACACCTTTAAAGATGTTACCAAAGAAGCAGGCTTGGCCTACACGCACAACACTTTTCAAGCGATTTTTGTAGATATCGACAACGACCGTTTGTTGGATTTGGTGGTGGCTTACGACACCGGCGAAGCCAGAACTTATAAAAATCTTGACGGCAAAACTTTCCAATTGATGCCCAATCCGCTCACCGGAAAATACGCCTATCCGATGGGAATTGCCATGGGCGATTACAACAACGACGGACTGATTGATTTCTTTTTCTCCAACACCGGAAGCTCTGTTCCGTCCTTTTTGGCACGAGGTGATTTGGCAGAAACAGACGAATTTGTCGGCGAATGGGTCTTGTTCCGAAACGACGGTAACTTCAAATTTACAGACACAGCCAAGGAAACCAAAATTGCAGATTTTGAATTTTCATGGGGTGCCGTTTTTCAGGATTTTAACTTAGATGGATTGCAGGATTTGGTCGTAGCTGAGAATTATGTGGATTTTCCACCGCATAAATTGTTCAAACTGCCTTGCCGCTTTCTCCTTCAGCGTCCCGACGGTACTTTTGGGGCTGCGGAAGACCAATCGGGAGTCATCAATAAAAACTACGCCATCACACCCTTGACCAGTGACTTCAACTTAGACGGCTATCCCGATTTGATTTACACCAACTTAAACGGGCCTGTTCAAGCACACATCAACAAAGGTGGAGCACATCATTACCTCTGCGTTCGTTTTCCGGAAAACGTGGATTATGTAGGCGCAAAAGTGAGCGTTGAAACCTTAGACGGTAAAACATTGACCGATGTGTATGCCATCGGCGAAGGCCTGAGCAGCGACCAAACTGCCGCCCTGACTTTTGGTTTGGGCAATGCCTCAAGTGTTAAAACGATGAAAATTACCTTCCCTTCTGGTCAAGAAAAAATCATCGCGCATCCGGGCATTGACCAAGTACATTTTGTGCAGATGTAAAAATTTGGTTTAAACTTCTATCAATTTATTTAATTTGATAGAAGCATCCAACTTGCTGTTTGTAATCTCTTCCCTCTTATTAAGGAATATTTTCTAAAGCCGCATCGCTGCCGCCAATTCTCTTTCGGTGTATTTTGAAAGCACACCTTCTCGAATAATATTCCACTCTTCATTACTTGTGATATCTTGGTTGTTGACCTGCCTAATCCACAAAACATTGATCGCGCCGGCGTTGATGGAAGAAAGCATAAAGGTTTGCGTTTCAGACCAAACCTCTCCCTTGTTTTGCCAACTAAAAACAAGGTTGTTTTTTAAGTTGCTGAAAATTTCTTTGTCATGGTTGACAAAGTAAAATTTATCTTCTTCTTTTCTGTATTCAATTTGCCTTGCCTTGCCTTCTGAAACATAAATCATCAGGAGTAAATCTTTGCTATCTCCCAACAAATCATCGCGGTCGGGAATCATCCCTGCCCAATAACCATCGGTGGCGAAATTTTGCGCAAAAGAAAATGTAAAAGAAATCATCACCACGCAGATGATGAATACACGAATAGTTCTCATAAATATAGTTTTTAGTTAGTTTACAAATTCAGTTAAATTTATATTGCATAAATATTATTTTAATTATATATTGAACATATCAATACATAATTAACTTATTTAACTTTTATTTGGGTAAATGTATGTTATAATTTTATTACGTGCAATACCCTTCATTGAAGAATTCAATCCGTGACACAAACATCCCTTTTCGTATTAAAAATCTGTTTTAAAATAAATAGATAAAGTGATTGATTAATTTTTTAAAAGAAAATGCATTTAATAATACTTGCACAGTTTTACGATAAACGCTTATCGATAACGAAAAATAAATGGTCACACAATCAAAAATAGTAATTAGATGGAATTGCTGTAATATTTTCCCTTCAACCAAAAGGAAACCCTGACCAACAAAATTAATGCCGGCACTTCTACCAAAGGACCGACCACGCCCGCAAAAGCTTGACCGGAATTGAGTCCGAAAACGGAAATTGCCACGGCAATCGCCAACTCAAAATTGTTTCCGGACGCCGTAAAAGATATTGATGCGTTTTTGTCATAACTCGCCCCTAGGGCCTTACTGATAAAAAAACTGATGAGAAACATGGTGACAAAATAAATCAGAAGCGGGACTGCGATTCGGATAACATCCATCGGAATCTTCACAATCAGCGAGCCTTTGAGTGAAAACATCACCACGATGGTAAATAACAAAGCAATCAATGTGAGCGGCGAAACTGCAGGAATAAATACGTTTTTATACCATGCTTCACCTTTAATTTTGACCAAGACTGTTCGGCTTATCAAGCCTGCCAAGAAAGGAATTCCCAGATAAACAGCAACACTTTCGGCGATTGTCGCGATGGAAATATCGACCAATGCACCCTCAAATCCGAAAAGCGGAGGTAATTTGGAAATGAACAACCAAGCGTAAAAACTGTATCCAAATACCTGAAAAATACTGTTTAAAGCCACCAATCCCGCGCCGTATTCGCTACTTCCTTCCGCCAAATCATTCCAAACCAACACCATGGCGATGCATCGCGCCAAACCAATCAGTATAAGTCCAACCATGTATTCGGGATAGTTGTGTAAAAAAACAATTGCTAAGACAAACATCAGCATCGGTCCGATAACCCAATTTAAAATCAAGGAAATGGATAAGATTTTGACATTTTTAAAAACTTTGGGCAACAGTTTGTAATCGACTTTTGCCAAAGGCGGATACATCATCAAAATCAATCCAATCGCGATGGGAATGTTGGTTGTTCCCCTGCTGAACGAATCAATCACAGTGGCAGAAGAAGGATAAAAATATCCGATCGACACGCCGATAGCCATCGCCATAAAAATCCAAAGGGTGAGGAATCGGTTTAGAAAACTTAAATGTTTCATGGTTTGTTTGGTTGATGTTGAATTTTGGATGTTAAATTTTGAATAAATACGTGACCCAATGTTTATTATTTTTTCTCTTGACTGGTTTTTACAATTTTAGTTAAGATATTAATAATAGATTCGATTTCTTTCAAGGGTTCAGAAATGTCAATTTGAACAATTTCACTTTTTTCAATTAACCTTAGCCAGTACTTGGTTTCCCTAGCTTCTTTAGAGGAAATAGACATTTTAGCAATAAAATCTTTTTTTGAAATACCTGCTAATGCCTCTTCAATATTAGCTCCAATACTAGTCCCTGAGCGAAGTAACTGTTTTGAAAGAACAAATTCATTTTGACTTTTCATTTCTTTATAAAGCTCTATTGTCAATAAAGCAAAGGCAAAACTTTTTTCTTGTATGATATTTTCCTTCATAATGTTTGTTTTATAAGGGTTAATTTTCAATATTAAATCACATTGTGAATTCACGATATTTAATCCAAAATTTACAATTCAAAATTCACAATTTTTTTATTTTATTCTCGAAAAAACCCAATACATTTCGGAAGCTATTTGCGTGGATCGTTCATCGTATTTTAGCGATTCCTCGGGGGTGTTGTCAAAAGATTTTGGATCGTCATATCTAATTGGGATGCGCATCTCAGCACCAAGTACAACGGGGCAATTTTCATCGGCATGTGCGCAAGTCATGATGGCAGCAAAATCGAAAACCGGATTGATTGGGTCATCCACCAATTTTGAAAAAGCAAGCAACGGGCTTTTCCCTTTCACATAAAAAATCTGATAAATTGGATTGTCCGGATGTTCGTTTTTTTGAACCTGAAAACCTGCTCTGACAAGTGTTTTTACCGCTCTTTCGTTAAAAGCAGTTGCTTCGACACCACCTGAAAAACACCGGATTTCTAAGCCAAAATAACATGCCATGGTTTGCGCCCAGATTTGAGCCAACTGGCTTCTTCGGGAATTGTGTGTACAGATAAAATGTAGATTGACAGGCAACTTTCGATCGATTTTGTGCTGAATATAATCGACCAAAATTTGTAGGCTTTCTGAGCGATGCTTCGAAGGTTTAATCTTCGAAATGTTTTTTATAAAAGATTGCAAATCAACCATTAAAACAGACTTATGCAAACCCATCTGAATGCGTTTTTAAGTTAACAGCAACCCGAATTGGGTGCGCATTTTGTTTTTGAAATTTCGGAAATATTGATTTTTTGTTTATCCGTTAGACCTGCTTTTTTTCCGAAAACCGTGATGCTGAAAATGCCGTGCTCACGTTTTTGAAAGGCTTCTAGTTCTTTAGGATTGAGATATTTGTCGAGTATGTCATCGGGTAGCGAAATGGTTTTTTCTTTTTGAATGGAAATTTCCCTAAATCCCGCATCTTGTAGGTATTTTAAATAGGTGTCTTTTTGAATGGCTCCCGCAACACAACCGGCATACATTTCGGCATCTTCGCGAAGTGCTTTGGGCAAATCGCCGACCAACACGACATCCGAAACGCTGAAATGACCACCGGGCTTGAGTACACGGTACATTTCACTGAAAACTTTGGGTTTGTCGGGAACTAAGTTTAATACGCAATTGCTCACCACCACATCGATCGTTTCGCTTGAAACCGGTAAATTATCGATATCGCCAAAGCGAAACTCTACGTTGTTGAAGCCTAACTTGTCGGCATTAACCCTCGCTTTTTCAATCATCACGTCTGTAAAATCAATGCCAATGACTTTGCCGGTTTCTCCGGTTTCATGGCGGGCGACAAAACAATCGTTTCCCGCACCCGAACCTAAATCGAGGACTGTGTCACCGGACTGAATTTGTGCAAATTGCGTTGGCAATCCGCACCCCAAGCCCAAGTCGGCTTCATCTACGTAACCTTCAACTTTCGTGTAATCATCCATCATAATATTATAAACCTTATTGGATGTGTTTCCAGCGCCACAACACGAGGCTTGGTTAAAGGATTTGGGTTGCTCTGCAATCAACGTGTACTTTTTTTGCACGATTTTTTTGAGTTCCTCTTCTGTTGTTTTCATTTTTATAATATTTTAGTGTTGCTTGTTTGTTGGTTGCTTGCAACTTTTGTTTCACGTTTAATGTTCTGACTTTCTATATAGTGGCTTCGG
>JAXMLV010000024.1:0-8103 GCA_034367065.1 Flavobacteriaceae bacterium
ATTGTAGAGTTCTCGATACGTTTTATTAAAAAAAGCGGTCGCATTTTTCAATAAAACACTCGAACAGACAAAATTTGTGTCGATTTTTTCATTAGACTAAATAGTTACATTTTAATTTTTAATTCATATGATTTACAAAAAATCAAAGTGGCTGCTTGTTGTGCTTTTGGGCATCACTACCTTTAATGGATGGGCTCAAACAGGTTTGTACGCAAGCGTTCCGGAAGGAGGCGAAATTCTCTTTGACGGAACGCGCCAAATGCTGGATGAAAAATGGATCTATTGGGACGGCCCTCGATTGGCTGCTCAATTACCCATCAAATGGGAAATTCAAGCCGATCCTGCGGGATTGGGAACGGCTGTAAACACTTTTGATTCGGCGGCAACTAATGGACTTTATGGTGCCGCAGATATAGTCACCAAAAAGAAATTTCGGGATTTTCGTCTTCACGTCGAATTTTATATTCAAAACAAAGGTGGAAACAGCGGCGTTTATCTTCAAAACAGGTATGAAATTCAAGTACTTGACGGTGACGCAACCACGCACGGAATGGCGGCTATCATCAATGAGAAATCTGCTCCATACAGTTTGTACAATGGTTTGAAAACTTGGAATGCATACGACATCATCTTTCGTGCAGCCCGATTTGACAAAAACGGAAAACTCATCGAAAAAGCCTTGATGACGATGTATTTTAACGGGGTTAAAATTTATAGCAACGAGCACATCAGCAAAGTTTGGGGCGGGCCCAATTCAGGCATAGACGGCGGAAACGACAATGGAAACGGGATTACGGATCAACCTGGAGGCATTAAACTGCAATCGGAAGGTCACCAGGTTTTGTATCGAAATATCTGGGTTAAAGAATTAGACTTAAAGAACAGTAATACAGATATTTGAATTTGTCTGATGTTTTTTATACCCTAACCGCATCCGGCACAAATAGGGTGTAATCGCCGCCGTTGCGGATAACATCTCTGACGATACTCGAACTGATGTACGATTTTCCCGAAGAAGTAAGCAGAAAAACTGTTTCTATTTCGGCTAATTTACGGTTGGTGTGCGCGATGGCTTTTTCAAATTCAAAATCGGCGGGATTGCGAAGGCCTCTCAAGATAAAACGCGCATTTTCTAACTTGCACAAATCGACGGTAAGTCCTTCGTAGGCAATGACTTCTACATTTTTAAATGGACTGAAAGCTGCGGTTGCAAATTTTTTGCGCTGTTCGAGGGTGAACATGTATTTCTTGTTGGCGTTGGTGCCGATGGCTATGACAATCTTATCAAACAAATTGACGGCTCTTTCGACGATGTCGAAATGCCCGATGGTTATCGGATCAAAAGAACCGGGAAAAACTGCTTTTCGCATGCGTTGGTTTTTGCGTATCAATTCTTCAAAGATATAAAAATATCACGATGGTAAGACGAAAGGGTAATTCGGAAAATTTAAAATTAAGAATCAAGCATAATCAAAAACACCGTATCCACTTTTGATGGTCAACTGTTTTTTGTCGGAAGCTTTGACGCTGCCGATGATTTGTGCGGCTACACCAAAACTTTCAGAGATTTTGATGATTTGTGCGGCTTGACTTTCATCGACATACAATTCCATTCGATGCCCCATGTTAAAGACCTGGTACATTTCTTTCCAGTCGGTGCCGGATTGATTTTGAATCAATTTGAAAAGCGGCGGAACCTCAAAAAGTTTGTCTTTAATCACGTGTAAATCATGGATAAAATGCAGTATTTTAGTCTGGCCGCCGCCGCTGCAATGCACCATTCCGCAAATGTTTTGCACCCCAATTTGATGCAGTATTTCTTTGACAATCGGCGCATACGTCCGGGTCGGTGACAACACCAATTTACCCGCATCAATCGGGGAATTTGCAACGGCATCTGTCAATTGCGTATTTCCGGCGTAAATGAGGTCTTCCGGCACTTGCGGGTCGTAACTTTCCGGGTATTTTTTCGCTAAATTTTTTGCAAACACGTCGTGCCGCGCCGAGGTAAGCCCGTTGCTGCCCATGCCGCCGTTGTATTCGGTTTCGTAAGTCGCTTGACCGAAGGATGCCAGTCCTACAATCACGTTGCCGGCTTTGATGTTGGCGTTGTCTATCACTTCACTGCGTTTGAGTCGGGCTGTCACAGTCGAATCGACGATGATGGTGCGCACCAAATCGCCCACATCGGCGGTTTCGCCACCTGTGGAATGAATATGAATTCCGAATTTTTTAAGCGAGGCCAACAAACTTTCGGTTCCTTCGATGATGGCTGTGATTACTTCACCCGGAATCAAATTTTTGTTGCGTCCGATGGTCGATGAGAGTAAAATATGATTCACCGCACCGACACAGAGTAAATCGTCTAAGTTCATGATCAGTGCATCCTGCGCGATTCCTTTCCAAACGGATAAGTCACCCGTTTCTTTCCAATACAAATAAGCCAAGGATGATTTTGTTCCGGCACCGTCGGCATGCATCACCAAACAATAGTTCTCATCGTTGGTGAGATAATCGGGGACTATCTTGCAAAAAGCTTTCGGGAAAAGTCCCTTGTCAATGTTTTTGATGGCTTGGTGCACATCTTCTTTGGAAGCAGACACGCCGCGAAGTCCGTATCGTTTGGAAGTGTTTTGGGTCATTTATTAAAAGATAAATTGAAGCTGTGATGCTTGCAAAGATAAGCTAATTGCGCACAGTGGTCAAACCAATTCGGCAGACAATCCCGCATCTAACAACGAACTGCAACGGGGTTTTAAATCTTCAATCGGGCCGGTTTTGACCGCACATTTTCCTTTGTAGTGAACAATCAGCGAACACTGATGCGCCTGTTCTTGCGAATGTTCACAAACATCCATCAGCGTTTCTATCACGTGGTCGAATGTGTTCACATCATCGTTGAAAAGAATGATTTCGTGCTGACTCGTAACTTCGGTTTCTTCTAAAACCTCGACAGCTACTTGTTCTTTTTCTTGTGTGCTCATCTCAGACTGCAATTTTTTATAAAACAAAGATAATCAAAACATTGAAAAATAAAAGTTTCAGCTTGTTAAATCAAATTTTGCCGCTATCCAATTGTTTTTTTCTAAATTTCCTTGAAGAAAAAGCCCGTTTTCATTGCAAACAACTTCGATGTCTTTTAAATCAGATTGATAAAATCCACTCAAAAACAATTGACCGTTTCGATTCAGGTTTCGTGCGTATTTAGAGATATCTTCCAGCAAAATATTCCGGTTGATGTTGGCAATAATCACATCGTATTTTTTGGTTCCCAACAAACTTGCATCGCCCTGTAGAACTTGAATTTGACGGCAATTATTTCGCTGCACGTTTTCGATGCCGTTCTCGTAGCACCAACTGTCGATGTCGATGGCATCGATGGAAACGGCTCCTTTTTTATCTGCCAAAATCGCCAAAACTGCTGTGCCGCTGCCCATGTCTAAAACGGTTTTTCCTTTCAAATCTTCCTCCAAAAGCAATTTGATCATCGAGAAAGTCGTTTCGTGGTGGCCTGTTCCGAAAGACATTTTGGGCTCAATGACGATTTCAAATTCAACACCGGTGGGTGGGTGAAATGGTGCGCGTATATGGCATTTTCCATCCACATCGATGGGTTCGAAATTAGTTTCCCAAACTTCGTTCCAATTGACTTGTTCGATGTCTTGGGTGGTGAAACTGACCTGAAAAGTTTTCGATTGCAGTATGGGAACGTCTTTCAAAATATCTTCCGTCCAAAATTTCATTTGCACAAAGGCAGAAATTCCACTTTCGGTTTCTTCAAAACTTTCGAAAGGTGTGTCACTTAATTCCGCTAACAATATTTCAACTCCCGGCTCTTTTGGAGTGACCGTGAAATGATAACCAATATAGTTTGGGTTCGACATAACAAATGGTAAATAACAAATAACAAATAATAAATGACAAATGACAAATCTCAAATATCAACTATCAACTATTGCAAAGCCGATGGCTCAAGCTACTTGATTCTTGATTCCTGAATCTTAATTCTTAATTCTTAATTCTTGCTTCTTCAAATCACTAAACCGCATCAACGATTGCGAGAAAGTCATCGGCTTTGAGCGATGCGCCTCCGATGAGTCCGCCATCCACATCCGGTTTTGAGAAAATCTCTTTGGCGTTGTCCGGTTTCACGCTGCCACCATACAAAATGGAAACCGAATCAGCCACCGATTTTCCGTATTTTTCGTTGATGGACTTGCGAATAAACGCGTGCATTTCTTGGGCTTGTTCGGGAGAAGCTGTTTCTCCGGTTCCGATTGCCCAAACGGGCTCGTAAGCCAAAACAACCGACTTCCAGGCGGCAGCCTCGATGTGGAAAATACCGTTTTTCAATTGATTTTCAACCACTTCAAAATGTTTGTCAGACTTGCGATCTTTGAGTTCTTCGCCGAAGCAAAAAATGATTTCAAGACCATTTGTCAGTGCGGCATTCACTTTTTGGGTCAACAATTCGTCAGTTTCACCAAAATAAGCGCGGCGTTCAGAATGGCCCAAGATGACAATGTTTACACCCACACTTTTGATCATATCGGCTGAAATTTCTCCGGTATAAGCACCGTTGGCGGCTTGGTGTAGGTTTTGAGCAGCAACTTCTACTTTGGTGTTGTTGGTTTGACTTGCAACAGCCTGCAAGTTGGTAAAAGTCGGCGCAATGATGACGCGTGCTTTGGCGTTCGCATTGAGTTTTGACAATATATCTAAAGTAAGATTGTGTGATTCTTGCAGATTCTTGTTCATTTTCCAGTTTCCGGCGACGATTTTTGTTCTCATTTTGATAAGTTGGGTATTAAATTTTATAATAAACTGCGATTTCTTTTCACCAATCGGATTGAGCAAAAAGATTTGCCAAATTTACAAAAACAACCCACACGATTCGGTGCAAATTTGTTTAATCACAAACTAATTGTCAATGAGCAATGAGCAAATACTGATTTCCCTCTTTTCCTGAGACCTGAGTTCAATTTAAAAAAAAAACTTATCAATCAAAATGAATTGCCAATTTATTTCACTCAAATCTTCTTTCTTCAAAAAAAAATGTATTTTTATCGGAACAAACGTAAATTTTTAAATCAATCTAATAAACCTTTAATAAACTCACAAAATGTCAGCAGTTTTCAACTTCAAATCAAAAATTTATTCAGCAATTTTTGTTTTTCTTTTCACATCCATACTTGGCATCCTTTACGCCCAAGAGGTAAATCCGTTAGAAGGCAGATGGGATGTGGTGATTACGCAGGAAGGCAAAGAACTCCCGTCATGGTTAGAGATTCGCCATTCCGGCACCCACACTTTGGTCGGTCGGTTTGTCTATGCTTTCGGAAGCGCGCGACCCATCGCTGAAGTGATTGTAAAAGACGGAAAGTTCACTTTTGCCATTCCACCACAATGGGAACAAGGAGACCGATACATGGCGTTTGAAGGCCAATTGGAAGGCGATCAACTCAAAGGAACCCTGGTTTACACCAATGGCAAAACCTATGAATGGACAGCTTCGCGCGCGCCCTCACTCGCATATAACGAAAATCCGGTTTGGGGAAAACCCATTCAACTGTTCAACGGCAAAGACCTGAGCGGTTGGCACGCGATGGGTGCGAATCAATGGATTGTGGAGGACGGCGTTTTGAAAAGCCCGAAATCGGGATCTAATTTGGTTTCGGATGCAAGCTTTACTGATTTTAAAATGCACATCGAATTTCGTTATCCGAAAGGCAGCAACAGCGGCATTTATCTCCGCGGTCGCTACGAAGTGCAGATCACCGACGGCATCGGCGTGGAGCCTTCCGATATCGAGTTTAGCGGTGTTTACGGCTTTCTTACACCCAACCAAATGGCAGCCAAAAACCCGGGCGAATGGCAGTCGTATGACATCACGCTCATTGGCAGGAGAGTAACGGTTGTTGCCAACGGTGTTACCGTGATCAATGACCAAATCATTCCGGGCATCACCGGCGGCGCGATCGACAGCAAGGAAGGCGAGCCCGGCCCGTTTTTGTTTCAAGGCGATCACGGCCCTATCGAATTTAGAAACATCGTGGTTACACCGATTGCAAAGTAGGTTGGTATTTGGTGAATCTATGAGTTTGGGGTTGAAGTGATAAAAGGAATATTATTCAAAAAAGTTATATAAAATGAGTGCTATTTACTAGTTGGCGGTCATTGTAAAAGACGACACCGAAACAAAAAATAGATAGACTAAAAAGAAATGCCATTTACATTTTCACATCCAGCAATCATATTACCATTGACATTTTTGCCAAGACAATGGTTTTCTTTGACAGGACTTGTAATCGGCAGTTTGACACCTGACTTTGAGTATTTTTTAAGAATGAGAATTAAAAGCAATTACAGCCATACAATTGACGGACTTTTTTGGTTTGACTTACCACTTGGGCTTTTACTTGCGTTTTTGTTTCACAACATAGTTCGTGACAGACTATTTGACAACTTGCCGACATTATTAAAATCACGATTTTTGACTTTTAAGAATTTTGACTGGAACAGACACTTCAAACAAAATTGGTTAGTGGTGACAATTTCAATTTTAATCGGAGCGGCTTCTCACATTTTTTGGGACAGTTTTACTCACGAACACGGTTATTTTGTGCAGACAATTCCAGCATTACAAAACTCGGTTGACTTTTTAGGCAGACAAATTCCAATCTTGAAAATATTGCAACATTCTTCGACTTTAATCGGTGGACTTGTAATTGCTTTTGCCATTTATAAACTGCCGACAAACAATACTGAGAACAAAAATATAAATTTGAAATATTGGACAATTTTAGCAGGACTAACTTTGACAATTATTTCAGTAAGACTTTTAAGCGGACTTGACATTAAACAATACGGAAATGTAATCGTGACAGCAATTTCCGCAGGACTAATTTCATTAACAATATCACCGTGGCTGACAAGGACGAAATAAAACAACGAACCGCCAACAGCCGTTTTGCAAAAGCGGGGGTTTGGTGCTTCTATGAAAGTGAAGTGCTAAATTCAAAATTTGTGCATCTAATGAAGTTTAGTGCTAAAAATCCCCGCCTTCGCAAAGCGGCAAAACGTTGCCCTTAATGCAGAAAAAAATCGAAAAGTTATCATAATGGTAACTTTTTTAATTATATTTGTGAAAAATAAATCGAATTGAAAATATTTTCACGAGGAACTTTACGAGATTTTTGGAATAAACACGCTGACTGCGAACTTCAACTGAGAACGTGGTATCGTGAAACAGAAAAATCGAATTGGAAAACGATAAATGAACTGAAAGCTGAATATCCAAACGCGAGTATTTTAAAGGATAATCGAATAGTATTTAACATAAAAGGTAATGATTATCGGCTAATTGTAAAATTCAACTTTGAATATCAACTTGCGTGGATTCGATTTATTGGAACACACGCTGAATACGATAAAATTAACGCAAACGAAATTTAAGATGGAAATTAAACCAATAAGAAACGAAGCTGATTACGAAAAAGCACTTGAGCGCTTAGAATTAATTTTCGATGCAAAAAGAGGAACTGCTGAAGGCGATGAACTTGAAATTTTATCGATTTTAATTGATAATTATGAAAGTGAAAATTTCCCAATCGAAATGCCCGACCCGATTTCTGCGATTAATTTTAGAATGGAACAAATGGGATTGAAACAAAAAGACTTGGTAGAAATGATTGGATTTAAAAGTCGAGTGAGCGAAATAATGAATAAAAAGCGCAAATTGACTTTAGAAATGATTAGAAAATTAAATGCCAAATTGAATATTCCAACAGAAGTTTTGATTCAAGATTATTAAGAACACAGCGAAAAAAGCACTAAGGGCAACATCACCTATAAGCAATTGGGGTTTAGGTGCTTAAACCAAAAATAAATGAATAAATCAAACGTCTGTGCTAAACCGAAAAGTTTGGGTGTAAAATCCCCAACTGCTTATAGCTGAGGCACGTTGTACATAATGCAAGAAAAATTCAACTACATAACAATTTTCACTCTAATTTTAATAGCTTTTTCGTGTAACAACGAAAAGAAAAACAACACCCTGAATTTAAAACCAGAAACTGAATTAAAAAACGATTCAATAAATGC
>JAXMLV010000025.1:0-35175 GCA_034367065.1 Flavobacteriaceae bacterium
ATGAATCACAACAGGTTACTCCTACAGCGATTTATTGACGTGTTCGGTATAAACCCATACACTGCTAAAAATAGAAACTACGTCAATGAACTTATATATTACGGGACTATGGCTGCTTAATTTTTTAACGAAGTATTGATAGGCTGTATTTTAACTAAAATATTGAATAATAGCTTCTTTCATCAAAACGGATTGCTCGCCTGCTTTTAATGGAGGTAACTCATCTTTCACTATATAATGTGGCCAACCCTGCTCGTCGATGTAGTCAAACGCATAGTAGCCATAAGGCTCTAACAACCGACAAATGGCGATGTGCATCAGGTTTATTTTTTCGTCTTTTTTGAATTCGCGGTGTATTTGTCCCAATTCTTGCACACCAATCAAAAAAATGATGGCATCCAAATCGAGGGTTTCCCCTGCCGCGAATTGGTTGGACAGCCTGCGGACGATGTCTTCCCATTGTTGTTTGCGCGTCAACTCTTGCGTCATGTTTTTTTGTTTCAAAGATAAGTCGCTTTGTCCGTTTACGCTATATTTGTGTAAACTTTATCGAATGAATTATATTGATTTGGCGATTGGAATGATCTTGGCAATCGGCTTGGTTCGCGGTTTTATGAAGGGTTTTATCATCGAAATTGCCTCTTTGTTGGCTTTGCTTTTGGGGCTTTACGGTGCTTATAAGTTTTCTGACTTTGTTGCAGTTTATCTGGAAAATCAGTTTTCTTGGAGTTACGAACACCTCAAACTAATCTCGTTTTTGCTGACTTTTATCCTCATCGCGGTTGCCATCAATCTGTTGGGGAAAGCACTTACGAAAATGGCTGAGTTGGTGGCTTTGGGAATTTTCAACAAACTTTTGGGTGCTTTTTTCGGCGGATTGAAATGGATGCTCATTTTGAGTGTTTTGATTAATCTTGTCGAAATATTTATGGGTCAAACCGCTTTCGACAAACCAAGAATTGTTCAAGAAAGTCGATTGTTTGAAGTTGTCAAACGCGTAGCACCGGCTATCTATGGGGTTTGGGAGGAACGGAATCCGCCGGTTGAGGAAGAGCCGAGTACGGAGGGCAAGAAATCGGTGTGATTTTAAATCTTATAAAAAAAGCGTCCTTTAATTCGGTTTTTAGGTTTGGCGAAGTTGGCGATTTTTACCACAAATGTTTTTTAACTGCATTACTGTTTGGTCTGAGGATATTGAGGTGCTATAGTGTGGCACGTTCTATTTGTCCTATTTTCTCATTATCTAAATAGTTTTATATAATCGTCAAAGGCAAAAATGCGATTGCGTTTAAAGCCTGTTACTTCCGTTAAAATGTTTAATTTAATAAAGTCGTCTATCAGCCTTAAAGCCGTTGAAACATTAATTTCCAAGGCTTCTGCTACATCGCCAGCATCGGCAATGGGTTTGCTGTATAAAAATTGTAAAAAGGATTTTGCCAATACTTGTTTTTTACCCAACGACATAATTTTATGTTCGGCTTCGCTTCTGAGTTTTATGATGCTTTTAAATGTTTGAATGGAGTTTTCGGAAGTACTACGAACGCCTTCTAAAAAATACTTGAGCCATTGGGTTAAATCGTTGTGGGTTCTTACTCGGGTGAGGTTATCATAATACAAGGCTTTGTTTTTCTCAAAGAAATCCGATAAATACAGCGTTGGTTTGTGCAGTAATTCGTTACTCACCAAGAACAAAGTAATAAGCAAACGCCCAATACGTCCGTTACCATCTAAAAATGGGTGAATGGTTTCGAACTGATAATGCGCTATGCCTACTTTTATTAAATGAGGTACAGGAATGTTATCGTTGTGCAAAAACTTTTCAAGGTCTGTCATTAAATCTGCGACACTATCTTGATGTGGTGGGATAAAAGTAGCATCAGCCAAACTACTGCCGCCTATCCAGTTTTGACTTTGGCGGAAATCCCCAGGTAATTTATGGGTTCCTCTAACGCCTTGCAATAAGGTTTTGTGGGTTTGCTTTAATAATCTATTGCTCAAAGGTAATTTCTCTAAACGCTCTATGGCTTGGTTCATTGCTTGTACATAGTTTTGTACTTCCTGCCAGTCGCCTTTCTTTTCGGGTTGTATGTATTCTTCCTTTTGTATGGCTTCGTCTATATTGGTTTGCGTGCCTTCTATGCGGCTGCTTTTTGTCCCCTCTTTGAGTACGTGCATTTTTATAAAAAAATCTACATCGGGTATCAGTTGCGAAAAGGCATTTAACTCGCCCATTTTTATATTGGCTTCACTCAAAAGCATTACCAACTCGACATTGTCTATTTGCCAAGGGATATCTACCAAGTTAGGCTCAAAGCTCTTGTATTGGTAGCGTTGAACGGTTTTTCCTGCCTTGAAATCGCTTACATTCATTTCCTATGTTTTATTTTTTCCTGCAAATATAAATATTTATAATTGCACTTTGTTTGTTTTGTGCAAATAAGATAATTTATATTTGCACATCATACCAACGGTATTTTCCCTGTTAAAAGGTTTTGCATCATACCCAATTTCACCTTTTTGTATTTCTCCAATTTGGTTTCTAAGGCACTTATCTCGGCATCCATATCGGAAAGAATGGTGTGATTTTAAATCTTATAAATAAATGCACCCTATAATTAACGGTTAGTATATGAAAAGTAGGCGATTTCGAAGCACCACACTTTCGGTTAAGCACAAAGTTTGATACGAGCCGAAAGCCTTGATTTTAGTGCTATTTCGCCTACTTTTTATATACAGTGTTGCCAAACGTTTTTTTTCTTTTTCGTCTTATAATTTGAATCACAGTCAGTATTGTTGAAATTCCAATTGCTATGTGTGGAGTATAAGTCGGCCAAGCACCATTAAGAATCAAAATCAATATGTAAATTGAAAGTCCATTTAGGAATAGAATCAAAAATGAAGCGATTGAATCAAAGTATGAGTTTTTCTTAATAGTCAGTTTAAGAGACCAAATCACCTCCAAAGTTGCAATTATCATCGGCAGATAAATCCAAATTATAGCTTCGAGTTCCATTCAGTATTTGTTCTATTTTAAGATTTGAACTCTTTGATTCATTTTCCAACCTCTTGATAGCATTTCGCTTTCTGTTACATAAAAATCTTCTTCTATCTCGATAATTTTGATTTTCAAAGTGTCATTTTTCATTTCAGGCCAAGCATCCACTCCTTTAACAACCTTTCTATTGTATATGAGGTATTCACAATCAGTCGTCCATTTTACATCAAATTCACTTATTCTTTCACCGTCCTTAAAATTCTCTATTTGTTTATTCCCCTTTCTGCTAATGTTTGTAATTGAACCATCGTCATTCGTTGTCTGATACTTACCATTTTTCAAGTCTGAACAGTCTAACTTATCTGAAGGCAAACTCAATAACAGTATGATTGAAATTAGTAGTAGTTTCATTTTTTAAATGTTTGGCAACTATTGCCTATAACTTTATTTTTGTACTTATCCGTCAACCCTATTGATCCGTTTTCGCTTGTAGGTATTTTTTGGGTGTGATGCTGAATTTTTTTCGAAAAGCTTCGATAAAGTGGCTGGAAGAAGTATAACCAATCAGCGCGCCTACTTCGGCTACATTGTATTCCTGAGAGTCCAAGAGTTTTTGGGCGTAATCGAGTTTGTAGTCCAACAAAAAATTAAAAACCGTGTCGCCATACAGTTGTTTGAAGCCAACTTTGAGTTTTTTAAGGCTTAGCCCGACGGCTTCAGACAATTCTTCAAGTCCCGGCGGATTGGCCATGTTGGCAATGACCAAATCTTTGGCTTTCCTGATTTTATCTACATTGTCCTCGTCAACCAAAAACGGACAACGCTCGGTATTGGTTTCTTCGGTTTTGTTTAGGTAAAGACTCAACAACTCGTAGGCTTTCGCCTTAAAATAAAGCGGACGAATGTTTTCATTTAAATTGGCTGTAAAGAGCTGACTCAAAACAATGCTGAGTCCGGGTGCTATCGGATGTTCAGTGTAATATTTTTTATTTTTGTTTTCTTCGCTTAAAAAAGGAATGTAATCGGCTTCGTTGGTAAACAAGGAGTGAAATTTTTTGATGGAAATCAAAATCGAAACCATGCGTGTGCCCGACGCAATCTCCACATTGATGGGCAAGTCTTGATTGGGATTGTACAACAGCAAAGCTTTGTCTGCTGGCAATGAAATGGTATAATTGCCACCATTAAACACAAATTTGACATTGCCAACCAGACAGAAATGAAACTGAATGAACCTGGATGAAACATCTTTTTTCCACTGGGTGGGTGAATCAAAATCATTGTCCGTGAGCAATAGGTTGAATTCATCCTCGATGGGAATTACCCGAAGCGTACCTTCAGCGATACTTTTTTCGTATAAAACATCGTGTTTTAGCATATATTTATTTATTCTTAATATAAATTAGACGGTTATTATAGGCGTAACACAGGACAATATTACAATATATTACTGATTTACAACTGTTAAAAACTCATAAAATAAGATTGCGAATCGATTCGGACTTTGAGCGATACTTTACAACTTTTATCGGTTGTAATTTTGAACTGTTAAAGTTGACGAAAGATTTTATGAAAACAGCACAACTCTCAAAAGTAAGGTATTTTTACATTATAGGCATCAGTTACAAAAAAGCAGATGCGGTCATAAGAGGAAAATTCAGTCTCAATCAGGAAGCCAAAGACAATTTGTTAGAGCAAGCCAAAGCGGAAGGTTTTGAAGGATTGATGACAATATCTACCTGCAACCGAACCGAATTGTACGGTTTTGCCGAACATCCCTACCAATTGATCAAATTGCTTTGCGAGCACACCAACGGGAGCATTGAAGACTTTCAGGCGGTTGGGTATATTTTCAAAAACCACGATGCCATTTCCCATTTTTTCAACGTAGCCACCGGTTTAGACAGCCAAATTTTAGGCGATTTTGAAATCATCTGTCAAATCAAAAAAGCGTTTGTCGAAGCACGCGCAGCAGGAGTTGCCAATCCTTATTTGGAAAGAATGACCAACGTTGCCATTCAAGCCAGCAAACGCATCAAAACAGAAACCGGCATCAGTTCAGGCGCCACCTCTGTAGCCTTTGCGTCCGTAAAATATTTGTTGACCAACGTAGCCGATATCTCAGAAAAAAACATTTTACTCTACGGAACCGGGAAAATCGGACGAAATACCTGTGAAAATTTAGTCAAACATACCCAAAACAAAAGCATCACGCTCATCAACAGAACCGCCGACAAAGCGCAACATTTGGCTGGAAAATTCAACCTTATTGTCAAGGAAATTGACGCGTTGAAAAATGAAATTGCCAGTACCAATATCATCATTGTGGCAACCGGCTCCAATCAGCCAACCATCGATGAAACCCATATTCCTGCTGATAAAAACCTGCTTATACTGGATCTCTCCATACCCAAAAATGTTTCCGCGGAAGTGTATGCGTTGCCCAATGTTCAGGTGATTCACCTAGATGAATTGTCGCGCATGACCGACGAAACCATCGAAATGAGAGAATCGTTTGTACCCGATGCGCGTGCCATCATAGCCGATGTGCAAGGTGATTTTGAAGAATGGCTCGAAAACCGCAAGTTTGCTCCGACCATCAAAGCACTCAAAAAGAAATTGGAAACCATCAAAAACGAAGAAATAGACAACCAAAGCAAAAAAATATCCGGTTTTGATGAGGCACAAGCAGAAGTTGTTTCAAGTCGAATCATCCAAAAAATCACCACACTATTTGCCAATCACTTAAAAAGTCATCCCCAACAATTTGATGACAACATCGAACTTATCAAAAACATATTTGATCTGTCCGAAATCCAAAAACGTGAAACGAGCATTAAAAAAGTCTGATCCCAACGATGTTTTCAATGTAAAACGAATTCCGCTTCGGGACAGATTTAACGCCTTGTAAAAACCAATCTACAAAATTGAAAAAAGTCATTAGAATTGGCACCCGAGAAAGTCAACTTGCACTTTGGCAGGCATTGACCGTTCAGGACGAACTCCAAAAAATAGGTTATCAGACCGAAATAGTTCCCATCGCTTCCGAAGGTGACATTGTTTTGGATGTACCCTTATACGAAATGGGCATCACCGGAATATTCACCAAGACGCTCGATGTTGCCTTGCTTACCGACAAGATAGATATTGCGGTACACTCGCTCAAAGATGTGCCCACCCGCCTTCCGAAAGGATTGGTGCAAGCAGCAGTACTCAAGCGGGCAGACAGTGCGGATATATTGGTGTATAAAAATCGATTAGACTTTCTCGAATCGAAAGCCGGCAATCCGGTATGCATTGCCACCGGCAGTTTAAGGAGAAAAGCACAGTGGCTGCATCGTTTTCCAAATCATCAAGTGGTTAACCTGAGAGGCAACGTCAACACCCGCCTTAAAAAATTGGAAGAAAACAACTGGAATGGTGCCGTTTTTGCCAAAGCAGGTTTGGAAAGACTCCATTTGATACCTGAAAAACACTTGGTCTTGGATTGGATGATTCCCGCACCTGCACAGGGCGCCGTGATGATCATGACCAAAGCATCCGATGAATTTTCGCGCGAAGCCTTGTCGCAGATAAACGATGCAAACACGGAAATCTGTACGCGAATAGAACGCATGTTTTTGCAAACCTTGGAAGGTGGTTGTACGGCTCCAATCGGTGCGTATGCTGAAATCAAGGATGATAAAGTCTATTTCACAGCCGCCGTTTTCGACGTAGATGGCAAACAAAAAATAGACATTGCGCAAAACGCATCCTTGCTGAATGCCCAAAACTTAGGCCCAGAAACCGCAAATATAATTCTTCAAAAAGGCGGTAAAGAGCTCATGGAGAAAATAAAACGTTCACTCCAAAAAAATGAGTAATTTTGTGTCTTATTTTGTTTTTATCCCGGTATGAAAAACCTTCGAAGATTTAGAGCCATTTATGGTTTTATCGACTTCTTTATCTTAAGCTTTTTAATTTTTGACTTTGGGTTTATTCTAAGTCAGGATTTTAGACCGGTTAAGATGTTCGCGATGTTGTTCTTGGTCGCACTGCTCTTGGGTTTTAATATTTCAAAATATTTTCTTTTTCGCGGAAAAAAAGAATATCGAGTGACCATCTTGGCAAACATGATTTTGCTGATAGGTATTGTGGTTGCATCAGTCATTGTGGCATTGATAAATTCACATCTTCCTTTTCATGAGATTTTTAAAACCGTCAAGCCGATACTCAATACGGGGCTGTTTTTCTATTTCATCATTCGCTTGATGATTTTTGTAAGACACATTTACAATCTGTACTCAAATCCAAGCATACTATTTGTCGGTAGTTTCGTGACCATCGCTTTGATAGGTTCTTTCTTTTTGATGTTGCCCAACGCAACGGTATCAGGTATTTCTTTTGTTGACGCTTTGTTTACGGCAACCAGCGCGGTTTGCGTCACGGGATTGATCGTGATGGATACAGCCCACGATTTTACACTCATCGGGCAAACCATCATATTGATTTTGATACAATTGGGCGGGATCGGTATCTTGACTTTCACGTCTTTTTTCTCTTTTTTCTTCAAAGGAAGCACTTCTTTCAGAGAAGAACTATATGTGAAAGATTTCACCCTGTCAGATAAACTTCAAGATGCCCTTAAAACAGCCATGCAAATTGTCGCGTTTACCGTTATTCTCGAATCCATTGGGGCCGTATATATTTATTTTACGGTACAATCCATTCCGCAATCAGACAGGTTGTTTTTCTCCATTTTTCACAGTGTTTCTGCTTTTTGCAATGCGGGATTCTCTACCTTGTCATCCGGTCTTAATGAAACCGTTGTTCGATTCAATTACGCCTTTCATTGGGGAATCATCATTTTGATTGTCTTGGGCGGACTCGGATACGGCATCGTGTTTAATTTTTTTACGTATTGGAAAGAATTTCTGATAAATATTTTCGTAAAACACAAAATCATCAAACCCATTCGCGTGATTACGCTCAACACAAAAATTGTTTTTTACACCACCATTATTTTGTTGGTCGTTGCCACCGGATTTTTTTATCTGTCTGAAGATTTGCATACACAAATTCAGCACACAAGCTATTTTGGAAAGTTTACCACTGCGGTTTTTGATGCCGTAACTCCACGAACCGCCGGATTCAACACCATTGATTTTTCGCAAATGGCGATGCCGTCGTTACTTTTTGTAATTTTGCTCATGTGGATAGGTGCTTCGCCCGGATCGACCGGTGGGGGAATTAAAACCACCACCTTTGCCATCGCTACGTTGAATGTTTTTTCCATCGCGCGCGGAAGAAACCACATTGAATTGGGAACGAGAGAAGTATCAAGCGGAACGGTCAACAGGGCTTTTGCCATCATTATTGTTTCTTTAATTTCAATAGGAGCTTGTATGTTGCTTTTGCTTTTCTTTGAACCAAATGCCAGTCTGATTGATGTTGTTTTTGAAAGTTTTTCGGCTTACGGGACGGTTGGTTTGAGTTTAGGACTAACCCCAACCTTAAGCGACCCGAGCAAATATGTATTGATTGTCACCATGCTTTTCGGGAGAATCGGCACACTCAACCTCCTGTTTGGCTTGATGAGAAGATTGCAAACTAAGTTTTACAAATATCCACAGGAAAATATATTTATCAATTAATCCGGTTTACGCATGAAAATCATCATTTTCGGACTTGGAAATTTCGGCATGTCTTTAGCACTAAATCTCACGGAAAGTGGAAATGAAGTCATCGGTGTAGATTATAAAATGGACAAGATTAACCTCATCAAAGACAAAATCGCTCACGCCATTTGTTTTGACTCTACCAACGAGATGGGATACAGTGCTTTGCCTATTAAAGAAGCCAATTTACTCGTTGTAGCCATCGGAGAAAACGAAGGTGCGTCAATCATTACGACAGCAATTATCAGAAGACTCACCAAGGCTCCCATCATTGGGCGGTCACTTTCGCCGATACACGACACCATTTTGCAGGCCATGGGAATCGAGAAAATCGTTCATCCCGAACAAGAAGCAGCCGAGCGACTGACCAACAAAATCAATTTCAAAAAAATCATAGAAAACTTTGAGATAGACCAAAATTATTCCATTTCTGAAATCAAAGCCATCAAAGATTTTCACGGCAAAACCATCGAAGAACTCAAGTTTAGAGAAAACTACAAGCTCAACATCATCACCGTGATGCGCAAAAAGGAAAAAACCAATTTGTTTGGAAACAAAATTGTTTCGAGCGAAGTTATTGGCTTGCCAACGAGCGCAACTGTCATCAATCCCGACGATGTGTTGGTGGTTTTCGGGTTGAATAAAGACATTTCTAAACTGTTGGATAATTATTGATGTCTGCTCCCAAACACCAAATACTTGCTACCAAAAAATTGTCCGAGTTGTGCAAACAAAAATTGCTTGATGCCGGTTTTTATATAGATGAAATTGAATTTATCAAAATAATAATGTTACCCGTTCGTGCAGAAAAAAGTCTCGAAAATATTATTCTTACCAGCAACAACGCGCTCAAAAGCCTGCTCCAACAAATTCCAATCGAACGGCTGAGGGAAAGTTCTTTTTTTGTGGTGGGAAACCAAACCAGTCAATCACTTTTGTCTTTGGGTCTGAATGTGACACAATTGAAACCCTATGGTGAGCAACTGGCTGAGGCAATTATAAAACATCATTTCACCAAATCATTCACCTATTTTTCCGGAAATCTCCGGCGTGATTTGCTGCCAAAGATGTTGATTGAAAACGGGATTTCCTTAGAAGAAGTAATGACCTATCGAACGGTTTTAAATCCGATTAAACTTGACCGGAAATATGATGGAATACTCTTTTTCAGTCCTTCGGGCGTGTCAAGCCTTTTGACAAACAACGCCCTTGGCGATGAAATGTGTTTTTGTATCGGAAAAACAACCGCTACCGCTTTGGAAGGTAAAACCCCCAACATTTTGGTTGCAGAAACCCCAAATATGGAAAGTTTGACAGACCTTTGCAGACAATATTATTCAACACCCTTATCATGATAAAAAACGATCTTTTCCTCCGAGCTTTGAACAATGAAACTGTCAATCGCCCACCTGTTTGGATGATGCGGCAAGCCGGAAGATATTTACCCGAATTCAGAGTCCTGCGCGACAAATACGATTTTTTTACCCGTTGCCGAACACCTGAATTGGCGGCCGAAATTACTGTGCAACCCATCCGCATTGTCAAACCCGATGCGGCCATCTTGTTTTCAGACATACTTGTCGTTCCGCAAGCCATGAACATTGAAGTGCTGATGAAAGAAGATATCGGCCCTTGGTTGCCAAACCCTATTCGTTCTGCCAAAGACGTTGAGCAAGTCATAGTACCCAACATACAAGAGTCGTTGGGCTATGTGCTGGATGCCATCAAACTGACCAAAGAAATGCTCGATGACGAAGTGCCGCTCATCGGTTTTGCCGGTTCACCTTGGACCATATTTTGTTACGCCGTAGAAGGAAAAGGCTCTAAAAGTTATGATGTAGCCAAGAGTTTCTGTTTTACCCAACCCGAAGCCGCACATGCGCTTTTGCAAAAAATTACGAACACCACCATTTTGTATTTGAAAGAGAAAGTAAAAGCAGGCGTAGATGCCGTTCAGATATTTGACAGTTGGGGCGGGATGTTGTCACCGGAAGATTATACCACTTTTTCCTGGAATTACATCAAGCAGATTGTCGATGCATTGGCAGACGAAACCAAAGTGATTGTTTTTGCCAAAGGTTGTTGGTTTGCGCTCAACGAAATGGCACAGAGCAAGGTTTCCGCCTTGGGTGTCGATTGGACTTGTTCGCCTCGAAATGCACGTTATCTATCGGGTGGAAAAATAACGTTGCAAGGAAACTTGGATCCGGCTCGACTGCTGTCTCCGATACCGGACATTCAAAAAATGGTGAAGCAAATGATTGATGCCTTCGGAAAAGACAACTACATCGTCAACCTCGGTCACGGGATTTTACCAAGCGTTCCGGTGGATCACGCCAAGGCTTTTGTGGAGGCGGTGAAGGCGTATGGTTTGAAATAGATTCCAATTACTTCGGAAGTCCTGCCAAGACGAGTACAAACTCTCCTTTGGGTTGTTTTTGTTGAAAATATTCGAGCACTTCGATTAACGTCCCTCGTCGGGTTTCTTCAAATTTTTTGCTGATTTCCCGCGAAACGGAAATTGGTCGTTCGGCTCCGAAATGCGCTATAAAATCGGTTAGTGTTTTGAGTAATTTGTGGGGCGATTCGTAAAAAACCATGGTTCTGTTTTCGTTCTTAAGTGCTTCCAAACGGGTTTGCCTCCCTTTTTTAACCGGCAAAAATCCTTCAAACACAAAGCGGTCGCAAGGCAAACCGGATTGTACCAATGCGGGCACAAAAGCTGTAGCACCCGCCAAACATTCTGTTTCTATATGGGCTTCTACACAGGCGCGGACCAACAAAAAACCCGGATCTGAAATGCCCGGTGTGCCGGCATCAGAAATCAGGGCAACCGACAATCCGGCATTAATTTTTTCAACCAATCTGTCCACCAACTGATGCTCGTTGTGCATGTGATAGCTTTGGAGAGGCGTTTGAATCTCAAAGTGATTGAGCAAAACTTTGGAGGTACGCGTGTCTTCCGCCAAAATCAAATCGACTTCTTTCAAGATGCGAAGAGCACGAAGCGTGATGTCTTCCAAATTGCCGATAGGCGTGGGGACAAGATAAAGTTTTGCCATCTAAGGTCTGACTTTTTTCCCGGTGAAATAGGAGATTAATAACAGAATGACAGCAATGAATGCACCCAAATGACTGCCGTCTGATATCAAGAAATGCGCAAAGAAAGCCAACACGAAATTAAAAAAAAATGCAGCATAAGCCCATTCTTTCAACGAACGCAGCTGATTGAAAAATAAAATCACCAAAACCCCGGAAATTTTTGCGGCTCCCAAAGGATAGATAATGTAAACCGGATATCCCAAAGTCACAAAATAATCGATTGTAGCATCGCGGTTAAAAAAATAATTACCGGACGTATATAGCAGCAATAAACACAAGATGACAGTTGAGCTCCAATAAAGAATTTTAAGCGTCTTCATGAATTGAATCAGTTAAATTTCGCTTCAATCAGTGCAACCAACCGAGCTTCATAAAATTCTTTTCGTTCCCAATTGTTGTAGTCCGGTTTTACAATTTCGTTGATAAATTCCTTTGCTTCTGTTTCCGATTCAAGGGTGTTGAGCTGAGAAATCACGCGGTTGTAATTGTCAGTTTCACCGTCAAAAAGATGTTTGATAAAAGCAATTTTGTCGTTTAAACCGATTTGTAAGCCCGATTTATAAACGTCATTGACCGATTTGGGTTTGGCTTCAATTTGAACTTTGGCAGAATCACCAATTTCTTCAAAGGTTGGGAGATTTTTGTAATCTTTGGCTATTTCATCGAAGTCAAAAGCGAGAAAATCTTCAGATTTGGAAGGGCGAACCTCTTCAAACATATCATCGATGTGCTGTCCTTGAGAAGGCATTTGGGCTACCATGTCCTTGATGGTTTCCATCAGTGGTTCTATCAAATCTTCCTGATGCGGATTTTGATCCGGCATCAGCTCATTCATTTGCTCAGTTGTATCGACTTGATCATCAACTTTTCCTTTGGTCGTTTGGAATAATTCTTCCATATAAACCGTTGTTTCTTCCTTTGTCAATGTAGGTTTTTGACCTTCAAAATGGTTTTCAACAAATCGCAACAAAGCCAATTGTTCATAAAGTTTTCGAGAAGTCTGATACATTTGTTCCAAGTTGTTACGGCCGCTCAATTGTAGTACTTGATGCGCCAAACTGACCAATTCGGCTTCTAATTTCTTTTTCATTGTAATGAATTTAATCGCTTCAAAGTTAATTTTTTATAAAATGATTAAAAAGAATCTAAGAGAAAATTACTTCGAAAAACAAGAATTATTTTTTTTTAAAATCTAATGTAAAAATAAGCGTTTATTTTTTGATATTTTTGTTCCGTTGCACAATGCCCATTTGCTTAGTGTTAAAAGACACCTTAAAATTACAAAATGTTTCTCGAAAACACGGTTAATCATAAAGAACAGTTCGGATGGATAGAGGTTATCTGTGGTTCGATGTTTTCCGGGAAAACGGAAGAACTCATCCGGAGACTCAAGCGCGCGCAGATTGCAAAGCAAAAAGTGGAGATTTTCAAACCCACAATTGACAATCGATATGACGAACACATGGTGGTGTCGCACGATGACAATCAAATCCGGTCAACGCCTGTTCCGGCCGCGGCCAATATCCCGCTTTTGGCAACCGATGTTGATGTAGTCGGCATAGATGAAGCCCAGTTTTTTGATGATGAAATCGTGCAGGTTTGCAACGATTTAGCCAACCGAGGCGTTCGTGTGATTGTCGCCGGACTCGACATGGATTTTAAAGGCAACCCTTTCGGCCCGATGCCCGACCTGATGGCAACCGCCGAATATGTCACCAAAGTTCACGCAGTTTGCACCCGTACCGGAAATTTGGCGAACTATAGCTATCGACTTGCTGAAAACGAAGATTTGGTCTTGCTCGGCGAAAAGCAATCTTATGAACCGCTGAGTCGGGCGGCTTTTTTCAACGCCATGAAAGCACAAAAAGCGCGCAATGAAATCTCCAAAAAATCCAGTCCAGAAGATCCCAATCATGTCAAAAACGAGAGAAACCGTACTCGAAATTGATTTGCAGTCATTGCATCACAATTTTGAATATCTGAAATCAAAAATTCGACCGGAAACCAAGTTTATGGCAGTTGTCAAAGCCAATGCATACGGTAGCGATGCGGTGGCGGTTGCTAAATTTCTCGAATCAAAAGGAGTCGATTATTTTGCGGTTGCTTATACATCTGAAGGCGTTGAGCTTAGGCAAGCAGGGGTAAAAACGCCCATATTGGTTTTGCATCCGCAGAGCGTCAATTTTGATGTGCTCATCGATTATTGTTTGGAGCCGGCTTTGTATTCAGATTTCGTTTTAAAGGCTTTTGAAGAAGCAGCAAAACAAAAAAATCAATTTGCGTATCCGGTTCATCTCAAGTTCAATACCGGACTCAATCGCTTGGGTTTCAATCCGGCAGACCTAGCGTCGGTTACTTCCTTTTTATCGGTTGCGACTTCCATCAAAATAAAATCTGCTTTTTCTCATTTGGCAGCAAGTGAGGATTGGGAAGAGGAAAATTTCACCCGAAAACAGATTGAAAATTTTACGGTCATCGCCAAACGATTGACGGAAGCATTGCCAAACAAACCATTGTTTCATTTGCTCAACACTTCCGGGATACTCAACTATCCCGAAGCGCAGTTTGACATGGTTCGATCCGGAATCGGGCTGTATGGATTTGGAAATTCGGCGGGGGAAGATGCCAGATTACGCCCTATTTCTACATTGAAAACAATTGTTTCGCAGTTGCATACCGTTCCCGCAGGAGAATCGGTGGGTTACAATCGCGGTTTTGTTGCAGACAAACAACAAGTAACCGCTACTTTGCCCATCGGACATGCAGACGGACTCAGCCGCCGCACGGGAAAAGGAGTAGGTTATGTTACCATCGGCGGACAAAAAGCACCGTATATCGGCAATGTATGCATGGATATGATTATGGTCAACGTCACCGGAATTGATTGTTCGGAAGGCGATGAGGTCATTGTTTTTGGAAAAGATCCATCGGCAGAAACTTTGGCACAATTGACAGGCACGATTTCGTATGAGTTTTTGACTAAAATTTCTAAGCGAATCAAAAGAGTTATTATTTAATGCAAATTAAGCCCGACTCAGGCGGGCTCTAATCCCGTAGGGATTAAACGTTCATTGTTGCGACATTTGATTATGCTTGTTCGACCCCGTCGGGGTCGCAGAATCGTCTTCAAAGTATAAGTTATGAACGTGTGATGCCTCTGGCATCAGGTAAATCGAGTATTAAAATTTGACAAGTCATTCATAAATCAAACCTTTAATTCGCATATTTAAATACTTTTTTGTTAATTTGTGTTAACCAAAACCAATAAAATTTATTAATATGGGATTTCTTAAAGACTTCAAATCGTTTCTCCTCAAAGGAGATATCATCAATTTAGCCACTGCGGTTATCGTGGGTGGTGCTTTTGGCAAGATTGTCGCGTCGTTTACCAACGATGTGCTGATGCCGCCAATCGGTATATTGTTGGGCGGTGTCAATTTCACCGAATTAAAATTAACACTTAAAGAAGCCGTTGGGGATGTGGCTGCCGTGAGTATCAACTACGGAAGTTTTATCCAGACCGTTATCGACTTTGTCATCATTGGTTTTTGTATTTTCATGGTTTTGAAAGCATATGAACGCTCCCGGAAAAAAGAAGCACCCGCACCGGCTGCTCCCAAAGGACCTACGCAAGAAGAATTGTTGGCAGAAATCAGAGATTTGCTGAAGAAAAAATAAAAAATCTAATCAGACTGCAAAAAAGCCCGTAAAATTCTTAGGATTTGACGGGCTTTTTTGTTTTTTACACATAAGTTGTGTTGCCCTTGTAGAAAAGTTTTCGAGTCTAAACACTTTCTATACAACCTCAATGACATTCTCTTCTCCCCAAAATCTTGTTTTTCAAAAAAGAACAGTATTTTTACAATCTTAAAATATATTGCAACTTTTATAGTTTATACAAAACCGCCAAAGACCAAATCGATTGAAAGAATTCCTACGCTATATTTTACTTACTTTGTTGGTGCTTGTTGCGGCATGTTCCACCAAAAAAAATGCTTTTGTGAATCGGAACTTTCATGCACTGACCACCAAGTACAACGTGTTGTACAACGGCAAAGTTGCGTTTGACGATGGGCGATTGAATATCGTTGAAGCGTATGAAGACAATTTTTGGGATATTTTACCCGTCGAAAGGCTTCAAGTATCGGAAGAAATCCTATTTCCCAATCGGCAACCCAAAAACAAAAACTTTGAAATAGCGGAAGAAAAAGCCACCAAAGCCATTCAAAAACACGGGATGAACATCAACGGGAATGAAAAAAACCCGCAGATGGACGAGGCTTTCTTGTTGCTCGGCAAGGCACGTTATTTCGACCAACGCTTTGTGCCGGCTCAGGAAGCATTCAATTATATTTTGTACAAATACCCGCAAAGCGACAAAATTGCCGAAGCCAAAATATGGCGCGAAAAAACCAACATTCGCCTCGAAAACGAACAAATTGCCATCAAAAATTTGGAAAGATTGCTCAAACAAAACGAGCTTAAACGCCAAGATTATGTAGATGCCAATGCATTTCTCGGGCAAGCATACATCAACCTCAACAAAATCGATACGGCAACAGCCTATCTCAAAGAAGCGGCTTTCACCACCAAAAATAACTACGACCGATCGCGGTATTTGTATATTTTGGGTCAATTGTACGAAAACCAACAACAATTGGACAGTTCGGACATGGCTTTTCGGGAAATTCTTCGGATGAAACGAAAAGCACCGCGCATGTATTGGGCGCATGCACAAATCAAATTGGCAGAACACTTTGATTATGCAGACGAAAACGATGCGGAAAATTTGAAAGCATTGACCAAACTCGAAAAAAATCGAGAAGCGAGACCTTATTTAGATAAAATATATTATCGGATTGCTGAATTTCACAGGCAACATGATTCGCTTTCACTTGCCGAAAAATATTACAACCAATCGCTGCGTGAAGAAACACCCGATAAACATCTGAAAGCACTTGATTATCAAATGTTGGGAAATTTTCGTTTTGACCAAGCTGAATATCTGCAAGCCGGCTTGTACTATGACAGTACTTTGGTCAACATGGATCAAACGACTTTGACGTATTTCCGGATGAAACGCAAACGAGACAACCTCGAAGATGTTATTCAGTTTGAAGAAACCGCAAGAGTCAATGACAGCATCTTGAATTTGGTCAGCTTGAGTGAGGAAGACCGCAATGTTGTTTTTCAGAACATCATCGACACCCTGAAAGCAAAAGTAGTTGCCGAGCAAAAAGCCACCAAAGAAGCTGCGGATGTTGCGTTGGATGGCGCAAATTTTTTGGGTTTGGACAGCCAAAAAAGACAAACGGCAAGTTCGAGTTTTCAGTTTTATGACCAAACCGTGATGGCTCAACAAAGAATGGATTTTAGAACCAAATGGGGCAACCGAAATCTTTCTGATAATTGGCGGTGGAAAGATCGAGGCACATTTTCACCGCAAGACCAAAACCTACAAGTTTCGCAAACTGGAGAAAACGAGGACTTGTTTGCCGGAGAAATATACCAAGTTTCTTACTACACTGATAAAATCCCGAAAGACCCACAGACTATTGACAGTATTGGCAAAGCGCGCAATGAGGCATATTATCAATTGGGTTTGATTTACAAAGAGCGTTTCAAAGCCTTTCCAGTGGCTGCTGAGCGTTTGGAAATTTTGTTGGGCAACGAACCGGAACAAAAATATGTGATTCCTGCCAAATACAATTTGTATCAGATTTACAAAGAAATCAATCCGGATAAGGCAGAAATTATCAAAAGAGACATTTTGACGCATCATGCCGATTCGAGATTTGCGGAAATTTTGAGAAATCCCGAAGCAACTTTGACGGTTAATGCGGACAGCCCGGAGTCGGTCTATAACAAATTATATGAGTCCTATAAAAACCAAAATTTTGCGGCATTAGAAACTGAGCTTAACAAAGCTTCACTCGCCTATATCGGTGATGACATGGTGCCCAAATTCCAATTGCTCAAAGCCCGCACTTTGGCTCGATTGGTCGGTTTGGAAGCGTATCAAAAAAGTTTAGAAAATCTATCGGTCGATTACCCAAACAGTCCCGAAGGCAAAGAAGCCGCCCAATTGTTGGCCAACGGCTTTGACGACATTCCAAAAAACGAATTTACCTTCGACACCATTCAAGCAACATGGAAAACCTTGATTCCATTCAAATTAGGAGATTCGCTCTTGCTCAAAAAACAGAAAGAAATCATCTTAAAAGCCATCGATACACTTCGATACGACTATCTTTTTGTAACGAAAGACGTTTATGACCGCGACACCCAATTTTTAGTAATCCACGGATTCAACAGACCAACTGCCGCGCAGGGATTTACAGAGCTTTTGGAAGTAAACAAAGATTTTAAACTGCGATTGAATAACCCGATTTACATCCAATCGAAGCATTATGAAGTCATTCAGATTTACAAAAATTTAGCCGATTATTTGAGAGAATTTGACAAACTATTGTTTACCGCAAAAAATTAATACAGAAAAATAAATTAAAATTTTATATTTGCTACCCACCGAATGATTTGATAATGAGCAGATTTAAATTTTTCAACGCCGAACCCCAAATTTTAAATAATATGTTTAGTGAACCCAAAAAAAAGCAAAGCATGCTCCCAAGCTTGAGTAAGCCCAACACCATTAGTGAAAACACCTCGTTGACAGGTGATTTTTGTTCAGAATCCGATTTGCGAATCGACGGAAAATTGGAAGGAACCGTCAAGACGACCGGTAAGGTTGTCATTGGTAAAAGCGGATTCATCAAAGGAACGGTCGATTGCGCTCAGGCCGATTTTGAAGGAAAATTTAGTGGCAACTTGATGGTCTCAGGTTTATTAACGCTAAAGTCTTCGTCACATGTGTCCGGCGAAATAGTGGTTGGAAAACTGGCAGTCGAACCCGGTGCATCCATAGACGCAACTTGCAAAATGAAAGGAAGCCTGAAGGCTATTTCCAATGAACAACCAAAAATTGCCAAAGAAAAAGCCGTCTAACAAATGGCTCTACCTCATTAGTTTTGCCTCCCAAATGGGAATCACCATATATGTATTTATTTGGATTGGCAAAAAACTTGACTTGTATTTTGAATATGAGCACAAGGTTTTTGTCATTGTTTTCACCTTGCTTGGCGTAGCTTTTTCCATGTTCAATTTGAACAGGCAACTCAAAAAAATGAATCGTTAAGCATGTTGTTATCCTTGTTCAAACATCCGGCGATTGACTTTGGCGTAAAGCTCCTCTTTTTGCTTTTGGTTTTTTTCGGATTGCATCTGACAATTCTTTACAATCTTGAGAAGCCTTTGTTTGCAGATCGTATTGTGTTGGCGTATGTGCTTAATTTTTTACTCGCACTGATTATTTTTTGGATAATCAATCAATATAAAACACGCTTCAAGCAAGCTTTGGGATTTCTTTTTATGGCAGGGAGTTTGTTGAAATTTGTCGTGTTTTTTCTGTTTTTTTACCCCTTTTACAAAGCCGATTCGCTTATTCAAACTACCGAATTTCTTGCTTTTTTTGTGCCTTATGCCGTGAGTCTTATAGCAGAAACAACCGTATCGGTCAAGTTACTCAATCGGTTGTAAAAAAACGCATTTCGGCTGTTAAAAATTTGTTTTTTGTTTTTAATAAAAAACTTACCTTTGCGCCGATTTTAATCAGGCTTACAGAAAATCAGCGATTTATGATTTATCCAACAATGAGAAGAACATTTACCCTTTTTTTACTGACTTTTGGTTTGGTCGCATTTGCTCAACATGAGCCGGTTGCGAAGGAGGAAGTTCCAGTCGATATAAAAACCAAAATAAAAGCGGATATCCAACATCACCTTCAGGATTCCTATGATTTCACCTTGTTTTCTGATGAAGAATCTAACTCACATTTCGGATTTTCATTACCCGTGATTCTTTGGGACGGAGGTCTGAAAGTCTTTATGTCGTCTAAATTTCACCACGGAGAGGAAGTTGCAGAAGCAGGTGGGAATTACTACGCACTTTACCACAATAAAATATACAAAACCGACGCCCGGGGCACGCTTCACTTGGATGAAAATCAGCATCCTACCAATGCAAAACCGCTTGATTTTTCTATTACAAAAAGCGTGTTTAGTACTTTGGTAGTTTCGATATTGATTTTCCTTTTGTTTAGCAGTTTAGCCAAGTCTTATGTGAAAAATGGCGGCATCGGAAAAGGCATCGGAAGATTTTTTGAACCGATTGTACTCTACATCAGAGATGAAATAGCCATTCCGAATATCGGTGAGAAACACTACAAGAAATACATGGGCTATTTGCTTACGGTGTTTTTCTTTATTTGGTTTTTGAACATGTTTGGACTTACGCCGCTTGGCATCAACGTCACCGGAAACATTGCGGTTACCTTTGCTTTGTCGTTGATAACCTTTCTCATCACAAATTTGACCGCCAATAAAAATTATTGGAAACACATCTTTTGGATGCCGGGTGTACCGGTGCCAATGAAAATCATCCTTGCCCCAATCGAATTGTTGGGCGTTTTTATCAAACCGTTTGCTTTGATGATACGTCTATTTGCCAATATTTCTGCCGGACACATCGTGTTGATGAGCCTGATTGGGTTGATGTTTGTATTCAAAACATGGTTGGGCAGCAGCTTGTCGTTTATGCTGGCCTTTGCCATCTCTTTAATTGAAGTACTGGTTGCTTTGTTGCAAGCTTATATATTTACCATGTTGTCTGCACTTTATTTCGGTTTTGCCGTTGAAGAGCACGAACACGAAGAAGCACATCATTAATCAATAGAATGTTCAATTTTTAATTATATTTTTATGGAAATTCCAGCAATTGTAGGCGCAGGTTTGGTAGTTATCGGAGCCGGTATCGGTATCGGTAGAATTGGCGGTTCAGCAATGGACGCTATTGCTCGTCAGCCTGAGGCTTACGGAAAAATTCAAACAGCTATGTTGATCGCAGCTGCTTTGATTGAAGGTATCGGATTTGCAGCTTTGTTTGCAGTCTAAATCTACAAGCAACCCTCTCAACGGTTGGTTGTAAGGGTTGTTTTTTTAAAATAAAAGTCATTATATCTTAATAATCTCATGGAAAAATTAATAGAACAATTTTCTTACGGTCTTTTTTTCTGGCAATTATTCATTTTTGGATTGTTGTTTTTGTTGTTGAAGAAATTTGCATGGAAACCCATCTTGAATGCGGTCAACGAAAGAGAAGAAGGCATCAGAAATGCATTAGCCTCTGCTGAAGAAGCCAGAAAAGAAATGCAAAATTTGCAGGCAGACAATGAACGCATCTTGAAAGAAGCGCGCGCGCAACGCGAAACCATCTTGAAAGAAGCGCGTGAGTTGAAAAACACCATCATTACAGAAGCCAAAGAAGAAGCCAAAGTACAGGCAGATAAGTTGGTTGTTCAAGCACAACAAAGCATCCTTGCCGAAAAGCAAGCTGCGGTAGCCGAAATCAAAAAACAAGTTTCAGAATTGTCTATTCAAATTGCGCAAAAAGTGGTTGCAAAAGAATTGTCAATCAAAGACAACCAAGCTCAATTGATTGACAGTTTGTTGAAAGAATCCAATATCAATTAACTTATGAGTCGTATAAACAGAGCCGCCGCCCGTTATGCAGCTGCACTTTTGGAATTGGCAAACGAAGCCAAAACCCAAGAGAAAGTTGCAGCGGATGCGCGTGAAATTCTCAGGGTTATCGGAGAAAACAAAGATTTGCAATCCTTGTTGAAAAGTCCGATTGTCAAACCGGATGACAAAAAAGATATTCTGACGAAAGTTTTTGATAACGTTCAAGGGTTGACTCTCCACACGTTTGGCGTAATGTCAAACAACCGGAGATTGGTTTTGCTCGAAGAGGTATTGGAAAGTTATCTGTTGGCTTTGAACAGCGAAAAAGGATTTGTCAACGCTTCAGTTACGACCGCTGTGCCACTCACCGATGCATTGAGAATTAAAATTCTTACCAAAGTAAAAACTTTGAGCGGAAAGGAAGGTTTGCTTACGGAAAACATAGACGAAAACATCATCGGAGGTTTTGTGTTGCGGGTGGGAGACATCGAATACAACGCGAGTTTGAAAAACCAATTCGATCAATTAAAAGAAGTATTAGTTAATTAATCTATAATCAGGATTTAGCCTATTAATTAAGCAATTATGGCAGAGATAAAACCAGCTGAAGTATCAGCAATCATCAAAAAACAAATTTCAGGATTCGAATCATCAGCTTCTTTAGATGAAGTCGGAACAGTTCTTCAAATCGGTGACGGTGTTGCCCGCGTGTATGGACTTTCTAACGTTCAGTATGGCGAGTTGGTTGACTTCGGTCAAGGCTTGGAAGGAATTGTGCTCAACTTGGAAGAAGACAATGTCGGGGTCGTATTGCTCGGGCCTTCAAAACACGTAAAGGAAGGATCAACCGTAAAACGGACACAACGCATCGCTTCCCTCAAAGTAGGCGAAGGCATCATCGGACGCGTGGTGAACTCGCTTGGAAATCCCATTGACGGGAAGGGTGCCGTTGAAGGAAAATTGTACGAAATGCCCTTGGAGCGCAAAGCACCTGGCGTCATCTTCCGTCAACCGGTAAACGAGCCACTTCAAACCGGTATCAAAGCCATCGACGCGATGATTCCTGTAGGAAGAGGACAAAGAGAGTTGGTCATTGGTGACCGTCAAACCGGAAAAACAACGGTTTGTATCGACACCATTTTGAATCAAAAAGAATTTTACGATGCCGGCAAACCAGTATTTTGTATCTATGTAGCCATCGGACAAAAAGCCTCGACGGTTGCATCGATTGCCAAAGTATTGGAAGATCGCGGCGCGTTGGCTTACACAACCATCGTTGCGGCAAATGCTTCCGATCCGGCTGCTATGCAAGTATATGCACCTTTTGCAGGTGCTTCCATCGGCGAATATTTTAGAGATTCGGGCCGTCCAGCACTCATCATTTATGATGATTTATCCAAACAAGCGGTCGCTTACCGTGAGTTGTCGCTCTTGTTGCGCCGACCACCGGGACGTGAGGCTTATCCGGGCGACGTGTTCTATCTTCACTCTCGTTTGTTGGAGCGTTCTGCAAAAATCATTGCCGACGACAACATTGCCAAAAACATGAACGATCTTCCGGACGTTTTGAAACCCATCGTGAAAGGCGGTGGCTCTTTGACAGCGCTTCCGATTATCGAAACCCAAGCGGGTGACGTTTCTGCTTACATCCCAACCAACGTGATTTCCATCACCGACGGTCAAATATTCTTGGAATCGGATTTGTTCAACTCCGGTGTTCGTCCGGCCATCAACGTAGGTATTTCGGTATCGCGCGTGGGTGGAAATGCACAAATCAAATCCATGAAAAAAATTGCAGGTACTTTGAAACTCGACCAAGCGCAATTCCGCGAATTGGAAGCTTTCGCCAAATTCGGCTCAGACCTCGACGCGGTGACCCTCAACATAATTGAAAAAGGTCGTCGCAATGTGGAAATATTGAAACAATCGGTAAACGACCCATACAAAGTGGAAGACCAAGTTGCCATTATTTTTGCGGGAACCAAAAATTTGTTGAGAGATGTGCCGGTGAATGAAGTGAAATCATTCGAAAGAAGTTATCTCGAAGTATTGAATGCGAAACACAAAAATGTTTTAAACGATTTGAAAGCGGGTAAATTGACCGACGAGATAACCGACACGCTTACAGCAGTTGCCAAAGAAGTTGCTGCTTCATACAAGAAATAATAATCATTTCATTTTAAGCCAAACACAGTAGAATGGCCAATTTAAAGGAAATACGGAACAGGATAGCCTCGGTGAAATCAACCATGCAGATTACCTCTGCCATGAAGATGGTTTCGGCGGCTAAACTCAAAAAAGCGCAGGATGCCATCGTTGCCATGCGACCCTATTCGCAAAAGTTGACCGAACTCATCAGTAATTTGAATGCTTCGGTTTCTGACGACAACGATTTTGATGCGTATTCCAAACAGAGACTCGTCAAAAAGGTGTTGGTTGTAGCCATCAGCTCCAACAGAGGACTTTGCGGAGCTTTCAATTCAAACATCATCAAAGCGGCAAAAAATGTTGTGCTTGAAGTCGATGCCGCTGTGCAAGTTGAGTTTTTTGCCATGGGTAAACGAGGTGCCGAAAACCTTAAAAAAACCGGTCAGTTGGTGGGGACAAACAACCAGATTTTTGATGCTTTAAATTTTGAAAATACAGCTGAGATTGCCCAGGAATTGATGGAAATGTTCGTGTCGGGAAAATACGACAAAATCGTACTGATTTACAACCATTTTAAGAATGCAGCCAATCAGGATGTTTTGGTAGAACAATTTCTCCCGATAATACCTCCTTCGGTCGAATCGGTCAAAGAAGTTGATTACATCTACGAACCCGGGAAAGTAGAAATCCTTTCCGCGCTGATTCCAAAATCATTGAAATTGCAACTCTACAAAGCACTCCGCGACTCGTTTGCCTCTGAGCACGGTGCACGAATGACCTCGATGCACAAGGCCACGGACAACGCAGGCGAGTTGAGAGACCAATTGACTATCAACTACAACAAAGCCCGTCAGGCCGCGATTACCAATGAAATTTTGGAGATCGTCAGCGGTGCGGAAGCCTTGAAAGGATAAGTATTTTTTAGAACTTCATATTTTGCACATTGAGTCTGTCCTTTGGCAGACTTTTTGTTTATGGGGAGGTGCTTACTTATAAATATCTTTCCTATGACCAAGAGTGATGACATCAATAATCAACTCGTTGTCATAGATGTCGTAAATGATGCGATAGTTGCCAACTCTAATCCGAAAACCATCCCGTCCTTTAAGTTTTTTGTGTCCTACGGGTCTTGGGTTTTCTTCTAAATCGGCAATTGCATGAAAAATAGGTTGGGCAACTTTGTCAGAAAGTTTGTCTAATTGTTTTTGAGCTTTTTTAGATAAAACAGCAGTATAATCAGCCATTTTTTTGTTTTCTCTTTTTAAGATATTCAGCAAAAGAAATGCGTTCGCCTGTGTCTGCTTTTTTAGCTTTGTCGTAAAGTTTTATATCGTTTAACTCTTCAATTTCTTCCATAAGCGTATCAAACTCCTGTTTAGGAAGTACAACAAGACTTTTGCCGGCGGTGTCTTTTATGTATTGCGGATGAATAGAAATCATTTCGAAAATATTAGCGGTTGAAAATTAAATTGTTAAGTGAGTACATTGCTGATATCAATCAGGCAAATATAATAAATTTACACCGTTATCTTACAAACGATTTTTAGTTGTCACGCGAAACAACTGACGATTGTTCAGGAAATAAGTTTTTTTATGTTGTAATATTTTATACATTGAGTCTGTCCTTTGGCAGACTTTTTGTTTTTAAATAATAAAAAACCATGAACGAACGTTTCCTTCTTATGACTCCTTTCACACTCATTTTCCTCCTATTGAATTTTGGTTGTTCAAACAAATTGAAACCACAGGAACAACTGCCGTTTAAAATCGATTCGGTCTATTATAAAAACTGGTCGGGCGGTGTGCAAGGTGCCGGAACGGGTTATAATTTATACCTGAAAACATCTGTCAAACTTCCTGAAAACATCAAAATGACCAAGGTTTATTTCAAAAATAAAGAAGCAAACTTTGAAACAAATCCACAGGATTCACTGCTGTATATCGCTTATTTTAAAAATGATTTAAACGCCCGTGATGAACTCATCATGCATGGCGACATCACCAAAGAATACGGCAACAAGCCACCGGTGACGGTTTCTTCAAAATACAAAATCGAACCGGATCAAGCCTTGCTTTTTTATATGGAAAATGGAATTGAAAAATCCCATCTGATAGAAAAAGTAAGTGAGCAGCAATCCCAACAATATCCGAAGATTAGAAAACCCAATCACTGAGTGTAAAATAGATTTGAAGACTGCGCCGAAAACACTAATTTTACGGCTTAAACCCACTCTCTTTGAATTCTGCGCGCAAACTTCTCAACCATACTTTTATCTACGGATTGGCGACCGTGTTGCCGCGCATGATGAGTTTTGTGTTGGTGCCGCTTTACACCGATGTTTTAGATGTAAAAGTTTACGGCGTGATGTCCGTAGTTTTCTCTTGGATGGTACTTTTCAATGTGGTGCTGTCTTTCGGCATGGAAACCGCTTTCTTCCGGTTTTACCACAAAGAGAAAGAAAACCCCAAAGTGGTTTCAACTTCTGCGTATGCACTGTTGATTGTGAGCGCGGCATTTCTGTTTTTCGGATACTTTTTCAGGGAGAATTTTGCCCATATTTCCGGGATTGATGTGGGTTATGTCGAATTGGCACTCGCGATTTTGGTTTTAGATGCATTGGTAGTCGTTCCTTTTGCATGGCTTCGTGCCAACCAGCAATCTAAAAAATACACTTGGCTGAAATTGTTTAATGTGTTGGTCAATTTGTTGATGAATATTTTCTTCTTGCTTTGGTTACCTAAATTAAATCCGAATTCCACTATTGGGAATTGGTACAATCCGGATCAACAAATCACCTATATTTTCTTGGCACTTTTGGTAGCAAGCGGTCTGACACTCACGCTACTTTTGCCGTTTTATAAAGTTTTGAAATTTGGCATCGACCAAATGCTTTTCAAAAGGATGTTTCGATACGCAATGCCCATACTCATTGCCGGAATTGCTTTTGCCATCAATGAGACTTTTGACAGAATATTATTAGATTACCTTTTGCCGAAGGACATTGCGGAAGGAGCAATTGGAGCTTATGCAGCTTGTTATAAATTAGCCATGTTTATGACCTTTTTTGCGACCGCTTTTCGGTTGGGCATCGAACCCTATTTTTTCAGCAAAGCACAGTCCAAGAATGCACCGCAAACATACGCTTCCATTACACATTATTTTATCGTTTTGGGTACTTTGATTGTGCTTTTCGTTGTCGTTTTTGCCGATTTACTCAAGTGGCTGCTCATCCGAGATGAATCGTATTGGTCTGCCATGCAGGTCGTTCCACTCATTTTGTTTGCCAATTTGTTTCTCGGAATTTATCACAATCTTTCAGTCGCATACAAGGTCACAGACAAACCGCAAGTAGGAGCTTATATTTCTATTCTTGGAGCAGGTATTACATTGCTCATTAACTTTTGGCTCATTCCAAAATACAGCTACATGGGTTCGGCCATCGCAACAATTTGTGCGTATGGCATCATGATGATTTTGTCGCTTTACTTCGGGCAGAAATACCTCAAAATTCCGTATCAGTATAAAAAATCTGGAAGTTATCTGCTTATTTCGTTGATTTTCTCCGGACTCTCTTTTTATGTTTTCAGAGGAAATTATTTTGTTGGGATATTATTGCTTGGTATTTTTGGTGGATTAATTTTCAAAACAGAAAAAGAAAATTTGATTAAAATATTTACCACAAAAAATATTCAAAAAATATAAATTTTATGGAAGTCAAACTCATCAATCAATCAAAAAACCAGCCTCCTGCCTATGAGACGGATTGCTCTGCCGGTGTCGATTTGCGCGCGGATATAGTGCAGTCGATTATACTGAAACCACTCGAAAGAGTCGTTGTAAAAACGGGGTTGTTTATCGAACTTCCCATTGGCTATGAGGCACAAATTCGTCCGCGAAGCGGATTGGCCGCTAAACACGGCATCACGGTTTTGAACAGTCCGGGCACCATCGACGCAGATTATCGGGGTGAAATTGGTGTTATTTTGGTCAATCTTTCCAATACCGATTTTGAAATTCATAGTGGCGACCGCATTGCCCAAATGGTGATTGCAAAGCACGAGCGAGTAAGTTTCAATGAGGCAAGTGAATTAACCGATACCGCAAGAGGCGCAGGTGGTTTTGGCAGTACAGGCGTGCAATAATAAAGAGAACCATTGGTTTTAAAAGAATTGAAAAACAAGAATTTACATAGAAGCATTTATTTCCGCTTAGGACTTTTCCTGATGGTTTTCCTGTGCTTTTTCGGTAGTTTTGCACAAACACCCGATGAAGGTTTGGGGGAAGTCTCCGATGAATTTCAAGATTGTTTTTTTGAAGCCATCAAGCAACGCGGTATTGAAAACTATGAAAAAGCTGTCAGCACATTGTTGCATTGCCAAGAATTCGATACGCTAAATTCAGCTGTTTTTTTCGAATTGGGCAAAAATTATCTGACATTAAAAAATTATCAATCGGCCGAAACTTCCTTCTTAAAAGCTTATGAATTAGATTCCGCAAATGTTTGGTATGCAGAGTCTTTGTTGGATTTTTATTTACAATCAAACAATCCGACAGTGGCGGTTACCTATGCTGAAAAGTTGTATGAAAACGGAAGAAATCAGGGAGAAACCCTTGCCCGGCTTTATGTTGATGTTGGGAATCTTGATAAAGCGAATGAAACCATCCAAAAACTAAAAATTCAAAATGGAAGTTCACATGCAGTATCCCAATTAGAAACTTTGGTAAAGGAATTGATTAGAAACGAGAACAACCCCGAAATTGATTCAGCCGACTCCTTACCCGAGAAGGAAGAAGATTTTATCTTCACAATTTCAAATTTATTGAAGGCAAATAAAACTGCTAATTTCAATCGATTGGTATTGAACTGGCGAGAGAAATCGGGAAATAATCCGCTGACCGATGCATTTCTCATTCCCTATTTCTTAGAAAAACAACAATGGACGGATGTAGAAAACGGGATTCGTTCAGTTTTTGAAACCAAAAAGTTGGATGCGGAAATAAGATTTATGTTGCTCAATCAGATAATCGTTTTTGCACAATCACATTCGGAGGCTACAGAAATGGTTAATAAAATTGGAATCTTACAGGAAAAAAGTGAAATCAATTTGCCATTGGATGGGTCGTTGATGTTTTTTTTACAAAAAACAAATTCTGAAAAAGCCTTGGTTTTCGCCAATCGAATTTTGAGCGTGGATGACATCAATTTTGATGCGCTCAAATTCAAAACAACAAAACTCAACCAACAAAAAGAATATCAACAAGCACTCGATTTATCTTTAAATGCCTTAGCGTTTTATCCGGCGCAACCCGAATTTTATTTAGAATCGGGGAAATCTTTTCTTGGGCTTAATCAGGGCGAAAAAGCCGTCGGACAACTACTTTCGGGTCTTGATTACCTCATAGACAATCAACAAATTGAAAATGATTTTTACCGGCAACTCGCGTTGGCATACGAATTGACAGGTGATAAACCGAAAGAAACACTTTATAAAAACAAAATTAAGGGAACACCTCAAAACTAAGCATATTTATGTTGAAAATCAGTTGGTTATTTATTTTTTTAGTCCTTATTTCGGGATGTAAAACTACACAGAAAGGGACATCTTTCAGAAACACTTCCGTTTTAGAAACCGCCGTCGTTAAAGAGAAACACCTCGAAAACTTCAGTCAATTCAACACCTTAGAATCTCGGATGAAAGTTCGATATGAAGATAAAAATCAGTTGCAAAGTCTGACAGTTACTTTGCGTATGCAAAAAGACAGTGTCATTTGGCTGAATGTCACGGTTTTGGGAATTCCGATGGCAAGAGCGATGATAACACCCGGAAGTGTGCGGTACTATGAAAAACTAAACAAAACCTATTTTGACGGAGACTTCGCTTTACTGAGTAAATTGTTGGGGACGGATTTGGATTTTTATCAATTTCAAAGTCTGTTGTTGGGCGAATCGGTTTTCGACCTAAAAAACAATAAATTTGACAGCGATATGCGCAAAGGCTTGTATCGTTTGCAATCAAATTCAGTTTCGGAGCTTTTTCAGGCTGTTTTGCTCATCCGTCCGGATAATTTTAAATTGGCAGAGCAACAAGTTTTACAACCGAAAGCGGGCAGGTTTTTTCGCGCGCAATATTTGTCATATCAAACTGCATCGGGTCAAATATTTCCCCAAATCATGACGTGGACTGCTTTGGACAATCAAGAGAAAATCACCATCGACATAGAATGGAAAGAGTTAGAAACCAATCTCGCACTAAATTTACCTTTTAAAATACCTTCCGATTACAGCGAAATGATCTCAAAATGAAAATGAAATTCGTTTATTTAAGTTTTAAAAACGTTCTTCTTGGAATGATATTCCTTCTGTCATTCCAGCAAACTATTGCGCAATCTGAGCAGCAAAAAGAGTTGGAAAAAAAAAGACAGGAAATTTTAAAAGAGATAGAACAAATCAATGTATTGTTTTACTCAAATAAGAAACAAACCCAATCCGTACTTCAGCAAGTCCAAGAATTGGATATCAAAATAAAAGCGCGGCAAAAATTAATCGACATCACCAATCAGCAAGCCAATTTGCTCAATCGAGATATTCGCAGAAATGAACAAAAAATAAAAGATTTGACCTATGAGTTGAGTTTGCTCAAAAGTGATTATGCCGATATGATTCGAAAGGCCTACAAAAGCAAATCTGATCAAAGCCGGTTGATGTTTTTACTTTCTTCGGATAATTTTCTTCAGGCTTACAAGCGACTGCAATACATGAAGCAATACGCCAATTACCGCAAAACACAAGGCATTGAAATAGAATATAAAACCGTTGAACTCAACAAAGCCAACGAGGATTTGGCTAAGCAAGTTACCGCAAAAGAAGTTTTGATTAAAGAAAATTTGGAAGCACAAGCCACCTTGCTGACCGAAAAAAAGGATCAAGAAGGCTTGGTTAAAAATCTGAGGAAAAAAGAGCGAAGTTTTGCCAACGAAATCAAGAAAAAACAGCAAGAAGTTGACCGTATCGATAAACAAATTCAAAAACTCATCAGAGATGCCATCGCCGCTTCCAACAAAGCCTCGGGCAACACGGGAAGTGCTAAATTTTCATTGACACCGGAAGCTAAAATTTTGGCGGACAACTTTGTTTCCAACAAGGGTAATTTACCTTGGCCCATCGAAAAAGGCTTGCTCGTGTTGGGTTTTGGGAAACAACCCCATCCGTATGTGAAAAACGTGTTTATCAACAGCAACGGCGTGCGAATTGCCACTGAAGAAGGCGCCAAAGCGAGGGCAATTTTTGAAGGAGAGGTTTTGGAAATTCAAGTCATCAGTGGAGCCAACAAAACGGTTTTGATTCAACACGGGAACTATATATCTGTTTATAGCAACTTGGGGAAAGTGTATGTTAAAAAAGGAGAGAAAGTAAAAGTTTATCAGGAAATAGGGGAAATTTTCACCAATAAATCTACGAACGAGACCGTACTGAAGTTCAGTATTTTCCGAGATAGCGATCCGCAGAATCCGGCAGATTGGATTTATCGAATGTAAGTTTGAAATTTACTGGAATAGTGCTTTTAATTCAGTAGCTTCCGCGGGTTTCATTTTCCCGGCTAAGACCAAGCTGAGTTGTTTTCGCCGAAGCGCAGCGTCAAATCTTTGTTTTTCGAGTTCGGTTTCCGGAACGATTTGGGGAACTTCTACTGGTTCGCCTTTGTCATCCACCGCCACAAAAGTATAGATTGCCTCGTTGGCTTTGGATCGAACACCCGACTCACGGTCTTCAATCCAGACATCGATGTATATTTCCATAGAAGTTTTGAAAGCGCGGGAAACTTTTGCCTCCACGATAACTACACTACCCAACGGAATGGCTTTGTTGAAAGCCACGTGATTAACTGACGCAGTTACGCCGATTCGGCGCGAATGCCTGCCCGAGGCTATACTTGCCGCACGATCCATCCGGGCGAGGAGCTCGCCGCCAAATAAGTTATTCAACGGATTGGTTTCGCTGGGTAAAACCAAATCGGTCAGTACAGTTAAAGATTCGGAAGGTGTTTTTGATCGCATGAATTTTTTTGACAAAGATACAGGCTCATAAGGCATTAAGCCAAAGAATACTTATAAATCTTCTGACAAGAGCCAAGCTTCCGGGAATTCGTTTTGTTGAATTTGATGTAGAAAATTGATGGCTTCATTTCGATCCGCAAAACTTTTGTAAGCAACTTGATGCAAACCGTATTTGTTCTCTCCGATAAGCCTGGCAGGATATCCTTTTTCGATCAATTCAGCGGCTTTTTTCTCTGCATTTTCTGCTATTCTGAAAGCTCCGGCAACGATGTGAAAAGGATAGGAAGTATTTGAAAATGAAACGGTAACAGCATCGAGCGGAGCATCAATCACAAAGGTCGCCTGTTGGATGCGTTGTTGCAAACGGGCTTCCGCTTTTTGTTTTTCGGCTAAATTGTATTGCTCAACTTGATTTTTGTAGTAAGTACCTCCCAAATATCCACCGATTGACACGGCAAACAAAGCAACAGCTGCATATCGCCAATACGGTGTTTTTTTGAATGTTTGAGCGATTGGAATAACTTTGTTTTCTTGCGGCTCAACTTTTTCTTCCAACAATCGAACGACGACTGAGCTTAAACCGAAAGACTCCGTCATGTAGTTAATTTGAGTAGAAGATTCGAAAACCAAAATACCTTTTTCCTTTTGTCTGAAATCACCCAAGTTTGATAGAGAAAGAAATTTACTATGATTCAATTCACTTTGCCAATTGCTTACTTTTATTCCAATTAATTCAGCACTTTTGTCATAAGAAATGTTTTCTTTTTTCGCGATGTGATGCGCCAGCAAACCATCGTTGTGAGACAGACGGATGTTAAATCCCAAGATTTTTGCGGGCGGGAATAAAGTTCCTGAATTAGAGTCGAGAAAAGCAGATCGATATCGGGTCAAAAAAGCACCAAAACCGGGTACAATCACACAGTCATGGTGGTATAGTAATTCTTGGATATATACTTCAATTTTCATAATAACAAATTTAGAAAAAATGGAACGGTCTCAAAGATTTCTTTTATTTTTTTATTAACAACCTGTATGCATCAAATATTTTTGTCCGACCAAAAAAAAAAGTATTTTTGGAAATGACTCAATCGGAACTCCTTCACAGACTTGCTTTGCAGCGTGTTGCTAAAATCGGCGACATCACGGCCAAAAAACTCATCGCGCATTGTCGGAGTGCAGAGGCTGTTTTCAAAGAAAAAAAAGAACGGTTACTCAAAATTGACGGTATTGGTGAATTAACAGTCAACGCGCTGAAAAACAGCAATTTTCTGAAAGATGCGGAAGCCGAAATGAAATTTATCGATCACGAAAAACTTCAGGTGTGGACTTTTGACGAGCCGGGATATCCCGAAAAACTGAGGGAATGCATAGACGGTCCGGTGTTGTTGTTTGCCAAAGGAAATTTTTCGTTTGAAAACCGACCGATTTTAAGCATTGTCGGTACGCGCCACATCACGCCTTACGGAGTTGATTTTTGTGAAAAACTGATCGCCGATTTGTCGCCACTAAATCCGATTATCGTGAGCGGACTGGCTTATGGCGTGGATATTCAGGCGCACAGGCAAGCCATTAAAAATAAGCTGCAAACCATTGCGTGTTTGGCGCACGGATTGAACCAAATTTATCCGAAAACACATCAAAAATATATTGTTGAAATCTTGGAAAATGGCGGTTTGGTCACCGATTTTTGCAGTACTTCACAGCCCGAACGCGAAAATTTCCTACAACGCAACCGCATCATTGCCGGCATGGCTGAAGCAACTTTGGTTGTAGAATCGGCAGCAAAAGGCGGGAGCTTGGTGACGGCAGATATCGCGAGCTCATACAACAGAGAGGTTTTTGCGGTTCCGGGCAGATCCACCGATTATTACAGCCAAGGCTGCAACAACCTGATTAAATCTCAAAAAGCACAACTCATCTCCTCGGCAGCCGAAATTGTTTATTGGCTCAATTGGGATGTGAATGGCGTAAAACAGAAATCAGCTGTCCAAAAACAATTGTTTCTTAACCTAAACGAAGAGGAGCAAAAACTGTATGATTTTCTGAAAAACCAAGGCCAACAACCCATTGATTTAATCGCCATCGAATGCAACATGCCAACTTACAAGGTAGCCACGCACCTGATGAACATGGAGTTGCAAGGCGCGATTCGACCCTTGCCGGGGAAGGCTTTTGAGGTGATTTAGTCTTAAAAAGATTGTTTATGCCTTTCCCTTTGGTTTAGGTTTGGTTGCTGTTTTAGCAGCCGGTTTCTCAACCTTTGGCTTGTCAACTTTTACTTTGGCAGTTACAACAACTTGTTTTTCATTATTGCGCGGTCGAAGTTTACCATGCGAACCCAAAACAATTTTACCTCTTCTGGTTTTTTTATCTCCTTTTCCCATGATTATTTTTTTTAATGGTTTAAGTTTCACAAGGTAAGAAAAAATACGTAGAAATCTAATGGATATTTATGCGTTAGTAGCAATCCCCCCTATATCTAAAAAATTGACTTTTCAAGCTAACGATCGAACAAATTGCCGCAATTCTTATATTTGCAAAGCTCTATGTAAGGCCTATTCACAAACTGTTGCACAAAAGCATGGGCGCAATTCTGGTTGAGATGTTTGCGATGACTTTAGTGGCGGTCAGTCCTTGAAATATGGTTTTTAAAGGTACCCCTTTAATCCCGAGGGTAGATCAAAAAAGAAACTTGGTATCGTAAAAAGAATTCAAAAACAAATTGATAAATTTGCTTTGACTAATTCAGAACTCAATCTTTCAACTGTTTGATTATTATGTTATTATAAACACGTTAGTCAGAAGCGTAAACAGACACAAAACAAGCCTAAAAGACGAAATAAAACTTTTGCAACCGAACCTCGATTTGCTTGTCTAATACATATATATGAACAATGAAAGTAATCATTTTTCTGACAAGGTTATTGTTACTAATATCCTGAATGGAAACATTCAAGGCTTTGCTCTTGTGGTGAAAAATACAGAAAAATTGGTAACTCAAATTGTTCGAAAAATGTTGGACAATGAAGATGACCAAAAAGACCTTGTGCAAGATATTTATTTGAAAGCTTACCAAAACTTGGACTCATTTCAATTCAAATCTAAATTATCAACTTGGATTGCAAACATTGCTTACAATACAACAGTAAATTATCTTCAAAAAAAGAGAATTCCAATAATTGAAATAGAAACAATGATTGAAAATAATTTTACAATAACTGACAATCCAGAGTTAGAAACTATCAAAACAGAAGCCGTAGAAATTCTTAATGCTGAGATAGCTAAACTTCCACCTCTGTATAAGACTTTAATTACACTTTACCATTTAGAAGAATTGCCCAATAAGGAAATAGCAGAAATTACAAATTTACCCGAAGGAACTATAAAAAGTTACCTATACAGAGCAAGGAAAATGCTAAAAGACAATATTAATTACCATTATAAATATGAGGAATTATGAAAAGTACCCATTTGACGGACGAAAATTTGCAAGCATTTATATTAAATGAAATTCAAGACGATACCATAGCCACACATCTTGCAGTGTGTCCAAACTGTCGTGAAAAACTTGAAAAATATCAGCATTTGATAGTTGGCATTACGAAAATAGCACCTGAAACTTTTTCTTTTGACGTTACA
>JAXMLV010000026.1:0-69349 GCA_034367065.1 Flavobacteriaceae bacterium
TTATTTTGATTGTTCCAATCCCACGCAGCGACTGCCTATTTTACACCTATGTAGCGTTGTGTCTGTGAATCTCTTGAAATCCAACCCGTTGATGGGCTTTGAGCGAACGCGTGTTTTTAGTTGCTATCTCAGTGACGGCAAGTTCGTACTTTGCTTTGTAGGTATTTCTGTAAAATGCGTAATTTTGGTCAAACAATCCCATTCCTCTGTAATTCTTATCGACACAAACCTGCCCAACCACGATATAATCATAGGCTGAAATTGGTTTGCATTTAAAATTGGTTTGATCAAACACGGCAAACATTGGAATCAAATCCGGTATATCTTCACGCGAAACCTTGGTCATAACCAATACGTATGCAACTATTTTATGGTCAACCTTGGCGATTATGTGTTTTTCAAAGTCATTCAAACGTGTCAAATTTTCTAATGTATGGACAACCGTCAAAAACCCTTCCTTTTCTACATCTGTTAGTACCGTCAACAGGTTGGTTGCTTGTAATCTTAAAATACCCGACAATTCTTCTTGGGTATGCGCGGTTGAAATGGAAATCATACAACTGTAATTGATTCAAAACAATCCACCCTGTTGGTTGAATTTCACTCTTCCCAAATGTCTGTATGCCAAATCAGTTACTTCTCTTCCACGGGGTGTGCGAACCAAAAAGCCTTGTTGAATCAAAAAGGGTTCATAGACTTCTTCGATGGTTTCCGCACTTTCCGAAACAGCGGTTGCAATCGTAGTCAACCCAACCGGTCCGCCTTTAAATTTATCGATGAGTGTCAGTAATATTTTATTGTCCATCTCATCGAGACCAAAGGTATCTACATTCAATGCTTTCAACGCAAACCGGGCAATTTCGTTGTCGATTTTCCCGTTGCCTTCTATCTGTGCGAAATCTCTCACTCTGCGTAATAGCGCATTGGCAATACGCGGCGTTCCGCGACTTCTGCCAGCAATTTCAGCCGCTGCCTCCTTGGAGATAGGTATTTTCAGTATTGATGCACTTCGTTCGATGATGCCACTTAAGAAATCGGCGGTATAATATTCCAATCTGCTTTGGATACCAAATCGGGCGCGCATCGGGGCGGTCAACAGACCGGATCGGGTGGTCGCACCTACCAAGGTGAACGCATTGAGATTTAACTGAACACTGCGCGCGTTGGGACCGCTTTCTATCATGATGTCAATCTTAAAATCTTCCATGGCCGAATAGAGATACTCTTCTACAATTGGGCTTAGCCTGTGAATTTCATCGATAAAAAGCACATCGCGTTCTTCCAAATTGGTCAGCAAACCGGCCAAATCACCGGGCTTATCGAGTACGGGACCGGACGTGATTTTAATCCCGACACCTAATTCTTCAGAAATGATGTGTGCCAATGTTGTTTTTCCCAAGCCGGGAGGTCCGTGAAAAAGAATGTGGTCTAATGCTTCCCCTCTCAAGTTTGCTGCTTTCACAAAAACCCTGAGGTTTGACATTACTTGCTCTTGACCTCGGAAATCATCAAAAGTTAGCGGGCGCAGTTTTTTTTCGGCCTCGAGTTCTTCCGGTTGATAAGCGTCTTTTTCGGGATTCAAATTGGCATTCATACGCACAAAGGTAAGACAAAAAAAGAGTCTTTTTGACGAATGCAAAAAGACTCTGTTTGATTAAAAAGAGGTGTGGTTTAATGATTTACGTCTTCCCCTTCTCTTAGTGGAACGGTTTGCGGAATAAAATCTACATCGCTACCCGGTTTGCTGTAATCGTATGACCATCTGTGAACTTCGGGTATTTCACCCGGCCAGTTGCCATGAATATGCTCTACCGGAGTTGTCCATTCGAGGGTGTTAGATTTCCAAGGATTTTGTTCGGCTTTTTTACCGTAATAAATACTGGTGAAGAAATTGTAGATGAACACCAATTGAATAGCTCCACCAACCAATGCGAATACGGTAATCAAAACATTGATATCCGCCAAATCATCAAAATATGGAAAAGCAGTATTGGTATAATATCTTCTTGGCAAGCCAGCCATTCCTATAAAATGCATGGGTAAAAACACCCCATACGCACAAACGGCTGTTATCCAAAAGTGAACATATCCCAAATTTTTATTCATCATTCGACCAAACATCTTCGGAAACCAATGATATACGCCAGCAAACATTCCATAGATGGCGGAAACGCCCATCACCAAGTGAAAATGCGCAACCACAAAGTAGGTATCGTGAACATTGATATCGAGTGTGCTGTCTCCCAAAATGATTCCGGTCAGACCTCCTGAAATAAAGGTTGAAACAAAGCCGATAGAAAACAACATGGCCGGATTGAGCTGAATATTTCCTTTCCAAAGCGTTGTAATCCAATTAAATGCTTTTATCGCAGACGGAATTGCAATCAAGAGGGTTGTAAAAGTAAATACGGATCCCAAAAATGGATTCATTCCGGAAATAAACATATGGTGTCCCCAAACGATGGTTGACAAGAAAGCAATCGCCAAAATAGATGCCACCATCGCACGATAACCAAAGATCGGCTTTCGGGCATTGGTTGCTAAAATCTCTGAAACAATACCCATGGCAGGTAGGATGACGATATAAACTTCCGGATGTCCCAAGAACCAAAACAGGTGTTCAAACAGCACCGGCGAACCTCCTTGATAATGAAGCACTTCACCTTGTATATAAATATCGGACAGGAAAAAAGAGGTGCCAAAACTTCTATCCATAATGAGCAATAAAGCTGCCGACAATAAAACCGGAAAAGAAACCACACCGATTATTGCTGTCACGAAAAATGCCCAAATAGTCAATGGCAAACGTGTCATCGACATTCCTTTGGTGCGAAGGTTTAATACTGTAGCGATATAATTTAGTGAACCCAAAAGCGAAGAAGCGATAAATATTGCCATAGAAACTAGCCAAAGTGTCATTCCGGCTCCCGATCCAGGCATGGCTTGAGGTAATGCGCTGAGTGGCGGGTAAATCGTCCAACCGGCAGCAGCAGGCCCTGCTTCCACAAACAAAGACAAAACCATGATGATGCTAGAGAGGAAAAATAGCCAATAGGAAACCATGTTGAGAAAACCGGAAGCCATATCTCTGGCGCCAATTTGCAATGGAATCAATAGGTTGCTAAAGGTTCCGCTCAGTCCGGCGGTTAACACAAAAAATACCATGATGGTACCGTGTATGGTCACCAAAGCCAAATAAATGTTAGGATCCATAACACCTTCCGGAGCCCATTTCCCCAAGAAAACTTCAAATATTTGAAAACTTTCTTCAGGCCAAGCTAATTGTAATCTGAAAAGCATGGACATGAAAACACCTATAACCCCCATAAAAATACCTGTAATAAGGTATTGCTTGGAAATCATTTTGTGGTCCTGACAAAAAATATACTTCGTTATAAAAGTCTCTTTATGATGATGCCCGTGCTCGTGGGTATGATCAATGGCATGAGAGGCTGTTGCTGACATATTTGTTTTTTTGGTAGTTCGTTAGCTTATTTATTGTAATACTTCGGCCAAAGTTTTTTGTTGAGAAATCCAACTGTTAAATTCTTCAGGCGTATCCACGATGATATTTAATTGCATATTGTAATGTGATGCACCACAAATTTTGTTGCAAAGTAATAAATAATTAAATTCATACGGATCTAAAAGCTCCTTTCCTTCGGCTGCCAATTTGACATTTTTCTCGGTTCTTAAGTTGTTTATATCTTGAACTTTAGCGATTATTTCCGGGTCTAGTCTCGCTTGCTCGGTGGTCTGAATCGGCGTGAACGAGAATTGGGTAATCATTCCGGGAACCACGTTCATTTGTGCTCTAAAAAATGGCATGAATGCCGAGTGCAAAACATCTTGCGATCGCATTTTGAAAATTATTTTCCTTCCTACCGGTAAGTGTAATTCTTGCGTACTGACAATATCGTCTTTTCCGTTTGGATCGGAAACATCAACTCCGATGACGTTTGAGCCTTCTATGAATCTCACATTGGCATCACCGAGCGTGTTATCCGCACCAGCGTATCTGACTTTCCAGTTAAACTGCTGCGCATAGAGTTCAATAATAATAGGGTCATCTTCATCATTTATTTTCATGATTTTTGTCCAAGTCCAAAGACCGTAAATAATCAAACCTGCCAAAGTAATTACGGGAATGATCGTCCAAAGAAACTCCAACTTATCATTGTCGGCGTAAAACAATGCCTTTTTTCCCTTTTCGCCTCTGTATTTGAAAGCAAAATAATGCAACAAAACTTGGGTTATCGCTTGGACAAATAGAATCAAAGCAAAGGTGATAATCATCAATCGATCAACCTCTTCTCCGTGTTCGGAAGCAGCAAGCGGAAGTAATACTTTTCCCCATTTCAGCATACTGAAAATAGTGAGCCCATAGAGAAAAATCAGAAAACCCATCATCAGAAAACCGTTGATGTGGTTGTCTTTATCGGTTGCTATTTGATCGTTCTCCGGTGCGTTCACTTGAGACAGATCATAGATTTTGATGATTTGCCAAACAGCAATACCAAGAAGAACTAATGCAATAAGAGTTAGTAAGCCTGTCATTGTTTTATATCAGATCAAAGGTTAGTTTTTTATTAATAATGGAAATGCTCGCTTTCGTGAACAAAAGGATTTCTTTTGACAACGAGTGGTGCTTTGGAAAGTGCAGTAAATACCACAAAAATAAACAATCCGAGAAAAAATAAAACAGCACCGATCTCAGGAACTCCGAAATACCAATTGGTTCCAACGGTTCCGGGCATAATCATGTTGAAAAAATCGATGTAATGCCCTGCCAATATAACTGTGCCTGCCATGACAACTATCCAAGTCAACTTTTTAAAATCTGCATTCATCAATATCAAAATTGGAAACACCAAGTTCATGACTATCATCCCAAAAAACGGCAAATTGTAGTGTTCGATTCGGGTAGCAAAATACGTGATTTCTTCCGGGATGTTGGCATACCAAATCAACATAAATTGTGAAAACCAAAGATATGTCCAGAAAATACTGAAGGCAAACATGAATTTGGCTAAGTCTTGAATATGGCTTTTATTGACAATTTCCAGATATCCTTGCGATTTTAAATAGAGTGTAATCAGTGCTATCATTGTGATACCTGAAACAAAGAAACTCGCAAATACATACCATCCAAAAAGGGTGCTAAACCAGTGTGGCTCAACAGACATAATCCAATCCCAAGACATGATAGATTCTGAAACAATGAAGAAAACCAAGAAAACTGCCGAGGCTTTAAAATTCTTTTTGAAATTTGAATTATCTGATGATTCGTCTTGCGCAATTGACATTTTCCTTGAAAAATAACGATAAGATGCCCATCCCGCAATAAATATTACACCGCGAATGATGAAACCGGTTAAATTCAGAAAACCTGATTTTCCTTGTAGCAATTTATCCTGTGCAACTACTTCTGCATCACGCCATATAAAAATATGATGTCCGGAAAAGATTGCGATTAACAAAACGATTACTGTGCCTGGCAAAACATAGGCGGTAATTCCTTCCATCACGCGAAGCAAAACGATAGACCATCCTGCTTGAGAGGCATGCTGAATACCATAAAAAGCCAAAACGCCCAACGAAAGCAAAGCAAAAAACAAAGCGGCTACATACGTTGCTGCCCAAGGACGATTTTGCAACTGATGCAACTGATGTGTCAGATGTTCTTCAGAATCATGTGCAGTTGCTGCATCATCTGAAGATGCAACATGCTCGGTTTGATGTGCTGAATTTAACTTTTTAACATCATCGATGTTTTTAGGTGCATTGAAAAAACCCAAAGCAATACCTAAAAAGCCGACAACAATCAGGGCTAATGAAAAAAGTTTTAATTTGTTTGGTAGAATATACATAGTCGTTTAATCTTTTGAATCAAAATTATTGGATCAAATCTGCTATCAGTTTTTCAACATATTGTGTTACTTCCCAACGCTCGGTGGCATTGAGTTGTGATGCATGAGAACCCATCATGTTGAGTCCGTAGGTGATAACATGAAAGATGCTTCCTTCGGTTATGGGTCGGGTTGAATAGTCCGGTACGCCCAAAAACTTTTCATTTTGTACCAAAATACCTTTCCCATCTCCCTTATCTCCGTGACATACTGCACAGTAGATTGTAAACAACACTTTCCCTTTTTCAAGATTTACCTCGTTTTTTTCAAGCGGTGATTTTAGACTGTCTCTGGCAGCCACATATCCTTCCGGTGTGTTTGGATATTCGTAAGGAACAAAACCTCGATTGATGGTTCCCGGCACAGGTAACTGCGCTTCAATGCCATTTGCAAATGCATCCGATTTTCCATATGCTTCATAGCCCACGGGCGCATACATATTCGGAAAGAACTGATAATTTGGTTTCAGCTTATCTTGGCATGAAAACAAAACCATCGCTAAGAGCAATCCTGCCAATATGTTTTTAAATGCTTTCATCAATTTATTTTATTTGTTTTTTAAAGTTTTGATGTAATTCGCCAATAATCATTTAGGTTGGTTTCAACTAATATGTTATGGCTCATTTTATATATGTAAAATTTAATTTTTAGCGGTCATACCTGTCTGCCGACAGGCGGATATGTTATCGTATTTTACTTATCGGTGTTTGCTTGCGCAAATTTTTTTTAATGGCGATTTCATGTTCATTTTCTTAGTGCTTTTCTATCGTTTTTATTTCAACAGCTCCTGTTTTTTTAAGCAATTTTGTCAAAGCTTCTACATCGGATGAAACGGCAATTTCCAACAAAAAATGATCGTCTGTTGTCCTTAAATCAGGGTTTTCTGCGTTTTTAAACGGCCAAAGTTTGCTTCTCATATAAAATGTAATCACCATCAAGTGGGCTGCAAAAAAAACAGTCAACTCAAACATAATCGGCACAAATGCCGGCATGTTAGAAATGAAACTAAAACTCGGTTTACCTCCGATGTCTTGTGGCCAATCTGTGATCATGATGTAATTCATCATAACAATGGCAACCGTCAGACCGATGCAACCATAGATAAAAGATGCGATGGCAATTCGGGTGGGTTCGATGCCCATGGCTTTGTCCAATCCGTGAACGGGAAAAGGCGTGTATGCTTCTTCGATGTGGTGATGTGCAGCACGGATTTCCTTTACGGCTTCCAACAGCACATCGTCGTCGTTGTAAATTGCGTGAATAACTGTATTACTCATGATGCGTTTTTTCGTTTAGTTTTTTATATTTCTCACCCGATGCCTTCAAGATGGTTTTTACCTCAGCTTGCGCAATGACAGGGAAAGTTCTGGCGTATAACAAAAATAAGGTGAAGAAAAACCCGAGTGTTCCAATAAAAATTCCCACATCGACAAAGGTTGGCGAAAACATCGTCCATGATGAAGGGAGATAATCTCTGTGAAGCGAAGTGACGATAATCACGAAACGCTCGAACCACATGCCGATATTCACCACGATTGAGATGATAAAAGAGAACATGATGCTGGTTCGCAGTTTTTTAAACCACATAAACTGGGGAGAAAACACATTGCAAGTCATCATCGACCAATAGGCCCACCAATAAGGGCCGGTCGCCCTGTTTAGAAATGCATATTGCTCATATTCCACTCCGGAATACCAAGCCATAAACAACTCTGTGATGTAGGCTACCCCTACAATCGAGCCAGTAATCATGATGACGATATTCATCAGCTCGATATGTTGGACAGTAATGTATTCTTCCAAATGAGAAACCTTCCGCATGATAATCAGCAGCGTGTTTACCATAGCAAAACCGGAGAAAACAGCTCCTGCAACGAAATATGGCGGGAAAATGGTGGTGTGCCAGCCCGGAATGACAGAGGTAGCAAAGTCAAAGGATACGATGGTGTGTACAGAAAGTACAAGTGGTGTAGCCAAACCTGCCAAGACCAAGGAGACTTCCTCAAAACGTTGCCAATCTTTTGCACGACCGCTCCAACCAAAACTCAAGATGCTGTAAATCTTTTTTTGAAATGGTTTTACGGCACGATCCCGAATCATCGCAAAGTCGGGAAGTAAACCAGTCCACCAAAAAACGAGTGATACTGAAAGATAGGTTGAAATTGCAAACACGTCCCAAAGTAAAGGAGAGTTAAAATTAACCCACAGGGATCCAAACTGATTTGGAATCGGCAAAACCCAGTATCCCAACCAAGGACGACCCATGTGAATAATCGGAAAAAGTCCGGCTTGAATAACCGAGAATATGGTCATTGCTTCCGCAGAACGATTGATAGCCATTCTCCATTTTTGGCGAAACAACAACAACACCGCAGAGATAAGTGTTCCTGCATGACCAATACCGACCCACCAAACAAAGTTGGTGATGTCCCAAGCCCAACCCACGGTTTTGTTCAAACCCCAAGTTCCGATACCGGTAGAAATGGTGTAAATAATACAGCCCAATCCGTATAAAAATGCGGTAAGGGCAATGCTAAAAACAATCCACCATTGTTTGTTGGCAGAGCCTTCAACAGGTGCAGCCACATCCACGGAAACATCATGGTATGATTTATCTCCGAGGACTAATGGTTTTCGTATGGGTGCTTCGTAGTGCGACGACATAGTTTCGATTATGATTTCTTAATTATACTTCTGTTGTGTTTCTCACTTTGACATGATAGAATACGTTGGGTTTTGTACCAACCTCTTCCAACAAGTGATAAACCCGATTACTTTCTTTTATTTCAGCTACATGACTTTCTTTATCATTGATATCACCAAACACCAATGCGCCGTTTGAACAAGCATTTGAACAAGCCGTTTGAAACTCTCCATCCTTTATGACACGGCCATCGCGTTTGGCATCCAAAATGGTTTTTTGTGTTTTTTGAATACACAAAGAACATTTTTCCATAACCCCGCGAGAACGAACCACCACATCCGGATTGAGTACCATTTTACCCAAATCGTCATTCATGTTGTAGTCGAACTCATCATTATTGCTGTAGAGAAACCAATTAAATCTTCTTACTTTATAAGGACAGTTGTTGGCGCAATAACGCGTACCCACACAACGATTGTATGCCATTTGGTTTTGACCTTGTTTCCCGTGTGAGGTTGCTGCAACCGGACAAACCGTTTCGCAAGGTGCGTGGTTACAGTGTTGACACATCACCGGTTGGAATGCTACTTGCGGGTTTTCGGAAGCGACTTCGAGCTCGCCAAAACCAGATTTAGATTCCCAAACACCGGAGAAATTCTCCCGTTTTTCGTTGTCTTCTTTGAAAGTTTCTTCGGATGAATAGTAGCGGTCGATTCGCAACCAATGCATATCGCGGCTTTTTCTAATTTCAGATTTGCCCACCACGGGTACATTGTTTTCTGCTTGACAAGCTATCACGCATGCACCACAGCCGGTACAAGCATTTAAGTCAATTGACAGATTGAAATGATGTCCAACTGATCTATCAAATTCTGTCCAAAGATCTACCGAGGTAGCAGGAACTTCTTTGTGATCTACTGAAACCTGAACTTTTTCATTCCAAACTTCAGCTTTCTCGTTGTTGTATTTATCAAGGGTCGTTTCTTTGATGATAGAACCGCGACCCATCAAGGTATTTTGAAGTTGCAAACAAGCAAACTCGTGCTCACCGGCAACTTTTTCTATTGTAACTGATTGTACGTTGTCGAATCCTTGGTAAAGTGCATAGGCATTAACCCCAACTTGCAACTCTTCTTTCAATCCGGTTTGACGGCCATATCCCAAAGCCAATCCAACCACGCCTTGTGTTTGTCCGGGTTGAATAATCACGGGGACTTTTGGCAGGGTCTTGCCGTTGACTGTTAGTTTGACATAGCTGCCGTTCAATCCACCGTTGGCAACATGCTTATTCTCCAGTCCTAATTTTTTTGCATCTGAAATGGAAACGGATAAATAGTTATCCCAAGATACACGCGTAATCGGGTCGGGCATTTCTTGCAACCAAGGGTTGTTGGCTTGTCTGCCATCTCCCAGAGAAGTTTTGGTGTATAATTTTAATTCCATTCCTTCGATGGAAGTTTTGGAAAGCGAACTTGCACTTGCGTGAAAATCGACAGGAGTTGAAGCCGTTGATTCCGATTTAATTTCTTCTGTCGTTTGCGCAACAAATACACCATCGTGCAAAGCCTGATTCCAAGATTGACCTTTTAAAATTTCGGTTTTCCAGAATTCTTTCAGGTAATCGTAATAGGGCGTTTCGTTTCCACCCCACTGAAGCAAAGCGTCTTGAAAAGTGATCGAACTGAAAAGCGGGTTGATGGTCGGTTGTGTAAGCGAAAAATGATTTTTCTTGATTTCGACATCACCCCATGATTCGAGGTAATGTGACAAGGGCGCAACATATTGAATCAAGGCTGTGGTTTCATCCGGACGGAGTGAAAAGACAACGCTGTAATCTACTTTTTTGAGTCCATCGATAAATTCTTGTGCATTAGGCAAAGAATAAACCGGATTCACATTGTTGATGATTAACGCCTTGATGGTTCCGGCGTTCATGTCTTTTATCAATTGATCTACCTCGGCATTGTTACCCTGACGAATCAATTTTGGATTGGCTGCATCAAACGCCTCGCTTTGCAAAGCTTGGTTGATAGCCAAAACCAGCAGTTGTGCGTTTTTGTCTTGTATGCCTGAAACAACCACGGCTTTACTTCTATGTTTTTTTAGATTGGCAGCGACTTCTTTTACGATTTCATCTGCTTTGGTTTCGACAGTAGAAACTGCATCACCGGTAATGACACTGTAAAGTTTAACCAAAATGCGGTTCAAATCGGAAGAATTTAGCGGTACACGTTGGTCTGCATTAGAACCTGAAAGTGTGAGATTCGATTCAAACTGAATGTGTTTGGACATTTTACCATTTTTCGGAACGCGTGTTTGCGCATAACCTTTGGCATATCCGCCTCCTTGCCAATCTCCCAAGAAATCTGCATCGACGGATACTATATAGTCTGCTTTAGAAAAATCGTAATCAGCCAATGCGCGTTTTTGGTAAACAGCCTGAAAAGCATCCAAAGCTGCCGACTCAGAAACTGCGTCATATACTACGTGACGAACATTTACATAAGATTCTTTGAAAGTATCTATGATTTTAGTAGCAGAAGGGCTGGCTAAGGTTCCTGTCAAAAGTGCAATTTCACCCGCTTCATCCATCAATTCGCTGAACTTTATAACCGCATCCAAATGGAAATCTTCCCATGCAATCGGCTGACCGTCTTTGGTTGGCTCTTTGAGTCTGCCACTGTCATACAATGACAATACGGAAGCTTGAATTCGGGCATTGGCCGGAATGACAGAGCCCGGCGTTGTATTGTTTTCTATTTTAATCGGTCTTCCTTCGCGGGTTTTTACCAACAAATTGGCAAAGTCAAAGCCATCCGCTACCGAAGTTGCATAATAATTAGCAACTCCCGGGGTAATTTGTTCCGGTTTTACCACATAAGGTATTGACTTGACAATCGGCCCTTCGCAGGCAGCCAATGAAGCTGCCGCCGTAGTAAACCCAAGGTATTTCAAGAAATCTCTTCGGGAGGTTGACGATTGTTCTAAATCTGTTTTATTACCCAGAAAATCTGCCGTAGGAATTTCTTCGACGAATTCGTTTTGTCGCAACTTGGCAACAATCGAATTGTTTCCGTCTAATTCTTCGACACTTTTCCAATATTTTTTGCTTGAAGCCATTTTATATGATTATATTAAGCTTAAACTTTATTAATAATGACATTTTGCACATTCCAAACCGCCCATTTCAGCAACCGTTGGTTTTTCTAAACCATATTTTTTGGATAGCTCTTCATGGATTTTCTCGTAGTATGGATTGTTGTCCATTTTTACTTCCGTTTGGCGGTGACAATTGATACACCACCCCATGGTAAGCGGAGAAAACTGACTCATTATTTCCATTTCTTGAACAGGCCCGTGACATGTTTGACAAGCCACACCTCCAACTGTAACATGTTGTGAGTGATTAAAATAGGCGAAATCGGGAAGGTTATGAACCCGAACCCATTCTACAGGTTGCGTTTCTCCTGAATATTGCTGAACCTCAGCGTCCCAACCTACTGCTTTGTACAGTTTTTGAATTTCACCATCATAAAACGCTTTGGAATATTCGGCGGTCGTTTCGCCTTTATACTCAGAAATACTTTTATGACAATTCATACACACATTGAGGGACGGTATTCCGGAGGTTTTACTGGTTCGGGCTGATGAGTGGCAATAATTGCAATCTATTTGATTGGCTCCAGCGTGAATTTTGTGTGAATAATGAATGGGTTGAATCGGCTGATATCCTTGGTCAACACCTACTTGCATCAGATAACCATAGGCGAAATAAGCACTTCCCAGCAATAGGAAAATAACGGTAACCAAAACCAAAAATTGATTTTCGGCGAAAGCTTTCCATATAGGTTTTCTACCGGTTGATGTAATTTCTATGCCGTTAGCCTTGGCGATTTTAGACAGAATCTGACGAACCAAAACAAGCATAACTACCAGTAGTAGCAAGACAATTATCAAAGCTGCTACAACAAATTGATTGATGTTTGGACCTCCTACTGCCGGAGCAGTTGTTGTCGAAGCAACCGCTGTATCAACCACCGGTGCCGGTGGCGGTGTCTCTATATAAGCCAAAATGTTATCGATGTCGGCATCCGTCAACAACGGAAAAGGTGTCATCGGCACCTTATTAAACTCTTCAAAAATAGCTTTTGCCTGAGCATCTCCACTGTTGATGAGGTCTGAACTGTTTCTGATCCATTTTTGCAACCACTCCTTGGTACGCTTTTGTGTAACACCTACCAGTGCAGGCCCGACCAATTTTTGATTGACCCTGTGACAAGCTGCACAATTTGAGTTAAAGAGTTGTTTTCCGGCTACCGGATCGCCCTCTTGAGCAGAAGCAAATTGAGGGGAAACTAACGAAACCATCAACACTGCCAGCAGCATGTAGAGGGAAAAAGAACGCAAGATCACATTTTTCATAGAAAATGAAATTTCAATATGTTTTAAAAACTTTACGAAACCTTAGGCTGGCTCGATGTTTGTAATGTTGAGGGCAAAAATACTACTTCAACTCGATTTTGAAAATATTAACTTAAAATAGAAAGGTAATTTATACACATTCTAAATAGAGCGGCAATATTCAAAAAAAAATTAAGTTGTAGATTTGCAAATATAACTATTGAATCATGATGGCAATGCTTTCTCAACAAACTAAAATGTTAATTTTTACAACTGTTTTCTTCGGTGTTTTTTTTTCACACGCACAGGAAACAACGCAGACCGAACAAACTATTTCTAAGGCAATTACCCTTGATAAATTAATGTCTGAACGGATTTCATTCAACAAATCTGAAAACATTCCCGGGAGATATACTGTTCAATTGTATTCCGGAAATCTCAAAAGTGCCCAAGAAGTATTGACCCAATTCACGGAAAAATTCCCCACAAATGCTGCCGTAATCAGATTTCAAACCCCCAATTACAAAGTTTGGATTCCGAATCTGCGAAACAAATTGGATGCGGAAAAACTGTTTGCTTCCGCCAAACCGGACTTCCCAAATATTTTAATGTTTAGAAATAAGTAGGAATTGACGCATTGGAACAATCTATCGATAAGCGTCTATTTTCAATACAATCATACAATTGATTAAAATACGGTTTATCAATCTTTCCTTTTTCAAGTATATTACACGAACATTTCTTTTATTCGTATTTTTGCACAAAATTTTTATATGTCTCACGCGATTGTCGTCATACCCACCTACAACGAACTGGGTAATATTGAGAAAGTTGTAAGAATTGTTTTAAGTCTCAAAAACAATTTTCACGTCTTGGTTGTCGATGACAATTCTCCGGATGGCACAGCTGATGTTGTCAGAAAACTTGCTTCTGAATTTCCCGAAAAAATATTTTTAGAAGTCCGTGCCAAAAAATCAGGGTTGGGAACTGCCTATATACATGGTTTCAAATGGTGTTTGAAACGAAATTATGATTTCATTTTTGAAATGGATGCAGATTTATCGCACAACCCGGAAGATTTACCCCGTTTATTGAAGGCTTGTCAAAAAGGCGCAGACATGGCTATCGGTTCGCGATATATTTCGGGCGTAAACGTGGTCAACTGGCCGATGAAACGGGTTTTGTTGTCCTATTTCGCTTCGGTTTACGTGAGATTGATTACCCGAATGAAAATTCAGGATACCACAGCAGGTTTTGTCTGCTACAAAAGGAAAGTACTCGAAACACTTGATTTAGACAAGATTAAATTTATCGGATATGCCTTTCAGATAGAAATGAAATTCAAAACTTATCTGAAAAAATTTACCATCGAGGAAGTTCCGGTTATTTTTACCGACCGAAGCAACGGCGTTTCCAAAATGTCAGGATCTATTTTCAAAGAAGCTATTTTTGGCGTAATCTGGCTGAAATTGAACAGCATGATTGGTATTTTAAAAATTTAAAACGGAATTTATAAAAAGATGAAGCGAACCTTGATTAAAAATGCCCGAATTGTAAATGAAGGAACAATCACGGAAGGAGATTTACTGATTGAAGACGCTTTCATTTTAGAGATTGATCGAGACATCAGCGTAAAAAAACCAAACACCCAGGTCATTGATGCCGAAGGAAAATATTTGATTCCGGGCGTGATTGACGATCAAGTTCATTTTCGCGAACCCGGGCTCACACACAAAGCGACCATCGAATCGGAATCGCGAGCAGCAATAGCCGGTGGTATCACTTCGTTTATCGAAATGCCCAATACAATTCCGCAAACGACCACATTGCAACACCTGGATGAAAAATTCGAAATCGCTGCCAAATCTTCTTTCGCCAACTATTCCTTTATGTTTGGCGGAACCAATGAAAATTTGGAAGAACTAAAAAAATTAAAACCCAATCAGGCCGCGGCTATCAAACTTTTTTTGGGTTCTTCCACCGGAAATATGCTGGTTGACAATCCAAAAATATTGGAGCAAATATTTTCAAATGCCAACATGTTGATTGCCGTTCATTGCGAAGATGAGGCAACCATCCGCAACAACACCGAAAAATACATCAAACAATACGGAGAAAATATCCCGATAGCATGTCATCCGCTCATCAGAAGCGAAGAAGCTTGTTATCTTTCTTCATCCATGGCAATTGAATTGGCTAAAAAAACAGCTGCCCGACTACACGTTTTTCATCTGTCAACCGCCAAAGAAACCGGACTTTTCACCAACAAAATTCCGCTGGAAGAAAAGAAAATCACGGCGGAAGTTTGCATTCACCACCTGTGGTTTTCCGATGAAGATTACACGGAAAAAGGGAGCTTGATAAAATGGAATCCCGCAGTAAAAAAATCAACAGATCGGGAAGGTCTTTGGGAAGCACTTTTAGACGACCGCATCGACGTGATTGCAACAGATCACGCCCCACATACCTGGGATGAAAAACAACAAAAATACCTCAAATGTCCTTCGGGCGGGCCGTTGGTTCAACACGCTTTGCCGGCCATGTTTGAAATGCATCTTCGCGGTAAACTAACGGTCGAAAAACTGGTTGAAAAAATGTGCCACAATCCGGCAAAATTGTTTCAGATAGAAAAACGCGGATTTTTGAGACCCGGATACTATGCGGACATGGTCTTGGTTGACACGACCTCGCCTTGGACAGTCAACAAAGACAATATACTGTATCAATGCGGTTGGTCGCCTTTTGAAGGTTCCAATTTTAAATCGAGAATTACGCATACATTTGTCAACGGCAAATTGATTTATAAAAATTTCAAATTCAATGAAATTAAAAATGCCATGCCATTAAGTTTTAATCGAAATTAAACACAACAAATGAAATACTTGGTTTTAATATGGATGATTTCTGCTGTGGTAGCCTGCCAAAGCATCGATGACATTAAAAAGCCAAAGAACCTGATTGACAAAGAGAAAATGGCAGACATACTGTATGATATTGCAATGCTGAACGCAGGAAAATCATACAGCCCGGTGATGATGCAGGAAAGCGAGATAGACTACAACGAATATATCTTTAAAAAACACGGCATAGACAGCCTTCAGTTTGCAAAAAGCAATGCTTACTATACAGACAACCTCGATAAATACCTTGCCGTATTTACCCTCGTTGAAGACCGCATCAAAGCGGAAAAAAGAAAATGGTCTGATACGTTGGTTTTGGAAAAAAAGAGACGAGATTCGATTCAAGAACTCGAAAGAAAAGCACGTGACACGGTCAATCGAGCCGAGCGGGTGGTCAAAAAAATCATACCCAAAGCAAGTAACTGATCTTTAAAGGGAAATAGACAATGGACAATAAGCAAAATCTACAATAGGTTGTTCTATTTGCTTTTAACGCACAAACCGCGGGTCGGTTTCCATCACACATCCACAATTTTTGCAAGTGCGCATTTCCTCCGATTCATAAAATGCTTTAAAGTGTGGCAGAAAATCTTTTTCGATGTCATGGAGTTCAAAATAAACTTCGTGCATTTTGTGGTTGCACTGTTCGCAATACCAAAGCAGTCCGTCTGTAAATCCTTTTCCGGCGCGTTTTCGCTCTATCACCAACCCGATTGAGCCTTCACTGCGAACGGGCGAATGCGGCACTTTGGCAGGATGGAGATACATATCGCCGACATTCAAAATCATTTCTTTTTTCTCTCCGTTTTCTTGAATGACAACCTTGATAGCGCCTTCCAATTGATAAAACAATTCCTCCGTTTCGTTGTAGTGATAATCTTTTCGCGCGTTGGGTCCGGCTACAATCATCACGATGTAATCGCCCGATTCGGTGTATAGATTTTTGTTTCCGACCGGCGGCTTGAGCAATGCGCGGTTTTCTTCAATCCAACTGAATAAGTTAAACGGTTTTTGAATAGCCATGTGGTTCTTTTTTAAATTACCATTGTGCCAAAGATGCGTTAAAAATATCTTGAGTGAGCCTTTCAAATATTTGTTGCAAAGCCGTTTGCTTTATTGTACCAGTAAAAGCTTCATTGGCACCAAAATCGAAGAAAAATGAAAAGCGTTTTTCAAAATCCGCATCGGAGTCTTTTGCGTTTGTAAAACGAACATTGACAGCCATATTGAGCCTGTTTTGATTGGCTGTCAACTGAGAAGTTGCCGTCATCGGCGTGATGCGATAATCGATGATTTCACCTTCGTAAGTCAGGTCGCCGTTGGCGTTGACCAAATCCAAATTGGTTTGACTCAAAATCAAATCTTGCAAAGCCAACGTAAAATCCCGATCCAAACCGGGCTCTATTAAAGGTGCATTGTTCTGAAAAAAATTGACTTGAAAAGTAGTCGCATCAATTTTTCCGGTTCCGGTGAAATTATAGGATCCGCAGCCTGAAACAGCCAACAAAATCATTGTACCGCAAATAAATTTCAATGTTTTCATAAATATTCTTTTCGTTTACAACTCCAACAGCTTAATTTTTCGATACAAAGTGCGTTCGGAAATACCGAGTTCTTTGGCTGCCAATTTACGCTTTCCATGGTTTCGCTCCAATGCTTTCTGAATGAGTTCCATTTCTTTTTCTTGCAAAGACAGGGTTTCTTCTTCTTCAATTTCTTCGGCAAAATCGTATTTGTCTGCTTTGTGATTTATTTGTTGAGGAATGGAAACCAAGCCCGTATTTTCCGGAATACTGTCATCTGTCTCTTCTTCGATATCCTCTGTCTGCTCTTTTGAACCGTATATTTTGGTGATTAGATGTTTATTTTCTTCCTTGACTTGTTGGGCATCATTTTCCATCAACTTCATGGTGAGTTTCTTCAAATCATTTAGATCGCTTTTCATGTCAAAAAGCACCTTGTAGAGAATTTCTCGTTCGCTGGAAAAATCACTTTCTGCCTTTTTACCATTCATCAAAGCGGGTAATCTTCTTTCGGTGTCGGGCAGATATTCTCTCAGTTTTTCAACCGATATGTTTCGATTGGTTTCTAAAATGGAAAGTTGTTCAGCGATGTTTCGCAATTGTCGAATGTTTCCGTTCCACCGTTGATTTTCCAACAAAGTGACTGCGTTTTCTTCCAATCGGATGGTTGGCATTTTGTATTTCTGTGCAAAATCTGCGGCAAATTTTCTAAACAAAAGATGGATGTCGTTTTTGCGTTCTCTGAGCGGTGGCAGCCAAATCTCTACGGTGCTGAGACGGTAAAACAAATCTTCGCGGAAACGTTCTCTTTCAATCGCTTCCTGCATGTTGATGTTGGTAGCTGCCACAATTCGAACGTTGGTTTTCTGCACTTGTGAGGATCCAACCCGAATAAATTCACCATTTTCAAGTACACGCAACAATCGGACTTGGGTAGTAAGTGGCAATTCGCCCACCTCATCCAAGAAAATAGTTCCGCCGTCAGCAACTTCAAAATAACCGCTGCGTGAAGACGTAGCGCCGGTAAATGCGCCTTTTTCATGGCCGAAAAGCTCGCTGTCTATGGTTCCTTCCGGGATGGCTCCACAGTTGACTGCAATGTATTTTCCGTGTTTTCTGTGTGAAAGCTGATGGATGATTTTAGGAATACTTTCTTTACCCACTCCGCTCTCGCCTATCACCAAAACTGAAATGTCTGTCGGGGCAACCTGCATCGCTTTTTCGATGGCTCGATTGAGTTTCGGTTCGTCGCCGATGATGCCAAATCGCTGTTTGATAACTTGTATGCTTTCCATGATTTTAGGAAATATCTATTGTCCGATTAAATCAAATTTTCTTTTATACTGCTTTTCCAATGAGTGTTGCGGATGTGCAACTTTTCACTTTTACCATTGCAAAATCTCCTTTTTGGTAGTTTTCTTTCGGAAAAACCACCACCGAATTTTGCGAGTTTCTTCCCATCCAATGTGCCGATGATTTTTTGGATTCTCCTTCTATCAAAACCTCGAATGTTTTGCCGACTTGTTGCTGACTCCGATACAAGCTGTGATTGCGTTGAAGTGCCACAATTTCTTGCAATCTTCTTTTCTTGACTGCTTCCGGGACATCGTCTTTCAACTTTTTGGCAGCCGGCGTTCCGGGTCTTTCGGAGTAGGCAAACATATATCCATAGTCGTATTTCACATATTCCATCAACTGCAAAGTATCTTGATGATCTTGCTCCGTCTCGGTCGGGAAACCGGTAATCATATCATGTGAAATGGCGCAATCGGGAATAATCGTTTTGATTTGATCGATCATTTGCATGTATTCCTCCCGCGTGTGTTGACGATTCATTTCTGCCAATATGCGATTGCTTCCTGACTGAACGGGTAAATGGATATAATTGCAGATGTTTTCATGATTCGCGATGGTTCGAATAACTTCCAAATCCATGTCTTGCGGGTTGGAAGTAGAAAACCGGATTCTTATTTTGGGTAGCGCTTCAGCTACCATGCGCAATAAATCGGCAAATTTCACAGCTGTTGCTTGCTCAAAATCAGATGCTTTGACAAAATCTTTTTTGAGTCCGCCGCCGTACCACAAGTAAGAATCCACATTTTGGCCCAAGAGTGTGATTTCGCGATAGCCTTTATTCCACAAATCGTTGACTTCCTGAAGAATGCTTTGCGGGTCTCGACTTCTTTCTCGTCCTCTTGTGAACGGAACCACACAAAACGTACACATGTTGTCACAACCGCGTGTGATGGACACAAAAGCAGTCACCCCATTTGATTGGAGTCGGACCGGAGACACATCTCCATAAGTTTCATCTTTAGAGAGTATCACATTGACAGCATTTCGCCCGTCGGCAACCTCTTGCAACAGGTTTGGAAGGTCTTTGTATGCATCGGGACCAACCACCAAATCGACAATTTTTTCTTCTTCCAGGAATTTACTTTTCAGACGCTCGGCCATACAACCCAACACGCCTACTTTCATTCCCGGATTGATTTTTTTGATTGATTGGAAAAGCTCCAATCTTTTGCGAACCGTTAGTTCGGCTTTTTCGCGAATCGAACAGGTATTGACCAAAACCAAATCGGCTTCTTCTATTAATTGTGTTGAACCATACCCTTGACCGGCAAGGATGGAAGCGACAATTTCGCTGTCCGAAAAATTCATCGCACAACCGTAACTCTCTATGTATAATTTTTTTGCGGCGCGTTTGTTTTCGGGTAAAACCAACGATTCTCCCTGTCTTTTTTCTTCAATCAATTTCTCCATAATCAAATGGTTTTTAACCGTGCAAAGATACATTTAAAATAAATCGTGACAAAGTGTCAGTTAGTTTTAAAAGTTAAATATTAATGAAACCGAGTCATCGATACATTTTATTTTTACTTTAGCCAATCAAAAAAAAAGAAATTGAATAAAATATTGTATTTCCAAATCTTCTTGGTGATGGGTTTTTTTGGCGCAAAATCGCAAAATTATCAGCGTCAATTGTATCTTCAGGTCGATAATGATCTTTATTTCTCAAGAGACCGCGCCTATTCTAATGGCATCATGGTCGGATACAGCAAAAAGTTAAGTCGAGATTTTATGTTTGTAAAGGTCAATTCGCAAGAAGCATTGCAATTTGATTTGCAAGTCGGACATCAAATATATACTCCGGGTGATATTGATGCGTTAAACACGCGTTTTTTCGACAGACCTTTTGCCGGTTGGTTGTTTGCAGAAGCCGCTTTGACAAAAGCAACAACGCATAGAATGTATCGCGTTGCCTTGGAAGCCGGTGTTACCGGAGATGCTTCGTTTGCTGAGGACATGCAAGTGTGGTATCATCGGTTGTTAGGAATAGACAAAAAACCTTCGTGGATAGATCAAATCCCGGGCGAGCTGATGGTGAACATCAAACCACAATTTGTCTTCGACAAGGTTTTGAGAGATGATTTTTTGCTCAATTTTGTTTCAAATGGCAGTTTGGGGACTAAAGATATTTTTATTGAACAGTTTGCAGGTTTTGTTTATGGCAATCGAAATTCACTGAGTACCACGAGTGATTTTGGCATGATTGGAACAAGCAGTACCAAAGAATTTTTTGCTTTTGCGCAAGTTGGCTATCGCTATGTTGTGCAAAATTCCTTGCTCGAAGGCAGTCTTTTGAACGACAACGCACCTTTCACAGTAGATCCGGAGGAATCCATCTTGAAATTTAATCTCGGAGTAGTCTATGCCAATCAAAAAAATGTTTTCCGTGCGGTCTTTCATTTCAACACCAACGAAGCACCTTTAGAAGACAACCAAATGTATGTAGAACTGAAGTATGCTTTTCGTTTTTAGAGTCAATATTTTTAAGTAAAAGCTGAGAGTTTTTAAAAACTATTACATTTGTAGCGAAAAAAAACATCCATGTCAAAGAATTTAGTCATTGTAGAATCACCGGCAAAAGCCAAAACTATTGAGAAATTTTTAGGCAGCGACTTTAAGGTCGTTTCCAGTTTTGGTCATATTTCCGATTTGCCACTCAGAGATATCGGTGTCGATGTCGAGAAGAATTTCAAACCGAAATACGTGGTTTCAGATGACAAAAAAGAAGTTGTCAAAAAACTCAAGGAACTTTCCGGAAAAGCAGAAATGATTTGGTTGGCGAGTGATGAAGACCGCGAGGGAGAAGCCATCGCCTGGCATTTGTCGGAAACGCTTAAGTTAAAACCCGAGAAAACAAAACGCATCGTGTTTAACCAAATTACCAAGAACGCCATCCTGAAAGCAATCGAAAATCCGCGTGAAATCGATTACAACTTGGTCAATGCGCAACAAGCCAGACGCGTTTTAGACCGTTTGGTCGGCTACGAACTCTCACCCGTTTTGTGGAAAAAAATAAAAACCGGACTTTCTGCCGGTCGCGTACAATCAGTCGCTGTCCGTCTCATCGTAGAACGCGAAAGAGAAATCATCGATTTTAAAACCGTTTCAACCTATCGTGTAGATGCGATTTTTAACAATAAAGACGGTAGAACTGTCAAGGCGCAACTTGCAAAAGCATTCGACACAAAAGAAGCAGCTTTAAAATTCCTTGAAAAACAAATTGGCGCACAATTTAAAGTTGCAGATTTAGAAAAGAAACCGGCCAAAAAAACACCTGCTGCACCTTTTACAACATCAACACTTCAACAGGAAGCTGCCCGAAAATTGTCATTTCCGGTTGCCATCACCATGCGCGTCGCGCAGCGATTGTATGAAGAAGGACTCATTACCTACATGCGTACCGACAGCGTGAACCTCTCCAAAGAAGCCATCGACGAAGCGCAAAACGAAATCACCAAAAGTTTTGGCAAGCAGTATGCGCACAGCCGAAACTTCAACACCAAAACCAAAGGCGCACAAGAAGCCCATGAAGCCATTCGCCCAACCGACATTTCGAGAAGCCGGATAAACATGGATGCCGACATGAGCAGACTTTACGAACTGATATGGAAAAGGACGATTGCTTCGCAGATGTCGGACGCAGAATTGGAACGAACCTTGGTGAAAATCAGTTCAAACAAATCGGACGAAATTTTTTCAGCAACCGGCGAAGTCATTGTTTTTGATGGGTTTCTGAAAGTCTATTTGGAGAGTACGGATGATGAAAAAGAAAACGATACGGACGAAACACAAGAAGGCTTGTTACCCAATTTAACTGTTGGAGAATCGCTTTCAAATCAGAATATTACAGCAACCCAGCGGTTTTCAAGACCGCCATCGAGATACACAGAAGCTTCCTTGGTCAAAAAACTCGAAGAACTCGGGATTGGACGACCTTCCACCTACGCACCGACCATTTCTACCATTCAAAACAGAACATACGTAGAAAAAGGGATTGATGAAGGCGCAGAAAGAGTCTATCAACAGCTTGTGTTGAAAGCGGATAAAATTGCGGATAAAAAACTCAAGGAAACAACCGGTTCGAGCAAGGGAAAATTAGTTCCAACCGATATCGGATACATTGTCAACGACTTTTTGATTCAGCATTTTACGGACATTGTCGATTACAACTTCACGGCAAAAGTGGAGGAAGATTTTGATGAAATTGCGTCCGGAAATCAGGAATGGACAACCATGATGGGCACTTTTTATAATGCATTTCACCCGAAAGTGTTGGATGTAGAGAAAAATGCGGAAAGAGAATCAGGCGAAAGGATTTTGGGTGAAGATCCTGTCTCGGGAAAACAGATCAGTGTCCGCTTGGGCAAATTCGGTCCGATGGCACAAATTGGCAGCATAGACGATGAAGAAAAGAAATTTGCTAGTTTGAAACCCGACCAAAACATTGGCACACTCACCATCGAAGAAGCGTTGGATTTGTTCAAATTGCCGCGTACGATTGGCAGTTATAAAAGTCATGAATTGGTCGTCAACATTGGACGATTTGGGCCTTACGTGAAATTCGACAAAACTTTCGTGTCCATACCGAAAGAAATTGATCCACTCGAGATTACCATCCCAGAAGCCATCGAACTTATCGATCAAAAAATAGCGGAAAACGCACCCGTGGCGACTTATCAATCAAAACCCGTACAAAAAGGCAAAGGAAGATTTGGACCTTATCTCAAATGGGACAATATTTTCATCAATGTCAATAAAAAATATGACTTTGACAAGCTGTCGCAAACAGATATTGAAGAACTCATCGAAGATAAAATCCAAAAAAACAAGGATAAAATCATTCAAGAGTGGAAAGAAGAAGGCATCAAAATTGAAAAAGACCGTTATGGTAAGGCTGTCTTAATCAAAGGAAAAATTAAAAAGGCACTGACCGGAAAAATCAAGCCGGAAGCCATGACCCTTGAAGAAGCCAAAGAATTGCTCAAAGTGAAAAGTGCTGTTAAAAAAACCAAGACTGCCAAGGCTAAAAAATGAAGCATCAATTCGAATTTATCGAACCTGTTGACGAAGTCGTTTTAGATTATATCGAACGGCTTCCCAATCAAGCCTTGGGGAAAACCGTTCGGTTTCACACGGACAATGAATCACCTTTCGATTTGAGCAACATTCGCTTGGCTTTGCTCTCCATTAAAGATAAATACGACAAAAAAACAAACGTAGATTTTTCAAAAATCAGGGAACAATTTTACAGTCTCTTCCCTGGAAATTGGGATCACGCCATCGCCGATTTGGGAACTGTTGTTGCGGCAGAGAACTTTGAACACACCAACTATTTGTTGCAAAACACGCTTGAAGTTTTAATCAAAAACAACATCATCCCAATCATTTTGGGAGGGTCGCAGAAATATGCGTACTCGAATTACCGAGCCTACGAAAGTTTGGAACATTTGGTGAATGTGGTCAACATAGATCACCGATTTGATTTGGGAAATGCTTCAATACCCATTGAAGGACACTCTTTCGCCGGAAAAATGGTGGTTGAAAAACCCATCATACTCTTCAATTATGCCAATTTGGGCTATCAATCCTACCTCAACCCAATTGAAGAAACCGATTTGATGGAGAATCTGTATTTTGAAAAATACCGTTTGGGTGAAATAAAATCAGACATCACTTTGGCAGAGCCTGTTTTGCGCGATGCCGATATCGTGTGCATAGACTACAATTCCATCAAAAGCAACGAAACCGGATTTGCAACGCTTCATCAACCCAACGGATTTGAAGGTACAGAAATTTGTGCGCTCAGCAGATATGCCGGTATCAGCGACAAGGTGAGTTCGTTTGGGATTTATGAAATAAACACGATAACTTTTAATTCGATTGGAGAAAATTTAATTGCCCAAATGATTTGGTATTTTATTGAAGGTTACTATTTTAGATCAAATGATTTCCCCTATACCACGCGCAATCAATACAAAAAATTCATCGTCACCCAAGAAGGTGATGACTTGATTTTTTACCAAAGTCCGAAAAGTGGAAGGTGGTGGATGGAAGTACCTTTGAAAGAAATAAATAATAAATGGCAAAGAAACTCGTTAATACCGTGTCAACATAAAGATTATTTAGATGCCTGCAACAATATTGTCCCCGAAAGATGGTGGCGTGCGTTTAAAAAATTTTAGTTTGAAATATTTTTAATCTTATAAAATATTTTTGTTTAAATATTGTTAATAAGAAAATAAATAGATAGGTTTACACCCAAAATACTGCTGCTAACATTAACTAAATATGAAAAAGGTTTTATTAATTACACTACTTTTGATTTGCGTCGTCGGTTGTAAGAAGAATGACAAAGGCGAATTAGTCGGCGACAAAGGGAAAAAATGGTATCCAGAAAAGCCTTTTGGCATGACCTTAGTTCCCGGCGGAGCTTTTACCATGGGTAAAGCAAATGAGGATATTTCGGGCGTTTCAGACGCGCCGCTTAAAACAGTAACTGTCCGTTCGTTCTATATGGACGAGACTGAAATTACCAACAGTGAATACCGTCAGTTTGTAAACAGTGTCAGAGACTCTGTTGTTCGATATAAATTAGCCGTTTTGGTTGACGAATTGGGCTATACAGACGCAAAATCCAATCCTGTTGCTCGCTATGGTTTTGGCGATGTGGACACGACTAATTTATCCGTTTATGAGAAATATCGCCTGAAAAACTATTCTGGTATGGGCGAAACCGGATACGAAGGCAGAAGATTAAATAAAAAGGTTGATCTTGACTGGAAAACTACTGACTACCCGGACGAGCATTATGCAGAAATCATGGATTCGCTTTACTTGCCGGAAGAAGAGACTTACAACGGTAAACGAACCATCAACTGGGACAAAATAAGCTACGCTTATACCTGGATGGACATAGAAGCCGCTGCTAAATCCAAAGGCTCCAGAAAAGACTATATCAAAAAGGAAATCATAAAGATTTATCCCGACACAACCGTTTGGATCAGAGACTTTAATTTCTCCTACAACGAACCCATGCACAATGACTATTTTTGGCATGATGCTTACAGCGATTACCCGGTTGTCGGAGTGACATGGAAACAAGCAAAAGCATTTGCCGCATGGCGTACAAACAACAAAAACGAATACCAAAGAAGACGCAGATTACCCTTGGTAACGAATTTCCGCTTGCCGACGGAAGCCGAATGGGAATATGCCGCTCGTGGCGGATTGGATGGAGCTGCTTATCCTTGGGGTGGTCCTTATACAAAAAATGACCGCAACTGCTTTTATGCGAATTTCAAACCCCTCAGGGGAGATTACGCTGCAGACGATGCGCTATACACCGTAGAAGCTAAATCTTATAAACCTAACGACTACAACCTGTATAACATGGCGGGGAATGTGTCGGAATGGACAAACTCCACCTACGATCAATTTTCGTACGAATTGGTTTCCTCGATGAATCCAAATTTGACAGATTCTTCAAATCCAAAAAAAGTAATACGAGGCGGATCGTGGAAAGATGTAGCCTATTTTCTTCAAGTGAATACCCGCGATTACGAATATGCTGACTCCGCACGCAGCTACATCGGCTTTAGAACCGTGCAAGATTACAACGGACAAAGCACCAATGCATTCGGCCCGCAAACCAGAATGCGCAAAAAAGGAAAATAATTTTTAACCATCTTTATTTAAAATAACTAATTAACCATCAAATTTTTATTATCATGGCTTTACTTTCAAAACAAACAATGAACTTTACTTACGGTATGGGTGCCGCAGTTGTTATTCTCGGCGCACTTTTCAAAATTCAACATTTTGAAATCGGAATCCTAACCGGTGGGTTGATGCTGACAATCGGATTGGTGGTCGAAGCAGGCGTTTTCGCCTTATCTGCATTTGATACGGTTGACAAAGAATACGACTGGTCTATCGTTTATCCGGAATTAGCCGTATCAGGCGAAAAAAATGACGAACCCAGAGATGCCCAAGGCATGCTTTCACAAAAATTAGACAAAATCATGAAAGATGCCAACCTCGATTCCAACTTGATCGAGAGTTTAGGCAACAGCATCCGCAACTTTGAAGGTGCTGCCAGACAAATTGCTCCTACCGCAGACTCGATGAATGCAACCAAACGATACAGTGAAGAACTTTCATTGGCTGCCGCACAAATGGAATCGCTCAACAGCCTGTATAAAGTGCAACTCGAAAGTGCCAGCAGACAAGCTGTTATCAACGATGAAGTGGTCGAAAATGCCGACAAACTCAAGAACCAATTGCAATCACTCACGGCCAATCTATCTTCGCTGAATTCTGTTTACGGCGGTATGCTCTCGGCTATGAACAGTAAAAATTAATCCATTCCATTAGGGTTTTATTAAATCAATTTATTAAACAAAAAACTAAAGAATGGCATCAGCTAAACTATCACCAAGGCAGAAGATGATTAACCTCATGTATTTGGTTTTCATCGCCATGTTGGCACTCAACGTATCAAAAGAAGTTATTTCGGCTTTTGGTGTGATGAACGAACGACTGGAAGAATCCAATACCGCAACTTCATCGCGCAACGATGTTTTTATGGCCGGATTGGAACTCAAAGCGCAAGAGCAACCCGCTAAATACGCAGATTTAAGAGACAAAGCCAAACAAATAAACGTACTTACGAATGAATTTTACAGCTACATTGAAAATTTAAAAATTACAGCTAAAAAAACAGTCGATGATCCGAAAGATTATGAAGTGATGGACAAGTCAAATTTTTTGGACGAACGCTTCTTCAACGGTGACCGACTCGAAAAAGACGGCAAAGAATTTTTGCAAAAAATGGCAGATTACAAAAACGGAGTAAAAGGTATATTGGGCGGTACGTATCCGGATGTGCAAGCAGACATCAATGCCAAATTTTCTACTGAACGCATAAAAAACAGAGACGGAAAATCAATTGAATATTTGGAATATCATTACAAAGGATTTCCCTTGATTGCTTCCCTTGCCAAGTTTTCTCAACTTCAATCCGATGCCAAAAACGCGGAATATCAAATTTTGTCGAAAATGTTGCAAGGCGAATTGACAGAGCAGGTCGATTTAAACAATTTTAAAACCTTGCTGGCTGATAAAAAAGCTGCATACTACCAAGGCGAAACATTTAACGGCGAAATTGTCGTAGGAAAGATAGACAGTGTCTCTCAACCTGAAAGGGTAGAAATTTCGTTAGATGGAAAGCCTTTGGTCAAAGACAGGGACTTTGTTTTAAGAGGAGGTATCGTACAATTGAAAGTTCCATCCGGAAATGCGGGTGACCACAAAATAACCGGCACCTTGTTTTTCCAACAAGACGGAATAGAAGCGAAGGTTTCAGTGGATCAGACTTATTCCGTCATCGCAAAACCGAAGGAAGCCGTTATCTCGGCAGACAAAATGAACGTGGTTTATCGAGGTGTTGATAACCCGATAACCATCTCTATGCCGGGCGTACCAACCAATAAAATTAATGTTAATGCCACAGGTCTTCAGGGAGTCGGTGGATCTGCTTACGTGATGCGTCCCGGAGCAGGCAGAGCAGTAACCATCAGCGTAGTTGGTGAAATAGACGGTCAAAAAATCCCGACTTCAAAAGAGTTTAGAATCAAAGACATACCGCGCCCAACAGGAACCATTCGAGGTGAAGACGGCAGTGTTCAAATGCAACGCAACAGCCTTGAAATTTCAACCGTTGGCGCACAATTATTCGACTTTGACTTCGATTTAACTTTGAATGTGACCGGATTCAAATTTAAAGTTCCGGGACAACCCACCATCCAAGTTGCCGGAAACAAACTCGATGCCAGGGCAAAAAGTGCTTTGAGTCGAGCTGTCAAAGGAGATATTGTACAGATTTTTGATATACAGGCCAATTTAGCCGGTAACAGTTCTTACTTACTCAAAAAAATATCGCCTGTATTGATTGAGTTGACAAACTAAAAAAAAACACCATGAATGTGCTAAAAAAATCGATTTGTTATGTTGTGCTTTTGCTTTCAGGCAACGCCTTGTTTGCACAAGCCCATCTTCTCAATGCCTACACACCCGAAGAGGCTCAGATGATGCAGGAATTGGACAATATGGAAGATTATAAACCGCTCGATTTTGGCTACATCGACAACCGCGATGTGCTTTGGTCTAAAACCGTTTGGGAAATCATCGATTTGGATGAGCGCGTAAACTTTCCATACTATTTTCCGGTTGATTCCGTAAACATGGATCCAACCCGAAAATCCCTTTTCAATGTATTGCTCGACGGCATCAAAGAAGGAAACATAGCAGATGTCTATGTGGATAGTTATTTCAAAGAAAGATTGTCTTACAGCGATATCCTAAAAACCCTGACAACCATAGACACCACCGATTTGGGTAAGGAACAAATCAATGCCGGAGAAGCATTGTCAGCAGAATATATTGACAAAAAGGAGATTACTTCCTACAATATAGAAGAATACCACGTCAAAGGCATTTGGTATTTTGACAAACGATTGGGCGAACTTAAATACAGGATGCTTGGAATAGCACCGGTTTCGGCAGATGTAAACTTCCTCAATGACGATTCAGAAACAGCATTGGTCGAGTTGTTTTGGGTTTGGTATCCGAGTGCACGCGAAACGCTGCATCAGGCCAAGGTTTTCAATGGAGAAAACACCGCCAGCCCGTTTGATTTTGACCGGTTGTTGATTTCACGTAGATTCAATGGTATCATCTTCCGTGAAGATAATATGTATGGAAACAGAAATGTGAAAGATTACGTGACCGATAATGCACTGATGCAACTACTCGAATCGGATCGCATCAAAGAAAGCGTCCGAAACATCGAAATGGATATGTGGAATTATTAGTTCCAAAAAATTAAGACTACCTTTGACTCCCACTTCACCGTGGGAGTTTTTTTATGGAAAAAATAGACTTTCTTATTGTCGGTATTGGCCTTTCGGGCATTTCTTTTTGCGAACAATTGGAAGCCGGTCAGCATTCTTTTTTGGTTTATGAAAAAGGAACAGACGCAAGCGCATCGACTGTTGCCGGCGGGCTTTATAACCCGATTGTACTCAAAAAATTCACCCCCATCTGGAATGCGTCCGAGCAATCGAAAACAGCCATGGGCTTTTACAATCAATTGGAACAGAAATTGGAAACTCAATTCGATTTTAAATTGCCCGTACTGAGAAAATTAGCCAACACACAAGAAGCAGAACTTTGGAAAGATGTCAGTCAAAAAGAAGTCTTAAAAGAATTTCTTGATGCCGAAGTTATTTCAAATGAAAATCAGCATATCAATGCCGAATTTGGTTTTGGGAAAGTAAAACAAACCGGACGGATAGACACCGCCAGATTAGTTCAAGTCTATACAGATTGTCTGAAAACAAAACAACGGTTGGTACACGAGAAATTTGAATATGCGGATATCGAATACACTTCCGATGGCGTTATTTACCAAAATAAAACATATCGCTATGTGGTGTTTTGCGAAGGCTGTGGACTGCTTCAAAATCCGTTTTTCAATTATCTGCCTTTGGTAGAAAACAAGGGCGAATTGCTCCAAATATTTGCCCCCGAATTGCAACTCGATAAAATCCTGAAAGGGCCTGTTTTTATCATCCCGATTGGAAAAAACCGCTATTTGGCCGGGACAACCTACGAACATCAATTCACCAACAGATTGCCGACGACCGAAGCCAAAGACTTTATCATTTCCAAATTGAAAACAATGGTGGATTGCGAATTTACCATCGAAGACCACTTTCTCGGATTCAGACCTACCGTATTAGACCGCAGACCATTGCTTGGAAAACATCCAATACAGAACAGATTGGCATTGTTAAACGGAATGGGAACGCGCGGCGTGCTGCTTGCTCCATCGATGGCAAAAAACTTGTACGACTATTTGCTGTTTGATAAACCTTTGGACAAAGAAATCGACATCAAAAGATACGAAAATCGTTTAAAACACGATTAATCGCCTTGATATTTGATAAAAATATTAATCCAAATATTTCTCGAAACCCTTAAGATAAAAGGAAGCAAAACAATGAGTCCGACAAGAATTGAAATAAATGAAGCTAACAACGACAAGCCCAATATCAAAAAGGAAATGACAAAAAAAGCCGTTGCAAACGCAACTCCAACCGCATAACTCACATACATTGACCCATAAAAAAAGGAAGGTTCAATCATGTATTTCAAATGACAATGACTACATCTTTCACGCATCTTCAAAGTTTCTGACAAATGATACGGGTTGGTGTCCGCATACATCGACTCATTTTGACATTTCGGACAACTTCCTGTTAAAATGCTATTTAGTTTCGTCCCTTTTTTTAACATTTGCAAAAAAAATTTAAAATCGCGATTTTCGGTTTGCAAAAATAGACTTTTTAAAAACCAACCGTGTAACAACTGTAACATAAAATGCTCAACGTACACAATTTGACCGTTTCTTTTTCCGGAACCAACCTGTTTGAAGGAATTACTTTTAAGTTAGATGCCGGAGACCGCGTGGGTTTGGTAGGTAAAAATGGTGCGGGGAAGTCAACCCTTCTCAAGGTTCTCGATGGCGATTTTCCACCCGACAGTGGCGCAATCGCAACCGACAAATCCCTCAAAATGGGATTCCTGCGTCAGGATATCGATTTTATTCCCGGGCGAACGGTTCTTGACGAAGCCTATCAGGCTTTTACGGAAATCAAAGCCATCGAACAGAAATTACACCACATCAACGAGCAACTCGTCGTCCGAACCGATTATGAAAGTGAGGGTTATCATCAATTGATGGTCGATCTGAGCGACCTTACACACCGATTTGACATCATCGGCGGTTATAACTATGAAGGCGATGCCGAACGCGTATTGCTCGGATTGGGTTTTAAGCGATCTGATTTTGATAAAATAACCGACACCTTTTCCGGCGGATGGCGCATGCGAATCGAGCTTGCCAAACTCTTGCTTCAGAAAAATGATGTGTTACTTTTGGATGAGCCGACCAATCACTTAGATATTGAGTCCATCATCTGGTTGGAACAATTCCTGAAAAATTTTCCGGGTGTGGTCGTCATTGTTTCGCATGACAAAATGTTTCTCGACAACGTGACCAACCGTACCATCGAAATATCGTTGGGAAGAATTTACGATTACAACAAACCCTATTCGGAATACCTGATTTTGCGACAAGAAATCCGTCAACTGCAACTCAACTCTCAAAAAAATCAGGACAAACAAATCCAACAGACCGAAAAACTGATAGAAAAATTTCGCGCCAAAGCTTCCAAAGCCTCCATGGCACAGTCACTCATTAAAAAGCTTGACAAAATAGAACGCATCGAAGTTGACGAAGAAGATACCAGCGTGATGAACATTCGTTTCTCCGTGTCTGTTCAACCCGGCCGTGTGGTAGTCGAAGCACACCACATCGGTAAAAATTATGGCGACAACCATGTTTTGGAAGACATCAGCATCCTGATCGAACGCGGCAGCAAAACTGCCTTTGTCGGACAAAACGGCCAGGGGAAATCTACTTTTGCCAAAATTATCGTAAACGAAATTTCGCATAAAGGCACTTTGAAATTGGGGCACAATGTGCAGATTGGTTATTTCGCCCAAAATCAAGCAGAGTATTTGGACGGCGAAATCACCCTGCTCGAAACCATGGAAAACGCCGCCAACGACACCAACCGAAGCAGGGTTCGCGACATGCTCGGTGCATTTCTTTTCAGAGGAGATGAGGTGGAGAAAAAGGTGAAAGTACTTTCGGGTGGCGAAAGAAACCGCTTGGCACTTTGCAAAATGCTCTTGCAACCCATCAATGTGTTGGTAATGGATGAGCCCACCAACCACTTGGACATCAAATCGAAAAATGTGTTGAAACAAGCGTTGCAAAAGTTTGACGGCACACTGATTCTCATTTCGCATGACCGTGATTTTCTTCAAGGTCTGACCAATACAGTTTATGAGTTTAAAGACCAAAAAATCAAGGAATATTTGGGTGATATCAATTTCTTCCTCGAACAACGCAAAGCAGCCGATTTCAGAGAAATAGAAAAGAAAAAAGCAGCCACTCCCGAAAAAATAAAAAACGCCAAACAAACTCCGGTCGTTTCAGAATCACAAAAGGAGCAAAAAAAACAACAAAAGCAGTTGCAAAACATCGAAAGAGACATTCAACAATTAGAAAATGAAATCGCTTTGATAAATAAAAAAATAGCAACCTCACAAGAACAAGGAAGCGTGTTGAATCAGCAAGATTTTGAAGAATTGGAGAAAAAACAAACCCGCCTCGGAAGCCTGATGGAGCAATGGGAAGAGATACAAAGTGATTGCTGATTTGTCGGAAGCCGAAGTGAAACAAGACTTTGGACTCAGGAAACAGGATTCAATTAACGATTGATGATTTTTGATTTTTGATTTTTTTGATTCCTCTTTAAATCTGCTAATTTGCCAGAAGTAGGAGGTGAAACAAGAAACAAGAATCAGGACTCAGAAAACAGGATTCAATTAACGATTGAAGATTGATGATTTTTGATTTTTGATTTTTTTGATTCTTATGCTTCCGGTTTATAATGTAACAATTTTCAAATCATCGAATCATCAAATCATTGAATCATCGAAAAAGCAGTGGTGTTTTTGACTTCGCTGATCATAAATGAGCTGTGGGTACTTCCGATGTGTTTTAAAGTAGTCAGTTTGGTGACCATAAAATTTCGGTACTCTTCCATACTCCCGACACTTATTTTCAAAATATAATCGTAGTCACCGCTCACGTGAAAACACTCCAAAACCTCTTCCAAACGCACAACTTCGCTCTCAAATTTTGTCAAAAATTCCTTGGTGTGCTGAACAAGTTTGATGTGACAAAAAACCACAAAGCCTTTGCCTATTTTTTTCCGGTCTAACAAGGCTACATAATTGGAAATCACCCCTTCCCTTTCCAACTTTTTGATTCTTTCATACACCGCCGTCGAAGAAAGTTCTAAACGCATCGAAAGTTCTTTGACTGTTTTTTTGGCATCCGCCTGCAAAAGCATCAACAGTTTTCTGTCGGTATCATCTAAATTCATTTTTTTCTTTTAAATTTTCTAAATAAATCCATGTCAAGCATCAAATTTAGATAATTATTCTATTTTTATGCTTATTATTTACTTTTTAATCCATCATATTTATATTTAACAGCATATTGAACTTTAAATAATGATATTTGATTAACTGTTAAAACAAATCTCATGAAACCTTTTCATCCCGCCGACAACATCCAAGACCTGCAATATTTCGGAGAATTTGGTGGAGTCAATCCGTCCATTTCCGATTCTTCTACCTACACTTTTCTATCCGCCAAAAGCATGTTCGACACCTTTGATGGAAAAATGGAAGGTTGCTATTTGTACACCCGTCATTCGTCGCCGAGCAACCTTTATTTGGGTCAAGCTTTGGCTGCCATGGAAGGCACAGAAACCGCAAATGTAGCCGCTTCCGGTATGGGAGCCATCACGGGCGTTTTGTTACAACTTTGCCAAGCCGGCGACCACATCGTTTGCAGCCGAACGATTTACGGCGGAACGTATGCTTTTATGAAAAATTTTCTAATCAGGCTGAACATCCAAACTTCTTTTGTCAATATTTTGGATTTGGAAAAGGTGGAAGCAGCCATCACTCCAAACACCAAACTTCTGTATTGCGAAACGGTGAGCAATCCTTTGTTGGAAGTCGCTGACCTTGAAGCTCTGTCCGAAATTGCCAAAAAACACAACTTGCCTTTGGTGGTTGACAACACCTTTTCGCCTTTGAGTATTGCACCGGTAAAATTCGGCGTGGATGTGGTGATTCACAGCCTGACGAAATTCATCAACGGCAGCAGCGATGCCGTTGGCGGAGTTACTTGTGGCAGCCAGGAATTTATCGATCAACTTCGAAGTGTCAACGACGGCGCCAATATGTTGTTGGGACCGACTATGGACAGCCTTCGGGCGGCAAGTATCCTCAAAAATCTGCGGACTTTGCACGTTCGTGTCAAACAACACAGCCACAACGCCATGTATTTGGCGCAAAAATTTGAAAAAGATGGACTCAAAGTCGTCTATCCGGGTTTAGAAAGTCATCCGAGCCACCTGACTTTTAAAAAGATGATGAACCCCGAATACGGATTCGGAGGCATGCTGACCATCGATGTAAAAACTTCCCGGAAAGCCAACGAGTTGATGGAGCTGATGCAAAAACAAAACCTGGGCTATCTCGCGGTGAGTTTGGGCTTTTACAAAACCTTGTTCAGTTCGCCGGGCGCTTCCACCTCTTCAGAAATTCCCGAAGCGGAACAAAAACAAATGGGACTGTCGGAAGGATTGATTCGCTTTTCAATCGGGTTGGACAATGACATTGAGCGGACGTATCAATCCATGAAACGATGCATGAAAGAAGTCGGGGTCTTGTGAAATGATAGGCTGCAAATCAAACTGCATTTTTATTATATTTGGATGGGTGTAACTTGGAGTTGTGCGTAATCTGAGAAAGGCATCAAGAAAAATGAAAAAACTTATTTTTTTATCACATATTCACGAAGAAAACGAGCTAGCTATTATAGTCCAAAAAGCAATAGAAGAATTTGGTGGTTTTGTTAAAGTTTTCGTTTCCTCAGATGGCTCATCCATATCTGCGGGAGCAAATTTTTTGACACGCATTGAAGAAGCATTATGTGAATCCGTAGCAGGAATATATTTAATAAGTCCAAATTCGGTAAAAAAGAACTGGATTAATTTTGAGTTAGGTTCAATATGGATTTGAAATAAATTAAACATGAAAAATGGTCAAAAAGAGATTCCTACAATTCCATTTTGTCATAGTGGTTCAAGTTCAGGAAGTTTGCCTATGCCACTTACAAACTTGAACGGAATAAATACCTCTAACAAAAATGACTTGATTAGAGTCTTTAAAAATATTCAAACAGCCGTTGGAGGTAGTGGTAGGTTAAAAACTGATTTTGATATCTTGAAACAATCAATCGACGAGTTTGTGAAATTTTATACAATAGGATCAAAACTTTTAGATGTTTTTCAAGCTATGAAAGCAAGCAGGCAACAAATTGAATCTATAACACATCATTGCAAAAAGATTGGTAGAGGTGAAATAATTGATTTAGACTTAAAAGACGTGCCACAAAGTATGGTTGATACCATAAACGAAATAATAAACCATAATTTCAAAAACGAAATTTTGATTTCGCAAGAGGGTCAAAGTACCAGATTCAATGATATTGCTACACAAATGGCGATAGGAGTTTTGATTAAAATCAAGACCGATTATATATTAGACTTTGAAGAAATATTAATCAATAATCTCGAATAAACACTGTTCAATAATGCTATAAAAAACGCGAGTAGTTGAAGAACACAATGCTTTTGGTATATTTTGATGTTGTGAAATTTAATTATGAAAAACAGTGGGCTTTTATTCGTTTTATAGGAACTCACGCTGATTATGATAAGATTAATGCTGACACGATTAAAAAACCAAAAATTATGAATTTGAAACCTATTAAATCCGATAAAGATTATCGCAATGCACTCGAACGCTTAAAAATAATTTTCGATGCACCAGTTGACACAAAAGAAGGAGATGAAGCTGAAGTTCTTTAATTAATGATAGAAAATTATGAAAATGAACATTATCCGATTGATGCGCCAGACCCAATCGAAGCCATTAAAACACGAATGGAAGAATTGAATTTACGCCAAAAAGACTTAGTTGGGGTTATTGGAGGTAAAAGCAAAGTATCTGAAATATTGAACCGAAAAAAGAAATTGACGGTTAAAATGATTAGAGAATTGGAACGAATACTTCAAATTTCCGCTTCAGTTTTAGTGAGTAATTACCAACTTTCGAAAAAATAACAGCTTGTATAGCTCTTCGCGGGTGAAGTGATTAACCCAAAGTTAGTGTGTTTTTGCTGACTTTATTTCTTAACCTACAAGGTTATGGCTCATTTCGCATCCCAATCAAATCCAATCGTATCAAATCGTGTCATTTTTGTGTTTGAAGTTTCAAATCATATTCGTACATTTGCGTATCAAATCGTATCAAAGTGGACAACGGAGTTTATAATTTTAAACTGAATATTGATTGGAAACTGATTAACTTAATCAGCGAAATTGATCGATTTGATGCCAATTGGACAGCCATTGAACGCAAAGAGGGACAAAGCCTCAAAGAATTGAAAAGCTTTGCTACCGTGCGAAGTGTAGGAGCTTCAAACCGTATTGAAGGGAATAAAATGAGCGATGAAGAGGTGGAAGTGTTGCTTCAAAAAATTGACATTACCAAACTTACCGACAGAGACTCGCAGGAAGTGGTCGGTTATTTTGAAGTGTTGGATTTGATTTCGGAATCTTACGAAAACATCCGCATTACCGAAAGCCATATCAAAAGTTTACACAATAATTTGATGAAATACAGTGCCAAAGATCAATGGCATAGAGGAAATTACAAATTGCATAGCAACGCAGTTGAAGCATCATTTCCTGACGGGACACGACAAGTCATTTTTCAAACCACCGAAGCGGGATTTGCCACCGAAGATGCCATAAGGCAGTTGCTCAATTGGTATCATTTGGAAACGGAAGTACATCCTATAATCAAAGTAGCATCTGTTGTTTATGATTTTTTGAGCGTTCACCCGTTTCAAGACGGAAATGGCAGGTTAAGCCGATTGATTTCAACACTTTTATTGCTCAAAAACGGATACAAATGGATACAATACGTGAGTTTTGAATACGAAATTGAGAGCCGAAAAAACGAATACTATCAAGTGCTCAGAAGTTGTCAGGCACAACGCCCCAACGAAGATATAACCGTTTGGGTTCAATTCTTTTTGAATTGCTTGTCAAATATCCAATCACAACTGTTGATGAAATTGCAAAAAAGCGGTTTGGAAACACAACTTTCGCCTAAAGAAAAATTAATTTTTACGATTATTCAAAACCGTCCGAACATTCAGTCGGGAGAAATTTCCAGAAAATTGGCCATACCTGCACCAACTGTAAAACGTATTTTGTCGGAGTTGCTCAACAAAGGGTTGATTGAAAAACAAGGAAGCGGACGCAATGTAAGTTACACGATAAAATAAAAACCCGATTCGCCAAAACCGCGTATAGCTCTTTGCGTCTGATGCGCTTAACCCAGCCAAAGCCATCGTTTTGTGAAATGATAGGCTGCAAATGAAACTGCATTTTTTATTATATTTGGGTGGGTGTAATTTTAAGTTGTGTGCAAGTGCGACTGACCAATCAATAATGGATAGATTTATGAATATTGAGATAACTGGAGATAAAATTAGACTGATAAATACGGTATCATCAGATATTGATAGAATTATTGAATTTGAGAAAAATAATAAACAATTCGTTCATCAGTATTCAAAGGACAAGCATATAGCTCTTCTGAAAGATGACGATTGTTTACATTTATCAATTAAGTATTTAGATAATAATCAGTTAATTGGATATATGATAATTTTTGGAATATGTAGTCATAACAAAGTTCTTGAATTTAGACGAATTACTATAAATGAAAAGGGATTGGGGTTTGGTCGAGAAGCGATTAGATTATTAAAACAATTGTGTTTTGAAAAACTCAGATTTCATAGACTGTGGTTTGATGTTTATGATGACAACGATAGCGCTATAAAATTATATGAATCAGAAGGATTTATAAAAGAAGGCACATTAAGAGACAATATTAAAACGGATAATGGATACAGGTCTCAAAGAATTTATTCCATGATAGAAAATGAATATATAGTGCGCAAAGAGGTACAAAAATAACAGCCAAAAAAGTAAATTCAAGAGTTGAATCACCTGGCTACCACAGGCAGATGCCTCAACTTTATTATAACTTGACAAGAGTGAAGCCCGCAAACGCTTATTCTGAATAAACAACGTACTCCGGTTAGAAATCTTAAATCTCACACTTATTCCTACAACCTACTAATTTGACTACTACATCGAGCGAGCTATATCAATCCATCAAACGATGCTTAAAATAAGTCGGGGTTTTTGAAATGATAGGCTACGAACGAACAGGTCGCTTTCCTATTTTGAAAATAAATAAAATTATAATCCCCAACCAAAACAACCCTTTCAAAATGTCCAATTCATTTCAATTTTTAGGTCCGTTTAAACAAGTCCTTCCTTTAGTTGGTTTGCCGCTAAAAGGTGCCATCGCTGAAGAAGTTTTGCAACCCACCTCGGATGCAGGTATTCTCGTGAAAGACGGATGGATTGCCGAAGTCGGGGACTATAAAACGCTGCTTCCAAAAGCCGAAAAATTGAAGGCAAGCCACCAACCGATTATACAAGACATCGTTTTGTTGCCCGGCTTGGTCGATGCACACACCCATATTTGTTTTGCGGGAAATCGCGCTTCAGATTATGCCTTGCGCAACACAGGGAAAAGCTATTTAGATATTGCCAAAGCCGGTGGTGGCATTTGGCACACGGTTACCGAAACCCGCAAAGCGAGTCGAGAAGACTTAGAATATTCGCTCAACAAGCGGGTTGAAGATCATTTACAAAATGGCGTTACCACCATCGAGGTAAAAAGTGGTTATGGATTGGACTTGGAATCGGAATTGAAAATGCTCCGTGCTATTCACAGTGTCAATCAAAAAGGAATTGCTGATTTGATTCCTACTTGTTTGGCAGCACACATCATTCCAAAAGATTTTGAAGGGGACGCTCCCGTATATCTTCATTATATCACTGAAAAACTACTCCCCATACTCAAGCGAGAAAAACTCACCAACCGAATTGATATCTTTATCGAGCAAACCGCTTTTAGCGAGAAGGAAGCTACACAGTTTTTAAACCGTTCCAAACAAATGGGTTTTCAAATTACCGTTCACGCCGATCAATTTTCGGTAGGTGGCAGTGCAGTAGCTATTGAAATGGGCGCACAAAGTGCCGATCATTTGGAAGCCTCGAAAACGAAAGAAATCGAACAACTTGCCGCGAGCGACACGGTGGCTGTGGTACTTCCCGGTGCTTCCTTGGGACTCGGGATGCCGTTTGCGCCTGCCCGAAAATTACTGGATGCCGGTTGCTGCCTCGCCATTGCTTCCGATTGGAATCCGGGGTCGGCACCAATGGGCGACTTACTTACTCAAGCCGCCGTGTTAGGTGCATACGAAAAACTGTCAACTCCCGAAGTCTTTGCCGGACTGACTTTCAGAGCGGCACACGCGCTCGGTTTGGAAGATCGCGGACGTATTCAATCCGGTATGTTAGCCGATTTGATAGGGTTTCCATGCGGAGATTATAGAGATATTTTATACCGACAAGGCAATTTGAAACCGGAATTGGTTTGGAAAAACGGCGTGAAAATATGAAATATTAAGGTTTACGAAGCAGCCTTCAACTCTTTTAAAAGCGTTTTAGATAGTTTTCGCAAAGCGTATTCTTTGTTTACTTCAAGTAATTGCTCTTCTCCGCCGGGCATTTCAAACATGGCATCGGTCAGCACAACTTCGCAAAGCGACCGCAGACCGCGCGCACCCAATTTGTACTCCATCGCTTTTTCAACAATATAATCCAAAGCGTCATCTTCAATTACCAATGTAATTTCATCCAACTCAAACAAACGTTGATACTGCTTGACCAATGCGTTTTTGGGCTCTGTCAATATGGAACGAAGTGTTTCTTTATCCAACGGATCGAGGTGTGTCAATACCGGCAATCGACCCAAAACTTCCGGTATCATTCCAAAGTCTTTCAAGTCTTTTGGGATGATGTATTTAAGCAGGTTTTCCTTATCAACTTTATGATCAGATATCGAAGCACTGTAGCCAACTGCTTGCATGTTGAGCCTTTTGGAAATAATCCGATCGATGCCGTCGAATGCACCACCGGCTATGAAAAGTATATTTTCGGTGTTGACTTCAACAAATTTCTGATCGGGATGCTTGCGACCACCTTTGGGCGGCACATTTACCACCGTTCCTTCTAAAAGTTTGAGTAATGCTTGCTGCACGCCTTCACCGGACACATCCCGCGTGATGGACGGATTGTCACTTTTGCGTGCAATTTTGTCTATTTCGTCTATAAAAACAATGCCTCTTTCCGCTTTTTCAACATTGTAATCCGCCGCTTGAAGCAGCCTGGTCAACATGCTTTCTACATCTTCACCTACATAACCTGCTTCTGTCAGCACAGTCGCATCGACTATTGCCAAAGGAACATCCAACAATTTGGCGATGGTTTTTGCCATCAGAGTCTTTCCCGTGCCGGTTTGCCCGACCATGATGATGTTGCTCTTTTGAATTTCGACATCGTCTTTGGTAACTTGTTGCAAACGTTTGTAATGGTTGTAAACGGCCACTGACAGCACTCTTTTGGTTTGGTCTTGCCCAATGACATATTGGTCCAAGAAATTTTTGATTTCCTGGGGTTTATGCAACTTTAGTCCGCTGATGCTTTTTTGTTTTGATGATGCCCTCGCTTCCTCCGAGACTATGCTGGTAGCTTGCTCGACACAACGGTCGCAGATATGCGAATCTATTCCCGCAATCAGGATGTTGGTTTCGGCTTTTGGTCTGCCGCAAAATGAGCAGCGCAATTGTTCCTTTGCCATGAATTTGAAATATAAATTATTTACCTCTGACGAGGATTTCGTCTATCATGCCGTAAGCTTTGGCTTCTTCGGCTTTCATCCAATAGTCGCGTTCGCTGTCTTTAAATATTTTCTCGAACGTTTGTCCGGAGTGCGTTGCTATTATTTGGTACAATTCGTCTTTCAGTTTCAACGTTTCGCGCAAGTTGATTTCCATGTCGGTGGTCACGCCTTGAAATCCGCCGGAAGGTTGATGAATCATCACCCGCGAATGTGGCAAAGCGGAGCGTTTTCCGGCTGCTCCGGCACACAGTAAAACAGCTCCCATCGAAGCGGCCATGCCGGTACAAATTGTCGCAACATCAGGTTTGATAAACTGCATGGTATCATAAATTCCCAAGCCTGCATAGACGCTTCCGCCCGGAGAATTTAAGTAAATTTGGATGTCTTTGCCCGCATCTGCGCTTTCCAAAAACAACAATTGCGCTTGAACGATATTGGCAATTTGGTCGTCAATTCCGGTGCCGAGAAAGATGATTCTGTCCATCATCAAACGGGAGAAAACATCCATTTGGGCGACGTTTAATTGTCTTTCTTCAATGATATAAGGCGTCATGCTACTGACCAATTTGTCGTAATACATGCTGTTGATACCATGCTTTTTGGTAGCGTATTTTTTGAATTCTTTTCCGTAGTTCATAGTGATAATGTATTAAATAGAAAAAGCGTTAAAACTATATTTAACGCTTCAAAGATAACAATAAATTGCTTGATTTTATCCGTACAACTCTTTGATAAACTCATCGTAAGAAACTTCTTTTTCTTTTAAATCGATGTTTTCTTTGAAAAATTGTATTTGTTTCAAGCTTAAAATTTGATCTGACAATCGTTTGGCTTCCTCACGATTAGAGAGAATTCTGTTGGCGATGTTGTCAAGCTCGGTTTCATCAATATTGGTGTTTCCGAATTGTACCATTTGTTGAACAATCAATTCCTTGGCTTTGTTTTTCAAATCTTCATAAGTGACTTGCAAATTGTTGTCCCTGATGAGTTTAGATTCAATCAACTGATAGCGAAGTGCTTTTTCAGATTTTTGATATTCTGCGGCGGCTTCTTCGGCAGTTAAGGGTTTTTCTCCTACCGTTTGAATCCATTTTTGCAGAAATGTTTGAGGAAGGTCGAATTGGGTGTTTTCAATCAAAAATTCCGTAACGTCATTCAATAGTTTTTGGTCACTTTGTTGACCGAATTGTTGCTCAAAATCTTCGCGGAGCGTGTTGATCATTTCCGTTTCGGAGCTCACCTTTCCTTCGCCAAATATCTTGTCGAAAAATTCTTGGTTAAGTTCGGCGGCTTCTCTGAGTTTAACATCTTGAACTTCAAAAACCACATCGAGGTCTAAATCGTGTACGTCATCGTGGTTCACTTTTAAATGGCGCATTAAATCGTGTGCATCTTCAAATATTTTTTTGGAATTTAAAGACACCTTATCACCGATTTTCGCACCTGATAATTTTTTTTGAGCGTCCTTGACGAGTTCGTTAAAAATAAGTATGGTTTCGTTGTTGATGTTTTTTTCATCATTCGTGAAAACACCTTTTATTTCTGTGTCTTTTCCTGCGGTGTCTTTGTCTTCAAGTTTTCCGTATTGTTTACGGATGTTGTCTATCTGCTTGTTGATGGTAGCGTCGTCTGCGACGATTTTGTAGGAGTTAACTTTGTTGCCAACTTTCAAGTTGATTTCAAACTCGGGAGCGAGTCCCAATTCAAATTCAAATGAAAATTGTTCAGCATCCCAATCCAAATCATCTTGCGGTTTTGGCAGCGGATTTCCGAGAACGTCCAATTTTTCTTCGGTCAAAAATTTGTCCAAAGCGTCTTGAAGCAGTTTGTTGATTTCGTCCACCAAAACGGCTTTGCCATATTGTTTTTGGATAAGTGAAAAGGGTACGTTCCCTTTTCTAAAGCCGGGTACGTTGGCGTTTTTCCGATAGTCTTTCAGTACTTTCGATACTTTTTCGGAATAATCTTCTTTAAGGATGTCAATTTTTACAACAGCGTTCAGCGAATCGATTTGTTCTTTGATGATATTCATGTAGTGAGTGATTTCAATTTGAATTGGGCGGCAAAAATACTACATTTTAACGTTCCTACAAATATTTTAACTTGCTTATCACAATTCGGTTTCAAGATATCATCAATCTTCTTAAGGTTTCACGTTTTATCGAAATTTAAGGCCGTAACAAGTGTTGATTAAAAAAAGAAGGACTTTAATTTTAGGTGTCCCAATTCTAAGAATAGTGTGATTTTTTGTTCATGTTTCTATATTCGACCGGTGAACACCCAAAAGTTTCGTTGAAAATTTTATAAAAATAGGATCTGCTATTATACCCTACCACATCAATAATTTCAGATATATTTGTGTCGGTTTCGATTAATAATAAGGTCGCTTTTTTTAACCGGTATTCATTTATTATGGAATGAGGCGTTTTATTGGTTAGCGTTTTAATTTTTTTATACAAACTTGTTTTGCTCATATTAAGATTATCTGCTAATAATTGGGCATCTAAGGTGGAGTCACTTATTTTTTCTATAATACAATCATGAAGTTTTTTAAAAAACTCATCATCTCTCCTTCCAATCCCCAATGTTGGTGAATCCTTTTTTAATCGGCTGTATAAAGCAAATTTGTCCTTCAGTAAATCTCTAGATTCTATTAGTTTCTCAATTCTAATATGTAAATGTTTTGGATGAAATGGCTTTGGAATATAAGCATCGGCTCCCATCTCCAACCCTTGAATTCTTTCTTCTATATCACCTTTTGCAGTCAGTAATATTACGGGGATGTGACTTGTGTCTATGTCTGCTTTTAATTTTTGACAAAAAGTATAACCATCCCCATCAGGCATTACTACATCGCTCACCACAATGCTTATATTCTTTACCTTCAAAACTTTATAAGCGTCTGTAGTATTTGTGCATGATACTATATTATACTTTTCGTTTAACAAATCTTTTAGAAGCAAAAGTATGTTTGTATTATCATCAACTATCAAGACCGTGTGGTTATGTGTTGTTATTTTGTTATCTTGAATCTTTTGTGATTTAGATTTATAATCGTCAAAAAAAACGTCAACTTGCTCATAGAGAGCCTCTTTGTTAAATAAGTAATTTGATTTGAAATATTCCTCTCCGTCAATCTTTATGTCGGTTGGCAGCCAAAATTTAAAAACAGAGCCTTTATTTACGATGCTTTTTACGAAAATATCTCCCTGATGCATCTTGATTAATTTTTTTGTAAGCGATAGCCCAATACCAACGCTGTTAGTTTTCACAAGATTGCTGTTTTGGAAAGCGTTGAATCTTTCAAAGATTGTTTTCATGTGATTCTCATCGATTCCAATTCCCGTGTCTTTTATTGAAAATAAAAGTTTATTTCCATCTTGATTAATCTTTAATATCACTTTACCTCCCTTAATATTATATTTAATTGCGTTACTTATCAAATTTATTAAGATTTTTTCAAGTTTGGCGGGGTCTAAGTAGCAAAGAATACTTTTATGGTTGCTTTTGAACGACAATTGTATGTTTTTGTCAGAAGCATATTTCTGAAATGATTCAATAATCTCACCTGTAAAGTACACAACATCTATTTGCTTAAGAGATAATGATTCTCTGCCGATTTCTATTTTTCTAAATTGAATAATCTCATCAATTAGTTTTTGCAGTCTGAGGGTGTTCTTGTAAACTTTGCTCATTGTTGAATGAAAAACTTCGTTGTCTTTTGTTTTTTCAAGAAGGCTGACCACGTGGCCAAAAATTAGTGTTAGCGGAGTTCTAAACTCATGTGCGACATCAGTAAAAAAATCTAGCTTATATTGTTGAGTAGCCTCGTCCTGCTTCCTCTTTAGAATTTCAAACGCAATAGCTTTTCTTTTCTTTGCTCTTTTTCTAAATAAGAAAATTAAGAATAATTGCAACGCAAAAAACAAAAGCAGATAAACAACGAATGCAAAATTTGTCGCCCAAAAAGGAGGCGAAATCAAGATGGTAAAAACAAATTCTTCAGAATTCCAAATTCCCTCCTCGTTTGAGTTATTTAAGTGAATTTCATAAGTACCCGAACTAATATTTGTCAGATTTATCGATGAACTACTTCCCAAATTCACCCAATCGTCATTGTATCCTTTTATATGGTATCTATAATTACATCGTTGTTTGTTCCAATAATCAAGAGAGGTGAATTTTAATTCAATGAAATTTTGATAGTGTTCCAAATTCAATTCACTGTGGTTCTCTACATGATTAATTGAAATTGCCGGATTGTAATTGCCAATATTTTCTTTATTCCGACTATTGGAGATATTGATTCCTGTTATAATTAGTTTTGGAAAAGATTTAGAAACTGTGATTTTGGAAGGTGTGATAATGTCTAACCCTTTCGTTCCTCCAAAATACAGATTGTTTTCTTTTTTGGGTTTAAAATATGCCCCATCCGTATATTCGTAATTAATCAGCCCGTCGTTCCAGTTAAAATTTTTACAGTTGTTGTCGCCGGGAGAAAATTTAAAAATTCCATTGTTGGTTGTCAACCATAAATCGGAAAATTGATCTTCAAGTATGGCGTGTATTGTATTATTGTTAACACAATTGTTGGTATGCTGTTTTACTTCTAAGGTGTTAAGGTCGATTGAGTTTAACCCTCCACTTGTCCCCACCCACAATCTTTTATTCTTGTCGATCAGCAAGCTCAAGACATCATTATTGCTTAAGCTATTATTAAACTGTTCATCAAACGTTATGTGATTAGTAATTTCTTTAGAAATAGAATTGTAACGATACAACCCGCCGTTTCTGGTTCCAAACCAAAGCAAATCAGGCTTTTCTTCCTTAATAGCGTAAACGACATTACTATTTATTAATGAATTGTTTTTGCCCATAATCTTGTTTGAAATAAAATCGTAATCTAAAAGCCTGTATTTTCCGTTTTTGTTTTTCTTAATCTTAAGATTTACCACGCCATAACCACTTGTCCCCAACCATAAGTTACCAGATGAATCCCAAACAATGGCATAGACTGAACCAAAAAAAGGCATATTTACAGTTGGTACAAAATCTCTGGGGAAATGATAAACCTTACCCGTAGAATGCTCAATCATATCAATTCCTTCACTATCCAGGCCCAACCATATATTCCCCTCTTTATCCGGCGTGATTGAAAGAACGGTATTGCCGGAAAGATGATTATCCGTATTTAAGATTATTGATTTTCTGTTTACACTGTCTAAAATTACCAGCCCTCCACTTCTTGTCCCTACATACAGCTTACCTGTCGAATCTTTGAAGACCGATCTGACCACATCACTTGGGAGCATTTCACCGGATATCGTGTTGAACGACCTTTCTTTTGTCAAGTACCTATATACTCCATCGCCATCAGTCCCTATCCACAGTATATCATTGTCAAACCGGTTTATGGAAAATATTTTAAGCTTTTTCTGCGAAAGTGTGTGTGTCTTATTTACCAGTGAAGTTATCTGAAACTTGTTACTTTTAAAAAGCCCCTCTAAAATTTCACCGTCCGTAGTCCCAATAAAAAAAACGTCTTTATCAATAAAAGTATTTACCGTTGATACTTGTTTATTTTGCAGTAATATCTCATTTTTTGAAATTACAGAATCCCCATTGAGTTCGATAAACTGGACCGAATAATCATTCGTTTGATAGGCTAAGAAGAAGCTATTATTGATTTCCACAAATTTCTGAAATTTATAATTGTCCTGCCAATTTAGTCCAATCTTTCCTATATTATTGAGAGTATCTGTTACTACAACAACCCCGTTATCATTCAAAAAATAGGAAAAATTACCGTGGCTGCCTATGGTAATAATGTTTCCGATACTCTCGGCATTTAAGGAATCCATCAAAATAAAGGAATCTTTTCCTGCTTGATATTTTCCAATCCCCCATCCGGTTTTATGGATTAATAGGGTAGAATCTTTTGTCAAAACAGCTTTTATATTATCTTCAATTATAACTTCATCGTTAGATTGTAGTAAATATTTTTTGAAGCCATCCCGGTTTCTGTCGTATCTGTTAATCCCGTTTAAAGTAACTACCCATAGATTACCATGCTTATCTTCTAAGATTTGTTTAATTACATTATTGCTAAGGGAAAACTCATTTTCCGGTTTCGGCTTATAGGTTGTTATTTGATTTCCGTCGTATCTATTTAAACCATCCCATGTGCCAATCCAAACATAGCCATTTTTATCTTTATAAATACTTGTGACGGCACTATTGGACAGTCCTTGAGTTTTACCCAATAGTTTTAGTGACCATTCTTGTTGCGCAAAAACAGGAGAAAAGCCAATTAACAAAAACCACATTGTAAGTAGATTACGACGCATGCGGGAATGAAATTTAATAATCGAAAGGTAATTAAATAAACTCACATCAATATTGATTTACTGAAATTGGCGAAGTGCCGGAAAATTTTCAGAAGTATTACACTATAGTGTACATAAAATAAAAAATACAGGACTTTTTTGATACTGAACAATGGTAATCTTGCACAAGAAATCGATTGCGTAATTAAAATAACGCAAAAATAAAACCAATTAATTATGGATATAGCTGACAGGAGTATTAAAAATCCTCTTTTAAAGCCCACTGATTTAATCGCGCATCATCCCTCTTTAAAGATAGAGTGCCTGTTAAACCCCGGGGTCTTTACCTACGAAAACAAAGTATTCTTACTCATAAGGGTGGCCGAAGGCATTGAACAACAAAAAGGAGAAACAAGCCTGCCTACATACAAAGACGACGGAACAATACAACTAATTTCATTTGCGAATGACGACCCTAAATTTAATGATACGGATAAGCGTATTTTTATTTATGACGGGGATCATTACTTATCTACACTGTCCCATTTTCGATTGCTTTCAAGTGAGGATGGTACAACTTTCTCAGAAGACATTAATTATCCGCCAATATTGCCCAAAGGGAGTTTAGAGGCTTTCGGTATCGAAGATTGCAGGGTTTCTGAAATTGAAGGGAAGTATTACCTGACATACACGCAGGTTTCTACCAACGGAGTGGGTGTTGGATTGATTTCCACCACCGATTGGAAAGAATTTAAGAGGCATGGGATGATCTTGCCTCCTCATAACAAAGACTGTGCATTGTTTACGGAAAAAATTAATGGTAAATTTTATGCGCTTCATCGACCCAGCAGCCCGGAAATAGGAGGGAATTATATCTGGCTGGCAGAATCACCTGACTTGATACACTGGGGAAATCACAAATGTATCGTTAAGACAAGAACTGGTATGTGGGACAGCGTTCGAGTAGGCGCAGGAGCTTCACCCATAAAAACAGCTGACGGATGGTTAGAAATCTATCATGGCGCTGATGAATCAAACAGATATTGTTTAGGAGCTTTTTTAATGGATATAAATAATCCATCGTTGGTAATCGCCAGAAGCGATGAGCCCATCATGATGCCGGTAGCTGAATACGAAAAAACCGGATTTTTCGGGAATGTCGTATTCACCAACGGGCATATAGTACAAGGTGACCTATTAACCATCTATTACGGCGCCAGCGATGAGGTAATTTGCAGAGCGGACTTTTCAATTAATCAAATATTAAAAACATTAGTGTAACCATGAATATAGTAAACATATTGAAAAGGCCCTTATTGGAGTATCAATTTTTTCTGGAGAAACCGGAAGGGATGAGAGTTTTATTGGCAACAAACATGATTTATGCTTTTGTTTTGCCGGTAATAGAAATTTTCATTGGCGCCTATATCATGAGAAGTTCCAACGATCCCAAGATTGTTGCCATGTATCAATTGGCTGTGTACTCCGGAATACCCATTACATTTTTAGTCAACGGTTATTTATTATCAAGATTTAAGATTTCTACACTTTATAGTATCGGGATGTTACTAAGTGGAATTTCAATGTTTGTTATGATGGGGTTGGACAGCCTTAACCTGTACGGCATTCTGGCATCCGGAGTCATCATGGGTGCTTCGTTTGGGCTTTTTTGGGCGAATAGAGATTTCTTAGCCTTACAAACAACAAACGATGCGAACAGAAATTACTATTATGGGGTAGAAACTTTCTTCTATACCATTGCGGCCATTGTTGTGCCGTTTTTAGTGGGATGGTTTTTAAGTAATTCCATTAAAAATGAATGGTTTCGGGACAATATTTCCCAGAGCTACCAGGTTGTTGCCATAGCAGTATTTATACTGACTATACTATCCAGTATTGTAATTCACAGACATCCTTTTAAATGTCCTGAGATTAAAAAATTTATCTTTTTTAAATTCGATGGCTTGTGGAGAAAGCTGTTGGTAATTGCAGGCTTAAAAGGAATGATTCAAGGGTACTTAGTAACGGCTCCTGCAATTTTGGTAATGCGGCTGGTGGGTGATGAAGGGTCTTTAGGAGAGCTTCAAAGCATTAGCGGAATATTGACTGCCTGCTTATTATATTTAATTGGTAGAGTAAGCAAGCCTAAACACAGAATATACATATTCACGGTAGGATTATTGGTCTTTCTATTCGGAACCGTTGTTAATGGAATATTGTTTTCAGCCATCGGTGTCATCGTTTTTGTGCTTTGCAAAGTTGTTTTTCAACCCTTGCACGACATCGCCTATTTCCCTGTTCAAATGCGCGTAATTGACGTGGTTTCCAAAAAGGAAAAACGACATGAATTCGCCTATATATTCAACCACGAATTCGGGTTGTACGTGGGACGGGTTATGGGCCTGGGCATGTTTATTTTACTAGCCTACAATGTCTCCGAAATCTTCGCTCTGAAATATGCGCTTATCGTAGTTGCCTTGATACAATTATTGGCAATCCCATTAATGAAAATAATAATCAAAATAACTGAAAAATATGAAATGGATATCAAAAAAACGACAGCGCCAGCCAAAAAGCCTGCTATAAACATACCCTCCCCAACCTATAAAAATATATAAAATTAAAAAAGATGAAAATCAATAAGTTATCATTAGTAATACTGGCACTTATAGGGGTAATCCATACCTGTAAATCTCAGGTGGAAGACAGTCATGCTATTGTTCAAACATCAGTTCATAGGATTGGCTTAATGCCATCCCACCCCAATCATTATAAACAGTTAGACTGGAAGAACAAGGCTTTGTTGTTCGATTCACTTGTCTTTGATTTTACTGCCAAGGAGGAATTTCTGCCATTGATATGGATTGATTCTGCTTCAAACAAAAAAACACCAACTTTTGGGCTCTATACTGCCATGGGCGATGTCAGGCAAGGTTACAAGGGCAACGAGTCATTCCATGAGTCGCTGACAAGCTTGGGAGCGATATTAAGCGCCGGATTGATGGGTATAGACAAGACGAACCAAGATGGGTACAATTATGTTAAAATGATTCAGAATTATTGGAATACCGATAACGGTTGGAATATAATGATGAATAATACAAGCCCGGAAGTGGCTCTGTTGGGAGGAGGATATGGCAGAGATTGGTGGTATGATGTTTACCCAAACGTATTGTATTACGGTGTGAGTTATCTGTTTCCGAACGTTGAAAATGCAGATAATATTCTCAGAAATATAGCTGATAAGTTTTATGAAGCCGATAAAATTTTAAATGGAAACTATCACTATTCCTATTTTGATTATGGCATCATGCAGGGAAAACAAAATCACATCCCCTACCAAGAGGATGCCGCAGCCGGGCACGCATATGTCCTACTTTGTGCGTATGAAAAGTTTAAAGACGAAAAATATTTGCGCGGCGCCAAATCAGCAATGAATTCATTAATGCAGTTAGAAGAAAGCCGATACTATGAGGTTTTGTTGCCATTTGGGGCTTATGTTGCCGCAAAAATGAATGCTGAATATGGTACCGACTATGATGTTATAAAAATACTTGACTGGACATTTGAAGGATGTAAAGCAACAGATGGCCGAACCGGATGGGGCGTAATTTCTGAAAAATGGGGCGATTATGATGTCTATGGATTACAAGGCAGTATAACGGATGGCGGTGGTTATGCATTCCTGATGAACACATATAGTTTGGCTTGGCCCCTGGTTTCAATGGTTAGGTATCAACCCCAATATGCCAAAGCAATTGGAAAATGGATGCTCAATGCATCTAATTCTTCTAAATTGTTTTACCCTGATAAAATCCCGGATGAAAATCAATGGCTCCCGGAAAAGAAGAAAATAACAAATGGCATCATTGCCTATGAAGGATTAAGAAAAACGGATGTTTATGGGAAACCTGTCTTAAAAGGGAAAAGCCCCGTGGCTCTTGGAGACGGCCCGAATTGGGCAAAAGGACAACCCGATGTCTCTATGTTTAGCGTGTATAGCTCTGCGTATGCCGGGATATTTGGTTCAATTATAAGTGAAACCAATATTGGCGAAGTTTTAAAACTAGATTGCCTAGCGACAGATTTTTACCGAAAGGAAGCCTATCAGACAAGCCTATACTACAATCCCCACAACAAGCCGGTTGAAATAGTATTCGACAACACATCCGGGCAAGCAGTAGATTTATTTAACGCTTTGACCCATGAAATTGTAGCGAAGGACATAAAAAAAACGGGGGTGTTCACCATGCAGCCGGATAGCGCTTCACTCATCGTGGCAATTCCATCCAACTCTAAAATCACACTATTAAACGGTAAGTACATGTCTAACGATATAGTCATCGCCTATCAATAAATTGAAAATGAATTTATCAACCTAAATTATATATTATGAAAAAATTTAAAAGTTTGTTATTGATTGTTTTTACTTTAATGGGTACGGCCTTGTTTTCACAAACAATAGTCAGCGGAGTTGTAAAAGATAACCAAGGAACACCCGTACCCGGTGTGAACGTATTAGTGATTGGAACCTCCACGGGAACGACGACTGGCATCAACGGTGAGTACACCTTGACCATATCTTCAACCGTTGATAATCCTGTTTTGGTATTTTCTTACCTTGGATTTTTGTCGGTTAATGAGCCTGTCAATGGGAAAAAACAAATCAGCATTACCCTTTTTCCGGATCAAAAACAATTAGATGAGGTCATGGTAGTAGGTTATTCTTCCCAAAACAAAAGAACCATTACCAGCGCCATTGGATCCGTTAACATGGAGAATTTTGAGAAAAGACGTGTCCCCAATGTAGCACAGGCATTGCAAGGGCAAATAGCAGGTGTTCAAATAACATCAAGTACCGGCGCACCCGGTGACCCTATCGAAGTCAGAATCAGGGGTAACGGAACGATTGGAAACAATGATCCGCTGTACATAATAGACGGCATTCCTTCCAGAGACATTTCATTCATAACCCCGCAGGATATTGAATCTTTGAATGTTTTAAAAGATGCTGCGGCTTCCTCAATTTATGGCGCCAGAGCATCGGCAGGGGTTGTAATAATAACAACGAAAAAGGGGAATGCGGGCAAACCAACACTTACCGTTGACACATACTCAGCTATACAGCGTGTAACAAATCTGCCCAGCCTATTGAATGCAGAGCAGTATTTGAATACTAAAGAGAAAGCATTTGATAACGCCGGATTTCCAGGCCCAAACCCATATACTGCGGCAAAGGGAAGAACCGATTTGGCCGATGTAGATTATTTAGGCGAACTGTTCGAAACAGGAAGGGTATATAGCGCACAAGTCTCATCAAGTGGCGGTAGCGAAAACATTCAATATTATCTTTCAGGTGGGTACTACGAGGAAGATGGCATAGTGGTTTTTGACAATGATAAATTTCAAAGGGTGAATTTTAGGACAAACCTTAACGCACAATTTTCACCGAAATTTAAATTTGGTACAAATTTGCAACTTGTCTATTCATCCAGAGACCAAATTTCTTCTAAGGGCGATGCGCCCGGGGTAATCCGTCATGCCCTTATAAGGCCTCCGGTGATACCCGTCAGAAAAGACCCAAGTGACCCCACTTTTTCTCCGGAAAACCCATTTACCGATTTGCCTTTTTTTGTAAGTCCAAATCAGTTTGATAGTGATCTATTCGAACGTAGTCAAAATCCTATAGCGCTTGCCTATTTCACAGATGATGAAACCAATGATTACAGAACTTTCGGTAATGTCTTTGCGGAATACGCTTTTTTAAAAGATAATTCGTTAAAACTAAGAACGAATATTGGGGTAGATCTAAATTTCTCTCACAGAAAAACATTTAATGAAAACTTTGGGGACGATGATGGCGGCGGTGGTTCTTTAGATCAGGGTTTGGGAAGACTAAACAGGCCCAATCAGTTATCTGAGTCTAGGACTCAAACCTATAATTATACTTGGAATAATACTTTAAATTACACAAAAGAATTCGGAAATCATTCCGTTAGCGCCTTGATAGGGAGTGAGTATCTAACCAATAAAGAATCTAATTTAGGTGCATCCCGCAACAGGTTTGATTTTTCTGATAATCAATTTAGATTTCTAGATTTCGGGGGGTTTCCAACTGATATAAACAATGGAGGAACCGCTTCCGAATGGTCTCTTCTTTCTTATTTTGGATCTGCTACCTATATGTATGAGAATCGTTATATTTTAACGGGAAGCATAAGAAGAGATGGATCTTCAAAATTTTCAGATGGTAATAGATGGGGGAATTTCCCCTCTGTCTCCACAGGGTGGATTGCTTCTCGGGAAAATTTCATGAAAGACATTTCTTGGCTTTCCGAATTAAAATTCAGGGGTAGTTGGGGCGTATTGGGAAATCAGGAAATCCCTGATTTTGCGTTTTTAACACTATTCAGAAAAGACAATGACAAATTTGTAATATCCAGATTTGGAAATCCGGATCTAAAATGGGAAAGTACCACTCAATATAATGGAGGTTTTGACCTCGGCCTTTTTAACAACAAACTTTTATTTAGCTTTGACTATTTCAATAAAAGAACCTCTGATATCCTATTGCCAATTTCATTACCTCAACTGGTTGGCGATGTATCTCCAACATTTGTCAACGCGGGGAAAGTAAACAACAAAGGGGTTGAGTTTGGAATAAATTATCGCAATCAAATCAATCAATTTAAATATACCATAAATGCAAATGTTAGTACGCTTAAAAACAGGGTACTTCAATTGCATCCAAATTTACCCAACATATCGGGCAGTGTCACCAGAACAGAGGTAGGACACCCTCTAAACTCATTTTTTGGATTAGTTTTCGATGGAATCTATCAAACTCAACAAGAGGTTGCAGAGCATTTGAATGGGATCAGTAACCCTTCGGCTGTGCCCGGGGATATAAAATTTAAAGATTTGGATGGCAACGGCATTATAAATGATAACGATCGAGACTTTATAGGAAATCCTAACCCGAGATTGATGTATGGTTTTAACTTTTCAGGAGAATTCAAAAATTTTGATTTAGGTATCTTCTTTCAAGGTGTCAGCGGTGTTGAAAAATATAATGATCTAAAAAAGATTTTGGATTTCGACACAAGGCCTTTTAATTCTACCACAAATGTTTTAAAGGCTTGGGATGGAGCCGGATCTTCAAACAGTATCCCACGAGTAAGCTTTACAGATAATGGAGGTAGTAAAGTATCAAGTGTTTTCGTTGAGGACGCATCCTATTTAAGGCTGAAAAACATTGAATTGGGATACACCTTTAATACATTGGCAGATAAATTGGGGTTGGATATTCAGGAACTTCGCGTATATTTTTCTGCCCAAAATCTGATTACTATTACTAATTACGGTGGCTTAGACCCCGAATCTTCAGGGCTAATTGACCAAGGGACTTTCCCTCTTTCCAAAGTATTCTCACTTGGATTTCACCTTTCATTTTAGAACAATCATAAAATCAAAACATTATGAAAACATTAAAAAAAATTATCTTGACAATTGTATCTGTTACGCTATTCGGTTGTGCAGACGACTTAGACAAAAATCCTATTGGGCTAATTACATCTGACCAAATTTCTACGGATGTCACTGCTTCTGGAATTGTGTCCGGTATTAACTCATCTTATGAATTGTTATCCAATACCCTAAATATAATTGGGAATTGGGACTGGACTGGCGGGAAGGTATTTAGGAATGATTTTATCTTACAGGATATCGCTTCCGGTGACATGAATAAAAAATGGAATCCGGATGGAGACCAAACATGGATGGATGAAGTTGCGGCCTTTAATTTTACATCTGAAAACGGAGCATTTAACGGCATCTGGAGCTATAATTATGAAGGAATTGCCAGAGTAAATCAGGGAATTAGCCTATTAACTAATAATGAAACTGTAAATCAGGCAGGTTTAAGCAGCGAACTAAGAGACCGAATGCTCGGGGAAGTATTATTTCTAAGAGCCTTTTATTATTTTGATCTCGTACAAAACTTTGGAGATGTACCCCTGATTCTTAAACCATTGGATAATTTTCAAGATGCTTTTACTGTTTCATCAAGAATTGACAAGGAAACTGTACTTGCACAAATCAAATCTGACCTGTCCGAAGCAAAATTATTATTACCCCCCACAAAATATTCTAGTAATGAAGAACCTTGGAGAGCATCTAAGGGTGCTGTAATAGCGCTTCAAGCTAAAATAGCTCTTTACAATAAAGAGTGGGAAAACGTTATAACTATCATCAGTGAGCTGGAAAATTTAGGGTTCTATTCTTTAAACAATCTTTATTTTGACAGTTTTGATATTTCAAAAGAGTTTACCGAAAACGAGGTGGTTTTCGCTTACGACCATAAGGAAGTTCAAAATCCTAGAAAAGGAAATGGCTTTGGTGCGGTAATGAGTTGGGGGTTTATGGCTCCCACCCAATCATTTCTTGATGAATTCGAAGCCAATGACCCGAGACTTGATTATACTGTAAATGTTGAGGAAAAATTAGTGTATAAAATATACGGCGTTACAAATGCCTCATTCAGAGGGAATGACGATTCGCCGGGAAATAGAATTTTCATCAGATGGGCAGATATTTTATTATGGAAAGCCGAAGCATTATTAGAGACCTCAAATTATCAAGATGCTATTGAAATAATAAATTCAATCCGGGCTCGTGCACGAAATACCCCGCCATTAGATGGAATCATGCTTCCATCAGGCACATTGGCTGATTGGAATGAAAGCAGCACTGATAAAACCCAAATTATGAACTGGTTAATTCATGAGAGGCGAGTGGAATTGGGTTTTGAATCACAACGATTCAATGATCTTAAAAGATGGGGCATTGCCCAAGAATTTCTAACGGGTTTAGGTAAAAATTTCCAAAGCTTTCATTTACTGTACCCCATTCCCCAAAGAGACATTGAAAAATCAGGAGGCCTGATCTCTCAAAACCCCGGTTATTAAAATTTATTTGATTTTGTTGATAGAACCTGTACGCGACATAACGTACAGGTTTTTTTATTTCATCCCATAAAAACCCGGGGCATGTAATGGCTGAAAATTCATAAACTCAACCCGCTGGGGGAAATTAATAAAATGCCAGCCCGGACGGCTGCCAATCTTGAATGGTTACAACTTTCCTCTAAATAAATTTGGTGTTTATAAGAGAATTAATTTACTTTGCATTTCAAAGTACTTTAACATGAATAGAACGGAACACTTAAAAAACATAAGCGAAATCAAGCAGCTTATGGATCGCTCATCCAGATTTATTTCCCTGAGCGGGCTTTCAGGAATACTCGCAGGGATGTATGCCATTATTGGGGCTGCGATTGCTTATTTTTTTGTCTTCCCAAAGCAGGGAAACTACCTTGAGACAAACAGTTGGAATTTCAAAACTTCCGTCCTTATAATATTTCTTGTCGCCGCTTTTAGTATTCTCACCGCTCTTTTTCTCTCCGCAAGGAAAGCAAAAAAAAATAACGAAAAAATTTGGGATGCCACAACAAAGCGTCTGTTAACCAATTTTCTCATTCCATTCTTAACCGGAGGCATCTATATTCTACTGAATTTAAACCATCAACATTATGGATTAACTGCTTCCTTGATGCTCATTTTCTACGGGTTGTCATTAGTCAATGCTTCCAAATACACCGTGGGGGATATAAAATATCTGGGAATTGCAGAAATTGCCGCGGGGCTTCTGTGTGCCGCAATTCCGGGATATGGATTTTGGTTTTGGATTTTGGGGTTCGGGTTCTTTCATATCATATACGGGAGCATGATGTATTTGGATGAGAAAAAATCTTAGTTGTGGGAATAATCGATCACATAAATAAACTATTCGACCATCGAATCCGGCTGGGCATTATGTCCATCTTGGTTGTCAACGAAGATGCAGATTTCAACCGCCTGAAGGAATTGCTGAACGTGACCGATGGCAATTTGGCAAGCCATCTAAAATCTTTGGAATCATCGAAATATATTGAAGTTGAAAAATCCTTTATCGACCGAAAACCCAACACGCGCTATACTGCCACTAAATTGGGCAAAGCCGAATTTAAAAGACATATTGAAGCGTTGGAAAAATTAATTAAATAAACAGCCTTTCAAACATAAGCGAATCATGTATATTGCAGAATATGTGTCAGTTGCGAAGCCTCTGGAAAGTGATTCCGATGAGGCGCGAATGCGCTTCTCGATACTTTTGTTTTTTTGCCATCACAAAAAGCAAAAACTCGAAGTGACTTCTCGATACGATTTTTTTTCAAAAAAAAAACCTACTCGATGTGACAAGGGTGTTGTAAAGGAGTGTCAGGTCGAGTGGCTTTATTAAGTTGCTGTCGCAACTTAATAAAGTTGTATCGAGACCTCAAACTGACGCTTTTTGGATTAATCGAACTCATGTAATAAACAAGCTCTAAATATTTTTTTATTAATCAACTTTGGATAACAAAGTACTTTACATTTAACATTATGGAAGAAAAAACTGTAACATTCGTAAACTGGTTGAGCAACTCTATTACAGCAAAAATGCTCGTGGTCGGGTTTCTATTGGTGGTATTACTCATCCCGCTGGTTTTTGTACAAAACCTGATAGAAGAGAGAGCCCAACGGCAAAAGGAAGTCGTCCATGAAATAAATGAAAAATGGGGAAACGAAATTGTGCTTTCAGGCCCCATTTTAAAAATCCCTTATAAAACTTTTAAGGAAAACAGGGTTTACAGCTCGGACGGAAAATATACTACCGCGCAGGAAACCGTGATAGAAGAAGCCTATTTTTTCCCCGAATTCTTAGAAATAGACGCAGATGCCAACACAAAACCACTGCATCGAAGTATTTTTGAATCAGTTGTTTTTAACGCGAACATCCGGGTAAACGGTAGTTTTCCGGCCATAGATTTTTCAGAAACAGATATTCTTCCAGAAAACGTATTGTTGGACAAAGCCATACTCTTGGTAAAAACCTCCAATCTGAAAGGAATTCGGAATACTTTGGTGATAAATTTCAACGCGGCTCAATTCAATATGCTGCCAAAATATGCCGACGAGTACCTCAACACTTTGGAAAGCAAGCCCATTCCGGATTTTTCGGGAATCAGCTCCTCGCCTGTCTCCTTCTCATTCGACATGAATGTAAACGGCAGTGACGCGATAAAATTTATCCCCATCGGGAAAGAAACTTCGGTAAGCATGAAAAGTAATTGGCCTTCTCCCAGTTTTACGGGTGAATTTTTGCCCGATGATAACTCCAAAAAGATAACGGACGATGGATTTAAAGCTTCGTGGAAAATCTTGCAAATCAACCGCCAATTTGAACAATCATTTTTTGGCAATCTTCCCGATTTGACAAAATTTGCTTTTGGCACACAACTCATCGTTGCCGTTGACGAATACCAAAAAAGCGAACGCGCGGCAAAATACGGGTTTCTGGTAATTGGATTGACGATTCTTGTCTTTTTTCTCATACAACTCATCAGCAAAGTGTATATTCACCCGTTTCAATATGTCATGGTAGGCTTGGCTTTGGTTATGTTTTACACCTTGCTCATTTCAATTTCCGAACACAGTTCGTTCTTTAAAGCATACATCATCGCGGCCCTGTCGGTTTTAGGCCTTATCACTTTGTATGCGCGGACGATTCTAAAAGGAATGAAATTTCCATTGCTTATTTGTCTTTCATTGTCAGCACTTTACAGTTATATTTACATCATCATCCAGATGGAAAATTATGCGTTGATAACGGGTAGTATCGGCCTGTTCCTAATACTCGCAACCATCATGTTCGTGTCAAAAAAAATAGATTGGCAGAAAGAATAAGCAAGGCTGAAAGATCACAAGATTTCGAGATTTCTTCAAACAAAAAAACCGGAGCAAAACTCCGGTTCATTTTTTTATAAGGTTTTTGATGCCTTAAGGAAGAATCAACGTGTTAAAATTTATCAATTTAACTTCCGGCAAGGTGGAGCCGTATTTCGCATTGATGGCGCGAATAAAAGCATTTGCAACCAAAGCATATCCTCTTGGTGTGGGGTGGATTCCGTCCAAAGAAAACGATCCGCCGGTCACCAAAGGTTGTTTCATCACACCGCCGTCAAACGGGACACCGCCGTTGAGTATCTGCAATTGAGCAGCTTTTGCATCGACAAAAGCCAGGTCAAACTGTTGCGCCAACGCCTGTATGGTGGCATTGTATTGTGCCGATGCATTGGCGATTGTCTGAAGCTCGTCTGTATCCAAAGCATCTTTGTCTTTGATCGGGTTGGCAGCCGCGAGTACCAATTGTGCTTGTTCGGCAGTGGGAGTGCCGCCTTGCTGCAACAATCCTAAAACTTGAAGAACGGCAGGGGTAATGGCTACAGAACCATACCCTTGTGTTCGAAGCGCATTTTGGTCGATGGTCAGCAACAGCAACTCGCTTGCTGTCATTTGCCGAAGTCCAAGCGGGTTGGATTGTGAAGCCGGAACAGCGATTAAAAACCGATTGGGACCTGCCGTAAATGTAAATGCGTATTGGGAAGCAAGCTGAGCAGCTTGTTGAGGCGGTACGTTTTGTTGAATCAATCCCTGCGTGAAAATGCCTGAAAATGCCTGAAAAAATCCGGTCAGACTCGCAGCTTGAGACGCATCAAGCACCAAAGCATTGTTTGGAACGGTTGTAAAAAATGGAATCGTAAACACATCCGGGATATTTGCAACTACCCCTTTTGCACCTTGCGCAGTCAATCCGGTCAGCAAAGTATTGTAAATTGAGGCAAACACATTTCCATCGGTGATGTCGTTGGCACCGTAAGTCGTCGGGTCAAGATTGCCTGTTTGGTCAATCCCTGTACCGCCGGAAAGTGCATATCCAAGGACGTCGTTGTTGCCGATCCATAGGCTAAAAAAGGTTGGATTTTGGGCAATCGCATCTTGAAAAACAGTTGCATTCGGGCTGGAAGCAAAACGCACAAAATAAGGATTTGCTTTTCCGAGTTGCACGTTTGCCACATTGCCAAATCCGGGAGCTAAAAGATGAAAACTCTTGGCTCCGGGCACGCCCATGTTGTTAAAAGGTCCGGACAACACGTTGGTGATATCGGTTGTCGGCGAACCAGAGATTCGAGATGGCAACAAACCGTTGGGTGTTTGCGCCAATACCAATCGATTTTCGAGTATTTGTTGACCGCCGAGCAATACGCCACCGAGGTTGTCATTCATCAACGGAATTTTGAATTCTCCGCCGCCAGCCAAGGCAAATTGCTCAGACAAAATGTAAGGGTATGAGCCTTCTTGACCCTGAATGAACAAAGCTCCATCCGCAAAACCTGCTGTAAGTGAATTTCCGAGGGAAACATAATTACTGAAATCGGCAGATCCGGGTGTGGCAACTACTTCTTCTTCTGCAATGACATCATTGTTGTCGTCATCGCTACACGCCACCACTGCCAACAGGGCAAAAAGCAGCCAAAAGCTATACACTTGTTTCATAATCTTGATTTGTTTGTGTTTATTAAATATAATCGTGTTAACGTTAAGTTAACGCAATGCAATTATAATAAAATAGTTTGAGACTTTTTACGAATCTTTCAAAAAAGAGAACAAAAAAGATTGAAATATAGAAAGCAACAAGCTAAAGAAGAGTGCGCTCCATACGCTGCTGACCTGAAAACCACTGACCAGCTCGGCCACCACGAGTATGATGACAGCGTTTATGACCAATAAAAACAAGCCGAAGGTAACAATGGTGACCGGAAGCGTAAAAAAGATTAATATGGGTTTTACAAAAAGATTGAGGATGCCCAACATAACGGCTACCCAAATGGCTGTTATGTAATCACTAACTGTCACGCCGGGTAAAATGGCAGCAATGGCCATGACGGCTATCGCGGAAGTAAGAATTCGGATGATGAGTTTCATATATGTAAAATTTATTTTTTTAGCGGAATATATGTTATCGCATTTTATTTATCGGTGTTTGCTTACGCAAACTTGTTGTTAATGGCGATTTCATAGATGTAAAATTTATTTTTTCATAACCCTCACAGGTTTCCAAATAAACCTCTCAGGTTTTTGAAACCTGTGAGGGCTGGTTTAATTTTTCAAGAAAGATATTAATTTTTCATAAAATGCTTTCGGATTTTCGGCGTGAAGCCAATGTCCCGCGTTCGGAATTTCTAAAACGCTCGCTTTGGGAAAATATTTTTCGATGGTAATTCGGTCGTTGTCTTCGATATAAGAAGAATTTTGACCCTTCAAAAACAAAACGGGTTTTTCAAAATTTGTGTTTTGCGGAAAACTTTCACCTATCATCTGCTCAGCTTTTGACAGGACTTCGAGGTTGCATTTCAGACCAAATTTTCCGGAATTTTCGCGATAGAGATTTTTCAACAAAAACTGTCGTACACCAAAATCGGAAATGTATTTTTTCAGCTGATCATCGGCTTCTTGGCGCGATTGGAGGTTTTCCAAATCCAAAGAAAGAAGTCCGGCTATCACATCCGCGTGATGCGGCGGGTAAATCTTGGGAGCGATGTCAACCACCACGAGCTTTTCAATCAACTCCGGATGGTTCATCGCCAAATTCATCGCCGTTTTCCCACCCATCGAATGTCCGATGACAAAAACCTTAGTCAATTGAAAATGTGCACAATACCGACAGACGTCATCTGCCAACAAATCGTAGTTAAATTCGTCGCTGTGAAAACTGTTTCCATGGTTTCTTTGATCGATTAAATGCACCTGAAAATCATCGTCGGCTAATTGCTTGCCGATGGTTTTCCAATTGTCTAACATGCCCAGAAAACCATGCAGAATCAAGACGGGTTTTCCATTTCCCAAAATTATCGAATGTAGCAGCATGCGGATGAAGTTATGTGTTATATGTTGTTTGTTGTTGTTTTTTCTTGCTCATTGCCTATTGATTTTCCCTGCTCAATTCTCCAATTTTTGCAGGTACATCTGAATCACATTCTCCAATCCCAAATAAAGCGATTCCGTGATGAGCGCGTGGCCGATGGAAACTTCCAATAGGTTCGGGATGTTTTGAGCAAAAAAAGCAATGTTTTGCAAACTCAAATCGTGCCCGGCGTTTACACCCAAACCCAAATCTCCGGCGAGTTTTGCGGCTTTGACATACGGATCGATTCCCGCTTTATTTCCGGCTTCGTATTCCTTGGCAAAAGATTCGGTGTACAATTCGATTCGATCGGTACCGGTATTTTTTGCACCTTCTATCATTTTTAAAACAGGATCCACGAAAACAGAGGTGCGAATGTCATTTCTGTAAAATTCAGCGATAATTTCTTTTAAAAAATCTTTGTGTTTGACTGTGTCCCAACCGGCGTTTGACGTGATGGCACCGATCGCGTCCGGAACCAAAGTTACTTGTGTAGGTTTTATTTTCAATATCAAATCGATAAACTCAGGAATCGGATTTCCTTCAATGTTGTATTCGGTCGAGACCACACGAACCAAGTCATACGCATCTTGATAACGGATGTGTCGCTGGTCAGGTCGGGGGTGAATCGTGATGCCTTGTCCGCCAAAAGTTTGCACATCGCGCGCTACCTTCAATAAATCGGGTGTATTGCCACCGCGGGAATTTCGCAAAGTAGCTATTTTATTGATGTTTACGCTTAATTTTGCCATGGTTTTGTTTTAGAGTGCAAAAATACGAAGTGTAGTTCGTTAGATGTCCTAAAAAATGATTATTTTGCATGCATCCGATTTCCGTTTCACAAAACATGAAAATTACTGACTTTATCAACACCGACATCAAGCCGCTAACTTTAAAAAACACTTTAAAGCAGGCCAAAGATTCATTTAAAAAAAATGAAGCTAATCACTTGGCCGTGATAGACACACATCTGCTGGGCATGCTGTCTAAAGAAGACATACACGACTTGGATTTGGCAAAAAACATAGAAGATTATCAATATCTCCTTGATTTATTTTATGTCAAAAATTCATATAACTGGTTGGAAGTATTGGGTTTATTTGCGCAAAATCAAACCGATTTAATGCCCATCGTCGATAATGAAAACCAATACAAGGGTTGTTATCTGTTGGAAGATTTGCTCAATTTTATTTACGAAACCCCTTTTCTGACCGAACCGGGAAATATTCTGATTATCGAACACAACACCACAGACTATTCGATGAGTAAAATCTGCCAAATCGTTGAGTCGAATGACGGGAAACTGCTCGGCGCATTCATTTCTGAAAGCAATCCCGACACCGTGCAAATCACGCTTAAAATCGGACCCATTGCCATCAACCCGATTATTCAATCCTTTAGAAGATACGGCTACCAAATCGTTTCGGAGCACGAAGAAGACAAATTGATGAGCAATTTAAAAGATCGTTCGGACTATTTAAACCGGTATTTAAACATTTGAAATGGATGAAAAAACCATCCTTCGGAAAAAAATGACCACAATGTCTTCCGTTGTGTGGACATATCCGGGTTGTCAGATAAAATAACCTACCGTTGACAAAAAACGCCAAAAAAGTTTTCCAGAAGTTGACGGAGGCGTTGGATTGAGTTCATTTAACAATAAAACGCCCCGTAAAATCTTGATTGGAAGAGGTTCCGATAAAAAATTCAAATTCGCCCGGGTCGTAGGTAAAACTTAAGTCCGGGTGATAGTATTTTAAATCGTCCACCGTGAGTGTAAACTCAACTGTCACGGTTTCGCCTTTTTTCACCAACATTTTTTTAAATCCTTTCAATTCCTTGACCGGACGCGTGATGGCTCCCACCTTTTGATGAATGTACAACTGAGCAACCTCATCGCCGTCAAAATTTCCGGTATTGGTAATCTCGGCTTTAAAAGTAATGTTGTTTTTCCCATCCATTTCGGTAGCATTTTGAGATATTTTATAACCGAAGGAGGTATAACTCAACCCATAACCGAACGGGAAAAGCGGCTCGTTGGAAACATCTAAGTATTTGGAGGTGAATTTGTTGTTTGCATCAAACGGGCGACCGGTGTTTTTGTGGTTGTAATAAATCGGAATCTGGCCCACGTTTCTCGGGAAAGTCATCGGCAACTTGCCCGAAGGGTTGTATTTTCCGTACAAAACATCGGCGATGGCATTTCCCGCTTCAATACCTGCAAACCAAACCTGCAAAATGGCATCGGCGTTTTCGTTTTCCCATTCGAGGGTCAACGGTCTGCCACTCATGATGACCAAAATGATGGGTTTGCCTGTTTTTTTCAAAGCTGACAAAAGATTTTTTTGACTCTGAGGCAATCCGATATCGCTTCGGCTGGCTGCTTCGCCGGACATTTCTGAGGCCTCACCCACTACCGCCACTACCACATCCGAATTTTTAGCCAACGAAACTGCTTCAGCAATCAAGACTTCGGGTGACCGTGCATCGATGTCAACCCGTTCGCCAAATACGTTCGCTCTTTTGGCTAACTCTGCATCGTCTGTGATGTTGGCACCTTTGGCATAACGCACCTTCACATCTGCTCCCATCACATTTTTGACACCTTCCAAAACGGGTATGGATAGTTGCGGATTTCCCGAAACAGCCCAAGTGCCCAACATATTGTTTTTGTTATTGGCCAAAGGCCCGATCAAGGCAATTTTCTTCGAAGAAATAAGTGGCAAAGTCTGCTTGTTGTTTTTTAACAAAACAAAAGAATGCGTTGCAGCTTTTCGAGCAAAATTTCTATTTTCGGTAGTCAAAATATTTTTTTCAGCCCGCTTTTCATCGATGTAACGGAAAGGGTCGTCAAACAAACCGAGTTTGTATTTGGCTTCCAAAATTCTCCGGCAAGCGAGATTGATGTCTGCTTCGGTTATTTTTCCTTCATCGAGCGATTTTTTTAAAGTGTTCAAAAATCCTTCGCCCACCATATCCATGTCCAATCCGGCTTTGAGTGAAAGTGCGGAAACAGCTTGCAAGTCACCCATGCCGTGCGCAATCATCTCGTTGACGGAAGTATAGTCGGACACGACCAAACCGTCAAAACCCCATTCGTTTCTGAGCAAATCGGTTAGCAACCATTTGTTGCCGGTGGCCGGCACGCCATCGATTTCATTAAACGAGCTCATCACGCTACCCACGCCTGCATCGACAGCAGCTTTGTAAGGTGGCAAATATTCGTTGTACATGCGCAATTTACCCATATCGACCGTGTTGTAATCCCGCCCTGCTTCAGAAGCTCCGTAAAGCGCAAAATGTTTCACAGACGCGATGACCGTGTTGTTTTGAGACAAATCATCACCTTGGTAACCGCTCACCATGGCGATGGCAATCTGCGAACCCAAAAAAGCATCTTCGCCTGAGCCTTCAGCAACACGTCCCCAACGCGGGTCGCGGGCGATATCGACCATGGGTGAAAACACCCAGTTCAACCCATCGGAAGTGGCTTCGTCAGCCGCAATTTGCGCGGATTTTTTGATCAAATCAGTGTCCCAACTCGATGCCAAACCCAATGGTATCGGAAAAGTAGTTTTATGCCCGTGAATGACATCCGACCCAAAAAGCAAGGGAATTTTTAATCGGCTTTCGTTTACTGCCAATGCTTGCGCCTCTTGGATTTTTTCCGGACCAATGACCCCAAACATCCCGCCGACTTGCCCGTTTTTTATTTTGGATTCCACATCTGTACTCACCACCGAACCCGTGGGAATATCTGAACCCGGGGTAATCAAATTGAGTTGACCGATTTTCTCTTCAAGGGTCATTTTTTGCATCAATTCGGACACAAAAACATCCATTTTGTTCAAATCTTTTTCCGTTGATTTTGAACAAGATGACAACGTGAGAATGCCTATAAACAATATGTAATTTTTCATTAGAGTCGATTTTTTAACAAGCTTTTTATAATTGAAAACTAAAATTAAGTTTTTGTAATCCGAATTGAATTTCGGGGCTGCCCATGAATAAATTCCAAAGCAAGGCGGTTCGTCCGTTTTCAATCATGATGACAATCGGGCCTTGGTCGATGCCGATGTATCGCTGCGGAAACCAATTGTTTTGTTGACTGAAGGCGTCATAAAATCCGAATTTACCCCAAACGGAGCGTTTTAAATCTTCGTACAGATGACGCATCATCCGCAGCGATTCCACGGGAAGATACGGGTACGAAGACAAGGCGGCGGTTGGTGCTATCACGCCCAAATCGTTGTTGATGTTGTGTGCTTCATATCCGGTCATGGATAAACTTGCGGTCAGCCCCCAAGTATCTGCGCCGTATCCGAAGAATCCCTTTGGGTTGGCCACGGAATAATTGAAATGCACCCTTGCATGTGCCACGTTTTGCTCCCAATAATTTGCGTAGTTGTCCACCAAATTGCGCGGGTTTAATCCCAAATAGGAATAATGCGCCCAGAAAAGTGGTCCGACGGAACCCGTGTTTCCATTGTGTTTTAAAGTAATTCGTTGTCCGAAGGAAATGGATTCGGTTTTGATGTTTCCGTTGTCAGCCCAACCCATGTGATAGGCTTCGGGCGGGATTGGAAAAGTAGGCGAAGAAGCGGCCAATACATAAACGATTAGTGCTTCGTTGTATCCTTTGATGGGCAAATTGATGCGCCAATCAAAATTGGGAGACCAATGCCAAATCAAGGTGTTGCCGCCGTTTAAATGCCAATTCCATTCAATTTGTTTCCAAAGTGTATCTGCTTTATCGGCAAGCAGTTTTTCGGCATTGTTTCCATTGATTAAATATTGTCTAACGCTCAAAAGACCTTGTGCCAGAAAGGCAGTCTCTACCAAATCACCGCCATCGTCAAAGGCTGAAAAGGGAATGGTTTTTCCGGTTGTGCCATTGAGCCAATGCGGCCAAACCCCGTGAAAGCGATCGGCATTTTCCAAAAAAGACAGTATCTTTTCGATGCGAGTTACTCCCTCATTTCTGCTGATAAAACCGCGTTCGACCCCCGTGATGATAACCATCAACCCAAATCCGGTGGCACCGGTAGCCACCACATGACTGTCCAAATTCGGATTGTCTAAATTAAAACGTTCTCTTGCTGCACCGGAATTGACTTCAGCCCCTTCCCAAAAATACCCGAAAGTTTGTTTTTGGATGGTGGTGAGGAGTTCTTCATCGGTTAGCTTTGGGGTTTCAGTCGGTGGGTTGATAACCATTTCATCAGGACTGTCACCGCCTGAAGAGCAGGCTATTAAAAAAAACAGTATCAAAATTGCATTAAATTTCATTTTCCTATATAAATTAAATTTATCGGTCTTATATAACATCCACAATCAACTATTGTGTTTCAAAAATTGCTTTATGATGGGTGTTTCATTCGTTTATTGGGTTTGCGGGAAAGTAAATTCAAGTTTTTTAAGCCCTGCTTGCACATCGCCACGTTTCATGAATAGTTTCCAAAGCATACCGGTTCGGTAATTTTCAATCATCACGGGAATTGGTCCTTGGTCGATGGCTAAGTATCTGGGAAGATACCAGTTGTATTCGATGCTGAATGCATCATAAGGGCCGTATTTGCCAATCAAAGTGTCGTGATTTTGATACAGATTACGAAGCACAGCCATACTTTTTTCCGGCGTATATGGAAATGAAGAAAGCGCGGCGGTGGGTGAAATCACGCCCAAATCATCGCCGGGTCGGTGACCGGCATATCCATTGATGGAATAACTGGAAGTCATTCCCCAAAGGCTGTCCCCGTATGCTTTGAAATGCTTCGGATTGTCAACTGCGTATTTATAGTGAATCAGGGCGTGATTTTGATTGAGTTGCCAATAATCGGCATATTGATCTTTCAAACCTTTTGGGTTTAATCCCAAATAAGAATAATGTGCCCAAAACAGTGGCCCGACCGGTGCGTTATCGTGCTCAAAATGATTGAGAACTGTTCGCAAACCATAATAAGTAGTGTCGTTTTTGATGGCACCATTGCCTGCCCAACCTTTGTCATAAACGGTTTTGGAGATGGGATGTGTAGGCGAACTCGCTGCCAATACGTACATAATCAAACACTCGTTGTAGCCGCCTACCGGAAAATTCATTTCCCATTTGTAATTGGGTGACCAGTGCCAGTACAAAACATTTTTTCCGTTGGTGTACCAGTCCCATTCCACTTCTCGATACAGTTTTTCTATCCGGTCAGTCAACGATTTTTCTAAAGCATTTCCCGCTTTAAAATATTCGGATACCGTTAGCAATCCTTGAATCAAAAAGGCGGTTTCTACCAAATCACCGCCGTTGTCTTTGGGGCTGAATGGCTTTACTTTGCCGGTTTTCCCGTCAATCCAGTGTGGCCAGGCACCGTGAAAACGGTCTGCTTTTTCGAGGAAAGACACAATTTTTTCAAATCGGTTAAATGCTTCTTCTCTGGTAATAAAGTTGCGTTCAACACCAACTAAAATGGCCATCAAACCGAATCCGGAACCACCGGTAGTAACCACATCTTGATCGTTTTGTGGATAGATGTTATCCAAGTGGATGCGTTCGCGTGCCATACCCGAATTGGGTTCGGCTCCATCCCAGAAATAATTGAAAGTTTGCTCTTGAACTTTGTCGAGTAATTTTTCTTCTGAGAGATTATTTTTATTCGTATTCACTTTGGCATTTATGTCCTCGGTATTTCCCTTTTTTTCTTGTTTACAAGAAGAAATCAGTGCAATTACGAGAAATAGTATGCGA
>JAXMLV010000027.1:0-35829 GCA_034367065.1 Flavobacteriaceae bacterium
AATGAATCACAACAGGTTACTCCTACAGCGATTTATTGACGTGTTCGGTATAAACCCATACACTGCTAAAAATAGAAACTACGTCAATGAACTTATATATTACGGGACTATGGCTGCTTAATTTTTTAACGAAGTATTGAACTTAACACTTACCTTTATTTTCAGATCAACCCTTCATCAGAAAAACTAAAATATTTATTGCCGCCTACAATGATATGATCCAGCACCCGAATATCCAAACTCTCGCCGGCTTTTTGAAATTTTTGCGTCAGGCGTTTGTCCGATTCGCTCGGAACTAAGTTTTCAGTTGGGTGATTGTGACAAAGTATCATCGAAGTTGCGCTCAATTCCAAGGCTTTTCTGAAAGCCAAACGAACATCGACCGTGGTTGTGCTGATGCCGCCTTTGCTGAGTTGTTCGGTTCGGATGATTTTGGTTGCCTGATTCAGATAAAGTACCCAAAATTCTTCATGTGGCAAATCGGAAAGCAGGGGTTCCATGATTTGAAAAACATCTCGGCTGGTGGTAACTTTTTTTCGTTCGATGCTTTCTGTGTTTTGTCTGCGTCTTCCCAATTCGAGTGTAGCGGCGATGCTGATGGCTTTGGCTTCGCCGATTCCTTTGAATTGCATCAACTGTTCGAGGGTGAGTTTGCCGAGTTCGTTCAAGTTGTTTTCTACTTTGGCCAAAATCCGTTTGCTCAAATCCACCGCCGATTCGTTTCTACTGCCAGATCCAATCACGATGGCAAGCAATTCGGCATCGCTCAGGCTGGTTTTGCCTTTTTGCGCTAATTTTTCTCGCGGTCGGTCGCCTTCAGACCATTGTTTAATCGATAGATTTTGGGAACTGGCATCCATTTAGATAAGCTTGTAAACAAATATAGTGGCTTTTTGGGAGAAAAGAGTCACGGTTAAACAAACCAATCAGAAAAAAATTGTTTTGTCGAATTATTTGAAAAAGAACTAACAATGCGAATTAAGCCCGACTTTGTCATTCAGGCTAATTTTAATCCCGGAGGGATTAAACGTTCATAAACACGACATTTGTTTATGTTTGTTCGACCCCGACGGGGTCGCAGAATCGACTTTAAAGTGTAAGTTATGAACGTGTGATGCCCTTCGGCATCAGGTAAATCGACCCTTAAAATTTGACAATTCATTCATAAAATGGTTATTTTATAAAACCGAACCTTAATTCGCATTAACAATATTCCTGCTTTAATTCTTCGAAGTTTACCCCACCATAATTTCCGCTACTCATCAGCAGCCAAACATCATCTTGCGGATTTTGATTGCTGAGAAAGGTGCGAAAAGAAGCCGCTTCCGTAAAAACGATTAAATCTTTCCTCCCGAATGCGCTTCGTATTTCATCGGGCGAAATAGGTACCATGTTTTTGATTTTCAAAGCTTCCAAATCGTAAAAGACGACCGCTGCATCAGCTGCTTGCATGCTGTTTTGGTATTGTTCCAAAAACACAGGATTCAGACTGCTGTACGTATGCAATTCAAAACAAGCGGTTACTTTTTTGTCTTTAAATTGCGCTTTTACGGAATTGACGGTGGCTGTAACTTTGGAGGGCGCATGTGCAAAATCTTTAAATACGGTCAGTTGCTTGGTTTCTACCATTTTTTCCAAACGTTTTCCGGCACCGCTAAAGCTAGCGATGGCTTCGTAGAACATTTCTTCGTTGATGCCCAAATGTAGGCAAATCCATTGTGCACCCGCCAGATTGCTTAGGTTGTGCTTGCCGAAAACTTGAATCGGGACATCGCCAAAAGCAGTTTCTAAATAGGTTTTCCCGTTTTCGATATGATTTTCGGGGGTGTGATAGGGATGTTTTCGGATAAAAACCTCGCTGTTTTCTGCCAGTTCTTTTACAATCGGATCATCTTCGTTGTAAACCAGAATGCCGCCCGGTACGATTTGTTTGATAAATTGCCTGAAAGTATCGACATAATCTTCAAAGGTTTTAAACACGTTGATGTGATCCCAAGCAATACCGCTAATCAAAGCGATATTGGGTTTGTAATGCAGGAACTTTGATCGATTGTCCAAGGCCGAACTCAAATATTCGTCGCCTTCAAAAACGGCAAAATCATTTTCGTTTGTCAAATGGACCAAAGCTGCATTCCTGTCTTGCAACGCGCCTGCCATGTAGTCCACTTCTTTGCCGTGGTAATCAAGCACGTGCAAAATCATGGAAGTGATGGTGGTTTTGCCGTGCGATCCGCCGATAACCACACGGGTTTTGTTTTTGGATTGTTCGTATAGAAATTCCGGGTAGGAGAAAATGGGAATCCCTGAGTCGATTGCCTTGAGCAGTTCGGGATTGTCTTTTTTGGCATGCATGCCGAGGATAACCGCATCGAGTTTGCCATGGATTTTTTCAGGAAACCAGCCGAATTGCTCGGGAAGTAGGCCTTTGGCATCTAAGTTCGACTTCGATGGTTCAAAAATCACATCATCACTTCCCGTAACGATATCCCCTTTTTCGTGCAAGGCCAACGCCAAGCCGTGCATGGTGCTTCCTCCGATGGCTATAAAATGATATATGGGCATTTTTTAAGAGTTTAAGAGTTTAAAAGTATAGAAACATCCATGATAAAACAATTTTGACACACAAGGGGATTATTATACAAAAAATATCACAGCTATCCGAAAGTTTTAGAAAAAATCTAAATTTTCTTTGTTAGCTACTGTTTTTGTTGGTTAAAATTTCAATTATTGAGAAAATAAGTCAGTTTCGAATGCTATTTTGGTTTGTTTATTGACTTTTTTAGCCCCTTCACTTACTTGATTACAAACATATTCAATACTTAAATAGAAAACCAAACATATTCTTATTTTTTCAACAAAGTTTGAAAATGTCTTTGTTTTTTTAGCAATTGTTCTATTGATTAATTCCAACAATAAATAACTTATCAAAGCCACATATATCTGTGATTTTACAGCGTTTTCGTTTGTGCCAACAAATGTTTTTATTTGCAGATTTTGTTTAATAGCCTTGAAAAACAGCTCGATATCCCATCTTTTTTTATACAAATCTGCAATGGTTCTTGCCGTCCAGTCCAAATTATTGGTAATGATGTGAATCACTTTGTTTTCGTCTGCTTTGTAAACACTTACTAGTCTTAATTTATGCTCATTTATCTTGGTTTCTAGTGCTTTTACGCCTGTTAATACTATTATTTCATCTTTTAAAATATCTTGGTCTATATCAATTGGTAACTCTAACTCTTCTATACTTTGGTATTGTGTGTTTGTTTTTATTCGAGTAACGAATATATTTTCTGCAAATATTCTATTAAGCATCAATGCAAAATCAAAATAGGCTCTATCCTCTACTATTATGGTGTTTTTCGCAAAAACAGTTTGCCCTAATCCATATCTATCGTGTGTTTTTGCTTCTGTAATATTTACTAAATCGGGAATTTGTAGTGCATCATCCCAACAAGTATGTATTTTTAATCCTCCTTTTGCTGTCCGAAACTTTGCCCAGTCAAACATTGATAAACACAAGCTAACCACGGTACTGTCTATCAATTTGATACTGTGGTCTTTGATTTCTTCAATAATATGTCGTTGATTTTCACTTTTTAACAACCTATCATAATGCTTTAAAAGCTTATTATACAAAGATTCATAAACTTTCCAATTGCGTTTTTTATTACCATCACTCATCGTCGAACGAGCAGGACTTTGGCTTAACCCTAAATCACTTATTAAAGTTTCGCAAACCCCAATTCCAGTAGAAATATCGCTCAAAGTGTAACATTTATTTAGCTGTCCGAAAGTTAAGGCTACAAATTGGTCGTAAGTTCTATATTTACTGCATCCTTTATCTGTTTTAAATTGTTTGGTGCAAGAATCAAGCATCCAACGAGGAACTAAATCTATAATTTGGCGAAGTACCGGTTTTTTGTTATTTTTGATGCGTCTGAAGAGTCCCATTGATTATTTTTTTTTTTCAAAACAAAAATAAGGGATTCTCAGACACTTTTTATTTTAGACTTTCGGATAGCAATGTAAACAAATGAAAGTTTAGCGCTGATAATGTAAATCTTTCAAAAAAGGATTATTCGAAAGGTTAATTTTTCCTTTGTAAGTCAGGCGGTGTGGGGTATGGTCAGGTTGTTTATAAAATTTTTACAAATCGGCCTATACTTTAAAGAAAAAATAGGAGAAACTTATTAGTTTTGTTTGTTAATTTTTTTAAAGTTTAAAATCAGATAGATGGAAGTTCAGGAAACACAAAAAATAGAATTGAAAGAAAACATCGGCAACTTTCTTAAAATACTTCAACAAGAAAAGGCTAGCGCTTATAGTTTTAGACTGGGGCAACTTTTATATCTAAACGGCCAGGTGCAAGTTTTAACGCGATCAAAAGATAAATTTGAATTGGTTGTTGATGATGAATTCGATGATTTTAGATTGAAATTGGCTGTTGACGAAGAAATATACGCCACGTGTGGTTGTAAATCTCAAGACTGGTGTTCTCATAAAATTGCCGCGTTACTTCAAATTTCTGAGCTTATTTCTCGCTACGATTCAGACGGGAAACCTGAAGGTAAAGTTTATACGCGTGAAGGAATGATAGAGAGAGTCATGGAAGAGCGCGCTGAAAAAGCAAGGAAATCGAACTATCGCGTTGCTTATTCAAGCAACATCTTCGGGGAACATCTTTTAACCAACGAAAAAGGGAAAAGCTATAAACTCACTTTTCGGGATATAGAAAATCAAAAAGGTTATTGCTCTTGCCCCGATTACCAAACCAACAAATTAGGCACGTGCAAACATTTGATGGTTGCTTTCGAAAAAATTAAAATCGCTAACAATAAAACCCTTTCAACACACTATCCTTTTGTGGAAATTTATCTTAATCCATTAAATGATTATAAAATTACGTGGTTTTATCCACACGATTTACCTGAAGACATCCGTCAATTAATCGATTCCTATTTTGCAGACGATAAATCGTTAAAAGAAGAAAAAACGTTTCATTTTTTAAGTTTTATACAACAAGCCGAACTGCACAAACAAATCTTTATTCGCTCCGAAGTGCTAAATCTGGTAGAAGAGGGTTATGATGCCAAAATAATTGAGTCGGTTAAAGAAAAAACCACACCAGATTTTTCATTGATTAAGACTGATCTTTATCCCTATCAAAAAGAAGGAATTGTTTTTTCCGCCTATAAAAAAGGAGCTATTATAGCCGATGAAATGGGATTGGGGAAAACCATTCAGGCTATTGGTGTGGCATTGGCAAAAAAACGATTATTCGGTTTCAAAAAGACACTTATCATTTGCCCGGCTTCTTTAAAATCGCAATGGAAAAGTGAAATAGAAAAATTCTGTGATGAAGAAGCCATCGTGGTGGAAGGATTCCCGAATGAACGTGAAAAGATATATCAACGAAAAGACATTTATTTTCAAATTATTAACTATGAAACCGTCTTGCGTGACAGCAAAGCCATCAACAAAAACGATTTTGATTTTATTATACTTGATGAGGCGCAGCGCATAAAAAACTTTGAAACTATCACAGCAAATGCAATCAAGTCGCTTAACAAAAAACACGCACTCGTGATTACCGGCACACCTATTGAAAACAAACTCATCGATCTTTATTCGATTGTGGAGTTTATCAACCCCCGGATATTGTCACCTTTGTGGGAATTTTCGTACCAGCATTGTTATTTCGACCATGAATCAAACAATAAGATTACTGGCTATTACAACCTTCAAGAGCTAAAAAACCGCCTGAAAGAATTATTGATTCGCAGAGAAAAACAAGATGTGTTAAGCCAAATTAATAAGATTACCCAAATTGATGTACCCGTTGAGATGCACCCTGTTCAACAAGATTATCACGCGAGTAGCGCAAGGGCAATCGCGCAGATATTGATAAAGAAATTTAAAACCCCATATGATATGCAGATGATAACGAAGCATTTGCAGACAATGCGTATGAGTTGCGACTCGTCTTATCTTGTGGACAAAGAAAGTAACCACTCTCCTAAACTACTGGAATTAAAAGAAATATTGCTTGAAAAATTTGATTTAAAAAACAATAATCGAAAAATTATTATCTTCTCCGAATGGAAACGGATGTTACATATTATCGGGAAAATGCTGAATGAAAGCGGATTGGGATTTGTTGAATTGAGCGGGAGCGTGCCTGTGAAAAACCGGAAAAAAATTATCGAAGAGTTTGAAAATAATATTGATTGTCAGGTTTTTCTTTCCACCGAAGCAGGCGGATCGGGATTAAACCTTCAAGTGGCAGATACCGTTATCAACTTTGAACTGCCATGGAATCCGGCTAAGAAAAATCAACGCATAGGAAGAATAGATCGATTGGGACAGAAAAATAAAAATTTAACCGTAATTAACTTAATTACACGTGACTCCATTGAAATGAAAATTGCATCAGGCTTAATTGTGAAGCAAAACCTTTTTGAAAGTGTGCTTAGTCCGGAAAACAAAGAAGATGTTGTTGATTTTTCCGACAAGGGAAAAGCGCAGTTTTTGCAACAACTCGAAGAAATTTTAGGTGACTTTTCCCATCCTGCTGAAATTACAGCTCCGACAGCCGCCGAGATGGAAGAAATTTCGGTGTTTTCAAAAGATCAAACACGGTCAGATGCTGAGAATAACGAACGAAAAGAGCAAATAAAACGATTAGAAGAATTGGAAACGATTATGAATAAGGGCATGGAATTTCTTTCGGGAATGTTTAAGATGGGTACGGGCAAGGAACTTTTTACGTCCGAAAATAAAATGGAAGTGAACAAAGAAACAGGCGAAGTAATCATGCGATTTAAATTACCTATGTAAGCAAATTACAAATTACAAACACCAAATCACCAAATCATCAAATCATCAAATCATCAACCTCGATAGCTCGGGATTGGGATTGCAGAGTCTCATTGATTTTTTCTGCGGTTATCCGCGTAATCTGCGGGGAACTATTTACGATTGACCATACTTCACATTAGTTTTCTCCCGCAGATACCGCAAATTTACACGGATACTTTCTGCGTTTATCAGTGTTCCCGATAATCCATAGAAACCGGGACAAATTTTCAAATTTCCACATTTTCAAATTGCTACATTCTCTGCCTAACTACTTCATACAAAATAGCTCCGCAGGCAACCGATACGTTCAGCGATGCGATGTTTCCTGTGATGGGAAGTGAAGCTTTTTCGTCTGCTAATTTTAAGATAGATTCCGAAACACCTTTGTCTTCCGCGCCCATGATGATAGCCAAGGATTCGGTCAGGTTGAGGTCGTAAATCTTTTGATTTGTTTTTTCGGTGGCGGCGATGATTTTTATATCTGAACTTTGCAAGTAAAAGACGGCATCTTTCAGGTGGTCAACCTTGCAGACCGGAATGGAATACAATGCACCTGCTGAAGTTTTGATGGCATCTGCATTGACCGGTGCGCTGCCGTTTTTCGGGATGATGATGCCGTCAGCACCGACACAGGCTGCCGTTCGGGCAATGGCTCCGAAGTTGCGCACATCCGTCACGCCGTCGAGGAGCAGGAGCAGGGCGGGTGTGGTTTTTTCAGCAACCTGTTCGAGCAGTTTCTCTATGGTAATGTAGGAAATTTCGGATACGACCGCTACTGCACCTTGGTGGTTTCGATCGCCGAGTTTGTAGAGTTTTTCTTCCGGCACATACGAAACGGGCACGCTTTTGCGGTTTGCCAGATTGGTTAACTCTTTGTATAGTTCACTTTGCAAACCTTTTTTAAGGTAAATCTTTTCAATTTCTTTTCCGGCGTTGAGCCCTTCTATGACGGCACGGATGCCGTAGATAAGTTGGTTGTTTTCTTTCATTTGGCAAAGGTAGCAAATAAAAAGGCTGCCGATTGGCAGCCTTTTAAATTTAAAAAAATTATACTATTAGAGCTTATCAAATCTGATAATTACCCGGTGAGGTGCCACACCACAACCGCCATCCGCAACGAAATTGTTGAAAATTAAAGTGAATGATGATTCATCATCGATGTCAAATAAACCAAATTCTCCTTGTGTCTCTAAACGAATACCGCCAGAACCACAACCAACCCCACCACCGGCAGCTTGATTAGGAGCAATCGTTCTGCCACAAACTAAGTCAAAAGTTAATGGACCTACAAAACCACCAAAAGCAGGTAGAAAGGCAAGAGATTGAATTACCCTTCTTGTTCCGCTGGTGGCAGTAATGGTTACAGCTTGATCGTTGTATGTTCTTACACCGAATGCATCTGGCGCTGTAAGGTCACCGTCTTCAGTAACTGTTAATTGATAAGCACCTACAAATACAGTATTTGGCAAAGCACATACGATGCCCGCGTCATAAGCAAAAGGCGACCTGAAGAAGTTTCCGGGGATGTCTCCACTTTTGTTTTCATCTGTAAATACCTGTCCGGTAGTTAGTTTTAATGCCAAACGAATTGAAATGATGTCTCCACCATCTACTTGCGTATCCGTGTCTAAACCCAAAGCCGCTATAGCATCAGATGCATCAACGGTGATGATTGTTCTTGGGAAACCGGATGGACCGACTGCAAACGCACTGGCAGGAATGTTTCCAAACGGAATTTCATCAACATTGTTTATACCGTTAAAAGCAGTATTGTCTCTGTATCTGACAAATACATCTACGGATTCTAACAATGAATTTGAACTGGTTTCACCATCTACAAAAAACTCAACTTCTACGGCGTAAAATGACGTTTCAATGTTGAACAAGTCAATGCTCGAAGAGGGTATGGAAATTGTTCGCAACACCGCTCCATTTTCAAATTGGGTAGGGTTGAAAGGGTTTTTATCTTCATCTTCACAACTAACAAAAGCGGTCAAGAGAATCAATAAAACGGGAATTATTTTAAATATATTTTTCATAATTAGCAGTTTTTTTATTTAACAAGTCCGGCAGGGTTAGTATCCCAAAACACAGGTGTTTCGACGCCGGTACCCGGTTTTTGAGAAACGTTTTGGTTGTTACTTACAAATGTATTTGGATACAAGAAGGAACGGATGAATGAACCTGGAGTTGCATTGAGCGTTGGTTGCAAGTTTGCCGGTTTGCCGGTTCTTCTTACCAAGTTGTATGTTTCCACACCGTTTCCAAATGCAGCAATCCAGTACTCACGAGCAACTACCTCCAATTTGGCATCATTGGTACCTGCGGCATCATACAAAGAAAGTACATTAGCTACATAATCATCAACATCACCTGTTGAAGGTTTGAAACTTTGGGTTACCAAGTCATCTCTAAAAGTCATTACCTTAGATATAGACTGACGTACACCTGCTTCTAGAAAAGTTCTTGCATTTCCGGCACCGCCGTTGAGCGCATTTTCTGCCAACATGAATTGTACGTAAGATGAAAGCATGATAGGTGAAATACCTGATCCGGTAGTACCCATGGCACGACCATTGCTTGATAGTCCTTGGTTGGCATCAAAACGACCTCCGATAGGATACAAACCGAAGGCGGTTCTTAAACCTCCATCCGGAGGAATACCATCGTTGTCTCCATGGTCACGGCCCCAATACCCATTTTGTGCATTACAGAATACAATATCATTTGGCCAATGTGCAGGTCTTGTCTCAGTGATACAAGGCAAATCTTGAGGATTGGTGGTGATTGTCAAACTTTGTCTGTAGAAGTAGTATCTCAAACGAGGATCGGTAATCACTTTGCCTCTTATCAGGTGATCCATGAAAGAGTTTGACATGTAGGTGTTGACATCGGCAGCTTGGTCAAAGTTATTGATAAATTGAGGATGGCGACTGTCCGGATTCGCATTTGTGGTTGCATAACGGAAAATAAAGTCATCCGCTGCAGCATTAATGAAATCTCCACTGGATACGATTGTATTTATTTTTGAAGCGGCGGTATTGTCAACCAATCGCGTATTCAAAAGCATTTTTATTTTGAGCGTATTGGCAAATTTCTTCCATCGGGTCAGATTACCTGCGTAGTATAAATCCGTAGTTGGAGCAGGTCCGCCTTTTGCAAGATTGGCAATTCCGTCGGTCAGCAATTGATTGGCTGCGGCATAAACAGAAGCGCCAGATTCTGTATTAGGATTCAAAAACTCGCCGGTTCCGGCTTCTGTAAATGGAACATCACCAAAGTAGTCAACCAAGGTTATAGCTACATAGGCTTTTAGAATTTGCGCAATGCCCACGTGGATATAGAAACCCTGTTCTTCTGCAACCGGTATCATAGCATTGACATCAGCAAAAATACCAGCATATGCGTTACTCCAAGCACCGTCAAAGTTTGAAGGTGCATACGCATTGGTGTAGGTAGGTCCCGCCATGACAAGTGTTCTTGAGACTTGCATTCCTTCATCTGTAACGTTTTGAAAGAAACTGTTTGTGGTCAACTCAATACTGTTGAGAAACAAGTTGATGTCAGACTGTCCCGGTGTCAATGCATTCGGGTTGTCTAGAATTTCTAAGGTAGTAGTCTCACAAGAAGAAACGCCTAAAATTACTGTTAGCGCTAAACTTCCTTTGAGTACGATTTGTTTTAGATTTTTATACATGATAAACATATTTTTTATGATTAAAAGGATGCTTTAAGGCTAAAGCCATATCTTCTGGAGCTTGGTCCGGAGATGAAATCCAATCCTTGTCCGTTACCCACACCGGTACTTAAGGTGTTCGGGTCAAATTTAACAGCACTTGGGGTGTTAACTGCATCATACCAAAGGTTGAAGCCGGAGGCGGTGAAAGAAAGCGAGCCAAAAGGTGTTTTCTCTAAGAATTTGGCAGGAACTGTGTAACCAAGGCTTACTTCTTGTAGGCGAATAGTACTTCCATCAAAAATAAGTGGTTCTCCACGAGCGCCAGCAAAACCGAAGTTATCAAAGCCAGCATTCGCAGCTGTGATTTGAATGTCATTGGGTGTGCCGTCTTGTTTGACACCCGGTAGGATAAAAGTAGCCTCTCTGTTAAAAGGAACATTCACAGTACCACGACCGATGGTTGCACCGATGGATTGTGACCAAATATCACCACCGTGGCGATATTGCCAGTTGGTAGTAAAGTTAAATCCTTTGTAATCAAACGAGGTGCCGAAACTTGCAGTCCAATCTGCATTTGGATCACCGATGATAACATCATCGTTGGTTGCTATGTAGTTACCAAAACCGTCAACTACTTTATTGCCGTTGGCATCTCTAAGGATACCCGGGCCTTTAATAACACCAAAAGGTTGACCTTCTATGGCGTAATTGGCAGCTGTTCCGATAAATCCGGCAATACCAATTTGATCAACACCTTCAGGCAATTTGTTTACCGTACTTTCGTCTGCGTAGAAGTTACCGTATAATTTCCATTTGAAATTTTCAGTTAAAATGGGAGTAATGTCCCAATCTATCTCGAGACCTTCTACTTCCAACTCTCCCGCGTTGATTTGCGTAACGGTAAATCCGGTTGCAGGATCCAGGTCGCGATCTGTAATCAAATCGTTGGTTGTTTTGTTAAAGTAACTTACATTTAATCCTACCCTGTTGTTTAAGAACTTGGTGTCAAAACCAACCTCAATCTCTTCAATGGTTTCAGGTGTTAGATTCGGGTTACCCAATCTGTTGGATACCGAATTGGTTGGGATGATAGTTCCACTGTTGTCAAATGCTCGCGCGTTCAAACCTAAAGTATTTCTGGTACTAAAAGCGTCAGGGAATCCGGCTGATTCTCCGTAACCTACACGTATTTTTAAGTAATTAAGCCCGTTTTTAGTAGATATACTCGGAAATGCAGTTGTCGGGATAAACGACAAGCTTGCTCCTTTGTAGAAAATACTGAAATTTTCTCTTTCTAAGGTTGATGTCCATTCATTTCTACCGGATGCATTCAAATAAACCCAGTCTTTGTAGCCTACTGTGAAGTCTCCATAGACACCCACCGTATTTACTTCTGATTGGAAACCGATATTTCCATTGCTAAAACTGTTAACAGTACTATGGTCAACAAAATTGAAGTGTTCCAAAGTACCGAAAGCAATTTGGTTCAAACTCTCCACACCATCCTGACGGTATAGGTTTCTTCGGGTGGTTCCACCGAGGATACCTTTGATGTTGATGTCTTTAGTAAGGTTTTTCTCACCTGAAAGCAATACGGTATGATCCCATATTGTGCTAAAAGCACTAATAGTCCTGTAGAATCCACCCGGATTTGAATCAACACCACCTTTGTTTTGCCCAGAAGTATTAAACTCCGAATAAGTATCTAGACCCATGCGGTATGTTAGATTCAACCAGTCTGTGAAAGCATAAGTCAAGTTAGCAGTACCAAAAACACGGGTTGTGTTTTGGGTGTTTTTAGAATTGTTTACTGTCCATAGCGGGTTTTGAATATCATTTCCTGATCGATAATAGATACTTCTACCATCGGGTGTTTGGAAAGGCATACCCATCAAGTCAACACTGGTTGGGGTGTACATGACATCGCCAAAAATAGATGAGCCATCTCCAACAGTACCACTACCCAATGAGGCAGCTAACGGAGGTGAGTTGAAATCGGTAATGGCAAAGTTTAACGTACCGCTCGCGGTAATTTTGTTGCTCAATTTTGCACTTCCACCCACACCAAAGTTGTTACGGGTGATTTTATTACCCGGTGTAAAACCTTCGTCTTCCAAGTAACTGTAGTTCATGTTGAAATTGGCATTTTCAGACCCGCCACGCAAGTTCATGGAAGTTGTTTGTACAGACCCTGTTCTGAAAAAGTTTTTAACGCTGTTGTAAAATTTGTATTCATATTCAGAATCTCTTACTTCAGGAAAAGCATTGCGCAAAGCCAAATCTCCCAAACGAGAGAATGGATGTACTACAATGTTGGTTCCGTTTGCATCTCTTCTGATAAACAAAGGGTTCGAAGCTGGTATAGGATCTGAAAATCTGGGACCCCAGTTACTGAAGAAGAAACCAAAGTCTTGGTGAAAACCACCGCCGAATTCTTTGGTATAATCGGGAAGTACGGCCTCAGAGACAAAATAACTTTGAGATATACTTACTTCTAATTTTTTAGCCACGTTTCCGCTGGAAGCGTTTTTGGTAGTGATGAGGATAACCCCGTTTTTACCTTGCTCGCCATACAATACGGTTGCGTTCAAACCTTTCAACACCTCAATGTTTTCGATGTTGTTCGGGTCTAAATCCAAGAACCGGCTAGATTCTGTGTTACCATCTGCGAAAGAAGTTTGAGAGTTTGTACCTCCGTCAAAAGGCACGCCATCTACTACAAACAAAGGCTGGTTACTTCCTGAAATAGTCGTGTAACCCCTGATGATGATGTTGGTACCAGTACCACTCAAACCACTGGTGCTTGTAATGTTAACACCGGATGCTTTACCGGAGAGCACACGTCCAAGATCGCTCTCGGCTTTGTTTTCCAGTTGTTCCTTACTTACGGAACTGACTGAATAACCCAACTCTCTTTTTTCACGTTTGATACCTTGAGCGGTTACAATAACCTCTTCCAGTTGTAAACCTTCTTTCAAGTTCACGTCAATCGTGTTTGATGCACCCACAGTTTGGGTAGTAGTTTCCATACCGACATAACTGAACACCAAAACATCTCCAACGTTTGCCTTAATGGAGTATTTGCCATCAAAGTCTGTTTGAGTGCCTTTGGTTGTTCCTCTCACAACGACACTCGCGCCCGGAAGGGGCTGCCCGCTGGATTCGGTAACTGTACCGGAAACTGTTTTCTCTTGTGCAAAGGTCATTTGCACAACCAACGCTAAGAGCAGCGTCAGAATTCCTCTAAATTTTGTTCTCATTTTTAAATTATTTGAATTAGCTAATCGCAAAAGTCACAATAAAAAGTTAATTAAGCAACTTTTAGTACAAAAAAATTGTTAAATGATTTTTCAGTAGGTTTAAATTTACATTCAAAGTGCTTAAAACAAGCCATCAAGCATTGAATTTGTTTTTAATTATAAGAGAAATAATGTGTTAATAAAGATTGTTTAACATCCGATTTTCTTAAAATCGCGCATTAAGACTTACGTGAACTTTCGATTCAGAGAAGTTAAATTCAGAATTTTTCGATTTTCCGATGGCATAATTGAGCCTGAGGATGCCGGCTCGTGTAAGCAAACCTATTCCAAATCCGAAACTAATCAAATTGTCCCTGAGCTGGGTAACTTCATTTTCCAAATAGGCAAAGTCTGTGATCGTGTTCAGATAAAGCGCATTGGAAACCACATATTGATATTCTGTGTTTACGACACTGTAAGTAGTAGCTGCCAATATGTTTTCGCTGAAACCGCGAATGGAGTTGATGCCGCCAAACCGGAAAGTTTCATTTTCGAAATAGTTGGGAGACAATAAAATTTCGGAGGTGTTTCTAAAAAATAATTTATTTCGCTCATTCAGGCTGTATTGATACAAGCCTCTGAACCCAAATCTTTGTTGCGCACTTTTTTCGGATTCGGAGTTGCGGTTTCCAAACTCGGTGTTGACAACCAAACTCAATTTTCGCGGGAAAAACAGGTTGTCTGCTTGGGTGATTTCGTAACTTGCATCCAAATTAAAAAAAGTAGCGTCCAAATCTTGAACTGAGTTGATGACAATATCTCTCAAATTATTCGACTCGTATTGTTTGACACCTCCGGACAATCGAATGCGCTCGTTCAGTTGGTAGGTAAGATTAAATTTTCTATCCACATTCACGTAGGTAGAGTCTTGCCTGAACAAAGACAAAGAAAGTTTGGCTCCGAAAGGCGCGTTGAAAAAATAGGGGATATCTACATCAACCATAAAACGGGTTTGATCGTTTCCGTCGTCTTTCCAAAACAAGTTGAAGGTTTCGCCGCGATTCAAGGTGTTGTTCAATCTAAAATCGATGGTGCCGTTGAGGGTCAAATCGCCGGTGTCTTGATCGTTTGAAAAACCCAGGAATCCATCGAATGAACTGCTTTTGGTTTTCTCAAGGTAAAGATAAACAACGGTCGAATCGGCGGTAAACAGTATTTCGGGTGGTTTGGTTTGACTTACAAACGGCAAACTCCGCAATTGTTCAGATTTTCGAATAATCTCATCCTTAGATACTTTTTTGCCGGTTTTGAGCCCGGCATAATAACGTATAAAATTTTGCGGAAAGTTTTCATAACCTTTCACCACGATTTTGTCGATGTTGCGCATTTCGTTCATTTCCGCATTAAGTGTAGCCAGCACCCATCCATCTTTGGTTTCGATGTTTTTCAATTGAACCTGTGCAAATGAAAAGCCTTTTGCTTCGTAGTGACGGCTGATGGCATTCAGTACAATTTCCGAATTTTCGACGGGAATGACAAAAAAAGTTTCTGTCACATTTTTTGAATATTGACGAAGGAAAGATTGATCGAGCAAGTCTTTGTTGTAAAAAACTTTTAATTGACGGAATTGTTTTCCCAAATCCAAATGAGACACAAACAGCGAATCACCGAAATTTTTGAAGCTGATTTCCGTGAGATTTAAATAACCTATATTAATAAGGAGTTTTGAAAAGGAATTTTTTTCCTTCTCGAGTTCACTGAAATTCACAAATGATTTTTGATACCTAACCGAATCGATGGTTTTGTTTTGTGCGTCGCTCGTGCCATCAATATTTAATCTCAAAGTTTGACCTGCGCCGACTTGAGGCAGTAAGGTTGATAACAAAAGCAGTAAGACGTAAAGCGGATTTTTGGTAGTCAAGCGCGAAGTTTTGAGCGTTGTAAACTTAACGCAAAAAACCAAAAAAAAGATATGTTTAATTTTTTTTTTGAAGAAGCGAATAAAATAAGTGAATAAGCATTTGAAAAATTAAATTTAATTTCTACATTTGCAACCCCCTAAAAAGAGGGAATTAAATTCAATATTTTAATTACATTATGCCAACAATTTCACAGTTAGTACGAAAAGGAAGAGCCAGCATTACCAAGAAGAGTAAATCGGCTGCTTTGGACTCGTGCCCGCAACGAAGGGGTGTATGTACGCGTGTTTACACCACCACGCCCAAAAAACCAAACTCAGCGATGCGCAAAGTTGCGCGTGTGCGTTTGACCAATGGCAACGAGGTGAATGCGTATATCCCCGGAGAAGGACACAACCTCCAAGAGCACTCGATAGTATTGGTAAGAGGCGGAAGGGTTAAAGATTTGCCGGGCGTTAGATATCACGTTGTTCGTGGAGCGTTAGACACCGCCGGTGTCGCCAACCGCAAACAAAGAAGATCTAAATACGGTGCAAAACGCCCCAAAGATAAAAAGTAAAACATTTAACCATTTAATGTAAGTCATGAGAAAAAGACAGGCAAAAAAGAGACCTCTTTTGCCGGATCCCAAGTTTGGAGACCAACTGGTAACCCGGTTTGTAAACAACTTGATGTGGGACGGTAAAAAATCGGTGGCATTTGATATATTCTACGATGCAATGGCTATCGTGGAAACAAAAAAGCAAGATGTCGAGAAATCAGCAGTTGATATTTGGAAAGACGCTCTTTCCAACGTAATGCCTCACGTAGAGGTAAGAAGCCGCCGCGTAGGTGGTGCAACATTCCAAATCCCGATGCCCATTCGCGCAGATCGAAAAGTTTCGATGGCGATGAAATGGCTTATTCTTTATGCAAGAAAACGCAACGAGAAATCGATGGCGCTTAAATTGGCATCAGAGGTGCTTGCTGCAGCTAAAGAAGAAGGTGCGGCTGTTAAAAAGAGAATGGATACCCATAAAATGGCAGAGGCTAACAAAGCGTTCTCTCACTTTAAGTTCTAATATTTCCAATACATTATCATGTCTAGAGATCTCAATTATACAAGAAATATAGGAATTGCCGCTCACATCGATGCCGGAAAGACCACCACAACCGAAAGGATTTTATTCTACACGGGCGTGAGTCATAAAATCGGTGAAGTTCACGATGGAGCTGCGACCATGGACTGGATGGAGCAGGAACAGGAGCGAGGAATTACCATTACTTCTGCCGCTACAACTTGTACCTGGAATTTTCCAACTGAGCAAGGCGCAACCTTACCAGATACTAAACCTTACCACTTTAACATCATCGATACGCCGGGTCACGTTGACTTTACCGTTGAGGTAAATCGTTCATTGCGCGTGCTCGATGGGTTGGTGTTTTTGTTCAGTGCTGTTGATGGTGTTGAGCCGCAATCTGAAACCAACTGGAGATTGGCAGACAATTACAAAGTGCCAAGACTCGGGTTTGTGAACAAAATGGACAGACAAGGTGCAAACTTTTTGGAAGTTTGTAAACAAGTGCGTGAGATGTTAAAATCTAACGCCGTGCCTATTGTATTGCCAATCGGTGAAGAAGAAAATTTCATAGGCATTATCGACTTGGTTAAAAACAGAGCCGTCATTTTTCACGACGAAAACTTTGGTTCAACCTATGATGTGGTCGATATTCCGGAAGATATGAAAGAGGAAGTTGCTCTTTTTAGAGGTCAACTCATCGAGGCGGTTGCTGACTACGATGAAAGTTTGTTAGAGAAATTTTTTGAAAATCCGGATTCTATCACGGAAGATGAAATCAACATCGCATTGCGAAAAGCTGCAATTGACATGAGCATCATCCCGATGATTTGCGGGTCTTCCTTCAAAAATAAAGCCGTTCAATTCTTGTTGGATGCAGTTTGTAAATATTTGCCAAGCCCGCTTGACAAAGAAGGTATCATCGGAATCAATCCGGATACTGAAAAAGAAACCATCAGAAAACCCGATGCAAAAGAACCTTTTGCAGCATTGGCATTTAAAATTGCTACCGATCCTTATGTAGGTCGTTTGGCATTTTTCAGAGCATATTCGGGCAGATTGGATGCGGGTTCTTATGTGTTTAACACACGTTCAGGCAACAAAGAACGCATTTCTCGCATTTATCAAATGCATGCCAACAAGCAAAACGCCATCGATTGTTTGGAAGCAGGAGATATTGGAGCAGCTGTCGGATTTAAAGATATCAAAACCGGCGATACGCTTTGTGATGAGAAACACCCGATTATTCTGGAAAGTATGAATTTTCCGGCACCCGTTATCGGTATTGCGGTTGAACCCAAAACCAAAGCGGATGTGGACAAGTTGGGTATGGCGCTGTCAAAATTGGCGGAAGAAGATCCGACATTCCAAGTTAAAACAGACGAAGCGTCCGGACAAACCATCATCTCGGGTATGGGCGAGCTTCACTTGGACATCATTGTCGATCGTTTGAGAAGAGAATTTAAAGTAGAGGTTAATCAAGGTCAACCTCAAGTAGAATACAAAGAAACCCTTACCAAAGCGATTGATCACCGAGAAGTTTACAAAAAACAAACCGGTGGACGCGGAAAATTTGCGGATATCGTCTTCACCTTGGGTCCTCCGGATGAAGGAGCGGTGGGATTGACTTTTGTCAATGAAATCAAAGGGGGTAACATTCCCCGAGAATTTGTTCCATCAATCGAAAAAGGTTTCAAAGCTTCCATGTCAAATGGGCCTCTTGCCGGATTTGTGGTGGATAGCATGAAAGTAGTCATCAAGGATGGTTCATTCCACGCGGTTGACTCCGATTCATTGTCATTCGAACTTGCAGCCAAAATCGGTTTTAGAGAAGCTGCACGTTTAGCAAAACCTGTATTGTTAGAGCCTATCATGAAGTTGGAAGTGTTGACTCCGGAAGAAAACATGGGTGATGTCGTTGGTGATTTGAACCGTCGTCGCGGGCAAGTAAACAACATGGACGAAAGAGCCGGTGCAAAAGTTATCAAAGCTTTGGTTCCGCTTTCAGAAATGTTCGGATATGTGACTACACTCAGAACGTTGAGTTCCGGTAGAGCCACCTCAACCATGGAATTTTCGCACTACGCAGAAACTCCAAACAACATAGCCGAAGAGGTTATCAAGAAAACAAAAGGCCTTAACGCATAATAACATCTCATGAGCCAAAAAATAAGAATAAAACTGAAATCGTACGATTACAATTTGGTGGACAAGTCTGCTGATAAAATCGTTAAAACCGTAAAAAGTACTGGTGCCATCGTAACCGGCCCGATTCCTTTGCCAACACACAAAAGAATTTTCACCGTGTTACGGTCTCCCCACGTCAATAAAAAAGCACGTGAGCAATTTCAATTGAGTTCATACAAAAGATTGCTCGATATCTACAGTTCTTCATCCAAAACCATCGATGCATTGATGAAATTGGAATTGCCAAGCGGTGTAGAAGTTGAAATCAAAGTGTGATGATTTATGAAGACTTTTGATTCAAATCAAAAAGTCTGACATGTCCGGAGCTACGAGCAAAGGAAAAGCGGAAAAATACATTCAGAGTTGAACGTATTTTGACTCTGATTTTTTTTATAGAAAAATAGAATAGGTAATTATTATTAACAAGATGGCAGACAGCGCATTTAAGAATTAAAATTCAAAAAGTGTAAAGTCTAATATCTAAATTCAAATCACAATGTCTGGGTTAATTGGTAGAAAAATCGGCATGACCAGCATCTATGACGCAAACGGGAAAAACATTCCGTGTACCGTTATTGAAGCAGGACCATGCGTAGTTACCCAAGTCAGAACCAACGAGGTTGACGGGTATGCAGCGTTGCAACTTGGTTTCGATGACAAAGCAGAAAAAAGGTCAGATAAAGCCGCCATTGGGCACTTTAAAAAAGCCGGAACTGCTCCAAAGAAATTTGTTGCTGAATTCAAAGAATTCAAAGGAGATTATAAACTAGGAGACGTCGTTGACGTAAAACACTTTGAAGAAGGTGAGTTTGTCGATGTGAGTGCCACTTCCAAAGGGAAAGGTTTTCAAGGCGTTGTAAAAAGACACGGCTTTGCCGGTGTGGGTCAAGCTACCCACGGTCAGCACAACCGATTGAGAGCGCCAGGTTCTGTAGGCGCATCTTCTTATCCTTCCAGAGTGTTCAAAGGAATCAGGATGGCAGGTCGAATGGGTGCAGAAACAGTAACCGTTCAAAACCTTCAAGTTTTGAAAGTAGTTCAAGAGAAAAACTTGATCATAGTAAAAGGATGTGTCCCGGGACACAAAAATGGATACGTAATTCTTCATAAGTAATGGAAGTAGCAGTATTAGATATCAACGGAAAAGAAACCGGCAGAAAAGTAACCTTATCTGATTCGGTATTCGCAACAGACCCGAATAATCATGCTTTGTATTTGGATGTCAAACAATATTTGGCAAATCAAAGACAAGGAACGCACAAATCGAAAGAACGTGCAGAAGTTACCGGAAGTACCCGAAAAATTAAAAAGCAAAAGGGGACAGGTACAGCGCGTGCGGGCAGTATAAAAAATCCACTTTTTAAAGGTGGTGGAACTGTTTTCGGCCCACGTCCGAGAAGCTATTCATTCAAGTTGAATAAAAATTTAAAAAAATTGGCTCGCAAATCTGCACTCTCTCTTAAAGCAAAAGAAAATGCAATATTTGTACTCGAAAACATTCATTTTGAGACACCTAAGACCAAGAATTTTATTTCAGTTTTGAAAGCTTTGGGGATTGAAAATAAAAAATCTTTATTTGTGTTGGGCGATTTAAATAATAATGTATATTTGTCGTCACGCAATTTAGGGCGTACTAAAGTTGTAACTAATTCAGAATTAAATACATACAGCATTTTAAATGCAAATAGTTTGGTTCTGTTTGAAGGTTCGCTAGAAGGAATTGAATCGAATTTAAGTTAAATAGAAAACGATGAGTATCTTAATTAAACCCATCATTACCGAGAAAGCCAACAAAGCCAGCGAGTTAAACAATCGCTATACTTTTGTTGTAAATCCAAACGCGAACAAGATTCAAATCAAAGGAGCTGTTGAGGCTGCTTACGGAGTTTCGGTTACATCGGTGAGAACACTGAATGTTCGTCCGGATCGCAAATCGCGTTATACCAAAGGCGGAATGATCCAGGGTAAAACAAATGCACAGAAAAAAGCCATCATTACTTTGGCTGAAGGAAACAACATAGATTATTACAGCAATATCTAAGGAAAATAGAAATGTCAGTAAGAAAATTAAAACCAATAACCCCGGGTCAGCGATTTAGAATTGTCAACGAATTTGACGCTGTCACGGCTTCAAAACCGGAGAAGAGCTTATTAGCACCTGCTAAAAAGTCTGGCGGTAGAAACGACCGAGGCAAGATGACCATGCGCTATACCGGTGGCGGGCACAAACAACGTTATCGAATTGTTGATTTTAAACGTGATAAGTCAGGTGTTCCTGCTACGGTTAAGACAATAGAGTATGATCCAAACAGAACAGCTTTTATCGCTTTGTTGAATTATGCAGATGGTGAGAAAAGATACATCGTTTCTCCAAACGGATTGAAAGTTGGACAAACGGTTGTTTCCGGAGAAAATTCGGCACCGGAAATCGGAAATGCACTTTTGTTGAGTGAAATTCCGCTGGGAACAATCATATCTTGCATCGAGCTTCGTCCCGGTCAGGGTGCTATTTTGGCCAGAAGCGCAGGATCTTTCGCTCAGTTGATGGCTCGTGATGGTAAGTATGCAACCATTAAAATGCCATCCGGTGAAACCCGATTGATATTGGTTACTTGTATGGCTACCATAGGAGCAGTTTCTAATTCAGATCACCAATTGACTGTTTCCGGTAAAGCCGGTAGAAACAGATGGTTGGGAAGAAGACCAAGAACACGCCCTGTAGCGATGAACCCTGTCGATCACCCGATGGGTGGTGGTGAAGGACGTGCTTCCGGAGGCCATCCGAGGTCGAGAAAAGGCATTCCTGCAAAAGGATATCGCACACGCTCCAAGACCAAAGCTACCAATAAATACATTATCGAACGTAGAAAGTAATATAAGTTATGGCAAGATCACTCAAGAAAGGACCTTACGTTCATTTCAAGTTAGAAAAGAAAATACAAGAAAACGTAGAATCCAACAAGAAAACTGTTCTTAAAACATGGTCTCGGGCATCAATGATAACCCCGGATTTTGTTGGACAAACCTTAGCGGTTCACAATGGTCGACAATTTATTCCGGTATATGTGACCGAGAATATGGTGGGACATAAATTAGGAGAATTTTCTCCGACACGTACCTTCAGAGGACATGCCGGAGCTAAAAACAAAGGTAAAAAATAATAGGTCATGGGAGTTCGCAAACACGAAAGAGCTAATCAGTTAAAAGAAGCAAAGCGAGATATTGCTTTTGCTAAATTGAACAACTGTCCGTCTTCACCTCGCAAAATGCGATTGGTGGCAGATCAAATAAGAGGTCAACATGTGAATAAAGCCATGGCTTTACTCAAATTCAGTTCAAAAGAAGCCTCTCGAAAATTGGAGAAACTATTGTTATCCGCCATTGCAAACTGGCAAGCCAAAAACGAAGATGCTGATGCAGAAAAAGCCGGCTTGTTTGTAAGTGAAATAAAAGTTGATGGAGGTACTTTCTTGAAAAGACTTCGTCCGGCTCCACAAGGACGGGCGCATCGCATCAGAAAACGATCAAATCACGTTACCCTTGTATTGGGTGCATTCAATAATTCTCAAAGCAAAGCATAATGGGACAAAAAACCAATCCAATAGGGAATCGTTTAGGAATCATCAGAGGATGGGAATCTAACTGGTATGGTGGAAATGATTACGGAGACAAATTAGCGGAAGACGACAAAATCAGAAAGTACATTCACGTTCGTTTGGCAAAAGCCAGCGTATCCCGCGTGATTATTGAGCGGACACTTAAATTGGTAACCGTTACCATCACAACTGCCCGCCCGGGTATCATCATTGGTAAAGGTGGTCAAGAAGTTGACAAACTCAAAGAAGAATTAAAAAAGATTACAGACAAAGATGTTCAACTCAACATTTTTGAAATCAAAAGACCTGAGTTAGACGCATTTTTAGTTGCATCGAGCATTGCTCGTCAGATAGAGAATAGGATTTCATACCGCAGAGCCACAAAAATGGCAATTGCAGCATCCATGCGAATGAATGCAGAGGGAATCAAAGTTCAAATTTCCGGCCGATTGAACGGTGCGGAAATGGCCAGAAACGAATCCTACAAAGACGGACGCATTCCGTTATCTACTTTTCGTGCAGACATTGACTATGCTTTGGTAGAGGCGCATACTACTTATGGTAGATTGGGTATAAAAGTATGGATTATGAAAGGGGAAGTTTACGGTAAAAGAGAATTATCACCATTGGTTGGTCTTTCTAAAAAAACCGGAGGTAAAGAGCAACAACAACCATCTTCTAAAGGTGGTGCGTCCAAACAAAGAAGAAGAAAATAAAAGTTATTTAAGAAACGTAAAGAGCCATGTTACAGCCAAAAAGAACCAAATATCGCAAGCAGCAGAAAGGCAAGATGAAAGGCATTTCGCAACGCGGACATCTCCTTTCAAACGGAATGTTTGGTATCAAAGCCCTTGATTCTGTTTTTATTACATCTAGACAGATTGAAGCCGCCCGTATTGCCGCAACCCGATTCATGAAAAGAGAAGGTCAATTGTGGATAAAAATATTTCCGGATAAACCAATAACCAAAAAGCCACTCGAGGTTCGTATGGGTAAAGGAAAAGGTGCCGTTGAATATTGGGTAGCCATTGTAAAACCAGGCAGGATTTTGTTTGAAGTAGGTGGTGTACCGCTCGATGTAGCTAAAGAAGCACTTCGTTTGGCCGCACAAAAATTACCTACCAAAACCAGATTTATCATTGCAAACGATTATCAAGCTTAATCGAAAGAAACATGAAACAATCAGAAGTAAGCAAATTGAATGTTCAGGAGTTGACAGATAAACTCCAAGAATATCAAAAAAAATACACGGATTTGAAAGTTGCTCACGCCATCACTCCGTTAGAAAACCCTGTCCAATTGCGCGCCATCCGAAAAACGGTTGCCCGCATTCAAACAGCACTCACGCAAAGAGAACTCCAATAATTCAAGTTATCCAAGATGGAAAGAAATTTAAGAAAAGAACGAATCGGTGTTGTTACCAGTAATAAAATGGTTAAATCCATTGTGGTTGCCGAAGTTGAACGAGTCAAACACCCACTATACGGTAAGTTCGTTCTCAAAACCAAAAAATATGTTGCACACGATGAGAAAAACGAATGCAACATAGGAGATACCGTAAAAATTATGGAAACTCGTCCGCTCAGCAAATCAAAATGTTGGAGGTTAGTTGAAATCATTGAAAGAGCTAAGTAATTATGATACAGCAAGAATCAAGGCTTAAAGTAGCCGACAATACCGGTGCCAAAGAAGTTCTGACTATCCGCGTTTTGGGTGGTACAGCAAGAAGATATGCATCTGTTGGTGATAAAATCGTTGTTACCGTAAAAGATGCAACGCCAAACGGAACTGTTAAAAAAGGTCAAGTTTCAACTGCGGTTGTAGTACGTACCTTGAAAGAAGTGCGTCGAGCAGACGGATCATACATTCGCTTCGATGACAACGCCTGTGTGTTGCTCAATGCAGCTGGCGAGATGAGAGGAACACGTGTTTTCGGTCCCGTAGCCCGCGAATTGAGAGAAAAACAATTCATGAAAATTGTTTCATTGGCACCCGAAGTGCTTTAATATTTGAATGACCATGAAAAAATTTAAAATAAAAGCCGGTGATGTTGTCCGTGTTACAACCGGAGAACACAAAAACACGGAAGGAAAAGTTTTAAAGGTTTTGGTAAAAACCGATAAAGCCTTGGTAGAAGGTGTCAACATGGTTTCTAAACACACGAAACCAAGTGCAAAAAACCCACAAGGAGGAATTAAAAAAATGGAAGCTCCTATACATATTTCCAATGTTGCCCTGATTGATTCAAAATCAGGTAAGACCACACGAGTCGGTTTCAGAACAGAAGATGGGAAAAAAGTAAGATTTTCTAAGCGATCAAATCAATCAATATAGTTATGGCTTATTTACCTAGACTTAAACAAGAATACAGAGAGCGTGTGATAACGGCTCTGACCAACGAGTTTGGTTATAAAAACGTTATGCAGGTTCCTAAATTGGAAAAAATCGTTCTATCTAGAGGTGTAGGTGGAGCTGTTGCGGATAAAAAACTAATCGATTATACAGTCGATGAGTTGACCAAAATATCTGGTCAAAAAGCAGTTGCTACCATTTCTAAAAAAGACGTTGCAAACTTCAAACTCCGAAAAGGAATGGCCATTGGTGCCAGAGTAACACTACGCGGAGATCGTATGTACGAATTTCTCGATAGATTAATCACAACAGCTTTGCCTCGTGTCCGCGATTTTAGCGGCATCAAAGCCACCGGATTTGATGGAAGAGGAAATTATAATTTGGGCATCACAGAACAAATTATTTTTCCAGAAATCGACATCGATAAAGTGAACAAAATTTCAGGTCTTGACATCACCTTTGTGACCAATGCAAGTACAGATAAAGAAGCAAAATCATTGCTAAGCGAACTCGGTTTACCTTTTAAAAAGAATTAAGATATGGCTAAAGAATCCATGAAAGCACGCGAAGTTAAACGCCAAAAATTGGTTGACAAATTCGCAAAAAAGAGAAAAGAAGCACTTGAAGCCGGAGATTATCAAGCTTTACAGCTAATCCCGAAAAATGCTTCACCCGTTAGATTGCACAATAGATGTAAACTCACCGGTCGCCCAAAAGGATATATGAGAATTTTCGGATTATCTCGTGTAACTTTCCGTGAAATGGCCAATCAAGGCCTAATCCCGGGTGTCAGAAAAGCAAGTTGGTAATTAAGGAAATAAAGAAACAGATATGAATACAGATCCTATTGCAGATTATCTTACCAGAATTAGAAATGCCGTGAATGCCAAACACAGAGTGGTTGAAATTCCTGCATCTAAATTTAAAAAAGAGATTACCAAAATCCTTTTTGACCAAGGGTATATTTTAAGTTATAAATTTGAAGATGATTCCGTACAAGGTACGATTAAAATCGCTTTAAAATATGATGCCGTGACCAAAGAACCGGTTATCAAACAAATACAACGCATCAGCAAACCGGGCCTTAGAAAATATTCCGGCGCGCATGGTGTACCCCGAATTCTCAATGGACTTGGAATCGCCATCGTGTCAACATCAAAAGGATTGATGACCGGCAAACAAGCTCGTCAAGAGAATGTAGGTGGAGAAGTTGTGTGTTACGTTTATTAATATAAATAGTTTAGACATCATGTCAAGAATAGGTAAAAACCCGATCACAATTCCTCAAGGTGTAAGCGTTGAGATAGCTGATAACGTGGTAAAAGTAAAAGGTAAACTCGGTGAGCTTTCGCAGCATTATTCGGATGTATCTATCAAAATAGAGGACGGAAAAGTAATCGTAGAAAGACCTTCAGATTCTAAAGATCATACTGCCAAACACGGTTTGTATCGTGCGTTGATCAACAATATGGTCAACGGTGTATCTATAGGTTTTACAAAAGAACTCGAATTGGTTGGCGTTGGTTACAGAGCTTCCAATCAAGGACAGAAACTCGAATTGGCTTTAGGCTTTTCTCACGGTATCGTTTTTGAAATTGCCTCCGAAGTGAAAATTGAAACTGTCACTGAAAAAGGTAAAAATCCGATTGTTAAATTGGCTTCACATGACCGACAACTGTTGGGTCACGTAGCTGCTAAAATCAGGTCTTTCAGAAAACCGGAGCCTTATAAAGGAAAAGGAATCAAATTTGTTGGCGAACAACTTAGAAGAAAAGCAGGTAAATCAGCGTAAAAAGTATCAAAATGGCATTAGCAAATAACAAAAGAAGACAACGTATTCATTACAGAATTCGCAAAATTGTCAGCGGAACTTCCGCCAGGCCTCGACTTGCTGTATTCAGAAGCAACGCTGAAATTTACGCACAAGTAATCGATGATGTGAATAAAGTAACCTTAGTTGCCGCTTCATCAAGAGATAAAGACATACTCTCTGCAACAGGCACCAAAACCGATAAAGCAGCACTTGTCGGTAAATTAATTGCCCAACGCGCAAAAGACAAAGGGATTGAAACCATCGCTTTCGACAGAGGTGGCTATCTATATCACGGACGTATCAAATCATTAGCAGAAGGCGCCAGAGAAGGCGGACTTAAATTCTAAGCATTATGTTGGATAAATATAAAAACGTAGAACACGTAAAACCAAGTGGAATCGAATTGAAAGATCGTTTGGTTGGCGTACAGAGAGTTACCAAAGTAACAAAAGGTGGACGTGCATTCGGTTTTTCTGCTATCGTTGTGGTAGGAGATGAACACGGTGTAGTCGGACAAGGTCTTGGAAAATCAAAAGAGGTCGCTGATGCAATCGCAAAAGCAGTTGAAGATGCCAAGAAAAACTTGGTTCGCATACCCCTAAAAAACGCAACGCTTCCTCACGAACAAAAAGGCAAGTTTGGCGGTGCTCGTGTCAACCTGCTTCCAGCAGCTCCCGGTACAGGCGTGATAGCTGGTGGTGCAGTAAGGGCAGTACTTGAGGCAGTCGGCGTACATGATGTATTGTCTAAATCTCAAGGTTCATCAAACCCGCACAATGTGGTCAAAGCAACTTTTGATGCTTTGTTGCAGTTGAGAAGCGCACACCGTGTTGCACAACAAAGAGGCATCTCTTTAGATAAAGTTTTTAAAGGATAATACCAAGATACCATGACAAAGTTAAAAGTAACAAAAATAAAAAGCAGTATTAACCGCCCCGAAACACAGAAAAGAACATTGGAGTCTTTGGGTCTCGGGAAAACTGGTTCATCTGTTTTACACGATAACACTCCGTCAGTGTTGGGTATGATTAACAAGGTAAAACATTTGATTTCTGTTGAAGAAGTAAAGTAAAGATAAGAAGTAAACCATCACAATTTAGTTGGCAACAATTAGAATTATTAATGGCAAATTTCACCTGACCGACCGTTTAGGCGGGTCCAAAAAATATATAAAATAAATTAACAGATGAATTTAAGTAACTTACAACCGGCAATCGGTTCTACGCACAATCAAAACAAACGTCTTGGACGCGGGCAAGGTTCCGGCAAAGGTGGAACTGCCTCACGTGGTCACAAGGGTGCCAAATCTCGTTCAGGTTATTCCAAAAAAATAGGCTTTGAAGGTGGTCAAATGCCATTGCAAAGACGCGTTCCTAAGTTTGGTTTCACCAACATCAACAGAGTAGAATACCAAGGAATCAATTTGGATGTTTTGCAACAATTGGTCGATAAAACCAATTTAAAAGAAATCAACCATCAAGTTTTGGTCGCCAATAAACTAGCCACCAAAAACGATTTGATTAAAATTCTTGGAAGAGGTGTATTGAAAGCAAAAATTCAGGTAACCGCACACAAATTTACGGCTACCGCCAAAGCAGCTATCGAAGCCGCCGGTGGAGAAGTCAAATCGCTTTAATAGAGAAGAATGAAATTCATAGAGACCCTCAAGAATATTTGGAAAATAGAAGCGTTAAGAAGTCGCATTTTAGTGACCTTGGGTTTTCTTTTGGTTTATCGTTTTGGTGCGCATATTCCGCTACCCGGAATTGATGCTTCTCAACTAAATCAGTTGGCCACCAACACGCAGAGTGGTTTGCTTGGATTGTTAAACGCCTTTACCGGCGGTGCTTTTGCAAAAGCCTCTATCTTGGCATTGGGAATTATGCCCTATATTTCCGCTTCTATTGTTGTACAATTAATGGGTATCGCGGTTCCTTACCTTCAAAAACTGCAAAAAGAAGGTGAAAGCGGAAGAAAAAAACTCAATCAAATAACACGTTGGCTCACCATCGCTATTACATTGGTTCAGGCGCCTAGCTATTTGGCAAGCCTTCCAGCATTGGGTATTCCTGAAAGCGCATTTCTATTAGGATATAGCACTTTGTTTTGGACTTCTTCCATCATCATTTTAACTACCGGGACTGTATTTGCCATGTGGTTGGGTGAGAAAATTACAGACAAAGGTATCGGAAACGGTATATCACTCCTCATTATGGTTGGGATCATCGCTCGTATGCCAGTTGCTTTTATACAGGAATTTTCATCTAGAGTTACGGAGTCAAATGGTGGCTTGATACTCATATTAATCGAGGTTGTTATATGGTTATTGGTCATTATGGCTTCTATCATGTTGGTGTTGGCAGTTCGTCAAATACCGGTTCAATATGCCCGTAGATCAGCTACAGGTGTGATGGAAAAAAATGTTGCCGGAAGCCGTCAATACATTCCTTTGAAATTGAATGCATCAGGGGTAATGCCTATCATTTTTGCGCAAGCAATTATGTTTATTCCCGCAGCGGTGATTGGTCTCTCAGAATCCGACACGGCTCAATCTTTCACAGCAGCACTCAGCAATATTTTTGGGTTTTGGTACAATCTCTTGTTCGCAGTTCTCATCATATTGTTTACTTATTTTTATACTGCAATAACAGTACCTACCAATAAGATGGCAGATGATTTAAAAAGAAGTGGTGGTTTTATTCCCGGTATCAGACCCGGAAAGGAAACTTCTGAATATTTGGATAAAATTATGTCTCAAATAACATTTCCAGGGTCTTTGTTCTTAGCATTTGTGGCTATCATGCCGGCCTTTGTTGTGAACATAGTGGGAATTCAGCAAAGTTGGGCATTATTTTATGGAGGAACTTCTTTGCTTATCCTTGTTGGGGTTGCAATTGACACACTTCAACAAGTAAATTCGTATTTGTTGAATAAACATTACGATGGTTTGATGAAAACAGGGAAAAACAGAAAAGCAATAGCATAAATATATGGCAAAACAATCAGCAATCGAACAAGACGGTACCATTATCGAAGCCTTGTCAAATGCAATGTTTCGAGTAGAATTGGAAAACGGCCATGTTGTGACTGCTCATATCTCCGGAAAGATGAGAATGCACTACATCAAACTGTTGCCCGGTGATAAAGTAAAATTAGAAATGAGTCCGTACGATCTTTCAAAAGCACGTATAACTTACAGATACTAAAAAAATAAGTAATTAAAAGCCTGCGGAAAGCATTTTATAAATGATAAAAGCACGTTACAAACTACCGACAAAAGAATAATACATAAAAAGATGAAAGTTAGAACATCAATCAAAAAGAGAAGTGCCGAGTGCAAAATTGTACGTCGCAAGGGACGTTTATACGTCATCAATAAATTAAATCCGAGATTTAAACAAAGACAAGGTTAATTATGGCAAGAATTTCAGGGGTTGATTTACCCAAGCAAAAACGTGGCGTGATCGCTTTGACCTATATTTTTGGTATAGGTAGAAGTAGAGCCAAAGAAATTTTGGCGAAAGCCGGAGTTGATGAAAACACCAAAGTTCTAGATTGGAATGACGACGCAATCGCAGGTATTCGCGATGCTGTCAGTTATTACAAAATCGAAGGCGAACTTCGCTCGGAAATCCAATTACACATCAAACGATTGATGGATATCGGATGCTACCGAGGTATCAGACACCGTTTGGGTCTTCCACTCAGAGGTCAACGTACCAAAAACAATTCAAGAACCCGAAAAGGGAAAAGAAAAACAGTTGCTAACAAGAAGAAAGTAACTAAATAATAGTTAATATGGCAAAGACAACCACAAAAAAACGCAAAGTCATTGTTGAGGCTAGCGGAGAAGCACATGTTAGCGCTTCTTTCAACAACATTATCATTGCTTTAACCAACAAAAAAGGTGAAGTAATTTCTTGGTCATCTGCAGGGAAAATGGGTTTTAGAGGTTCTAAGAAAAACACACCATATGCTGCACAATTAGCCGCCGAAGACGCATCAAAAGTAGCGCAAGAAGCGGGCTTGAGAAAGGTAAAAGTATTTGTAAAAGGTCCAGGTAATGGAAGAGAATCTGCCATCAGAAGCATTCACAACAGCGGTATCGAAGTAACCGAAATCGTTGACGTTACCCCAATGCCACACAACGGATGCCGTCCACCAAAAAGAAGAAGAGTTTAAACTATTTTTAATATTAATTCCAACATCCGCAAAACGTCGGCGAAGGACAGACCTTAATTCACGACAGCGAATGTTTAATCCAAATCCCTATGGCAAGATACACCGGTCCCAAAACTAAAATCGCCAGAAAATTCGGCGAAGCTATCTTCGGAGAAGATAAATCATTTGAAAAGAAAAATTACCCGCCGGGTCAACATGGATTGGCCAGCAAAAGAGGTAAAAAATCTGAATATGCTGTCCAGTTGATGGAAAAGCAAAAAGCAAAATACACCTACGGTGTTTTAGAGCGTCAGTTTAGAAACATGTTTGAGAAAGCGACTCGTAGTCAAGGAATCACCGGTGAAGTATTGCTTCAATTGTGCGAATCCAGATTAGACAATGTCGTTTACAGAATGGGCATTGCACCGTCCAGAAGCGGCGCAAGACAATTGGTCTCTCACAGACACATCACCGTAAATGGTCATGTAGTGAATATCCCTTCTTACAATCTCAAAACAGGCGATGTGGTTGCCGTAAGAGAAAAATCAAAATCATTGGTTGCAATCGAAGATTCTTTGGCAAGAACCACTACTGTATATGAATGGATGACCTGGAATTCAGACAAATTGGAAGGAACTTTTGTTTCGATTCCGCAACGTGTCCAAATACCGGAAAACATTAAAGAACAACTCATCGTTGAATTGTATTCAAAATAATCTTTGAAACCCTAATTATTATGGCAGTATTAAATTTTCAAAAGCCCGATAAAGTTATCATGATTGATTCTACGGATTTTGAAGGTCGCTTTGAATTCAGACCTTTAGAACCCGGTTACGGATTGACAGTCGGTAACGCGCTCAGAAGAGTATTGTTGTCTTCCCTCGAAGGCTATGCAATATCCTCATTAAGAATTGAAGGCGTTGAGCATGAGTTTTCTACCATCAAAGGTGTTGTAGAAGATGTTACAGAAATTGTTCTTAATCTCAAACAAGTTCGTTTCAAAAATCAAATCGAAGAATCCGAATCCGAATCCGTTAGTGTATCATTGACCGGAAAAGATCAAGTCACTGCCGGCGATTTACAAAAACACATTTCCGGTTTTCAAGTTCTTAATCCCGATTTGGTTATCCTAAATAAAGAAGCCAATGTAACCCTCAATTTTGAATTTACCATCGAAAGAGGAAGAGGCTATGTTCCAGCCGAAGAAAACAAAAAAGCTAATGCGGTTTTTGGAACCATCGCGATGGATTCTATTTACACGCCTATCAAAAACGTGAAATACACCATCGAAAATTTTAGGGTTGAACAAAAAACTGACTACGAAAAACTCGTAATAGACATCATCACTGATGGCTCTGTTCATCCAAAAGAAGCTTTGACTTTGGCCGCGAAAACACTGATTCATCACTTTATGTTGTTCTCTGATGAACGCATCACTTTGGAAGCTGACGAAGTAGCACAAACCGAAACTTACGACGAGGAATCATTGCACATGCGTCAATTGCTTAAAACCAAATTGGTTGACATGGACTTGTCCGTTAGAGCCTTGAATTGTTTGAAAGCCGCCGAAGTTGATACGCTTGGCGACTTGGTTTCTTTCAACAAAAACGACTTGATGAAATTCAGAAATTTCGGCAAAAAATCACTCACCGAATTGGATGAGTTGGTACATGCCAAAGGATTGAATTTCGGTATGGATTTAGGTAAATATAAATTAGACAAAGACTAACGCGCGCGCGTTCCTAAAAGTTTGAAATAATGAGACACGGAAAAAAAATAAATCACTTAGGCAGAAAAACTGCCCATAGAAAATCAATGTTGGCAAACATGTCTTGCTCGCTTATCGAACACAAGCGAATCAACACAACCCTTGCCAAAGCAAAGGCACTCAAAATATTTTTTGAACCCTTGGTTACCAAATCTAAAACCGACACCACACACAACCGTCGATTGGTTTTTGCAAAACTCAAAGACAAATATATGGTGACCGAGTTGTTTAGAGATGTTGCGCCTAAAGTGGGCGATCGTCCGGGTGGATATACCCGCATCATCAAATTGGGCAATCGATTGGGTGACAATGCCGATATGGCCTTGATCGAATTGGTTGACTTCAACGAAATCTACAACGCCAACAAACCGGCTAAAAAGAAAACGCGTCGTCGCGGAGCCAAAGTAACGAAAGCTACCGAAACTGTTGCCGAAGAAGTGGTTGAAAAACCAGCCGATGAAACTGCAAAAACAGATTCTGTTACAGACGAAACAAAAGAATAAATGAATGTTTTCTTAACATTAAAAAAGGATAAGCTGCTTTAGTTTATCCTTTTTTTTATGTTATTTTTGTAAACGTTTTACGATTTCTACGCAAATGAAATACAACACCCGACCGCAAGCCATTGTTTTACTAGCCGATGGAACTATTTTCTACGGCAAATCAGTAGGCGTAAAAGGCAGTACATTTGGCGAACTCTGTTTTAACACAGGAATGACCGGATACCAAGAAATATTTACAGATCCTTCTTATTTTGGACAAATCATGGTTACAACCAATGCGCACATTGGAAACTATGGCGTTCAGATGGATGAATCTGAATCGGACGGAATCAAAATATCGGGTCTGATATGTCGCAATTTTAGTTATTTTCAATCCAGACCTTCCGCCGAAATCACTTTGGAAAAGTTCTTAGAAAAGCATCAACTGATTGCTATTTCCGATGTTGACACACGCGCACTCGTAGCTTACATACGCGACCATGGTGCCATGAATGCCGTCATCAGTACCGAAATAGATCAAATAGAAGTGTTGAAACAAAAATTGGCCGCTTTCCCATCGATGAAAGGACTCGAACTCGCTTCCATTGTTTCTACCAAAGAGCCTTATTTTGTTGGCAATCCGGAAGCAGATATGAAAGTGGCTGCCCTTGATTTGGGTATCAAAAAAAACATACTTCGCAGCCTCGATGCACGTGGCGTTTACGTGAAAGTGTTTCCTTATGATGCCACTTTTGAAGAGATGGAAGCTTTTCAGCCGGATGGTTATTTCCTGTCAAACGGTCCCGGCGATCCCGAACCGCTCAAAAAACCCATCGAAACGGCCAAAAAAATATTAGAAAGCAACAAACCACTTTTCGGCATTTGCCTCGGGCATCAAATTTTGGCACTTGCCAAAGGCATATCAACCTACAAAATGCACAATGGTCACCGCGGAATCAACCATCCTGTGATGAATATTGCTACCGGAAAAGGTGAAATAACTTCGCAAAATCACGGGTTTTCTATCGATAAAACCCAAACGGAAAATCATCCGGATGTTGAGATAACCCATGTTCATCTGAACGACCATACTGTTGCCGGTATCAAATTAAAGGACAAACCTTGTTTCTCGGTGCAATACCACCCGGAAGCCGCTCCTGGTCCTCACGACGCGTCCTATCTTTTCGATCAGTTTATTGACAATATTAAACAATATCAAGCCATTGGAGCTATTTAGCAAAAATTTTAAAATAATTTAATACAAATATTATGAGTACCATTTTAGACATTCACGCAAGACAAATATTCGATTCGAGAGGAAATCCAACCGTCGAGGTTGATGTAACTACCACCACCGGCGCATTTGGACGGGCTGCCGTTCCTTCCGGTGCCTCAACCGGTGAGCACGAAGCTGTTGAATTGCGTGACGGAGGCAAAGATTTTATGGGCAAGGGTGTTTTGAAAGCGGTTGAAAATGTGAATGATATCATTGCTTTAGAGCTGGAAGGTCTTTCGGTTTTTGAGCAAAATCTGATTGATAAAATTATGATTGAATTGGACGGAACACCCAACAAATCAAAATTGGGAGCCAACGCCATCTTGGGAGTTTCTTTGGCTGTTGCCCGAGCTGCTGCGGATGAATTGGGAATTTCACTTTTCAGATACATCGGTGGCGTAAGTGCCAATACGCTTCCCGTGCCAATGATGAATATCGTCAACGGCGGTTCACATTCTGATGCACCGATTGCTTTTCAAGAGTTTATGATCATGCCGGTGAAAGCCAAAAGCTTTAGCCATGCGCTGCAAATGGGAACGGAAATTTTTCACAACCTGAAAAAAATTCTTCACGACAGAAACCTGACAACTTCCGTTGGGGATGAAGGTGGTTTTGCACCTGAATTTGGCGGAACTGAAGACGCACTTGAAACCGTCATCGCGGCCATCAAAAAAGCGGGTTACAAACCGGGTGAAGAAGTTTTCCTCGCCCTCGATTGCGCTTCTGCAGAATTCTATGAAGATGGAAAATACAACTATAAAAAATTTGAAGGCGACAGCGGTGTAGTCCGTACACCTAAAGAACAAGCAGATTATTTGGCTTCATTGGCAGCAAAATATCCGATAATTTCTATTGAAGACGGAATGGATCAAAACGATTGGGAAGGATGGAAATACTTGACAGAACTCGTTGGTGATAAAGTACAATTGGTAGGTGATGATTTGTTTGTGACTAATGTAGAAAGACTTTCAAAAGGAATTGAAGGAGGTATTGCCAATTCAATTCTAATCAAAGTAAACCAAATCGGAACTTTGACCGAAACTATTGCAGCCGTCAACATGGCTAAAAACGCGGGTTACACAACTGTTATGTCACATCGCTCCGGAGAAACCGAAGACAATACCATCGCAGATTTGGCTGTTGCTCTTAACACCGGACAAATCAAAACCGGATCGGCTTCTCGATCAGACCGTATGGCCAAATACAACCAACTGCTTCGCATTGAAGAAGAATTGGAAGAGGTGGCTTACTATCCGCAAGAAAAAGCGTTTAAAGTTAAGTTTTAAACGGTTTTCAAAATAATTGTAATAACAAAAAACTCCCGAATCGCATGGTTCGGGAGTTTTTTTATGTTTATATCGCAAAAAAAACTCCCGATTGCTCGGATATACCCGACAGCGGATGAATTAGAAGTTATTTTGTTAGATTTGTTTTGAAA
>JAXMLV010000028.1:0-46739 GCA_034367065.1 Flavobacteriaceae bacterium
ATGAATCACAACAGGTTACTCCTACAGCGATTTATTGACGTGTTCGGTATAAACCCATACACTGCTAAAAATAGAAACTACGTCAATGAACTTATATATTACGGGACTATGGCTGCTTAATTTTTTAACGAAGTATTGATAAAGAGGATTACATAAAATATATGAAGAGATATACAAATAAAGAACAAGGATTTCTAAATTTCATTAAAGATCATATAAAGGTAAACGGTATTGAACTTTTTAAACTACAAAAACCTTTATTTAATAATGATATAAAAATTCAACATAAAACTCTAAATACAAAAAGCAAAGTAATCACAGAAGAATGTTAAAAATTCATCAAACTTAAAAAGTACACAAAATGAAAAATTTAATTATAACAATTTTTGTTTTATCCTTATTTGGCTGCAAAGCACAAATAATACCGATAGAAGAATATAGAATGTATAGAGATAATGAGATAGAAATAATAGATGGTACCTATATTAAAGATGTGAATAATTTATTGGCGAATTTTATAGGAACATGGAAAGGAACGTACAGATCTATAAACTATGAATTTAGAATCAGAAAAGAAACTGTTGAATATTTAGGAATAAAAGAAGACCAACTTTTAATGCGTTACAAAATAACAGATTCAAATGGCGTTTTGATAGAAAACACCTTACTACTTCCAAACGACAGTCCTTTTGTTATGAAAAATGGATATATGGATGAAAGTAAGGGTTATGTTTTTTCGTATATTGGTAGAGATGTTGCTTGTAGTCAAAATGGTTGGGTCTTTACTCAAGTCTATGGAAGTAATAACGACAAACTTCAGTTGTTTTTATCAGTTGAAGGTGAAATCTATCCTGAATGTTCAACCGGAGAAGCTGACCAAATTTTACCTTTAGAATCAATAGAACTAACAAAGCAATAAATTCAGAATTATGATTGTTTTGTAAAAATTGGAAGTTTTACGAGAAAATATTAGCTTCGATGAACCTAAAGGTTTCACGCGGGCGTGAGAATCCAAGCGGTGGAAGTGGATGTGTACCGCAACAGTTGTTACCTACTCCGAGTTACACTCAGATGGAAGCATCAGCTTTTCTTCAAGAGTAACCAGGGTCAATTGTGTTTATTTTGATGAAACTGGAACAATGAAAACTACTGCCAACGCCTTTGAAGAATGTCCGGAATGCACGCCTCCCGCTGATGGAAGTATCGGGATTTTGCCTCCGAAAGGAACGACAGAGGAATCTGCGGATGATGATTGCGATATTGCTATTTCATTAGAGATTAATTGCAGTACATTGTTAGCTTTTGAACAAGACTACAAAAACCGTATGTCTGATTCTGAACGTATACTCTTTGAAAACCTAACAAGAACACAACAATTAAGTTATTTGGCAAATGCTCAATTTGCAACTTGGAAAGCTAAAGAATTATTTCCTGATTGGAGAGAACTATATAATGGCAAAGGAGACGCTTTTAGACATGCATATTGGAATGCTCTAAACGTAATTGATTTAGGAATAAGTTTAGCAGAAAGCCTGACTACTGCTCATGAAGATAAACCTTCCTCATATCTATATGATTTCAAAGAAAAAGAGATGGATTTATTTAATAATCAAATAGGTAGAAGCAGATGGGATTTCCCAAAAAGTGGATTTATATCACTTGAGGAAAGTATTTTAGATGCAATAAACAAAGGGGATTTAAAGTATTTAAACAATTTGCACCCGCTCAACAATACTGCTACAATTACATCAATACTAATCCCTACAAATCAATAAGTCATGAAAAGAACGATATTGATATTTTTTATAGTAATTGTCACATTGCCTACATCGTGTAGCCAAAGACAAGATAAGAAGTTTGTTACAATAACAGATTTCAGTAAAGGATTTAGAGGTGAACTCCTTCCAAAAGAAAGTTTAATTCATGAATATACCACTTATTTTGTTGAGATAAAAGGAGAAGTTAACGATTCTATTATACTAAGATTCCATGAAGGTGAGGATGCAATACAATTCTATTTCATTGGAAAAATAAATAAAAGGCTATCTTTTGATTACTACGGGGGTACTCGACGTGTTTTTATATTTGATCCATTTAAAGCAACCAATGGTAGATTGAAAATAGAGTACGGCTTATACTGAACTTCAATATAAAATACCAAAAAATTAAAACCCCAAACCATAACAGCGCATAAAAGCAATAGCTAGTTGGGTGCAAACTTGATGGTTGCAGCTTTTTTGTTGTGGTAGTGTAAAATGTCAAAGAGTTTGACTTATTTTTACGCTACTGCTTTTATGCACCAAACGTTGTAGGCCGCTCTACTCCTCCCCTACAAATCCCAAAATCAATCGGTCAATCTCACGCGGTTTTTCTTCCTGTATAAAATGTTTGGCTTCGAGCATGTGCACATTTTCGGGTTGTATATGCAAATCCTTGATGACCTCATCACGCATGTTTTCAATGACCAAAAACTTGTCGTACTTACCCCAAACCAGCATGATTGGCTTGTCGATTGTTCGGATGATGTCTGAATAGTCGGGCAAGTTGTTGCAAGTGGATGAGAAAAAAGTGTACATCGCTTTGGTTTGACCCGCCAACAATGGTTTTTTATAACCTTGGTAAGACACTTTGGTCAGGTTGTTTTCCATCAAACCGTCTTTAAAAAGCTGTTTGAGCATGACATCGGTAGAGATGCCATTGCTGTAAAGCGACATGGCGAGCTTCGTAAAAAAACCTCTTTTGAAACGAATGGGCGGCTGAAAACCGGGCGGATAAATAATCGTGTTCAGAATAACGAGTTTATCCACGCGTTCGGGAGCCACTTTCATCAATTCCCAAGTCCATAATCCGCCAGCATCGTGGAATACTTGTGTCCAATGGTCTATTTTGAGATGATCCATCAACGCGATTAACCTTTGGGCATGTGCCTCGGGATGATATAAATCGTATCCTTTGGGCGAATCGCTGTTGCCAAAACCCAGCATATCGGGCACGATTACCCGATAGCCGCCAGCTACCAACTCGTCTATCATGTTTCGGTAGAGCCACGAAGAGGTCGGGACACCGTGCAGCAAAAGCAAAACAGGTCCGCTGCCTTTGTCCACATAAGCAATTTTCCCGTCTTTGGTTTTATACGATTTTTGTGCTTTTGAAAATTCTTTATAGGTTGTTTCCCCGGGGATTTTAGGCGCAAAACCAGATTTGCATGATGCCAATAATAAGATACCCAAAAAGGAAATAAAAACTGATTTCATCATGGAAAAAATTAATGATAGATGGTAGGTTGCTCTCCCTTTTTAAAAGAAGTTAAAGTCAAATCTTTTCCATCAAACACAGCATACGTGAATTGTGAAATCCAATCACCGAGGTTGATGTATCGACTCGTTTCAGTCAAAGCGATATCAATCGGTAAATGACGATGCCCAAAAATAAAATAATCGCAGTGTTTTTCTGTCAATTTTCGCTTGGCATATTGCGCCAACCACTCGTTTTCCGCGCCCAAAAACTTCACATCTTCCACACCCGAAATGAGTTTGTTTTTGACGGAAAGATGTTGCGCAAAACACACGCCCAAATCAGGATGAAGCCACCGAAAAAACCATTTCGACACCGGATGTGCAAACACTTTTTTCATGCGTTTAAATCCTTTGTCTCCCGGACCTAATCCATCGCCGTGACCGATATAAAATTGTTTATCGTTGAATTCAAAAGTCTGTGGGCTGTGATAGACCGGAATGTTGAGCTCGCTTTCAAAATAGCCGTTCATCCACAAATCGTGGTTGCCGACAAAATAGTGGATTTGAATTCCCGCATCGCTCAATTCGGCCAATTTGCCGAGGACACGAACAAAGCCTTTGGGCACAACTTTTTTGTATTCAAACCAAAAATCAAATAAATCGCCGACCAAAAAAATGGTGTGTGCATCTTTTTTCACCGCATCTAACCAACTGACAAACAGACGCTCACGCGGGAGACTTCTGTCGCGATTGGGAGCACCCAAATGATTGTCTGATGCAAAATATATTTTTTTTCCTTGCGGAAGAATCATGCGCTTGGTTTTGCGGGTAAATATAAGAATTTTATTAAACGAGATATTAAGACCAACAGGTTTAAAAAAAAAAGCCTCATAGCCCCTGCTTCGGGAGTAGTTACGCCTAAGCGTGATCTTGATGCATCGAAACCTTTTCTCAGTAATTTCTCCCAGCTTCCAAATGACTTCTCGATACTTTTTGAATCCGCTCCTCAGATCCAAAAAACTCGAAGTGACAATAAGTATAAAAAAAACCACAGTCCCGAAGTATCCGTATTAAAGAAGACCTCACAGGTTTTTGAAACCTGTGAGGTCTTGGGCGAAGCCACTTTTAAATGAAAATATAGAGAACGCTGCGCGTGAATTTTTTACATAATCCCTCCACCCGATTTGGTGTTGTCATCCCTGTTTTTTCGGTTTCTGGATTTGGTGTCTCCTTTTGAAAAACTGTAAGAAAACCCAACGTAAACCCTTCTGCTTTCCCATTTTGAGAACCCGGATTGCGGGAAAGGGTTGTCTGCGCTGAAATTGGCGTATTGTGTTTTGAAGATATCGTTAATCCGGAAACTCAAACTGCCTTTGTCTTTCAGCACTTTGTATCGCAAACCCGCGTCAATCCGCCACATTTCTTCTACATCGAGTTGAAGTGTCCGCTCACGCCCGGTGTACATACCAAACAACTGAAAATTGAGTTTTTTGGTGGCTTTGAAACTGTTGTTTACACGCAAATTCAACTTGGTATTTTCCCGCGATAGGTTGTTAGCACCAGCCACACCATTCAGGGTTTGTTGATACAAATCGAAATTGACGGTCGAGCTCCACCATTCCCAAAATTTATAACTAATTGAACTTTCAAATCCATAGGCTTCGTTGTCGTCCACGTTGTCAAAACTCAGGATGGTTTGGGTCACATCGTTCGGGTTTTCAAAAAGTGTCTGTGTAATTTCGTCTTTTATTTTTCGGTAGAACGTGGTAAACGAAATGGAGCCTTTTCCCAATTGACGGGTGTAACCCAATTCATAGGAGTTGGTAAACTGTGGATCGAGCGAAGGGTTGCCTAATCCGGTGATGGTTGGCGTGCTGAATTGACGGATTGGATTGGTTTGCTCCAAACCCGGACGATCGACCCGTCGGCTGTAGCTCAATGAAAACTGATTTTTTTCGGAAGGCGACCAAGTTGTATGCACCGAAGGATATAAATTGAAATAATCTTCGTTGAAAACATTGAGGTTGTCGCTTACCGCATCGACTTCAAAATATTCGCTGCGTACACCGGTCTGAAGCGTAACTTTTTCCCAATTGTAGCCAAGTGTCAGGTAAGCGGAATATATATCCCGGTCGTAATCAAAAACCGTGTTGACACTGTTCGGGTCGGGATTTGTTGTCTTGAAATCAATACTGTTTTCATTGGTCCTGAATTCCAATCCGGCTTCCAATTTCATTTTTTCGGTGATTGGATTTACGTAATCAATGTTGAAAATGTTTTCCGTTTGCTCGGGCCTGAGCAAGTCCACATACCTGATTTGGTCTGTATCAGTCATAAAATCGAAAACCGCTTTTTCTTTGGAGTTGGTGTCGCTCAGATTAGCTTCAACCTCCAAATTGTGCCCTTCCTTGGCAAAATCTATTTTGTAATTAAAATTATAGGTCTGCGTATCGTTGTCATTGTCAATAAAATTGTCTTGAATCAAATCAGGATTGTCATTCAACACAAAATCGACATTTGTCAAAATATCCGCATCGGCATTGAATGCATTTTGAATGGTATAAAACGAAAAAGTGTTTTTCGGATTGATGTAAAAATCGAAACCGAACTTCGCCAAATGTGAATTTGACTGATTCAAAATATTCAAATCTTGAAGCGTTTGATTATCCGTTCTATCGATAAAGACTTTGTTGAAAGAGGTCCCTGAATTGATGCCGTAATTGGCAAACCAATTGAATTTATTGGTCTTGTAATTCAAATCGGCTGAACCGTTCCATTTGGATTTTACCCCGTAGGTGTAGCCGGAATTGAAACTGCCGTTGAAGCCCAAGTTGGCATTTTTGTACAACACGATGTTGATGATGCCCGACATGCCTTCCGGATTGTATTTTGCCGAAGGATTGGTAATCAATTCCACACTTTTGATGGATGAAGAAGGTATCTGCTTCAACAATTGGCTGGGTTCGATATTGGTCGGTTTGCCGTCCACCAAGATGCGCACGTTGCTGTTGCCGCGCATGCTGAGATTCCCGTCCTGATCGACACTCAACGAAGGAAGATTGCCCATGATGTCGGCCGCGGTTGCGCCCATGGTGGTGATGTCTTTGCCCACGTTGATGACCTTGCGGTCAATTTTTTGTACAACTGTCGATTGTTCCCCGACCACGCTGACTTCTGCAAGCTCTGAGACCGCCTCTTCCAAACTGATGATACCTACATCCAATTTTTTGGATCGTGTGAGGTCAATCTGCGAACTATAATTTTTATACCCGATGAATTGAACTTCTATCCAAAGTATTTCTTCCGGCAGGTATTTTACTTCGAAAAATCCGTTTTCATCAGTTATACTTCCAAATAACTGATTCGGATTTTCCTGCCACTTCAAAGAAATCGCGGCATACGGAATGGGTGCTCCCGATTTTTGATCAATTACTTTTCCGATGACAACACCCCTGCCTTCGGGAGCAGGATTGGCAAGTTGTGCATTCATAATGCTGTGAAAAAACAGGCTTAACAAGAGGACGGCTTTTTTCATTTTGAAATAGTTTTAGTTTAATTTGTTTGGTTGCGCTTAATCTTAAGTTTAAAATCTATAAACTATGTATTATATATTACTTTGCTTTACATACTACATAAAAAACAATTTTCCACACAATAATTAAAATCAACCGTTTTATTTTGTAATTTTAATATAGGACGACCAAAAGACTAAATTTGTTACATTAATTTTTAAAAACATGAAAAAAACACTCATCCTCGGTGCATCTAACAATCCGGGAAGGTATTCGAACAGGGCGATGAAAATGCTGCATCAACATGGCATAGAAACCGTTGGCATCGGTAGAAGAAAAGACCATTCCGAAACTTTTCCAATTTTAGATTCCATCGATTTGGAAGAGAAATTTCACACCGTTTCAATCTATCTCAGCCCGGAGAATCAAAAAAATTATTATGCAGACATCCTAAAACTAAAGCCTGAGCGCATCATTTTCAATCCCGGAAGTGAAAATCAGGCGTTTGAACAATTACTAACCGCAAACCACATCCCATTTGAACAAGCCTGCACCTTGGTTTTGCTCTCAACCGGGCAATATTAATATTAACTTTTATTGCATCTTTCACATCAAAATGGCGTCCAATTTCAATACCTATTTAAAAGAAAAAGCCGGAGTTTCGGCTGATCAATTCGACCGGATGAAGTCAAAATTGTTGACAAAAACGATTGAGAAGGGACAGCTCATTTTAAAAAGCAATCAAGTTTGCAAGCACACATTTTTTGTTGAAAAAGGCTTGCTTCGATTTTATTCGATAGATGAAATAGGCAAGGAACATTTGGTGCAGTTTGCTCCCGAAAATTGGTTTGTCAGCGATCGGGGTAGTATTTATTTTAACGAACCTTCTGCCTTTTTTATCGATGCCATCGAAGAAACACAAGTAGTCATGCTCGACCGAAATTTCATCGAATTTGCTTCAGAAATCAGCCCGGAGTATAGAAATCACAATGCATTTCTGTTACAAAATCACATCCGCATGCTCCAAAACAGAATCAACTTGTTGATTGGCGCGAGTGCCGAACAACGCTATTTGGCATTTATCAAACTCTATCCCGACTTGATGCTTCGCGTTCCGCAGTGGATGATTGCTTCCTATTTGGGCATTACGCCCGAAAGTTTAAGCCGCGTGCGGAAAGAATTGGCTAAGAAATATTTTACAAAACAATAACCTCGTTTCTTATCATACATCAATGTAATACAAACCGTACCATTGTACTTTTGTATCAATCATTAAAAGAAAAAATATGACAACCAAAAAAATTGAAGTAGTCATTCCACCCAGAGAACCCCATTTTGTAGGAGACGGATTTCGCGTTCACAATTTTATTCCAAGTGCCTACCGTTTGGATATGCAACGAATGAGTCCGTTTATCATGCTGGATTACAATTCAAAATTTTACTTTCCGCCAACCGATACGCCCAGAGGTGTGGGTGTGCATCCGCACAGGGGTTTTGAAACCGTGACCATCGCCTACAAGGGCAAAGTGGCACATCACGACAGCAGTGGTGGTGGCGGTATCATCGGCGAAGGCGACGTGCAATGGATGACTGCTGCATCGGGTGTGTTACACAAAGAATACCACGAAGAAAATTTCAGCAAACAAGGCGGCGATTTTCAAATGGTGCAATTGTGGGTTAATCTTCCGGCAAAGGACAAAATGTCGAAACCCAAATACCAAGCCATCGAAAACAAAAACATCAACCGTTTTATGTTAGAAAACAAGGGTGGCGAAATTGAAGTTATCGCCGGCGAACACAAAGGAATTAAAGGTGCAGCGTCAACTTTTACGCCGGTGAATATGCTCAACGCGAAATTGACAAAAGGCGCAAAAACAGATTTTAGTTTTCCGGCAAACCACAACACCGCTTTGTTGGTCATTGAAGGCAGCATTCGTGTAAATGAAGTTGAACCAGTGCCCACCGACCATTTTGTCTTGTTTGAAAATCAAGGTGAAAATTTCACCGTCGAAGCACTTGAAAATGCAATCGTATTGGTATTGAGCGGAGAGCCCATCCGCGAGCCCATTGCCGCGCAAGGTCCGTTTGTGATGAACACCAAAGCGGAAATCATACAGGCAATCAATGATTTTAATATGGGTAAATTTGGATTTTTGGAAGATTGACCAAAACCAGAGCGAATGTAAAATATTCAGTTAACCCCTGCAATAGTTGAGAACGAGCAAAACATTTACTTAGCGTTGCCCGACAACTTCACAACAATTGAGGGCGTAAAGGTTGCCGAAAGTTTGGGTATGGATAAACGGGCTTTTAAGCGATTTTTATCAAACCGGGAATTGTTTAACAACCTTACAAAGGATGAACATGAAAAGTGGTATTAATCAAATGGCATTTGGCACAATTGACACGAACGTCACAATATTAAATTCCATTTATGCCACGTGTGCCAGGAGCCAAACAATAATATCAGAAAATGGATGAGTAACGATATAGTTTAGAGTAAAAACCGAACTTCGGTAAGTTCTCTCCCTATTTGCTGAACCCCTTGCAAAATTCGTTTGGTTTGAGGAGCTGACGGCTTTTTAATGCCTTTGATGTATTGAGCCAACAGACTTTGATTCATTCCGATACGTTCAGAAAGTGCCTTTGCATTAATAACCTTGTAAAAGTCAAAGAAGCTTTCAAGGTCATATTCAAACCCTATTTCCTCAATGGTATAAATAAATCCTATTTCTTCAAAAGCAAGGTTTACAGCATCCAAAATGTTTACTCTAAGTCCCTCAAAGCTCTCGGCTTCGGTTGCTATAAAATTACCGTTTACCAAAGTATTCGCACTATACCCGGTATCTTCTTTGGTTACTATAATTCTAATTTTTGGCTTTTTCATCTTTTTGTTGTTTTAATGTTCGCTTGTTTCAGTATGGCAGTCAATAAACCTTTCTTAACCTCTTTTCCTGAATGGTTGGGTACGGTTAATTGTTCGGGTTTTGTAGGATGCTGCATGACTACATGGCTACCCTTTTGCCTTACTTCAAACCGACCATCTTTTTTAAGTAGCCTGAGAAGCTCATTGTATTTCATAATCACAAAAGTAATATATTTATTACCTTGCGCAAACAATTTTAACAATAATTTTCAATGATTAGAGACCGCTATGAAATAGTTTTAAGCGAAGCTCCAAAAACAAATTGTGCTTAGTAGTAAGCCATTCCCCGTCAATTTTATGTGCATTGCTGTGAATGACAGTCTCAATCTGTATTATATTTTAAGAGAACCCCTAATAAAGTCCTTGTAAACACATAGATAAAACAGCATATTTTATTTTAGAAACTAAAAAAGTAAAAGCAATGTGAAAAAGATTGCTGCTAATCCTGTTTTTTTAACTTCTTAACCCAACAAAAAAATATTTTTATATGCAAATTGTATGCAAATAAAAATCTTAAATTTTATAAACAAAGGATAAATCCTTGATTATTTAGTGATGGCAGAAGGATTCGAACCTTCGACCGCCTGCTTAGAAGGCAGGTGCTCTATCCAGCTGAGCTATGCCACCAATATTTTAATCCTTTTAATTTATTCTCTATTCCAACTGAGCCCTGCCGGCAGGCAGGTATGCCACCAATTTAATCTAATAACCCTAACAATTTGATTAGAAAGTTATTAATTTGCAAAAAATTGAAAAATCATCCGATTCCCTCTTCCGCAAACGCGGTTGCAAATATAAAAGGGTATGCCGTATAAAACAAGCTAAATTATTAATTATTTCCAAAGAGTTAATTTAAGAAAAAACAGTAACTTTATAACACAACTTTTACACCCCTTTATGACCATCACTTTTCCCCTCACTGCCGGATTATTAGCAGCTATGTTGCACGTCATAACAGGTCCCGATCATTTGGCAGCCGTCACGCCTTTCGCCATCGAATCGAAGAAAAAAGCTTGGAAAATAGGACTTTTTTGGGGAATTGGACACTTGGTAGGCATGTTGTCTATCGGAATTTTATTTACCGTATTTAAGAATTTAATACCCGTGGATCGCATTTCCCAATACAGCGAGCAACTCGTCGGTTTGGTGCTAATCGGTGTCGGAATTTGGGCTTTTTATAAAATTTTCAAAGCGGAAAGCGTTCACAAACACTTGCATGTACACAGTGAAAACGCACCGGTCATTCACAAACACCCACACGAACATGTACACGAACAAACCCATCAACATTCGCATCCCAAAAAACTGAATCAAAGCAATTTCGCTTCCTTTTCCATCGGTTTTTTGCATGGTTTAGCCGGTATTGCACACTTTCTCCTGTTTATTCCTGTGTTGGGTTTTGACACTCGCACGGACTCATTGCTGTACATCGGTGGTTTCGGAATTGGGATTTTGGTGGCAATGACCGCCTACGCGCTTGTAATCGGTAAAATTTCATCCGTCAGCAAAAATGGGCACAACGAAGCTTTTTTCAAAGGAATCCGCTTGGCAGGTGGGCTTTTCGCCATCGCAATTGGGATTTATTGGCTGTTGGGTAACTTTTCCGGATAAGCCGGATTCATGGAAATAGTAATTAGGCAAAAGGCGTAAAACCTGAAACTTAAAACCCGTTAAAAAGGATGGTTCTACCATTATTTCTGTGGGTTAATTATCTGTTTAATTGCTAATTGACTGCCAACAACAGGATTTATATTAAAAAATTTGCCTAACTTTTGATGTTATATACGCTAAATCTAAAACTATTTTTGACCACACTGTCGTAATTTTTAAACCGTTAAAACGGTTTGTGTTTACGGTTTGGATTTTACAGCCCACGGTTTAAACCGTGGGCTGTAGGATGAACACAGCCTATTTTAATGGATTTATCCATTTCACATAAAGAGGTTTTGTCCTTTCATTTAGTTAATTCCACAACATTCGTGGTAGAACCAAAATGATTATACCCCTAACAAATCCGCGGCAACTGCTCGCCTATCAGCGCACTGACAATCCGCTTCCCACCTATCGAACTATGCATGACCACTTTGTTGGGATGATCGGTCGTAACTTCTCCGATGCAGATCGCATTTTTTCCTTTTTCATCATTTCGCATCAGTACAACCACCGCATCTGCAATATCGGCCGCAACGATGGTGATAAACACGCCTTCATTGGCAACATACAGCGGATCCAATCCCAAAATTTCACAGGCTGCCGCGACTTGTTTTTCCAAAGGAATTTGATTCTCAAAAATAGCGATGCCCTTGTTGATATCTGTTGCAATTTCAGACAACACGCTCGCCACGCCGCCACGAGTCGGGTCTCGGAAGAAATGTATTTTTTCGCCAAAAGTATCCAATAAATCTTTGACCAAAAAGTTTACATTGATTGTGTCGCTCACGATGTCTGACTCGAAAGCCAAACCTTCTCGCTCAGACATGATGGCCATGCCGTGTTGTGCGATGTAACCGTTCACGATAATTTTATCGCCAATATTGATTCGGTCGGTAGATATCTTTGCCTTTGGATGCATTTCACCAAAACCAGTGGTGTTGATAAATATTTTGTCTCCTTTTCCACGTTCAACCACCTTGGTGTCTCCGGTGATGATGAGCACCCCACTTCGATCGGCAGCCGCTTTGATGGATTGTATGATTTTTCGAAATTCAACAATTTTCAATCCTTCCTCAATAATAAAAGCCAACGAAAGATATTTGGGAATAGCTCCGCACATTGCCACATCATTGACCGTACCATTGATGGCAAGTTCGCCGATGTTTCCGCCTTTAAAAAAGATTGGGGAAACTACAAAACTATCGGTAGAAATGGCTATTTCGCCGTCAATTTTGACTATTGAACCATCGTGCTTCTGATCGATATACGGGTTGCTAAACGTTTTAAAAATAAGTTTATCCAATAAATCGCGGGTCATCATTCCGCCGCTTCCGTGCCCGAGATTGATGGTGTCAAATCCCAATTCTGAATCATCCATGAATTATGTTTTGATTTAATTGTTTGAAAAATGATAATAGGCTGCGCAGGCACCTTCCGAAGAAACCATCGGTGCGCCCAAAGGGTTGTATGGTGTGCATTTTTTCCCGAATTGACTGCATTGGTTCGGCTTTTTGATGCCTCTTAAAATTTCACCAGCAATGCAATCCGAATTTTCGGCAACTTTGATGTGGTTGATTTTAAACTTTGTCTCCGCGTCATATTTTTTATAGGCTTTTCTAATTTGATAACCGCTGTTGGGAATTTCCCCGATGCCGCGCCATTCGCGATTGCCCACTTCAAAAACTTTGCGGATGACTTCCTTCGCGGCTTTGTTGCCTTCGGGTTTTACGACCCTGGCATATTGATTTTCTACTTCGTAAATTCCTTTCTCCAGTTGACAAATCGCCAGATAAATGCCGTGTACCAAATCGACCGGTTCAAAACCGGTGATGACTATCGGTATTTTGTATTTTTTTGCCAACGGATAATATTCTTCAAAACCCATGATGGCACAGACGTGTCCGGCTCCGAGAAAAGCGTCTATGTTACACAATTCATCATCCAAAATGGCTTCCATGGCAGGCGGCACCAACACATGAGACACCAAAATCGAGTAATTGTCCAAACCTTCGTGTTCGGCATGCAAAACCGACAAGGCATTGGCAGGCGCAGTCGTTTCAAAACCCACGGCAAAAAAAACGACTTCTTTGGTTGGATTTTCCTTGGCTATTTTTACGGCTTCTATCGGGGAATATAAAATCCGCAGATCGCCACCGTTGGATTTGGCTTCCAGCAAGCTTTTTTTGCTACCCGGGACGCGAATCATGTCGCCAAACGAGCAGACAATCACGCCGTTTTCCAACAATTCGATGGCTTTGTCAATCAGATTCAAAGGGGTAACGCACACCGGGCAACCCGGGCCGTGTATCATGCGGACTTTTTCGGGCAATAATTCCAAAATTCCATTTCGAACCAAACCATGCGTTTGACCGCCACAAATTTCCATGATATTCCATGGCTTGGTAACTGTCTTTTCGATGAGACTTAAATATTTTTTGGTGTCGGCAAGATTCCGGTATTCGGTTAAGTACTTCATAAGGATCCATAGTTAGCGTATTGAAATAAAAATGAGACCTGTCCCAAGTCTGTCTTTTTATAAACTTCAATTCAAGCAACTAATTTAACCTTTTTCAGCGAATTACACATTAAATTCTGAAGTAAAATAGAATTGAACGCTTCTGTATTTATCCTGTGCCATTTGAAGACTAAAAGACGAATCTGCCAAAAAGACCAATTGACCACGTTTGTCTTTGGCTAAAAATTTGTTTTTCACCCTTAAAAAATCGAGAAATTCTTCACTTTTCGGGTTGGTTGTAGAAATCCAACAGGCCTTGTGAATGGACAGCGGTTCGTAGCTGCATTTGGCTCCGTATTCGTGTTCCAAACGATATTGAATTACCTCAAACTGAAGTGCGCCTACCGTTCCGATTACCTTTCGATTGTTCAATTCGAGGGTGAAAAGCTGCGACACCTTCGTCCATCAACTGGTCGATGCCTTTTTCCAATTGCTTGGTTTTCATCGGGTCGGCATTGTTGATGTATCGAAAATGTTCCGGCGAAAAACTCGGAATTCCTTTAAAATGAAGATTTTCGCCGCTGGTGAGTGTATCGCCAATTTTGAAATTCCCGGTGTCGTGAAGCCCGACTATATCGCCTGGATAAGAAACATCAACGATTTCTTTTTTCTCTGCAAAAAATGCATTTGGGCTGGAAAATTTAAGTTTTTTGTTATGCCTGACGTGCAGGTAAGGAACGTTGCGTTCAAAAGTTCCGGAAACTACTTTGATAAAGGCCAAACGGTCGCGGTGTTTCGGATCCATGTTGGCGTGTATTTTAAAAACAAAACCCGAAAAATCTTTTTCCTCCGGGTTGACCAAGCGTTCTTCTGCTTTTTTGGGTCTTGGTGTCGGCGCAATTTGTATGAAACAATCGAGTAATTCACGGACACCAAAATTGTTGAGTGCTGAACCGAAGAAAACGGGCTGTAAGGTTCCGTTCAGGTATTCGTTTCGATCAAATTCGGGGTAAACTTCATAGACCAATTCTAAATTTGATCGTAAATTTTGAGCGGCTTTCATGCCGATTATCTTGTCTAACTCCGGATTGTTTGTATCTGTAAAAGAAATGATATCTTCAATATTTCTTCGGTTGTCGTCGCTAAACAAATTGATGTTTTTCTCCCAAATATTGTAGATTCCTTTAAAATCGTAGCCCATCCCAATCGGAAAACTCAACGGGCAAACACGCAAACCGAGTTTTTGTTCGACTTCATCCAGCAAATCAAAGGCATCTTTCCCTTCACGGTCGAGTTTGTTGATAAACACAATCATCGGGATGTTGCGCATCCGGCAGACTTCCACCAGTTTTTCAGTTTGTTCTTCCACACCTTTGGCAACATCAATCACGACAATCACACTGTCCACAGCGGTGAGTGTCCGGAAGGTATCTTCTGCAAAATCTTTGTGCCCGGGCGTGTCGAGGATGTTGATTTTTTTGTCTTTGTACATAAAAGCCAACACCGAAGTAGAAACTGAAATACCGCGTTGTTTTTCAATTTCCATAAAGTCGCTCGTGGCAGCCTTTTTAATCTTATTGCTTTTTACGGCTCCGGCTTCTTGTATGGCACCGCCAAAAAGCAGCAACTTTTCTGTCAAAGTTGTCTTACCGGCATCGGGGTGAGAGATAATGCCGAAAGTTCTTCGGCGGGCAATTTCATCTTTAAAGCTCATGCAAACAAAAAATTTAGCTGCAAAAGTACTAAAGCAAATGCAATGGTGCGATTGTAAGAGGTTTTTATTGAAAAAATCATTTTGCCCAAGATTTTCCAAAAAAATTTAAAATTATTCTGAAATGTTTTGTTAAAAACATGAAGCTAATGAACAAAACACACATCATTTCATCGGCTATTTCAAACCGTTCATCGATTTTTGGCAACAAACAAACATATTATGGGTATATTTGTTTTTAACATAAACTGATGACCTCAAATTTATGATTCAAAATTACATCTTCAAAAATCGCACTCCTTTCGTCCATTGCCTTGATTTTTCATTACCCTGCCTCACGTTGTAAACTGAACGGGGGTGATGATTTATGTTTTATTTGACAACTAATTACACCTATTATACACTTGTCTATTATGAAAAAATTTACTTCAGTAAAACGTGTTTTTAATAATCTCCTTTTAATATCGGTATTTTCATTCACCTGTCAAATTTCCGCACAATCGTTTGTTCTTGATTTGGAGGCAAATCCATTAAATTTCACCAATGCAAATCGAACGTTAATAACCAATGCCGGTACGACTGCTAGTGGTATTCCCGGAACCGCCGCGGGATCTGTACACAGGTACGACAATTTGATTTTCAAAGACGGTATCAATCTGTCCGCCTTCCTCACAATTTTGCAAGTCAATAATGCCAACGTAACTTTGTTTGATGACGACGCCACCACATCTTCAAGGTTTCAACCAAGAATAGGCTCAGCAAGTTCGACCGGGGGGTTTATTTTATATAGGTTGGATTATTTCGATTCGGCAACGAACTTGCCCGTATTTATTTTTGATTATTTTATCACTGCTGTTGACATAGACGGGAATAGTGCGGCAAACAGGGAATTTGCCGAATTTGGGGGATTTACTTCTTACACGGTTAATAATCCTACCCAATTGGTAATTAGTTCTGATCCCGCCACTGGCAGAACCCGTTTTTTAGGCCGTACCACTTCTTTAGCAGGTGTTACCTTTGACAATACTGCATCTGTGATAGCAAATTACACTGAACCTAGTAATACCATTACTTTTGCATTAGGACAAACGGGTGGAAATACGGAACGCCAATACTCTGTTCAACTTGGTGCTTCAGGGGGGCTTTTTACTACGCCAAATACTACTAACAACCCTTTTCCAATAGCAAACGATGATTTTGGCACTTCACTTGGTTCTACCACAGGAGGTGTTTCAGTCACAAATGTTTTAGATAACGATATATTTAATGCCACTGCCGTTGTACCTTCGGATGTTACCTTAACTTTGGTAACCCCTCCTTCAAATCCGGGTGTTGTACTAAACTTGTTAAATGGTGAAGTAACAGTAGCTCCCGGGACTCCCCCCGGAATTTATACCCTAACTTACAGAATTTGCCTTGTTTCGACTCCCGCAAATTGTGACGATGCTACCGTAACGTTGGAAGTTGTTGAAGACCCAGATTTGAGTATTTCGAAAATTATAGATAATGCTTCACCTATAATCGGAACTAACGTATTTTTTACTTTAACCGCAACTAACAACGGATTATTTAATGCTACGGGAGTTAACGTTACGGATAATCTCCCCACAGGTTATACATTGGTGAATGCAACACCTTCAATCGGTAATTTTGTAGCAGGAATTTGGAATATTGGAAATTTTGTAAACGGACAGTCGGCAATTTTAACTATAGAAGCTACCGTCAATGCATCAGGGTCTTACGACAATACAGCCACAATTAGTGGAAATGAACCTGATCCGGATTTATCCAATAATTCAGATACCGCCACGGCAACTCCGACAGTAGCGACACCAAGCATTGATTTGACTAAAACCGCTTCGGTAGTTGGCACAGGTGCAGTCGGTGATATCATTAATTATATTTTCACGGTCACCAACACCGGCAACGTGACACTGACCAATGTAACGGTTACCGATTTACTTCCCGGTTTATCCGCCATCAGCGGAAGCCCGGTAGCGAGTTTAGCACCCGGAGCCAATGCGGTTTTGACTGCTACTTACACCATCACACAAGCGGACGTAGATAACGGGCAAGTAACCAACTCGGCAACGGTATCTTCGGATGAAGGCGCAACAGATGTATCAGACGGCGATGGCCCGACCACGGACGGAGACGGCGATACCGACCCAACCAACGACCCAACCATCGTGCCTTTGACTCAAAACCCAAGCATCGCGGTAATTAAAACCGGCGTTCGCTTTGATAACAATGATGACGGTGCAGCAGCAAAAGATGAAGTGATAGAATATACCTTCACGGTAAGCAATATGGGGAACATCAGCTTACAATCTATCGAACTGAACGACCCGCTTCTCGGAGGTATCGTCTCAGGGCCGATTTCAGGAGATTTAAACAATGATAATATTCTGGATGTTGGCGAATCATGGATTTATCAGGCAAATTATACACTCACGCAAGCAGATGTTGACTTTGGTTCAATTTCAAATCAAGCAAGCGTAAAAGGAGATTTTGGCATTGGGAATTCCGTTCAGGATTTATCTGACGATAACAGCAACACAGAAGACGACCCAACAATCATTCCATTACCGCAACTTTCATCTATCGGACTGATAAAAACGGGTACCTTCAATGATGAAGACAGTGATGGTTTTGCTCAAGAAGGGGAAACCATCAGTTATGTGTTTACCGTAAAAAATACCGGAACAGTAACCTTGACAAACATCAGCATTCAAGATCCTTTGGCGACAGTAGAAGGAGGGCCTTTGGCAAGTTTAGCCCCGGGAGAATCGAACTCAACTACATTTACGGCAACTTATACAATCACTCAAACGGATATCAATTTAGGATTTTTTACCAATCAAGCAACTGTCTTTGGTTTTGACTCTGGCTTGAACGGCGTAAGTGATTTGTCAGACGATCAAACCGTATTGAAAGATAACCCGACCGTAACTCCTTTGGCTCGTAAAGAGTTGTTCGCGTTGATTAAAACCGGTGCGTTTAGAGAAAATGATGGTGATGGCATTTCAGAAGCCGGTGAGTTTATCGATTATACGTTTACGGTTACCAATCTTGGGGACATCGCTATTGAAAATATTGTTGTCACCGACCCATTATTGGGTGGAGTCGTTTCGGGACCGAGTTCAGGCGATACGAATTCGAACGCTATATTGGATGTAAATGAAGTTTGGGTTTTTAATGCAACTTACACCATAACGCAATTCGACATTGACGAAGCAGGCGTAATCAATCAAGCAATCTTGACTGGGAAAACTTTGGGCGGAACAGATTTGCAAGATTTGTCAGATGATAACAGCAACCTGGAAGATGACCCGACGGTAACACCTTTGGTTATCGGAAATCAAATCGAATTAACCAAAATTGGCGTTTTTAATGATGACAACAACAATGGTTTGGCAGATGCAGGAGAAAGTATTACTTATTTTTTCACGGTAAGCAATACCGGAAGTCGATCTGTATTTGGCATTACTGTGACCGATCCACTTGTTAGCGTATCCGGAAATCCGATAAATTTAGACCCCGGAGAAAGCAACGGGACAGAATTCTCAGCAACTTATATTATTACCCAAGATGACATTAATTTGGGTTCGGTCACCAATCAAGCCTTTGCAATCGGCAGAATAGACGATGCAACTTTTGTTGATGATATTTCTGATAATCCGAATGATTTAACCGACAATGATTTGGATGGAGACGGAGAGCCTGATGACCCAACCGTTACTGCACTTCCTCAATTCCCTTCAATTACATTAACCAAAACAGGCGTTTTCGCTGATGAAAACGGAGACGGATTCAGTCAGGTTGGAGAAACCATCAGATATACATTTACCGTAACAAATACCGGGAATGTAGATTTGTTTGAGGTTTCCATCACAGACCCAATCGTCAGCGTAAGCGGTGGAATTTTGCCTTCTTTAACTGTCGGCACAAGCGATTCTTCAACATTTACTGCTATTTACGTTTTGACTCAAAACGACCTAGAGAACGGCGAAGTTGTCAATCAGGCGACTGTCAATGCAATGACTATAGATTCTGAAACTATTTCTGATTTGTCTGACGACCCGGTCACATTGGCAGAAAATGACCCAACCATCGTTCCGCTTTTAGGAGATTTGATTATCTACAATGGTGTTTCGGATAATGGAGACGGAAGCAATGATTCTTTTACCATCAAAGGCATCGAAAGATTCCCTGACAATTTGGTAGAAATATACAACCGATGGGGTGTCAAAGTATTCGGCACGAAAGGTTATGGTTCGCCGGGCGGTAAAGTCTTTACGGGTATTTCAGATGGAAGATCAACCATCAACAAAAACGAGAAATTACCGGAAGGAACCTATTTCTATGTACTAAAATACAAAGACGGCAATAATCAAAACAGGGAAAAGGCAGGTTATTTATACATCAATAGATAATCACCATGAAAAAACTTATTCTAAAACCCTCAAGTAGAACGGAAATGATTTCAAAAAACATAAAAAATTGGATTGCACTCTTGATTTTCACTTCAGTGAATTTAATTCATGCGCAACAAGATCCACAATTTACCCAATATATGTACAACACACTTTCTTACAATCCTGCATACGCCGGACAAAGGGAAGTATTGAGCGCGACCGCGTTGTATCGCACGCAATGGGTGGGTTTGGATGGCGCGCCCGAAACCACAACCATCAGCATCCACTCCCCTTTGTCTTTTGAAAGTAAGATTGGATTGGGATTGAATATCATCCACGATGAAATTGGTCCAACCAAAGAAACAACATTCGATCTCGATTTTTCTTATACCATCCAAACATCTGCGTTTAACCGGCTGTCATTTGGTTTGAAAGTCGGTGGAAATTTATTGGATGTAGATTTTTCAAAACTAAACCTGCAAGACCCGAACGACCCAGCGTTTCAATCGAATATTGACAACGAGTTCAACCCCAATTTCGGCGTGGGTGTTTATTACTCTTCCGACAATTGGTATGTTGGGCTATCGGCACCCAATTTGGTGGAAACTGATCATTTTGACCGTTCCAACAATTCCAATCAAACTTCATCACGTACACTTTTAGCCCGAGAGCGAATCCACTATTTTTTGATGGGAGGTTATGTGTTCGATTTAAACAGAGATTTCAAATTCAAACCGGCTACCATTTTTAAAGCAGTCGAAGGAGCGCCGCTCCAATGGGACGCATCGGCCAATTTTATGTACCGAGAAACCGTCACTTTTGGCGTTGCCTATCGATGGACTTCAGCCATCAGCGGTTTGATTGGTTTTCAAGTCAATGACAACCTCTTTTTAGGTTACGCCTATGATAGTGACACCACAAGACTTGGGGAATTCAACAGTGGCTCGCATGAAATTTTCCTTCGATTTGAATTGTCCAAAGCTCGCGTTCGTTCACCCAGATTCTTCTAATATCTATCGACTATGAAATTATCTCGACTTATCAGTTTAGCAAGTATAGTGGTAACGATGTTACTGCTCCCAAATAATTCTTTTTCTCAGATAAACGCGCTTAACAGAGCTGAAAAAAGCAACGAGCAATTTGCTTACATCAAGACCATTCAAATTCTTGAAAAAGTAGCAGAAAAGGGATACAAATCTGTTGATTTGTTTGAAAAACTGGGAGATGCCTACTATTTCACCAATCAAATGAAACAAGCCCAAAAATGGTATGGCGAACTCATGGCACTCAACGAAAAAATCGACCCGGAATATTATTTTCGCTACGCGCAAAGCCTAAAAGGTGTAGAAAAATATGATGAAGCCGATCGTTGGATGGCAAAATTCAAAGAAGCAAAATCCAATGATTCAAGAGCAAATAATTACATTTCATCCAATCAATTGTTGAAGGAAATTTCTGAAAACTCAAATGATTTTGAACTCAAAAACCTGAGTATCAACACCCAATTATCCGATTTTGGAACTTCATTTTTAAACGGTCAATTGGTTTTTACTTCCGCTAGAGACAACGGTCCCAAATACGGTTGGAACGACCAACCTTTTCTGAATCTTTACTTGGCGCGACAATATGCAGCTACACAAAATATGTTTTCGGATATCATCGAACTTCCCGGTGATGTCAATTCGCGAATGCACGAATCATCCGCTTCGTTTAGTCCCGATTTTGGCATTATTTATTTCACCCGAAACAACTACTTCAGAGGGAGGCTCAAAAAAGATGATGAAAACATCAACAATCTGAAAATTTTCAAAGCCACTTTCGAAAAAGGCGAATGGAAAAACGTTGAGCCTTTGCCTTTCAACAGCGATGATTACAATGTTTCGCATCCATTTGTCAGCCAGAACGGCAAATACTTGTTTTTTGCTTCTGATATGCCTGGAACGGTGGGTCAATCTGACATCTATTACATCGAAATCAACGGTGACGGAACTTTTGGTTCACCCAAAAATTTAGGTCCAATTATCAACACCGAAGGGCGTGAAACTTTCCCTTTTATCGATGGAAATGACAACCTTTATTTTGCTTCCGATGGTCATCCCGGCATGGGTGGTTTGGATATTTTTAAGGTAGAAAATATCGCTGATTTTCTTTCCAACCCAACTTCGGATGTTGTTGTTTCAAATGTTGGCAAACCGCTCAACAGCCCTTCCGATGATTTTGCTTATTTCGCTGATGAAACGAGTGGAATCGGCTATTTGTCATCCAATCGACCCGGTGGAATTGGCGATGACGACATCTATGCGTTTAGTCTGAACTGCTTAGCCATTTTAAGGGGAATCGTTGTTGATGCCGAAACCGGACTCGCCATCCCGAATGCAACCACAACACTTTCAAATTCTTTAGGCTCACAACTTGAAAAACAAACTTTGGGCGAAGATGCTGTGTTTTCTTTCGATGCCAATTGTGCGGACGAGTTGCTTATCAAAGGTGAAAAAGAAGATTATCTGACGAATGAAATTCGTATAAATGTAATTGAATTTGACAAATCCGGCTTCGTCAAAATACCGTTGAATAAAACAAAAAACAAGGTGGAAGAAGGTGTGGATTTGGCTAAAATATTACAACTCAATCCAATCTATTTCGACTTCGACAAAGCTAAAATCAGGCCGGATGCCGAAATTGAATTGCAAAAAATAGTCGTTGCAATGCAACAATATCCTGAACTCAAAATTGATGTTAGATCGCACACTGACAGTCGCGGCAATGATAATTACAACCTAAAATTATCGGAACGCAGAAATCAATCTACCCTCAAATATTTGGTTGAAATTGGCGGAATCGATGCTTCCCGATTAACCGGTAAAGGTTATGGAGAAACCGCTTTATTGAATGAATGTTCAAACGGCGTATCATGCAGTCAAGAACAACATCAAGTTAACCGAAGATCAGAATTTATCATCCTTTCAGAGAACTAAACTAACGAATGATTGAGATTGAAAAGCCTCTTTTCGCGAAGAGGTTTTTTTAATTTTATTGAATGAACTTTCGTGAAATATTTTATATTTACTTTTTTTAATCCAAATTCCAAAACCTCATGAAATGGCAAGGGAGAAGACAAAGTGACAATCTCGAAGACCGAAGAACTTCCGGATCGGGGCGCAAAATAGCCATCGGCGGCGGAGCGATAGGTCTCATTTTTTTGCTACTTCAAATGTTTATGGGGGGCGACAACGCCCAACTACTTCAAGAAGTACAAAACCAACTTCAACAGCAAACCGAAACAGGTTCGTCTGAGCCGCTGAGTCAAGAGGAAGAAGAAATAGGTGTTTTCACGGCAACTGTTTTGGCTGATACCGAAGATGTTTGGCATCAAATATTTCAAGAAAACAAGATGAACTTTGAAGAGCCAAAATTGGTTTTGTTTAGAGCAGCTGTGCAGACTGCCTGCGGTGGTGCAAGCTCGGCTTCCGGACCGTTTTATTGTCCAGCCGATCACAAAGTCTATATGGATTTGTCTTTTTTTGAGGAACTCCGCACGCGTTTTGGTGCAAAAGGAGGTGATTTTGCCATAGCCTACGTTATGGCGCATGAAGTTGGCCACCATGTACAAACCTTGCTGGGAACATCTGCCAAAGTCAGGAAATTACAAAGTGATTTGTCTGAAATCGAAGCCAACAAACTTTCTGTGGCATTAGAATTACAAGCCGATTTTTATGCGGGACTTTGGGCACATTACAATCGTACTTATTTGGATGAAGGTGACATAGAAGAGGCACTCAGTGCCGCAAACGCAGTGGGTGACGATGCCATCCAGCGAAAATTTAATGGTCGTGTCGTACCCGATGCTTTCACGCATGGCACTTCCGAACAACGTATTTATTGGTTCAAAAAAGGATTTTCATCAGGAGATATTCGCCAAGGGGACAGCTTTGCTGCTTTGACAAATTGATTTAAAAAAATCATTTTCTCCTGCGCATTTCCGAGTTCACTGATTTCTATTTCGATTTATTCCATTCGAATTTTGTATTTTTGAAATAAAAATTTCATGTTAGAAGAAAAAGTAATTTTGGTTGACGCCAACGATATACAAATTGGATTGATGCCGAAAATGGAAGCACATGAAAAAGGTTTGCTCCATCGGGCTTTTTCGGTTTTTATTTTGAATAGATCGGGCGAACTCATGCTGCAACAGCGCGCACTTGACAAGTATCATTCACCCGGCTTGTGGACAAACACTTGTTGCAGTCACCAACGAGAAGGCGAACTGAATGTAGAAGCAGGCAAACGCAGGCTTTTTGAAGAGATGGGGTTTGAAACCGAACTTTCTGACTTGGTTTCCTTTATCTACAAAGCACCCTTTGACAATGGATTGACAGAACACGAGTTCGACCATGTTTTAATTGGTTATTTTGAAGAAAATCCGAAGATAAATCCGGCGGAAGTTGCTGCTTGGAAATGGATGCCAATCGATGCCATAAAGGCGGATTTAAGTGAACATCCCGATGTCTATACCGAATGGTTTAAAATCATTTTCGATAAGTTTTACGAAACCCTTTACAGCCAAGTAAAAAAATGAAAGCAACCGTTCACCGCAAAGCTCATTTCAACGCCGCACACAGGCTGTTCAGAAAAGAATGGACGGATGCATACAATGCTGAAATTTTTGGCAAATGCAGCAATCCGAATTATCATGGCCACAACTACGAGCTTGTGGTCAGCGTAACCGGAGAAATCAATCCGCAAACGGGTTTTGTGATGGATTTAAAAATCTTAAAAGACATTATTTATCAGGAAATAGAAATTCCTTTTGACCATAAAAACCTGAATTTAGAGGTTGAAGAATTTAAAACCCTCAATCCAACAGCAGAAAATATCTCGCGTATTATTTGGTCTAAAATCAAAAATCGGTTGGATGAAAATCTTAAACTCGAAGTCACACTTTATGAAACGCCTCGAAATTTTGTAACCTACACCGAAGACTGATATGGCTATTCAAATGGGCGATAAAATTCCCGAATTCAGCTTAAAAGACCAAGACGGCAATGCTTTTTCAATAGCTTCGCTCATCGGAAAAAAAGTTTTGGTTGTCTATTTCTACCCGAAAGACTACACGCCGGGTTGCACCAAAGAAGCATGCTCGTTTCGAGACAGTTATGAAGAGTTTAAAACATTGGGGGCTGAAGTCATTGGCATCAGTGACGACAGCGTATCTCGTCACCTGAAATTTTCGAAATCCTATAAACTCCCTTTTATTTTGTTATCAGACAGCGGCAACAAAGTGCGAAAACGTTTTGGTGTTCCGAGCAATTTATTCGGATTAATTCCGGGACGAGTAACCTATGTAGTTGACAAAAATGGAATTATCGTGCTGGTATTTGACAGCATGAACGCGTCCATGCACATCAAAAAAGCAAAAGACACCATCGAAAAACTTCAAAATCTATGAGCAGTTTATATCCATTGCGGTTCATTCCCATTTATAAAGAACGAATTTGGGGCGGCAACAAACTCAAACAAGTCTTGAAAAAAAACATTCAAACTGATTTGATTGGTGAAAGTTGGGAACTATCTGATGTGGAAGGCGATGTTTCTATTGTTCAAAATGGTGCGCTCAAAGGGCAATCTTTGCGTGACGTTTTAAAAAAACACAAGGGCGAATTGGTCGGACAAAAGAACTATCAGAAATTTGGGGATACCTTTCCCTTGTTGATTAAGTTTATCGATGCACGGGAAGATTTATCGATACAAGTTCATCCGGATGATACGCTGGCTCAAAAACGCCATCAAACTTTTGGGAAAACCGAGATGTGGTATGTGATGCAAGCTGAAAAGAATGCGAAACTTGTCGTGGGTTTTGAAAAATCAGTTAAAAAAGAAGTATATCAAAAGTCGTTGGTCAAAAACTGTTTAACAGATTTTTTACACTATGAGTCAGTCGATACCGGAGATACATTTTTCATAAAAACCGGAACCATTCATGCCATCGGTGCAGGAATTTTATTGGCCGAAATTCAGCAAACATCAGACATAACCTATCGTGTGTATGACTTTAACCGCAAAGACAAAAACGGAAACACCCGCGAATTACATACAGAATTGGCATTGGAAGCCATTAATTATTCGGGTAATCGAGATTTTAAGGTCGATTACACAAAAATTTTGAATCAGCCAAACCAGATGGTTGCGTGTCCTTATTTTGTGACCAATCTAATACCTGTGTCCGGAGAAGTTCTTTTAGATTTGACAACGAATGATTCCTTCAAAATATACATGGTTGTCTCTGGGGAAGTTCAATTTACCTGCGAATCAGATGAGCAAAATTTAAAGGTCGGTGAAATTATTTTGATTCCCGCCAGCCAAAAATCAATCGAACTCAAAGCTGAAAATGCCGATGTTTTGGAGGTTTACGTTCCTGATTAGACACAAAAAAACCATCCGACTGGATGGTTTTTAAAATATATTTTGAAAATTATTTTGCTTTCAGAAATTCATCTACCTTTTCAGGTATCATGATACTTTCAACAAATATGTATGCACCAGATTTTGGTGATTTTACCATCTTGATTGCTTTGGTCAATCTTTTTGAACCTGTTTGCAAGGTTGCTACTGATTTTTTTGCCATGACTTATGTTATTTTATTTCTTTATGAACAGTCACTTTTTTAAGAATCGGGTTGAATTTTTTCAATTCCAAACGATCTGGAGTGTTCTTTTTATTTTTGGTAGTAATGTATCGTGAAGTGCCGGGCATACCGGAAGTTTTGTGCTCGGTACATTCCATGATAACTTGTATTCTATTGCCTCTTTTTGCCATGATACTGATGTTTATGCTGATTGTTTAATAAAACCTTTGGCTTTAGCTTTTTTGAGAACAGCTGCAATGCCGTTTTTGTTAATCGTTTTCAGAGTTGATGTCGTTACTTTCAAAGTAACCCATCTGTCTTCTTCCGGTATATAAAATCTTTTCTTAACCAAGTTCACATCAAATTTCCTCTTGGTTTTATTCATGGCATGGGAAACTTTGTTTCCGGTCATCGCCTTTTTTCCGGTAAGTTGGCAAGCTCTTGACATAGTGCTATATTATCGTTGTTAAAAACAGGGTGCAAATTAACGAAATAATTATCGGATGTACAAACCAAAAATCTTAGTTTTTCAAAATTTCTTTAAATAATATCTCAAGTGCCTTATTGACAGCTTTCCCAATGACTCGGTCGCGGTTTTTTCCGAACTCGAATTTTTCTGAAAACACGCCCTTTGGTGTTGCCAATGCGATGAAAACCGTCCCGACTTCTGCCTCCGAGTCGCCTTTTGCAGGGCCGGCATTTCCGGTTGTGGACAATGCATAATCTGAATTGAAAAGTTTTTGAGCCTGTGTGGCCATGCTTTGCGCAACTTCTGCACTCACCACTGTATATTGATTAATCAGTTGAGTCGGAACCTTCAAAATGTCTTCTTTTGATGCGGTCGCATAAGAAACCACGCTTCCCATGAAATATTTTGACGCACCGGGATTTGCTGTGAATTTACTTGCTAATTTACCGCCGGTGCAACTTTCTGCCAATGCCAATGTTTTGCCTTTTTGGGCAAACAGCTTGCCGATGGATTGTTCAATTTCTTCGTCTTCTTCCATGCCTACATAAATATCAGCAATCTTTGGCATCAGCAATGCTAACTGGCGACTTACCTCCTGCTCTATTTCCAGAAGTGACGATCCTTTTGCAGACAACCTGAGCCGTACCTTGCCCAAATTGGGCAAATAGGCCAACTTGATAAACGCCGGCAAATGATCTTCCCAATCGGCAATGCGTTCGGCGATGACGCTTTCGCCAAGTCCATAAGTGAGTACGGTTTTGTGTAATATAAACGGTCTTTTAAAATGTGTCAACAGCCTTGGAACGACTTCGTTGGCGATGAGTGCTTTCATTTCATAAGGAACACCTGGTAACGATATGAAAACTTTGTCGTTTTTTTCAATCCACATGCCAGGCGCAGTTCCAAATGCATTTTTAAGTACCTTCGCTTTTGAAGGAATCAATGCCTGCTTCCGATTGAGATCTGATATGGGTGTGTTGTTGATATACTTGGCAAAAAGCTCTTCAACATGAGCCAAAACAGCATCATCCTGTATCAAAACATCGTCAAAATATGTGCAAAGTGTTTGTTTGGTGATGTCATCTTTCGTGGGACCCAAACCTCCGGTAATGATGATGATTTCTGCGTGGTTTTCAGCATTTTTAAAGGCTTGTAAAATATGTACGCTATCATCGTGTACAGAAGTGATTTGAAATATTTCAATACCTATTTTATTGAGTTCTTTAGCGATAAAAGCCGAGTTGGTATCTACGATTTGCCCGATGAGAATTTCATCTCCGATGGTGATAATTTCCGCTCTCATGCAAAATTAAAATCATGTTTCATTTCAGCAATTACAATTTCCAATTGGGTTGATACTTTTGAAAAAAGGGTGCGAATTTCATCGCAGTCGTCCGCTGTTTCTCCCATTTTTTCAAGTGCTATAATAACTTCGAGCAAACCCGTTTCGAATAAATCGATGGTAGGTTTCATTTTGTGCGCGTAATGTTTAATTTGCAAATGATTAAGTTCCAAAACAGCTTCTTTCAATTGGGCAATATCCTCAGGGATTTCTTGTAGAAAAGCAGAAACCAATTCTTTCACAAAATCTTCATCACCTTCAGCCATTTCTCTGATACGGTATAACTTATAATTTGTTTCCATCACAAAATACGGGTTTTAAACAGGGTTTTATTTTCAATAAATCCTTCCAAAACATCGCCTGAATTGACTTTTCCGACGCCGGCTGGAGTACCGGTAAACAGCAAATCGCCTTTGCGCAAGGTGAAATATGTAGATACGTAAACAATGAGTTCGTCTATTTTCCACAACATCAACGATGCATTTCCGGATTGTACTTGTAGGTTGTTTTTGTTCAAAGAAAAATTGATGTTATCGACCGAGGCAAAATTAGACTTTGGTAGAAACTTGCCCACCACAGCCGAGCCGTCAAAAGCTTTGGCTTTTTCCCAAGGCAAGCCATTTTCTTTGAGTTTGTCTTGCTCGTCGCGTGCTGTGAAATCTATTCCCAAACCAATCTCGTCATAGTAACTGTTGGCAAATTCGGGTCTGATGTGCTTGCCGTTTTTAGATATTTTGACAATCAATTCTACTTCATGGTGAACGTTTTTCGTAAATTCCGGAATAACAAACGCCTGCTCATCTGGAAGCAAAGCTGTGTCGGGTTTCATAAAAATAACGGGGTCGGTCGGTCGTTGATTGGCCAACTCGTTGATGTGATCTGCATAATTTCTCCCGATGCAAACTATCTTCATATCATTTAGTTTAATTTGTTGTTTAACACCCTCAATTTGATGGCTGTCAACACTTTTTTGGTGTAGAGAGGGAATTCCGCGTTGAGTATCCAACTGAAATAACCCGGTTCGAGATCTAATATCTCGAGTACTTTTCGACCTTTGTGTTTCCCAAAGGTGAATACCTCTTCATCATCTTTATCAAAAGCGATAAACCCTGCAAAATCGGCAAATCGTTTGTGTTGGCTGAAGGTTGACAGCATTTTTACATCGTTTTCCAACACTTCGCTGTACCTGTCCAATTGCGATTTTAATACTTCATAAGTTGCGTTGGTATCGGCTTCGGCTGAGTGTGCGTCTTCCAAGTTCTTGCCACAATAGAATTTATAGGCCGCCGTAAGTGTGCGTTGTTCCATTTTGTGAAAAATGGTTTGCACGTCGATGGTTTTGGTGTTTTTCAAATCAAAATCGATGCCGACACGAAGCATTTCTTCTGCCAGCAAAGGAATGTCGAAACGGTCAGAATTGTATCCGGCCAAATCAGAATCCTTTATAAAACTCCAAACAATTGAGCTGAGTTGTTTGAAGGTAGGCTCATTGGCAACTTTTTCATCGGTAATACCGTGAATGGCAGTTGCTCCGGGCGGAATCGGCATCTCAGGATTGACCAACCATGTTTTGCTCTCGCGGTTGCCGTTGGGAAAAATTTTCAAGATTGATATCTCTACTATCCGATCTTTGCTTACGTCAGTGCCGGTTGTTTCGAGGTCAAAAAAACACAATGATTTACTCAGTTTTAATTCCATTTACTAAAGTTTCCGTAAAGGTAGGTTTTTTTCATTTTTTCGGGTATATTTAACTCGATTAATTCCTCTTTTTAGTCCGAAAAAAGAATTTATAGCTTTAAAAAACTTACGTTCGAAATATCTTATTCTCAGAAACTAAAATAAATACGATGAAAAATTCCCTTTTAATTTTTTTGATGTGTTCAACATTATCCATTCTTTCTTGCCAAAAAAACGAAAACGCAAAACATCCCTATCAATCAAAATCTGAAACCGCTTTGTATCATTATCAATTGGGTTGGCAGCAAATCATGGATGAAGGTCGGTATGCCGCCGCCGAAAAATCGTACCGAAAAGCCAATTATTTAGACCCTGATTTTTTGATAGGGCAAAGTGTTTACGCAAGATTAATCTTAGACACCGATGAACGCATCAAGATATACAAGCACGTAGAGGCAGAAAAAAACAGGCTTGAGGGAGACGAGCGAATTTTATTGGAAGTCTATCAAAGTTTGGTTTACTACACCAATTTGCGCGAACAAAAGAGCCCGAAAGCACCAAACGCGTTGAAGACAGCATTAAAAAAAGCTGAAAAAAACTTGGGTTACTTGGTTTCCAAATACCCGGAAGAAATCTATCTAAAATCCGAATATATTGAAATTTTACATGCCAATTATGGTGCTGCTCAAGCTTTAGATTCCCTAAAAAGACTCTCTTCCGGCAAGCAAAAACAAAACCCGTTTTTGATGGGATATGCCGCTTCGATGGAAGCCGAATTGGGAAATTTTGACATAGCTTTGGACAAGGTAAATGCGCTGTCAAAATTTTTCAAAGGCATCAGAGTGCCCAAACCTGATGCGGTATATGCAGATGTTTATTATAAAAAAAAGGAGCTGGAAAAAGCATATTTTCACGCAGATAATGCCTACCGGTTAGACAATCGAAATCTGGATGCATCTCGTTTGCGAGATAAAATAAAGGCTGAAATTCAGCAAAGAAAGGATACAGCGACAATGTCCGGAAAATATTAAACATTCGTGCTTTTTTCACATCACTTCTTCTGCCTCGGATGGTATTTGCTCAGCACTTCAGCCAAATGAGCAGATTGTAAATGTAAATAAATTTCGGTCGTGGTGATGCTTTCGTGACCCAACATCAGCTGAATGGATCGCAAATCTGCGCCATTTTCAAGCAAATGTGTTGCAAACGAATGGCGCATGGTGTGCGGACTGATGGTTTTGTGAAGCCCGATTGCGACCGACAATTGCTTGATGATGGTAAAAATCATCGCCCGACTTAGCTTTTTTCCCCTTCTGTTGAGAAAAAGTGCATCTTCAAATTCTGGAATGACAGGGAAATTGGGTCGATTATAAGTCAAATAATATTGAATAATTCCGGAGGTATGTGCCGCCAATGGAACCCATCTTTGTTTGTTTCCTTTTCCGGTAACTTTTAGCATTTCTTCTTTTAAAAACAAATCGGAACGCTTGAGGTTGACAAGCTCAGACACGCGAAGCCCACAACCGTAAAGGGTTTCGAGAATGGCACGGTTGCGGCCGCCTTCGTGGGTGCTGATATCTATCGCGGCTATCAACCGATCTATTTCGTCCACAGAAAGTGTATCCGGTAGTTTTCTGCCAATTTTGGGAGATTCGACCCATTCCAATGGATTATCCGTTCGGTAATTTTCAAAAATCAAATAATCAAAAAAACCTTTGAGCCCGGATATCAATCGTGCTTGCGATCGCGGATTTAACTCGGCGGACACACGATAAACAAATTCGTTGATTGTGTCTGCGTCTATCTTGTCGGGTGTAGATTCAACCTGATTGATTTCCAAATATTTCATCAATTTCTCAACATCAAAACTGTAATTTACAATGGAATGTTTCGAAAGATTTCGTTCGAGTGTCAAATAATGTTGGAAATCTTTAAGTGCTTGTTCCCATTTCATGGATTAATCGGCTATTTTTGTACTGCCTTAAGGTTGTGGTTATTTTTTTGATAAATTTACTGCTTTAAATAAACAAAATAGCAAATTACAAATACCAATTAACAACTAACAACTGTCGCGAGGCCGGTGGCTGAGTCCCGAAGCGTCGGGTGTAGAAGCCCCGAATAACAAATTATTCATAAAAATGAGCCAGTTAAACATTGCCATCATCAACGGTCCTAATCTGAATTTATTGGGGAAACGCGAACCTGAAATTTACGGAAGTACCACATTTGAAGACTATTTTAAACAAATTAGTGCAGCGTATCCGCACATACATTTTGACTATTTCCAGTCAAATGTTGAAGGTGAATTGATTAATGCAATTCAGCAATACGGTTTTTCTCATCAAGGAATCATTCTGAATGCGGCAGCTTACACGCATACTTCTGTTGGGATTGGCGATGCCGTCAAAGCGGTTCCTTGTCGGGTGGTGGAAGTACATATTTCAAACACTTTTTCCAGAGAAAATTTCCGACACCAATCGTATGTTTCGCCCAATGTGGCCGGCGTAATTTTGGGGTTTGGTCTCAAAGGATATGAATTGGCGGTTGAAGCGTTGATAGATTTTAAAAAGTAGATTGTTGGATTTTGAAATGAAGTGTCTAATCAACTTTAAAAGACTATTTCACACTTAACGATGTCGGTTAATTTTGCAATGTCTTAGAATACCCAATGTTTTGTTATAATTTAACAACTTGTAATATCTTATATCCTTCAACCCGTAAATTTGCGGGAATGAAGAATGTGTTGAAGTCCCATGAAAACTAATCCGAGAAAACCCAAAAAGCGAAATCTCAAATCGCTTCACAATTACTATTCATACACCGGTTTTTACAAATATTTAAACGAGAATATTAAGAAATCGATATGGCCTATTGTGGGTATTATTGTTTCCTTGATACTTTTTGACCGCTATGTTTTTGACGTGAAAGAAGGCTTGTCGTTTATCACCGATAATTTTTCAGACAAAACAATTTTATTGATATTTTTTATTTCCGAATCTGTACTCGGTCTCATACCTCCCGATTTGTTTATCGCTTGGGCTGAATTTCAATCAAACCCTTTTTTAATGTTGTTTATTCTTGCCGTATTGTCCTATTTGGGCGGCGTACTTTCTTATTGGCAAGGAGTCGGCATTGCTTCCATCCCTAGTATAAAATCCAAAATGGACACCCGATTTGCTGAGTCGATTCGCAATACGCGACGGTGGGGTGGATTTTTGATTATCGTTGGGGCTTTACTTCCTTTGCCTTTTTCGCCGGCAAGTTTGGTAGCTGGATTTATAGGTTATCCACACCGTTTGTTTCTTCGGTTTGCCCTATTCCGGTTTTTGCGTTTTGCCATTTACGGCTTGGCTTTGTTCAGTTTTTTTTAAATCAATCAGGTATTCAATCGAGTTGAGCGAATGGTTTGGGTCTAAAAAATCCAAAATCGCATTCAGTGCTTTGCCAAAAACTGTTAAATTTCCGAATTTGAGATTTTTTCCAATCACACTTGAGATGGTTTCATCCTCATCGCCAAAGGGATAATCTCTGTTTTTGATGAGCGTGTCATTAAAAATTTCTTGCATGGCCACATTGCCCATTTGATCGATGGAAATTGCCAATTTTAGAAAATATCGATTGAAGCGAATGGCAAATTTTTTAAATTGAAATGTAAAAACGCATTTCAAAATAAAATAGGCAAACCCAATCGGCAGACTGATTGCGCTCAATAAAATTGCAATCATAAAAAGGATGATACCCATGACTTTAAGGTTTTAAGTTGTTTAAATATCAAATTTACAATTATTTGAATGTTCAATCTCTTTTTTAAATAGCCGTCAGTGTATAGATTAAACGTTAACCAACAGTTAAACTTTTTATCCAACTTATGACAAATTACAAATTTGTTTAAAAAGACCACAATCTCAAACGATTAATTATCTTTGCAACATAGAAACACTTTAGCATACAATGGAAGAGCAAGAATCGCCGGAAGCTTTCTATGACAGATTAAAAACTGAATTAGAAAACACTTCCGATTGGCCTAATAAATATCTATTCAAATTTATTTTGAAAACTGACCAACCGAAGATTCAAAAAATCGAGTCTTATTTCAACAATTTGGGTGCTGTAATCGACACCCGTGTTTCAAAAAAAGGAAATTACACGAGTATTTCCGTGAATGTGATCATGGAAAATGCCGACAAAATTATCGAAAAATACAAGTTGGTAGCTTCGCTCGGCGAGGTCATATTGCTTTGATAATCGGCACTTATCTGAATGCAATTGAATTCAAAATTCAAATCTTAAATAGTATCTTAGCAAAAAAATAACAATTAAAAACATACATTTTGTCCTTACAACTCGAATACAACACCCAAAGACCGCAAATGATCATTCCTGAGTATGGTCGTCATATTCAAAACATGGTAGATTTTGCAGTGAGCATAGAAAACAGAGAAGAGCGCAACAAAGTTACCAAAGCAATCATCGGCGTGATGGGAAATCTCAACCCGCACTTACGCGATGTACCCGACTTTCAGCACAAACTTTGGGATCAGCTTTTTATCATTTCAGATTTCAAATTGGATGTAGATTCTCCGTTCCCAAAACCTTCACCGGAGCTGTTGGCAGAAAAGCCGGAACCACTCACCTATCCCAAAACATACAATAAATATCGTTTTTATGGTAACAACATTCAAGCGATGATTAAAGTTGTCAATACTTGGGAAGAAGGTCCTATCAAAGAAGCCATCGCGCTGAGCATTGCCACACAGATGAAAAAATCTTTTTTAAGTTGGAACAAAGACACGGTAGATGATCAAGTTATTTTTGAACATCTCAAAGACATTTCCGGCGGAAAAATTGATTTGACAGACAAAGGTGAAACGCTGACCGACACCAACGAACTCATTCGATTGACCAAAAAATTTCCAATGGATGTTACCAAAAACGCCCCAAAGAAAAAATTTCACACCGGCAAAATAAAGAAATCCAGATATTAAACTTTTATGGGAACATTCGTCATAGAAGGCGGGCATCAGCTTTCGGGCTCCATCACACCGCAGGGTGCAAAAAATGAGGCACTTCAAATTTTATGCGCTACTTTACTGACCTCCGACACCGTCACCGTCAGCAACATACCCGATATTATTGATGTAAATAAACTGATTGTATTGCTTCAAAATCTCGGAGTTAAAGTTTCTAAAATAGAAAAAGGCACCTATACCTTTAAGGCAGACAATGTAAATGTAGAATACCTTCATTCCGAGCAATTTAGAAAAGAGGGAAGTTCGTTGCGGGGTTCTATCATGATTGTAGGGCCTCTTTTGTCGCGTTTTGGCAAAGGTTATATTCCAAAGCCTGGTGGCGACAAGATTGGCAGGAGAAGATTAGATACTCATTTTGAGGGGTTTATAAAGCTTGGAGCTTCCTTTCGATACAACAAAGAAGAACATTTCTACGGTGTGGAAGCCAAAAAACTAAAAGGAACCGACATGTTGCTTGATGAAGCTTCGGTGACGGGAACTGCAAACATTTTGATGGCCGCGGTCTTAGCCAAAGGAACAACCACGATTTACAACGCCGCATGCGAACCTTATCTTCAGCAGTTGTGTAAAATGCTCAACAACATGGGCGCAAAAATATCAGGCGTAGGCTCAAATCTACTCACAATCGAAGGTGTTGAAAAATTGAACGGTTGCAGACACCGACTGCTACCCGACATGATTGAAATTGGGAGTTGGATAGGTCTTGCCGCCATGACAAGAAGCGAAATTACCATCAAAGAGGTGAGTTGGGAAAACCTTGGATTGATACCGAATACCTTTAGAAAATTGGGAATTGAATTGGAAAAAGTTGGCGATGACATTCACATTCCTATCCAAAAGCGTTACAAAATTCAGAATTACATAGACGGTTCCATTTTGACCATTTCTGACGCACCTTGGCCTGGATTCACACCCGATTTACTCAGCATCATCTTGGTTGTAGCCACCCAAGCCAAAGGCAGTTTGTTGGTACATCAAAAAATGTTTGAAAGCCGCCTATTCTTTGTCGATAAATTAATCGATATGGGGGCGAAAATCATCTTGTGTGATCCGCACAGAGCCACTGTGATTGGTCATAACTTTGAATCTCAACTAAAGGCTACCACCATGTCATCACCAGACATCAGAGCTGGAGTAGCATTGCTGATTGCTGCTTTGTCTGCAAAAGGCACCAGCACCATTCACAACATCGAACAGATTGATAGAGGATATGAAGATATTGACGGAAGATTGCGTGCCATTGGTGCGCACATCAAGCGAGTTTCTTGATTTTTATCCCCTGTATTTGTCAACAAAAAAAACCTACACAACGTATAGGTTTTTTTTATGCTTAGAAAAATCAGTCAAAAATTATTTGCTGAATTTTGAATATTTAGTTTTGAACTTGTCAATTCTACCAGCCGTGTCAACCAATTTGGCTTTACCGGTATAGTATGGATGTGATGTTCTTGAAATTTCTAATTTAACCAAAGGATAAGTAGCACCTTCGAATTCAACTTCCTCCCGCGTTTCAACGGTAGATTTGGTGATAAAAATATCTTCGTTAGACATGTCTTTAAACGCGACCAATCTGTAATTTTCCGGATGTATTCCCTTTTTCATGATGTATTTCTTTTTTTCGAGTTGCAAAACTAAACAATTTCTATTAAATACGCATGCGTTTTTGAAAAAAAAATCCTTTGCCTATAAAATCTACTTAACGGTTCTATAACCCGCTTTTTTCCAAGCAACAATTCCTCCATCGAGGTCATATATTTTCATGAAATTCAAGTCCTTTAAGGTATGTGCTGCTTTTGCACTTCGGACGCCGGAATGACAGTAGATATAAATAGGCATCCTATGATCTAATTTGCTGAGTTGCGTTTTGAAATCTGTCGCATAATAATCAATGTTGATGGCCCCTTGAATGTGACCGGAATTGTATTCATACGGCGTGCGAACATCTACGATGAGTACATTTTTATTGCCTTCAATTTTTTTAAAATCATCAACACCAAGTAATTGAATTTGCGCAACTGAAGAGTAACTGATAAACAGAACGAAAGTAAATAGTAAAGATTTCATGAGATTTTTGTTTTACCAATTTTTAGACGAAATGATAACAATTTATTGACAAAACCTTGGTTAAATTTCTTTTACTTCAATTCGGTTGCGATACAATTTTATTTTTCCTTGCTTTTCCAAAGCTTTCAATAACCGAGAAACCACCACGCGTGAAGTATGCAATTCGTTTGCAATATCGTAGTGTGTTGATTTCAGCTCCAATGTTTGGGTCACTTTTGCTTTGTCAGTCAAATGTCTTAAAATTCTTTCCTCCAAATTCATAAAGGCTAAATTATCGATGGCCTCCAACATTTCGTGCAAACGGATGTTATAGCTGTCAAAAACAAACCTTCGCCAACTTGCGAATTGCCCGAGCCAAAGTTCCATTTTCTCTATGGATATGAGCAATAACTTTCCTTCCGTTTCTGCGGTCGCTCTGATTTCGCTTTTGCTGTTACCCATACAACAATTCATAGACATGGCACAGGTGTCGCCTCTTTCGAGATAGTACAACAAGAGTTCATCCCCATTTTCGTCTTCCCGAAGTATTTTGATGACTCCATCAATTAGCAACGGCATTTGTGTGACACGCTGGTCGATATCGATGATGATATCGCCTTCAGAAAATTGAACTAATTTTGCATGCTTATCGATTTCTTTCAATAAATCGGATTCAAAGATTCCCGTGAATGTCTGCGTTAATTTTAATTCCATCCGTCAAAGTTAATGGATTTTGATTCACGTATCAAAACAAAAAAACCGGACATACTGCCGGTTTATAAATATCATTTAAAAATTACATTCTTAAATATCATCGTCTTCCTCTTCCACCTCTTCATCTTCAATATCATCATCTTCGTCTTCATCGTCATTTCCTCCTTTTGAAAACACATCTGGCTCCTTACCTACCACAGAATCGTCATCGTCGTCATCGTCGTCATCATCGTCTTCTTCAGACATGTCCAAATCTTTGATTGGCGCAACTACATCGTCCAAATAATCCTCAAAAACATCGTCTTCATCGTAATTTTCCATGCGTGTAGCCAATCGGGTACTGACCTTTACCAAATAGATGGTGTCATCATTTCTCACCTCAACGGCTTCAATCGTTTCGTTTTTGGCATTTTTGAAAACGATGATGTCGCGATCACTGTAGCCGTCCGGGTATTTTTCTACCAGTAGTGCCAGTATTTCGGGTGTAAGTTTTTTATAGTCAACGATTAAGCGTTTCATAAAGTTGGCTAAATAAGGTTTATAAATCTAACAAATATGCAAAAATAAGCGGTGCGACGATGGTGGCATCCGACTCGATGATAAATTTCGGGGTTTCAATTCCCAACTTACCCCAGGTGATTTTTTCATTGGGAACAGCTCCCGAATAAGAGCCATAGCTGGTGGTCGAATCGGATATCTGGCAAAAATAGCTCCAGAAAGGGGTGTCAGTTTTCTCCAAATCTTGATAGAGCATCGGTACTACACAGATTGGAAAATCACCTGCAATACCTCCGCCAATTTGAAAAAATCCGATTCCGTTATCTGAATTTTTGGTGTACCAATCAGCCAAAAATCCCATGTATTCGATTCCTGATTTCATCGTAGAGGCTTTGAGTTCACCTTTGATGACATAGGACGCAAAAATATTTCCCATGGTGCTGTCTTCCCAGCCCGGCACTACAATGGGCAGGTTTTTCTGTGCGGCAGCAAACATCCAACTGTCTTTGATGTCTATTTCATAATATTGTTCCAAAACACCCGAAAGCAGGAGTTTGTACATGAATTCATGCGGAAAATAGCGTTCGCCATTGTCTTCGGCATCCTTCCATATTTTGTAGATGTGTTTTTGCAATCTTCTAAATGCTTCCTCTTCGGGTATGCAGGTATCGGTGACTCGGTTGAGTCCTTTTTCGAGCAAGTCCCATTCTTCCTGCGGTGTCAAATCGCGGTAGTTTGGCACGCGTTTGTAGTGCGAATGCGCCACCAGATTCATCAAATCTTCTTCGAGGTTTGCTCCGGTACAAGAAATAATGTGCACCTTGTCTTTGCGAATAATCTCAGCAAATATTTTTCCCAATTCAGCCGTACTCATGGCTCCTGCCAAGGAAACCAACATTTTGGAGCCGTCGTTGAGTTGTTTTTCATAGCCTTTTGCGGCATCTACCAAGGCTGCCGAGTTGAAATGCAGATAGTATTTTTCTATAAAATTGGAAATGGGTCCTTTCATTTGTATATAATTTTCCTGCCGGCTGGCAGGTAGGTTTTTCAATGGTTAGATGTAACCTTTGACGATTAAGATATATATTCTCGTTTGTGTTTAATGAATATATTAATCATGCCGGTTTCATCGAGTTTGGTTTTGGGTACTAATATCCTAAAATTTTCATTAAATCTTCCGATTTTTGTTCTTCAGAAAAAACTTTGGTTGTAAAATTTCCTTCGTCGTCTTTGTCAATCAATATGTGTTTGGGCTGCGGAATCAAGCAGTGTTGCAGCCCGCCGAATCCGCCGATGGTTTCTTGGTAGGCTCCGGTGTTAAAGAATCCGATAAAAAGCGGTTTATCTTTTCGGAATCTGGGCAAGTAGATGGCGTTCATATTTTGCTCCGAGTTGTAATAATCATCACTGTCGCAGGTTAGTCCGCCCAACAAAACGCGCTCATATTCTTCATTCCAACGGTTGACAGCAAGCATCACAAAGCGCTTGTTGATTGCCCAGGTATCGGGAAGTGTGGTGATAAATGATGAATTGATCATGTTCCATTTTTCCCGATCGTTTTGTTGTTTTTGGTATAAAATCTGGTAAATCGCACCGGCGCTTTCGCCCACGGTAAACGAGCCAAATTCGGTGAAAATATGTGGAACGGGAACTTCAGCATCTTCGCAGGCTAATTTCACCTGATTGAGAATTTCATCGGCCATGTACTGGTAATCAAACTCGAAGGCCAAAGAATTTTTGATGGGAAAACCACCGCCGATGTTCAAGCTATCGAGAGTCGGACATTCTTTTCGGAGTCTGACATAGACTTTCAAACATTTGTTCAACTCATTCCAATAATAGGCGTTGTCTTTGATGCCGGTATTGATGAAAAAATGCAGCATTTTGAGCTCCACTTTCTCGTTGTCTTTGACTTCTCTCAGATAAAACGGAACAATGTTGCGGTATCCGATTCCCAATCGGCTGGTGTAAAACTCAAATTTGGGTTCTTCTTCCGAAGCAATCCGAATACCTATCTGAAAGGGTTTTTCCACTACCTCATCCAACAAATCCAACTCCTCGTAATTATCGATAATCGGAATGCAATTTTTATGACCACCGTTGATGAGTTTGGCAATATTTTGAATGTATTGATCGCGTTTGAATCCATTGCAAAGCACATAGGCATCGTCGTTTAGTTTTTTTCTTTTGAGCAAAGATTCAACGATGTCCAAATCAAAAGCAGAAGAGGTTTCTATGTGTACATTGTTCTTGACGACTTCGTTCATCACAAACTCAAAATGCGAACTTTTGGTACAATAGCAATAATGATAATCGGCATCGTAATCGTTTTTCTTGATGGCGTTTTGAAACCAGTTTTTTGCTTTGTTGATGTTTTTAGAAATCTGCGGCAAATACGTAAACTTTAGAGGTGCTCCATAGGTTTCTACCAAATTCATCAGATCTATTCCGTGAAAATTCAAACAGTTGTTTTCAAGGGTAAACTCTTCTTGGGGAAAGAAATAAGTTTGGTCGATGAGGTCTATGTACTTCGTCTTCATTAAAAAAATTTAGCAAATAAAAATAACTACAATTTTGGTTTAAATTTATTTAAATAAATCATTGAACCTTTAGCTTTGACCATCGAATTGCTGTTTGGCAATCGCGGTCTGATATCCCTAAAAATCGAGTGCAAATGAAAGTGAAAAATACTTATTTTTCAATAAGAAACTGATTTTTTTTTCAATTTACAGAATCGAATTAAACGCGTTGACAATCAATTTGTTATCTATCTTAACATCGATGACTGCCTGGCCGATTTTTTCTAAAAGAACAAATTGTATGTTCCCGTGGCTGTTTTTCTTATCGTGCTTGAGCAAAGAAAGGATGCTGACAATGTCATCGTTGGAAAAACGAATCGGTTTGTATATTTCATTTAAAACTTTGGAAACTTTCATAAAATCCGATTCCGAAAATCCGGTGAGATATTGCGAAAGTTTGGCTTCCAATATCATGCCGATGGCAATCGCTTCACCGTGCAGGAGTGATTGTTTGTCTGCTTGTGTCAGAAAATGTGTTTCGATGGCATGGCCCAAGGTGTGGCCGAAGTTTAATATTTTGCGGAGACCGCCCTCGTTCGGGTCTTCATCAACAACAGTTGACTTGATGATTATCGACTCTTTGATGAATTTTTTAACCGAGGATGCGTCGATTGTTTTGAGTGCGGCGAGTTCGTTCCAATATTTTTCACTTTGGATGAGTCCGTGTTTGAGCATTTCAGCAAAGCCGCTTCGCAATTGATTTTCGGGCAAAGTTTCTAAAAAATCAGGCGCTATCAAGATTAAATTCGGTTGATGAATCAATCCGACTTGATTTTTGAGAAAGCCCAAATCGACTCCATTTTTGCCCCCGATAGCTGCGTCCACCATCGCCAATAAGGTTGTTGGGACTTGAACAAAATCGACACCTCTTTTGAAAGTACACGCCACGAATCCGCCTAAATCGGTGACAACGCCGCCGCCCAAATTGATGAGCAGACTTTTTCGATCACCGCCCAGTTCGGAAAGTGCTTCCCAAACGCCGCTGCAGGTTTCGATGGTTTTGTTTTCTTCGCCGGTTTCTATTTCGATGATTTCAAATTCGGCTTCGGTTTGCAGATTGGCTAAAAAATGGGGCAAGCACAAATCGTGGGTAATGTCGTCAACCAAAATAAAGATTTTGGAAGGTGCTTTTTCGCTTATCCATTTAGACAACTGCTTAAACCCCGAGTTCCCAAAAACGATGTTTTGCAAAGTGCTGCTTTTTTTGGTCATGCCGAATAGAAATTTACCCGACAAAGATAAAAGTTTAGCAATTGAATGAAAGATTATTGTTGTGTTAATTTATTCTCAATCTTACTTCGTTTCAATATGTTGTTTGTTTGCATGAATTATCAATCAGCAAGTCGTAATAAATAAAACGAAAAAACATTTTTTCTTGATATTTGAAACAGGATTAACAAAAAGTTTATGCGATTGCTTATAAACATTCTCTAAATTTGTGAAAAAAAGAAAAACACACCCATGGAAATACAATCGCACAACATCCACAACAGATTTCAGCTAAACGGATTTCACTTTGACAGAGACGGACTGTTGCAGGTCGCATATAGTTTTGTAAAAGAAGGAGAACCTTATGAATGGACCATCGGTCGGTTTTTGATGGACTGGATGGACGACAAGGACTACATCGAAGCCAAAACATCCGGCTCAACGGGCGAGCCCAAATACATTCGTCTTTCAAAGCAAAGTATGGTGGAAAGCGCGCTGGCAACCGGCGATTTTTTTAATGTCACGGTTGGCGATTCGGCTTTGATGTGTGTTTCAGCAGAATACATTGCCGGGAAGATGATGTTGGTGCGCGCTTTTATTTTGGGACTTGATTTGTACATCGTCGAGCCGTCATCTGCGCCATTGGCTTATGATGAGCGAAACTATGACTTCTGTGCCATGGTTCCGTTGCAGGCAGAAACTTCCCTCAAAGAATTGCACCGCATCAAGACCTTGTTGGTGGGCGGCGCTAAAATATCAGACAAACTCAAAGAAAAACTCAAAGCCATCGATTCAAACATCTACGAAACCTTTGGGATGACCGAATCGATTACGCATTTTGCGGCAAAAGACTTGCGCAACGACACCTATTTCAGGACTTTACCCGGTGTAAAAATACGAACCGACGATAATGATTGTCTGCATGTGCGCGCACCTTGGCTGGGAGAAGAACTCACCGGGAACGATGTGGTTCGGCTGGTTTCAGATACCGAATTTGACTGGTTGGGCAGACGAGACAACGTGATCAACAGCGGTGGTGTCAAAATTTTCCCGGAGCAAATCGCTTCGTTGATCGATGCGAAAATCAACCGCCGATTTTTTGTTGCCGGGTTGCCGGACGAGCGTTTGGGCGAAAAAGTGGTGTTGATCATCGAAGGTGCTCCTTTAGAAATTGACAAAAACATTTTCGAACCGCTCAGCAACTTTCAAACGCCCAAAGAGATTCACTTTATTCCGAAATTTGCAGAAACGTATTCCGGAAAAATCATTAGAAAAGACACACTCCAAAAATTGAGTTTATGAGAAGAACGTATCCTTTATTAATCGGCTTATTTTTGTCAACTGCGATTCACGCACAACTATACAGTCCGCGCGAACAAGCCCGCATCAAAGATGAATTATTGACAGACAGGCTCGACAACCTGCTGCCCGAACTGATGGATGCCACGGGTTTTGACATGTGGATACTCCTATCGAGAGAATACAACGAAGACCCCGTTTTGAAAACCATGCTTCCGGCAACTTGGCTCAACGCGAGGCGGAGAACGATTTTGGTTTTTTACAAAAACCCATCGTCCCGACAACTTGAAAAATTGGCCATTGCCCGCTACAATGTGGGCGAACATTTTATTTCGGTTTGGGACAAAGAAAAACAACCCGATCAATGGCAGGCGTTGGTTGAACTGATTGAAGCGCGAAACCCGAAAAAAATAGGCATCAATGTTTCCAAGTCTTTCAACATAGCCGACGGGTTGGATCATACTGATTACAGCGAGTTGATGGCTGCTTTGCCTAAAAAATTGCATAAAAAAGTAAAATCGTCCGAAGATTTAGCCATCCGATGGATTGAAACCCGCAGCGCGAAAGAAATGCGCTATTTTGCCGACCTTACCCGTCAAACGCATGAAATCATAGCCGAAGCTTTTTCGAATCGTGTGATTACGCCGGGTGTGACTACTGCGGACGAGGTGGTTTGGTGGATGCGTCAAAAACTATCGGACATGGGTATGAACACTTGGTTTCACCCGACGGTTGACATCCAACGATCCGGCAACGAAACCGATGAAATTATTCGCGAAGGCGATTTGCTGCATTGCGATTTCGGCATTTCTTATCTGGGTCTCAATACCGATTGTCAGCAAATGGCATACGTACTGAAAGCGGGTGAAAAAACGGTTCCATCGGCATTGCAACAAGCCTTTGAACAAGGAAACGGCGTACAAGATGTGCTGACCCGAAATTTTGTCGTCGGCAAAACCGGCAATGAGATTTTAAAAACCGCATTGACGGAAGGACTTGCAGCGGGTTTGCGGCCTCAAATCTACACCCATCCGTTGGGAAGCTACGGACACAGTGCCGGACCGACCATTGGGATGTGGGATGCGCAACAAGGCGTTCCGGTGGCGGGCGATTATCCGTTGCATGTTCGCACGGCATACGCCATCGAACTCAATGCGATGGTTTTTTATGAACCTTGGCAAAAAGACATTCGCATCGCACTGGAAGAACCCGGTTATTTTGACGAAAACGGTTTTCGGTACGTGCATCAACGGCAAACGGAAATTATCGCGATTACGCCTAAAAACGGGCATTTGGGTGATTTGAAACATTGAATTGATTCGGTTTTTTAGTTGATTTTGATTGCGTTTTGTTTTATCTGATTCAAATTTTGATTAAATTTATCGCTTGAATTGGAAGCAGATGTCAATAACCCTCAAGAAATTGCAACATCGGGATGCTGAACGCATCGGCATTTTTTTTGCGTATGACACGGATTTGATATCGAAGGTAAAGCGTTTGGGCGCAACATACAGCCGTTCGCACAGGTGTTGGTATTTGGATTATACCGGAGAAAGTTACGAACGATTGCTCAAAGCTTTTCCGGAAGCAACTGTTGAGATAGAAAATATCGATGAAATTACATCAAATGATCAGGTGGCCGGAGATAAAATCCGAGAAAATCCACCCATAATCGCAAAACGCGATGCCCTTCAGTCAGGTGCCGTGGCGCACAACCCTGAACATAAAGCCGGAAACGACTTGTCGGTATCTAAGATGAATTTACATCGATTGCCCAACATTGGGAAATATTGGGTTTTCAAGATGCATTATGTGCAGACCATCAGCAAACAGTTGTTGGGTGTAAAAGGAGTTTATTGGAATTCAAACCACAAGGTTTACATGGCATTACGACTTCGGGAGGTGCGGGTGAAAGTGGAAACTATTTTGGGTGTAGCCGGATTCTTTGGAGAAGATTATTTATCGAAAGACGTGCGTTTTGAAAAACTGTTTGTTCGTGTGCTTCCCCATTTTGACGATGTAAAATGGATGCGGGTTTACGTGCCGTCGCAGGTGGTTTTGATTGAAAAAATAAAGCGATTCAGCATGGCGCGTTACAGCAAGTTGCACGATTGTTATTTGTTGCCGGCGGCTCCGGTAGTTTATGAATCAGTTGAGATGCAGTTTGAGCCTCATGGTGTCAAAATGAAAAATGAATTACCGGCAAATTATCTCGACAAACGAAATTTGCCCAACCGCAAGCATTTGGATTTGAGCAGAACTAAAGCGCTTATTTTTGATCAAGTGCCTGAGCGCGCCCATCCGTATGTGACCGATTTTGTCAATCAGATTTTAGCGTTGAATTACAGTGAGGCAACCCTGCGAAATTACGGCAGTGCATACATCCGATTTTTGCGTGACCACGACTATGCAGATCCTTCCAAAATAACGCCGAAGCAGGTGATTTCGTATTTGGCATCCCTTATGGAACGCGGTTTATCGGCTTCTGCCGGACACGGCGTGGTAAACGCATTAACTTTCTATTATCAACAAGTGTTGGGGATAACCGATGTAAAATTTAAATTTCCTCGCCCGAAGAAGGAGAAAAAATTGCCGGCTGTATTGACTTTAGATGAATGTTTACGCGTTTTTCAGGTGGTCGATAACCCGAAGCATAAATTGTTGCTGTTGCTTGGCTATGGAGCGGGATTGCGCGTAGGCGAATTGGTGGTTTTGGAATGGCGGGATATATTGTTTGAAGAGCATAAAATTCATATAAAGAATGCCAAAGGAAAGAAAGACCGGATGGTGATGTTGCCGCAAAGTATCGTGTCGTTTTTGGCGTATTACAAAACGCTCTACAAGCCGAACAGGTATCTGTTTGAGGGGCAATTTGCAGGCGAACCATATAGCACGACCAGTGTGCAAACGATTATGCGAAAGGCAGTACAGAGAGCGGGTTTGACGAAGAAAGCGACGGTACACACATTGCGGCATAGTTTTGCAACACATTTGCTGGAACAAGGTACGGATGTGCGATACATACAGAAATTGTTGGGACACAGCAGCATCAAAACGACGATGACATACACACATTTGACCAAACACGCTATCAACAAGATAGTGAGTCCGTTGGATGTGCTTGCGAATAATCAGTTACTGAAAAAAAATGAAGAAGGGCATAAAGATTCTTGAAAAAGTTATATATATTTGGTGATATTTACTAGTTAGCTGCAACCATAAACAGACGACAGAACAAATGAAATAAATAAGAAAGAAAAAAATATCACCCTCGGACGATTGGTTGAGTCGCCTACCTTCAAAGACATTTAAGATAAAGTAGGAAAAGTTGGTTCGATTCCAACAG
>JAXMLV010000029.1:0-9036 GCA_034367065.1 Flavobacteriaceae bacterium
GTTGTACATAATGCAAGAAAAATTCAACTACATAACAATTTTCACTCTAATTTTAATAGCTTTTTCGTGTAACAACGAAAAGAAAAACAACACCCTGAATTTAAAACCAGAAACTGAATTAAAAAACGATTCAATAAATGCATACAACGAATTAGCGAATCCGGAAAAAAGAAAAATTTTTACGATTTCGGAGTATAATACGGACAATCCGGAAATTGAAAATATTGAACGACCTGAAAAAACAATCATACGAAATTTGGCAATTGACACAATTCAAGCATTCGGGATTTGGACTCAAGACCCAAACGGACCTCACGCTGATTTTTGGCTGACCGCAAAATCTTTTTTTATTGTAGATTACGATGGAGACGGTGATATGCCTTACATTTTGGATGGAAATAAAATCACGATTTTTTACAATGACTTTATTGAAAAAGGAATAATCACTTCAACGGAAAATGACACGCTAAAAATCAAATGGGCTGACTTTGATGTTGAAACCAAATACGTGAAATTTGAGAATTGAAAAAAGCACTATGTACAACATCGTGTATAGCTCATTGCGGGGCAAGTGAATAACTCGAAAGTTAGAGAATTTTTGCTAACTTTGTTTCTAAACCGAAAGTCCTCGCTGCTTTTTCCGCAACGAGCTATACACGGGGAACGTTGCCAGTAATACAAAAAAAATATGAGAATAAAATTTACAATAATTATTTGCTTTCTATTTTTGACAAGTTGTGGTCAATCCCAAACTGAAAAAATAACAGGAAACCCAACAAATGATTTTCCCAAATTATTTGACCAAAATTCAGTTATAGTTGATATTATGGATGGACTTAAAACTGACCCAAAACAATTGGAACTGACCGCTAAACTTCAAAAAGCATTTCAAGAAAACTATGAATGGTTTCAAGAATATATCAAAACAGCTGAAAAAGGGCAACCACTAAAATATCACACTAACTTTGGAATAACAGAAACTGAATACAATGAATATTTAAAACTTTCTGGAAAAGTAGAAGTCATCTCAAGCGGTAAAGAAACGATTGAAATAAAAAAAAATGGGGATAATATAAAATTTATTGGTCAAGACAAAACTTCAATCTTCAACGATTTAACAATTGATTTAAAAAACAATCAAATCTTGTTTAAAAATTACGTTTTATCCTTTGTAAATGAAATTAACGTAACAGATAATGACAACGGACTTAAAAGCAAATGGAAAGGCTATAATTGGGAATTTGTAAATCCCGAACTGAACGAAGAAACCGACATCCAAACTTTAGATGAGTTTATTTCTATTAGCCTGACTATTGGCCAATTAGAAAAAAACGGAAAAACCTATATGCAAATTAAAGAAAGAAAAATGATTAATGGATTTAAGACAATAGACAACCAAGTACCTATAATGTTTTGAAAAAGTACTACTGGCAACATCGTGTATAGCTCATTGCGGGGCAAGCGAATAACCTGAAAGTTAGAGAATTTTTGCTAACTTTGTTTCTAATCCGAAAGTAATCGCTGCTTTTTCCGCAACGAGCTATACACGGGGAACGTTCTCTGCAAGCTAAACCCAGCCGCACAAACAGCACATTTGGTTTTTGCCATCACTAATCTCCAACGCTGAAAAACCAAAAGAGCTGTTTTTTGCCCTCGCTCGAAAAAACTGTTCATAAGATAAATGATTTTCTAATTTATTTATTAGATTTGTCAAAAAATGACAAGTCTTATGAAAACCACTTTTGGCGAATATATCCGACTTTTAAGAACCAAAAATGACTTGACTTTAACCCAACTTGCGGCCAAACTCAATTTGGACTCTGCAAATTTGAGTAAAATTGAAAATGGATTTAGAGATTTTGACGAAAAGAGACTTCCGAAATTGGCAAAAATATTTGGATTAAACCTCAAGGAATTAAGCAATGAATACTTAACTGACCAACTTGGGAAAAAAATTTACGAAACAAATTGCACAAAACAACTCTTGAAAGTTGCAGAAGAAAAAGCGGAATACCGTAGAAACCTAAATAAAAATCTTCAAACAGAGAAAGTAATATGAAAATAGTATCATTTTTTGCAGGAGCAGGCGGACTTGACCTTGGATTCCAAAAAGCAGGTTTTAACGTAATTTGGGCAAATGAGTATGACAAAGAAATTTGGGAAACTTATGAGAAAAACCATCCAAATACCGAATTAGACCGAAGAAGCATCATTGACATAAAATCCGATGAAGTTCCTGAATGTGACGGAATTATTGGCGGACCACCTTGCCAAAGTTGGAGCGAAGCAGGTTCTTTACGAGGAATTAACGACAAACGCGGACAATTATTTTTCGATTTTATAAGAATATTGGAAGCCAAGCAACCAAAATTTTTCCTTGCTGAAAATGTGAGTGGGATGTTATTAGACAGACATAACGAAGCTTTAAAAAACATTAAAGAGCTTTTTAAAAATTCGGGTATTGGTTACGAACTTTCATTTCAAATGCTAAACGCCTCTGACTTTGATGTTCCGCAAGACAGAAAAAGAGTATTTTTTGTTGGTATTCGCAAAGACCTTGGCTTTAAATTCCAATTCCCAAAACCTGTAAAGAATAAAATTACACTTGAACAAGCAATATCAGATTTAAAAAATAGTGTTGTTCCGGCAAAAGAAGGAAACAAAACAAATAAAGAAAACTGCAAAATTCCTAATCACGAATATATGATTGGTGGTTTTTCATCAATGTTTATGTCGAGAAACCGTGTAAGAAGTTGGGATGAGCAATCATTTACAATTCAAGCGGGTGGCAGACACGCACCTATTCATCCGCAAGCACCTAAAATGAAATTCATTGAGCAGAACCTTCGGGAATTTGTCAAAGGAAAAGAAAATTTGTACAGACGTTTAGGCGTTCGTGAATGTGCGAGAATACAAACTTTCCCTGATAGTTTTGTATTTCATTACAATCATATTGCAGCAGGTTATAAAATGATTGGAAATGCCGTTCCGGTTAATCTTGCAAAACATATGGCTTTGAGTATAAAAACTCAAATTGAAAATGTAGAAAAGCAAACTATTAAAATCGAAAAGAAACAATTGGAATTAGAAAACACATTATCATAAAGTATGGCTACTCAAACAATAAATGGAAAAGCGTTTGAATATGCTTTACTTTTAGAATTTTATGAACGCTTAAAAAACATTACAAGCGTTTCAATTACCGAAAATGAACCCTATCAAAACGCAAAAGGTTGTTTTGACAATTTTAATGAAGATGAACAAGATACTTTTAGAATTACTGCAAGTGCAGCAATAAATTTCTTGATTGACATTGAACCAAGATTATCAAATGACATCAACAAAAATGATATTTTGGTTCTTGAAATCGTAAGCGACCAAGCAGGACAAACAGGCGATGTTCGTGATGTCTTAATAATTCGTTCTCTTCAAAAATGGGAAATTGGTATTTCGGCTAAAAACAATCACAGAGCAGTCAAACATTCTCGTTTATCATTGAACATTGATTTTGGCGAAAAGTGGTTAGGCGTTCCTTGCTCAAAAAACTATTTTGAAGAAATTAAGCCAATTTTTGATACGTTGGTAAACCTAAAAGTAAGAGACAAATCGACAAAATGGACTTCGATTAAAAATATGCACGAAGTTGTTTATGTTCCTATTCTAAACGCTTTCCGCAAAGAATTGTTGAGACTTGATAAAATAAACCCAAATACCGTTGCTGAAAATCTCGTACAATATTTAATTGGAAATCAGGATTTTTACAAGGTTATCAAAGGCAACAAAAAAGTAGAAATCCAAGCTTACAATCTAAATGGAACGCTGAATTTACCGTTTGAAAGTGTCAAACCTAAAGCAAAAATTCCAAAGCTTAAATTGCCCTCAAGACTAATCGAAATTGTTTATCAAGACAATTCAACTACGACCTTATTAGTTTCATTAAATGAAGGTTGGCAAATCTCGTTTAGAATTCATAATGCAAGTTCGAGAGTAGAACCATCCTTAAAATTTGACATTAATCTCGTGAGTGCTCCACATACGTTATTTACAAATCATATTTTTATAGCCTAATGCCAACGCTTAAAACCATACAACATTGCCAAGTCGCACCAGCCAAAGCTACACCAAAACTTGGCAAAGAGTATGGTTTTTCCAACCCTGATAGACAAACAGAACGAATAAAAGACCGAAGAGAACACCGTGTATTGCTCATTGAGGGGCAAGCGAATAACTCGAAAGTTAGCGTTTTTTTGCTAACTTTGTTTTTAACCAGAAAGTACTCGCTGTTTTATCCGCAACGAGCTATACACGAGACACGTTATAGCCAATGGTAAAAAGACACAGCCAACAATGAAGCCAAGAGTAATATGGATATAAACTATTGGATAATATCGCCTAATGTTCACAACGATGCCACCGAGCAACGTTGGAAAGAGATTATTGCCGAAAAGAAAAACGCCTATATTGGTTTCGGTCCTGATGATTCCACTGGTGTTACTTTCTACAATCAGATAAAAGAGGGTGATGTTATTATTGTAGCTCAAGGAGCAAATAGAAATAAACGAAGTTATTTAGCAGGTATTGTTAACAGCCCAGCAATAGCAGGTGAAGAAGAAGGCACTCCGGGCTATGCACAACGCAGGGTACTTATTCACGCAATTAACGAAAAAGAACTTGCTGCTTTACAACTCGATTATAACGGCTGCGCCTATGGTGATGCTGATAGAATACCTGCCCTTTACAAACTTAAACCTTGGGAGAACACCAACGACCAAAGAATAGCTACTTCAATATTGGCAGCCATCAATCAAAAAAGAATAGATGAACTTATGGAAAATATAAAGCTAACAACCGAAAGGCAAACCCAAATCAAAGCCCTTTGGGAAAAGTATAAATCAGAAACCAAGGCAGAAGATAAAACCGCTAATAATCAGGAAATTGAAAGCCTTATTGCTCAATGGAATCAATATAAAGTTAAAATCACAAACGATACTTTAAGTTTAGACGAGTACACCAATACGCTGGGCAGTGCTACGGCTACAATGCCCGGTGGTTATTTGTGTAATTTTATGGAACGAACTACCCGAACGGTTTTGGGTTCTTCTAAACCGGGAACTGCTTTCAATTTTGAAGTAAAGTTGAATAACGATAATACCACCTATTACATCTTAAAGCAAAACAAACAAAATGCCTCACGAGCAGAAGCAGAAAGTTATTATAATGACAACATCAAAGGCTTATTAAAAAGCATTGTATCAGAAACCGACCCATTGGCAAAAATCAAATTGGTAGAAGAGGCAACATATAGTGCCAAACAGATATTGATGAAAATGGCGGTGTTAGATAATTTAAACGATTTTCTATATATCTATTCTACCCAATGGCTTGAAGAATTATACAACGATTTTATTGATGGAGATTCGGAAGGCATATTTACAAAAAATCATCAGGTTTGTTTAGTTGCCAAAAAGCTATTGACGGTAAATGAGCAAGACAAAGGCGAACTTATTTTACTTTCTCGTTTCTTATGGCGGTATGTAAATGCCAGAACCATTGCCGATGCCGACAACCCGAATGTAATCATGTATGGACCTCCGGGCACAGGCAAAACTTATTCAGTGGTTAACAGTTTGGACTTTGTTTGTCAGGGCGACAGTGCACGGTACGAGCTATTGCAATTTCACCCCTCGTTTACTTACGAAGATTTTATTGAAGGCATTAAACCAAAGGGCGTTTCAAAAGATGGTAACATTCGCTTTGAATTAGTAAACGGAGTTTTCAAAAACTTCTGCATGAAAGCAAAACACACCCCCGATAAGCCCTTTTATTTTGTGGTAGATGAAATCAACCGTGCCAACCTTTCATCAGTATTTGGCGAAACCCTTTCGCTTTTAGAAAAAGATTATCGCCACCATGGAAAAAACACCAAAAACCTGATACGGACTCAATACTCTACATTGATTGAAGATTTAATCAAAGAAGATGAAAAATATGAAGCCCTTGCATACATTATTGACAAAGGTGAAGTGAAGTTTGGCGTACCCGAAAATGTATTTTTTATTGGAATGATGAATGATGTAGACAAAAGTATTGATGCTTTTGATTTGGCACTTCGCAGAAGGTTCAAGTGGATACGGAAAGACTGCGACTATGAAGTGATAGAAGAAGAAACACGATTTAAACGAAAAGAAGATTTCAGCAACATTGGTCAATATCTAAAAGCTTGCGAAAAACTGAATAACTATATTTCTGCTGAATTGGGCTTAGGGAAATCATACGAATTTGGTCATTCCTTTTTTATGAAGATGAGCGATATAGCCAAACGCAAAGAAATCACACAACATAATCTTGAAACATTATTCAATTTGTATTTACGCCCAACTTTGAAAGAATATTTAAGAGCTGTTTTTGCAGAAAGCGAACTGGATGGAAAATTGGATGAAGCATTGAACCGATTTAAAGGAACATTGAAATAAAATGAGAATAAGCGTACCTGTCAATCATAATTTTTACGAAGAAGCACCCATCCGTGAGTCGGCTTTGGGCGTAGCTTTTGCTGTAAAAAAGGCAGGCGACAAGAAGCATTTACAACAAATGTTTTCATCGGTTTATGAATTGAAACTTGGTGCAGAGCAGTTAAAGCAAATCAGAATATTCAACTTCAAACGCAGGCGATTTTTTGACCCGGATGAAGAACGCTTAATTCTGAAATTGTATTCTAAAGAAAAACTCGAACAGGAGAAAGAATACATCGTTCAAACCGGATTGTACGCCGGAGTTTTGTTTTTCAAAGGCTGTAAAATCAATATCACCACAAAATATGGAGATGCATTTTTGAAACGTATGCTCAATTTTGTGAATGATATTTATGTAGATAATGAACAAGTTAAAGCCAAAAAGGACGAAACAGAAAATCAGTTCTTGTTTATCATCGCTTATCTTTTTATCCAATCACTTGAAAAGGCAGCTGTGTTGGGTTTGCCACAACAATACAAAAAGCATCAGGAAAGAAGCCACAAAGTTAGGGGTAGTATTGATTTTAACGATTACCTGAAACGAGATATTCCTTTTCAGGGAAAACTAACCAGTACGTTCAGAGAGCGAATGTATGTGCAGGAAATTGTGGATTTGCTTTACCTTGCATTGCGTAAATTAGAAAGGATTTTTGGCAAAGAAATACACAGTCGGTTACTTGGATTAAACCAATTGCTAAAACAAAATTATTCAGGTCAATTTGCCAGTTACGCAACCATACAGAAAGCAAAAGCTCATCAATCCATTAATAATCCAATGTACAGCGGATTTAAAAAGGTGTTGGAATATGCCGAAATCATTTTATTGGACAAAGACCTGATGCCCGATAATGATAAGCAGCAATTGGCAACCACAGGCTACTTGTTTGACATTGCGGAATTGTATGAATTGTACCTTGAAAAATTGTTGAGCAGAAACTTCCCGGAATGGTCTGTTAGTGGACAGGAAGAATTACACATATATCAACAGCAATTCTTTACCCGCCCTATGTTTCCTGATTTGGTGATGAAGCACAGAACAAGTGGAAAAGTGGTTGTGTTTGATGCCAAATTCAAAAAGATGGAAATGCTGAATAGAGATGTGGACAGAGATGATTTACATCAAATACATTCTTATTCGGGATATTATAGAAACAATTTGATTGCGAGTGGTTTGATTTATCCTCTATCAAATGGAATCAATACAGAGAAGGCACACTCAAAATCAATTTACGGTAACAATGAAAATGAAATCAAATTCATTGTTGATGGAATTTGCGTTTATGAAAATCAGTCAATGAAAGAATTAATAGAAAATGAGATGGCTTTTATTGAAAGAGTTTCGACCAGTATAAACCAAAGATATAATGACTAAAATGAAGAACCACAGGCTATAACATCGTATATAAAACATTTGGCAGTCAGTGGGTTATCGAACGTTTCATCTCGTATTAAAAGTAGTTGTAACTTGACAGGAAAGTGCTTCGAAATGCCAAACGTTTCATATACGTAACCGTTATATGCCACTTTATGAAAACAGAGACCTACGACATAAAAACCGACTTGAAAATCGGAGAACAGATTTTTGAGAACATACCTAACGAGATTAGACCTGGTTGGGGAGGACTTGTTTTATCTCGTTTTGACCATTACATAAAAGACCTTCCGATTTCGGTATCTGACCTCTATCCAATCATTGACGACAAAAACAGATGGAAAGAAGCGCACGAACAATTTACTAAAATTAGAACGTTCGGACTTGAAAACAAAAATTATGAACCTGACAATTATTTAAGACTTGCAGAACTTGTTGCCAAAGTAACTTACAATGCTTCGGGACAATCTGCACCCTTTGACAGCGACAGCGGACACTACATTGCAAGTTTGGCTCTAAAAGCGGCAGAGCATTTTGACGACAACAGACTTGAAGAAGAAGTAAAATCTGCAATTCTATTGTTTAATCGCAATAAGAAGTTCAAGGCCAATTTAACAGCAGCCAAAGACTTTTTGCTTTATAAAAAAATTAATGACATACTCTGGTTTGACTGGGACCCGATTGGTATTAAAGATGATGCACCAAGAGACGAATATCAAGGTTACGTTCCTGAAATCTTTGGACTTGTAAAAACAAAAGCGGACAGACAAGAAATTGCAAACAGACTTCATAAACTTGAAACTGAAAATATGGGAATGAGAGGAACGATTGAAAACTGTTTGACTATTGCAGACAAAATACTGAATGCTAAATGACAAAAGAAAAGCGGCATATAACACACAATATAAAACAGTTGGGGTTCAGTGGTTTGCGAGGCGTTTGGTGCCCGCTTCAACTTTTTCCTCGGTGGACAAGTACGCAGCCCGAAAACCCAACCGTTTCATATTGTCAAACGTTGTGCGGCATACTAAAACAGAACGTAAAATTTATAAAACTGCCTTAAATTTTGTAACTTTACAATATGAATCAAACCAAAAAAATAGAATTGGACTTCGTTATTGATAAGTTGACAAACTCTATCCAAAATACTAT
>JAXMLV010000030.1:0-44466 GCA_034367065.1 Flavobacteriaceae bacterium
TATCAGCCCCAAAAATTTAGTTATCAATCGCTGGAAGACGCTCAGTTTTTGGTCGCGTTGGAGCCTTCTACTTCACCTTTGGATGAAGTAGTCGTTTCTGCTTCGCGTTGGGAACAAAACCGAAGAAATCTCCCGGTAAAAATTGCCACAATTTCCAACGAGGATACTTACTTCCAAAATCCGCAAACCGCAGCAGATTTGTTGGGCGCTTCGGGGAAAGTGTTTGTTCAAAAAAGCCAATTAGGTGGCGGAAGTCCGATGATCAGAGGGTTTTCCACCAATCGGGTATTGATGACAGTCGATGGCGTACGGATGAATTCGGCAATCTTCAGAGGTGGAAATTTGCAAAATGTCATCTCGGTTGATCCACTTGCGGTGGGTAAAACCGAAGTTATTTTTGGCCCAGCATCGGTGATTTACGGCAGCGATGCCATCGGTGGTGTGATGAATTTTTACACACTTCAACCGGTGTTTTCAAATGGCGATAAAGCCTATTTTTCTGCCAATTCACTGTTGCGAACTTCCACGGCCAACGATGAACAAACCGGTCATTTGGATTTTGGATTAGGCTTTAAAAAATGGGCTTTCCAAAGCAGTTTCACCTATTCTGATTTTGGCGATTTGCGCATGGGAACGCACGGCCCGTCTGCCTTTCTGAGAGATCGGTACGTCAAGCGAATCAACGGCGAAGATGTGCAGTTGACAAATGACAATCCACGCAAGCAAGTGCCTTCCGGCTACAGCCAAAACAATTGGATGCAGAAAGTGAGTTTTAAACCTTCTGAAGCATGGCAAATAGACGGCTCCTTCTATTTTTCTTCAACGTCACAATATTCCAGATTCGACCGGTTGTTGCGTCCGAGAGGAAACAATCTTCGATCTGCCGAGTGGTATTACGGCCCGCAGCAGTGGTTGCTTTCTTCGCTGAGTCTTTCGCATAGCGCAGATTCAAAATGGTATGACAAATACAAAATCATTTTTGCCTATCAAAAGTTTGAGGAAAGTCGGCACGATCGCGATTTAAACAATGTAAATAGAAACAACACTTCCGAAAAAGTCGATGCCTATGCTGTCAATGCAGATTTTACAAAGAAATTGGATGCTGCCAAAAATTTCAATTACGGTGTCGAATATGTATTGAATCACGTGGAATCCAATTCATTTAAAGAAAACATCGACACCCGGGAACGACAAGCCGATCAAACGCGTTATCCCGACGGCTCTTCTTGGCAGTCGGTTGCCGCTTACACCGGTTTTTCTTGGGAAATCAGTCCGAAACTGACTTTTCAGTCGGGTTTGCGGTACAATTTTGTGTCCATCCAAGCCGATTTGGTCGATACATTTATCCCTTTCCCGTTCAAGAAAATTCGCATCGACAATGGCGCGCTCACCGGAAGTATTGGTCTTTCCTGGATTCCCGAGCAGACTTGGCAAATCAACCTGAACGGATCTACCGGATTTCGCGCACCCAACATCGATGATGTAGGTAAAATTTTTGATTCCGAACCCGGTTCTTTGGTGGTTCCCAATCCCGATTTAGATCCCGAATACGCGTGGAATTACGAATTGGGTGTCATCAAAAAAATTGGCGGTTTTCTGACTTTGGATGTGACCGGTTATTACACCCGATTGCAAGACGCTTTGGTGCGGCGCGATTTCACCTTTAACGGCTCCAATACCATCATTTTTGACGGCGAAGAAAGCAATGTGCAAGCGATTCAGAATGCAGCAAAAGCCTATGTGTATGGATTGGAATTTGGTGTTGATGCACGTTTGACTCACAACATTTCTTTCACCGCCAACGGAAATTATCAGGAAGGCGATGAAGAATTGGATGATGGCAGCAAAGCACCGCTTCGACACGCTGCTCCGTTTTTCGGTGATGTACATCTCATTTATCAAATCGGCAATTTCAAAGCTGATTTTTACGGGATTTACAATGCCGAAGTTTCGTTCAATAACCTTGCACCTTCTGAAATTGAGAAACCCTATTTGTACGACAAAGACGAAAACGGAAACCCTTTTGCGCCGAGTTGGCACACGCTCAATCTCAGAACGCAATACCGGTTCAACAAAAACTTGTCGGTTTCTGCGGATGTTGAAAACCTGACAGACCGCAGATACAGACCGTATTCATCCGGAATAACGGCTGCCGGGCTCAATTTTATCTTTTCGGTTAGAGCGAGCTTGTAATTTCATAATTCAAATTCTCCAATCCTCAGCGAGCGGAGAATTTGAATTAAAATTTCATTAAATTAAATGTTAAGTCGCTTTAAAACAAAGGATATTCGTAAATTAAATTTACATTTGCCTCGTGAAAAAGCTAGCTTCCATTTTTCTACTGACCATTTATCTTTTTGCAAACACCTCGTTTTGTGAATTGATAAAAATAGGTGTTTTTGTCAGTCATTTTATGGAGCATCAATTTGAAAATGAAGACATTAACCTCTCTAGGTTTGTTACCATTCACTATTTTTCCGGAAATGTGAAGGATGATGACTACGACCGAGATATGGAATTGCCGTTTAAATCGCACGATGTCAGTCCAACTTTTTCCGTTGTTTTATTAACTCCATCTTTCGAATACATTGTTATCAAGTCGGTTGGATATTCAAAACGCGACTTTAATTTCTACAAATTTTCTAATATAGCGACTTCTTATTTGTCTGAAATTTGGCAACCGCCTAAACATTTAAGTTAGTTATATTCTTTTTACAGGTTTAATAATATACCAATCAGGCTATTATTGATTATTTTGATTGGTTTTAAGCTTTCGATTTTGAACGAAATTCATTTGAAGCAGTCTTATAATCAAACCGTAAAATCTCCTCAATTATTACATAACTGCGTTTGTCGATTTAATCGATAAGCAGGCCTAAAAACTTAAAAATGTTAAATCAAATCATTCAATTTTCCATAAAAAACAAACTTGTCATCGGTTTGTTGACACTGGGCTTGATACTGTACGGAATTTATGAAGCAACCAAGCTCCCGATTGATGCCGTACCGGACATCACCGACAATCAAGTTCAAATCATAACCTCAGCACCCTCGTTAGGAGCGACCGATATCGAGCTATTGATTACTGCGCCAATCGAACAAGCCAGTAACAACATACCCGGACTGAAGCAAATCAGAAGTTTCTCCCGATTTGGCCTATCTTTAGTCACTTTGGTATTCAACGACGATGTAGATGTCTATTGGGCAAGGCAACAAGTCAGTGAGCGAATGCAAATTATTCAGGCCAACATTCCGATGGGGGCAGAAATGCCTTATATGGCACCTGTCACCACCGGATTGGGCGAAATTTATCAATATGTAGTCAAAGCCAAAAAAGGGTACGAAAGCAAGTATTCCTTGGCCGATTTGCGCACCATACAAGATTGGATAGTACGACGTCAACTCATCGGTACGGAAGGTGTGGCCGACGTTTCTACTTTCGGAGGTAATCTGAAACAATATGAAGTTGCTGTCAATCCGGACCGACTTAAAGCCTTTGAGTTGACCATCACGGATGTTTTCAATGCTTTGGAACAAAACAACGCAAACACCGGCGGCGCATACATTGAAAAAGGTCCAACCGTGCTTTATATTCGAAGTGAAGGCATGGCAAAAAAACTGGAGGATTTGGAAAGCATCGTTGTGAAAACCGTTGATGGTGTCCCGGTATTGATTAGAGATGTTGCAAAAGTAGGTTTCGGCTCCGCCATACGATACGGCGCAGTCACCTATAACGGTGAGCAGGAAGTGGTAGCCGCTATTGTAATGATGCTCAAAGGAGGTAATTCATCACAAGTTATCAATGATGTCAAAGAGCGAATTGTAAAGATTCAGGAAACACTTCCTGAGGGAGTCGTTATCGAGCCTTTTTTAGACCGCACGAAAATGGTCAACAATGCCATCAATACCGTAAAAACGAACCTCATTGAAGGTGCGCTGATCGTGTTGTTTGTCCTGATTTTCTTTTTGGGAAACATCAGGGCCGGTTTTTTGGTAGCTTCGGTGATTCCTTTATCCTTGTTGTTTGCCATCATCATGATGAATATGTTTGGCGTAGGTGGAAACCTGATGAGCATGGGTGCTTTAGATTTTGGCTTGATTGTGGACGGAGCTGTGATTATTGTAGAAGCTATTTTACACCAAATGACGCATTCCAAACACTTTGAAGGGATTAGCCGAATTTCTCAAAAAGAAATGGACAAAACCGTCAAAGATTCTTCTTCCCGTATGATGAATGTAGCTGTTTTCGGTCAGATTATCATTTTGATCGTTTATTTGCCCATACTTACTTTGGAGGGAATCGAAGGAAAAATGTTTGGACCCATGGCCAAAACGGTCGGATTTGCAATTTTGGGAGCTTTTATCCTTTCGCTAACCTATGTACCGATGATGAGCGCGTTGTTTTTAAGCAAAAAACTCAACCATCAAACCAACTGGTCTGACCGGATTATGTTGCAAATCGAAAAACACTATCAACATCAGTTAGAGCGATTTTTAAATTACAAAAAAACTGTCTTGGCGGTTGCGTTTGCCGTTTTTTTGATTTCCGTTTACATTCTCTCTACTTTCGGGGGGGAGTTTATACCAAAATTGGAAGAGGGAGATTTTGCAGTTGACACACGTGTTTTGACGGGAAGTAATTTGTCAACAACCATCGAATCAACCAAGCAAACTGCACGGGTATTGATTGACAACTTTCCGGAAGTAGAGAAAGTAGTCACCAAAATTGGAAGTGGTGAGATACCTACAGATCCGATGCCGATTGAAGCAAGTGATATGATGGTTATTCTAAAAGATAAAAAAGAATGGACTTCCGCCAAAAGTTTTGAAGAGTTGGCAGAAAAGATGAGCGAGAAAATCGCCACCATCCCCGGAGTTACAGCCGGATTTCAATTTCCGGTTCAGATGCGATTCAACGAATTGATGACCGGTGCAAGACAAGATGTAGTCTGCAAGATTTTTGGAGAAGATTTGGATACGTTGGCATTGTATGCAGAAAAACTGGGTGAAGTTGTCAAAAAAATTGAAGGTGCCAAAGATTTGTATGTGGAAAAAGTACAAGGGATGCCGCAAATTGTTATTCATTACAAAAGAGATGTTTTGGCACAATATGGTATCAATATAGATCAAGTAAACAAGACTGTCAATACGGCTTTTGCAGGTGGAATTGCCGGACAGATTTACGAGGGAGAAAAAAGATTCGACTTGGTCGTGCGATTCAGCGGAAATCAACGCAAGGATTTACAAGATGTTCAAAATCTACTCATCTCGACACCAACGGGCATGCAAGTCCCGTTGCGTCAATTGGCTGACGTAGAAGAAATAGAAGGACCCAATCAAGTTCAAAGAGAAAATTCGTTCAGACGCATCATCGTCGGATTTAATGTCAGAGGAAAAGATGTGCAGTCGGTGGTAAACGAATTGGAGCAAGAAGTAGCTCAATCTATCAAATTCCCACCCGGTTACAGTGTTACTTATGGTGGCGCATTTGAAAACTTGCAAGCTGCCAAACAGCGTTTGCTCATCGCCGTACCCGTAGCCATGTTGCTGATTTTTTTGATGCTTTATTTCGCATTTCGTTCTATCAAAGAAGGTCTTTTAATTTTTTCTGCCATCCCGCTTTCTGCCATCGGTGGTATTTTGGCACTTTGGACTCGGGGCATGCCTTTTAGTATCTCGGCAGGTGTCGGATTTATTGCACTTTTTGGTGTAGCGGTTTTAAACGGTATCGTGTTGATATCAGAATTTAACCGACTCAAAAAAGAAGGATGGACCGATTTGAGAAAAATTGTCATCATGGGAACAAAAATCAGGCTTCGACCCGTATTAATGACTGCGGCAGTTGCCTCTTTGGGTTTTTTACCCATGGCACTGAGCAATGGAGCAGGTGCAGAAGTGCAACGACCTTTGGCAACGGTGGTTATCGGCGGACTTATCTCTGCTACCATCCTCACCTTGATGGTGTTGCCTGCGCTGTATGTACTCTTTGAAACCGTTCAAATTAAAGTAAAAAGCAAAAACATGAAAAAAGGTTTGACAATTTGTCTGTTACTGGTTTCTTTATCCGGTATTTCACAAACCACAACACGTGAAATCGGATTGGAATCGGCTCTTAAAATCGCGGAAGCAAATAACCTGAATTTAAAAAACAGTTCGTTGAATGCAAGGGAAATGGAAGCGAGAAGCAAGACCTGGTTTGATGTTCAGAAAACCGACATCGGTTTTGAGTATGGTGAATTTAATTCCGCTGAAAACGACACCAAATTTACCGTCTCTCAAACCTTTGCCTTCCCGACAGTTTACAGTCACCAAAAGCAGATGCTCAACGAGCGTTTTTTGGCCGCCAAAGCATTGCGCGAACTGTCTTTGGTCGAATTAAAGGGAACTGTTATGAAAAGATATTATGAGGTTCTCATGCTGAAAAACAAACAAAATCTACTGAGAAAATCGGATAGTTTGTACGCCGCGTTCGAAGAAAAATCAAACCACCGTTTTGAGGCGGGCGAAACCAATATCCTTGAGAAAACAACAGCCGAAAGCCTGCGTCAGCAAATCAATATTCAGTTGGAAATGTTGAACAGAGATTTGTCAATCAGTCTTCAAGAATTTAATTACTTGTTGAACGACAGCGTATTGTACAGCCCCGACAGCAAAGCAAATCCGGTTTTATTGACCGCGGCAAGCGACTCGCTCGGGATAAGTGCCCATCCGGTTTTGCAAGCAAAAGATCATCTTCGGCTTGCCGATAAAGCAGCTTGGAAAACAGCCGGTTCAAAATTATTACCGGACATTACGCTGGGATACAACAACATGAGCTTTGCGGGTATGCAAAGCAGCAATGGACAAACCCAATTTTACGATCGCAGTCAGCGATTTTCTTCCTTCAGTTTTGGCCTGGGAATTCCGCTGTTTTTTGGTTCACAAACTGCACAAAAAAAAGCAGCTCAGGTTCAATATCTAAAGGCGGATAATGATTATGCAGTAGCCAAACAACGCTTGCTGTCTGATGTTGAAATAGCCCGTAAAAAAGTTCAACAACACCAAACCGAATTTGATTACTATGCCAATAAAGGACTTCAACAAGCAAATACGCTCATTTCCGTGGCCAATCAACAGTTTAACGAGGGAGAAATAGACTTTCTGCAATATACTTTGTTGATCAACAGAGGAATTGAGATACAAACCGGATACTGGGAAGCATTAAACAAAATGAATCTTTCAAAAATCGATTTGCAAATTTTACGCAACCAACTTTAATATCTACACCGATGAAAAATACAATTTCAAAAAATAGTTTCTATAATTTCTTACGGATTCCGACCTTGCTATTGGTCGTCCTGCTCCAAACTGCCTGCGGTTCGAAAGAAGCAGAAAAGCAATCGACTTTTGAAAACACCGATAATTCTTTGGTAGAATTAAGCGAACTCCAAATTAAAAACGCCGGAATTGAATCCGGAATACCGGAAAGAAAATCCATTTCAGCAACCGTCAAGTTAAATGGAAAAGTAGATGTGCCGCCACAAAACCGCATCAGTGTTAGTTTTCCGATGGGAGGCTATTTGGTTTCAACCAAGCTTTTGCCCGGCATGCAGGTCAAAAAAGGAGAGGTGATGGCCGTGTTGGAAGACGCGCAATTTGTTCAATTGCAACAAGACTACCTGACGGCAAAATCCAGATTGTCTTATGCTGAATTAGAATTTAAAAGGCAACAATCACTTAATCAAAATAAAGCGAGTAGTGACAAAGTCTTTCAAATTGCCAAAACAGAATTCGAATCCTTGGGTTATACCGAACGAGGTCTTTCCGAAAAATTAAGGTTGATCGGTGTCAATCCAAACACTTTAAACCAAACTAATTTGTCGCGAAAAGTTAATCTATACGCACCCATATCGGGTTTTGTTGCCCAAGTGATGGTCAATGTAGGTAAATATGTGATGCCAACCGATGTGTTGTTCGAATTGGTCAACCCGGATGATTTGCATTTGTCCTTGATTGCCTTTGAAGAAGATATTCCAAAACTCGCTCCGGGTCAGCTAATCAAGGCGCATACCAACACCAATCCCAATCAACTGATCGAAGGCGAAATTCACATCATCAACCGAAATATTGACCAAAACAACGCGGCTGAAGTTCACGTGCATATTCTTCATGCTGAGGCTGATTTATCTCCCGGAATGTTTGTCAGTGCAGATATAGAAACGCTGTCTCACGAGGCGTTGACTGTCCCAAATGAAGCAGTCGTAAGATGGCAAAACGAGCATTTTGTGTTTATAGAACGTTCGGCAGGAGTTTATGAAATGAAAAAGGTAAAGTTAGGCGTTGCAGAAAATGATTTTATAGAGATTATTCCAGTAGATGATGAAGTATTAGATCAGCTTAAAATTGTCATCAAAAACGCATACAACATTTTGATGCAGATGAAAAACACCGGCGAAGAATGATGAGTTTTTTTTAATTTATGTTTGTTCGATAAAGCATCAATCAGGTACGTTACAATTACTTGTTTGTCAGGTCGAGCGCCCGCCTGAATGACGAAGTCGGGCAGGCAGTCGAGACCATTCAATGACTTTTCGAAAGTGAAAAAATGAAATAATTACCCAAAAGATTCATACAACAAAAAAAACCTCAGGTCTTAGTTTTGACGTGAGGTTTTTTTATGATAGTAAAAGTTGCCTTACTTTGAAAGCGTATAGCTAAACCCAACAATCACCAAATCTGTTGTCATGTCAAAAGCAACTTCGCTTCCGGGAATCGCTCCCAAAGGATTGGTTTGCGCATTCCACGGACCGCCGGCGATGTCCGGAGTCGGATTCAACAAAGGTCCGCGGGTTGAGCCGCTGCTTGTGCCGTGGTGATAGGCAAAATCCAAACTCAAACGGTCATTCAACAAATAACTGAAACCAAACTGAAAGGCATCTTTGATAACCGCAGTTGCCGGAGAGGAAAGGAAGGCCACTTTTTCGTCGATGGGATTTTCGCTGTAGGTATAACCAATACGCAATGGCAATTTTTGAATTCCTTTATATTGCAAACCGGTAGAAATTACCGAAATACTTTGCCAGCCGAAACCTTGAACAGCACCCGTAGGAAAGCCTGCAAAATTGCCACTGTCGGCTATTTCCCAACCCGATTTTTCAAAACCGTTGGTGTTTTCATAATCGATGTAGCGGTAGTCTAAAGCAAAATCGAATTTACCTTTAGAATATCCGAGGCCAGCGGAATACATGGCCGGATAATCCATGTTGAAATCGACATTGGGGGCTTTGCTGCCATCCAAATAATGATTGTCAAAATTGAAATCCGTAAAATATTGTTGCGTTTTGTAAGAAACACCCAATTTCAGCCCGTAGCCGGAGTCATAAAACACGCCGATTTGCCCACCAATACCGAGTGCGTCGGCTTTGTCACTGTTGGGGAAACCCAAGGTTTGGCTTGGCCTCGACAACGGGTTCGGATCTACTTCCAGCGTGGCGTAGTTGAGGGTAGGTTGAACGCCAATCGAAATTTTATCGGTCAATTGATAAGCATAGGCAAAACCAATTTGTAAAAGAATATAATCCGATTCGATTCGTCCGAAACCGCCTGAACTTTGCGGTAGCGTTATCGGATTGTCCTGACTTTCCGGGAAAGTCACCCCAAAACCCGCCACACCAAACGCGGATGCACCAAAAGTGTGTTTGCTTCCTTCTTTTCCCCAGACATACGCCAAAGCAGGCAGGACGGAAGTTCCCCGATCGTCGCCTGTTTTTCCGCTAAATGGGCCATTTTGGGTCGGAACAGTAGATGAAATGGAAGGATCTGAGAAAAACAAACCCGCATTAAACGAGATTATTTTGCCACTGAATACCGAAAGTGCGGCCGGATTCCATTGAAGCGCGCCGTTGATGTCCAAGGGTTGAGCTGTGGCAGCACCTCCCATCGAGGTATTGACAGCACCGATTCCTTGAAGGACATGACCGACCTGCGCTCGAGAGATTTGAAGTGCGAAGAAAACAGCTACAATTGTTAGAATTTTTTTCATTTTTGAATATTGATTTTTTATTAGTTAAATTAAAAAAACCTCCGGTTTTTCAGAGGTTTTGAGTGATTGTTTCGCATCTATAATTTACATACAACAACACCCAAAACGCATGGATTCGTAAGACATACAACAAGGCATAAGCATGTTTTTAAATTTCATTTTAAACGTGATTTTAAAATTTTCGGCAAATATACAAGTAAAATCTATCGAATTGGTAGAGTATGTAGATTTTAACAAATTACGTTTGATTGGTTATTTTTAAAAAAAAGTCCTTCTATGATAGATAGGTTGAAATTAATTTCCAAAAGCATTTCAAGTTTCTAACGGGCTTGTTATCTTTACCCAAACTAAACATTTCCTGAAATCTATGAGCCAAGCGGTTTATCAACAGATTAAAGAGCTACGCGAGCAAATCGATATTTACAATTACGAATATTACGTACTCGATAAACCGAGTATCACGGATTATGCCTTTGATCAAAAACTCAAAAAACTTCAAGAACTTGAAGATCAATATCCTGAATATTTTGATGAAAATTCACCTACGCAAAGGGTAGGCGGAGCTATCACCAAAAACTTTGAAACGGTGGTGCACGAGCACCGGATGTATTCGTTGGAAAATTCGTATTCAAAAGAAGATTTAGTTGAATGGGAAAAACGCATTCAGCGGATTTTGGGCGATGTGCCGATTGAATATGTTTGCGAACTTAAATATGACGGAGCGTCCATCAGCATCACTTACGAAAACGGAAAACTCGTTCGCGCAGTTACCCGTGGAGACGGTTTTCAAGGCGATGAGGTGACTGCCAACGTAAAAACCATCCGCTCCGTACCGCTTTTGCTCAAAGGAAATTATCCCGAAAAATTTGACATACGCGGCGAGATTATTCTGCCGTTTGCCGGATTTGAAAAAATGAATCAAGCCTTGATAGACATTGGGGAGGAACCTTATTCCAACCCGAGAAACACCGCATCCGGCAGCCTGAAATTGCAGGACAGCGCGGAAGTTGCCAAACGTCCGTTGGATTGTCTGTTGTATTATGTTATCGGCGAACGATTGCCGTTTGAAACGCAGTTTGAAAGTTTGGAGGCTGCCAGAAGTTTTGGATTTAAAGTTCCGAAAGAAGCCCGGTTATCCAAAAACCTTGACGATGTTTTTACGTACATCAATTATTGGGACACACACCGCCACGATTTGCCGTATGAAACGGATGGCGTTGTCGTGAAAGTGAACAATTTTAATCATCAACAGGAATTGGGATATACTGCCAAGTCGCCCCGTTGGGCGATGGCCTACAAGTTCAAATCGGAGCAAGCGGTCAGCCGCTTGCTATCCATTGCTTATCAAGTGGGACGCACGGGAGCCATCACGCCGGTTGCCAATTTAGAGCCGGTGCAGTTGGCGGGAACCGTTGTCAAACGCGCTTCGTTGCACAACGCCGATCAGATTGCCAAATTGGACATACGGGTAGGGGACGAGGTTTTTGTGGAAAAAGGCGGAGAAATCATTCCCAAAATCATTTCTGTCGCAAAAAGAGGCAATGAAAAGTTCCCCACTCGCTACATCACGCATTGTCCGGAATGCAACACAGAATTGGTCAGAAAGGAAGGCGAAGCCCAGCATTATTGTCCGAATTTTTACGGTTGCCCACCGCAGATTATTGGGCGGATCGAACATTTTATTTCACGCAAGGCAATGGACATTGAAGGTTTGGGCGGAGAAACGGTTGCGTTGTTATACAAAAACGGCTTGATTGAAAATTACGCGGATTTATATACCTTGAAGGTAGAACAAATACTTCCTTTGGAACGCATGGCTCAAAAATCTGCTAAGAACTTGGTTTTCGGAGTTGAAAATTCAAAATTGATTCCCTTCGAACGCGTTTTGTTTGCTTTGGGAATCCGCTATGTGGGAGAAACTGTCGCTAAAAAATTGGCAAAACACTATCAAAATATCGATGCGTTGCAGCAGGCTTCCTTTATGGATTTGGTAATGGTAGATGAAATAGGTGAACGCATCGCTCAAAGTGTGATTGATTTCTTTGCCAATCAGAAAAATCAACAAATCATCGAGCGATTGAAATCTTATGGAGTCCGGTTTGAACTCGATGAAGAGCCTGAAAAGCTTTCCGATAAACTTTTCGGGAAAATCTTTGTCGTTTCCGGTGTTTTCACAAAATTCTCAAGAGACGAGCTCAAAAAAGCCATCGAAGACAATGGCGGCAAGGTTGGTAGTTCGATTTCCGCCAAAACCAACTTTGTAGTAGCCGGCGACAACATGGGACCTGCCAAATTGGAAAAGGCAACCAAACTGGGCATTCTGATTATTTCTGAAGACGATTTTATCGGGATGTTGGCGTAATAAAATATGAAATAAGCCGATTTTTAGTTAAAAAAATGAACACGATAGCACAGTTCCAATAGTTATTTTGACAGCACTGTCGTTGTGTGGACATATCCGTGCTATTTTTTGTATTTTTGCAGAGTGAGTTCGTTCATTTTAAGAATTAAAGTTATGAAGATATTATTGGACGTAAAAGATAGCAAAGCTTCTTTCTTTATGGAAGTTCTGAAGAATTTTTCCTTTGTGAAAAAAGCGACTCCCATTTCAGATGCCAAGGCCTCCTTGATGCAGGATATCAGGGAAGCGGTGGAAGAACTTAAATTGGTCAAAGAAGGCAAGTTGAAAGCGCGAAACGCGGAAGACCTCATCGATGAGCTTTAGTGTAAAAACCATCTCCAAATTTGAGACAAATTTAAAGAAACTGGCTAAAAAGTACCCGTCTCTCAAGGCGGAATATGCACAACTGGTGCAAAACTTGAAGGTAAACCCGGAGCAAGGAACGCCCCTTGGAAAAAACTGTTTCAAAATACGACTTTCCGTAGCATCCAAGGGAAGGGGGAAAAGTGGTGGTGCAAGCGTGGTTACAAATATTTTTATTGCAGACAAAACGGTTTATTTACTCACTATATACGATAAATCAGAAAAGGAAAATCTGACAGATAAAGAACTGAAAGAACTGTTGCGGTCAGTACCCGAATAAATTAAATTCCTCTCGAAATTTCACCTTCCCGAGGCTTCGGGACTGACGCATTTTGAATTGATAGAACCCAAGTTTTTACCAAAAAAATAACCCTTAATGGTATAAGGGTCATCGATTTTAAAATCTTAGATATCACGCAGACAACTAATGATTTTAGGGAAGTTTGCGTGATTCCGGTTTTTACTACTTCGGCTGAATGTCAGCACCCGGTTTTGAGGTAGCCTGTGTTTTGGGCTGGATGTCAGCACCCGGCTTTGAGGTAGCCTGAGTTTTGGGCTGGATGTCAGCACCCGGTTTTGAAGTAGCTTGTGTTTTGGGCTTGATGTCAAAACTCGGTTTTGCAGTTGTTTTTTTGGCTTGTTTTTTCATTAGTTAGGATTTTATGTTAATAATTTTATACTTTAGTAGAAAAATTAAGCTAATTGAAAAACAAATATAATAAAATTTAATAAAGCTTTGACAAATAGAAAATTATCTTCGATGAAATTAGATTCGTTTTTAAAAGCTTGCCATGAGAAGGGTGTTTTAAGCAAACTTTCTATCTACATAGTCGCGACTTGGGTGCTTTTGCAAGTGATGTCAGTGACCGCCGAACCTTTGGGCTTGCCCAAGAAATCGGTTACCTATCTAATCATCATCTTGTTAATGGGTTTTCCGTTCTATATTTTTCTGGTATGGAAATACAATTTAGCAAAGCCGGAACAGAAATTGGAAGAATTCGATGAAGCCGGAAATCTTGTCAAAGAAAAAATCCTTAAAAGCCCTTTTCACAAAATGTATTTTACCATGCTGACGGTTGTTAGTTTGGTTATTGTTGTACTGGTTTTATTGATTGTTGAAAACAATTTTGGCAAGCGCATTGAAATGAAAAAATTGGAAGCAAACGACAAAATTGGAATCTTAAAATTTGGCAACAACACCGGCGATAAAAAGTACGACATTGTGGGAAAAATGGCTTCCGATTGGATTATCCACGGCATCACCGAAAACAACATGGCGCAAGTTGTTTCTCCGGAAATTGTGAATGATTATTCGACGATAATCAAAACTTCAAGCACAACGGATAAAGGTGAAAATGTATTAGAAACCTACTTTAAGCCCTCCAAAATTATCAGTGGGAATTATTATTTAGCCGACAATCGACTGATTTTTCAATGCACCATCACAGACGGCGAATTGGACAAAACTTTTGTTTCACTAAAACCGGTCGAATGTGACCCAAACAATCCGCTGGGTTGCATAGAGTTGATCAAGCAGCGTATTTTGGGTTATTTGATTACGGAAGACAAACAAGAACTCAATTTGCAAGAATCGCCACCCATCTATGAAGCCTACCAATATTTGTTGAACGCAAAGGAATTAAACTCCAATACCCAGGCTTACATCGATTTGTTGAACAGAGCCATTGAAAAAGACAGCACTTTTTTTGAACCCAAGGTTTTACGGGTTGCCTACTACTACAACCAGGGAGATTTTCAGAAATCGGATTCGCTGCGTTTGGCCATCGAGTCCTATTCTAAAACCAACAAACGCCAGATGAATTTGTTGAGCATGTACGAAGATCTCATCAAAGGAAACAACAAACAGGCATACTACCACCTCAAAAAAGAATACGATTTGGCTCCGTTTGATATGCAATCGAATGCCAGCATGATGGTGGTCACGCTTCAGTATGTTTACAAACCTGAGGATATTGACAAAATATACAATGAAGTTTCAATGAATGGAATTGATATCGAAAATTGCGGTGCCTGCAAAAACAGAATCTATGTAAAAGCACTCGCAGATATCGAATTGAAAAAATACGCCGAAGTGATTGCGCTTCTTGAGCCGCTTTTTCAAGTAAACAACAACATTTCTTTGTTTAAAAGACCCTTGCTGTCCGCCTACATCCGTTTGGGAAATGATGCTGCTGTCAATGCATTTATGTCTAAGGAAGAATTAATCGCCTCACAGATCGATTGGGTTAATTTGTTGCTGCATGTCGGAAATGAATATGTATTGAAAAATGAAAAAGAGAAAGCCAATACTTTTTTCGATAAAATCATTTTGGCTTACAAGGGAAAAGAAATAAACGTGCAATTTGCAAAAGCACTTTATTATCGGGGCGATTTTGCCGCCTCTGAAAAAGCATTTGTTGAACTCTTAAAAGACAACCACAAAAACATTGAAAACACCGCATTGTTGGCGATTTCATATCAAAAAAACGACAAACAGAGAGAGTCTTTGATGATGATAGAAAAACTCAATCAATTGAGAAGCAAGTATCAATTTGGCGAAGTGGATTATCAATTGGCGCGGTATTATGCCGCTGTTGATGAAAACCAAAAAGCCTTTCAACATCTGTTTAAATCGATTGCTGACGGGCAGAATTACACTTCAACTACTTTTCAAAACGACCCACATTTTAACCATTTAAAATACGAAAAAGACTTTGCAGAAGTTATGAATTTTTGGCATTAAACAACTAACTATAAACTATAATTATGTCCGAGAATACCGTCACACACTCAACCTTTGAGCTTGTCATCAAGTTGGTTGAAGTCATCATTTGGCCGTTGTGCCTGTTTATTGTCTTGTTAATTTACAAACATCATTTTGCCAAAGCTTTTCAGCGTTTGGGTTCCATCAAAGCCGATGCGACTGGCATCTCAATGGTTTTCGATCAAAAAATTGAAGCCGCCAAAAAATTGGCGCAACAGATTGTTCCCAAACAAATACAAAAGTCGGGAACTGACATTCAAGTTGATAATGAAAATTTAAATCGACAACCCTACGACCAGTTGAAAAAACTACAATTTGAGTTGGAAAACAAACTCAAATCTTTTGCAAAAACCTACAACATTCCTTTTGCGAATCTCAATCCGATTCAGCTTTCTAACAAACTCAAGGAAATCGGTGTCATATCTATCCAAAACGCGAAACTAATCGAATCGTTTTTTGATATAGCCGACACCGCTGACAAGCATATCACCCCCAAACATTTGATTGATTGCAAAACCATTTACGATTCTATTCAACTTTAACATCTAATTGATCACTATGGGAAATTTAAAAAACGCACACGCATTATTGATAGGAGTTGGCAAAGATTTACCTGTCACCGTTATGGATGCCATGGCTATTTACAACTTGCTTGCCGACGAAACATTGGCAGGTTACAACCCGGAAAACATCATTTTGCTGACCGAAAAAAACGCAACCCGTCAAGGAATTTTGGATGGCTTCGATCAATTGATTTCTAAAATTGACGAAGAATCTTCTGTACTTTTATTCTATTCCGGTCATGGTGGTCTTTACAAACCCTGGAATCAGTTTTATTTGGTTCCCAACAATTTTGATCCGGTTGAATATGAAAATTCATGGGTCACTGCTGAAGAATTAAAAGAAAAAATTTCACAGATTAAATCAAGGCGACTCGTTTTTTTTCTCGATTGTTGCCACGCCGCCGGGCTCACACGTTCCATAGAAGCCAACAACACGGAGGAATCTGAAAAACCCATTACCGAGTTGAAAAACGCGGAAGGTTTGGCACAAAAAATTGACGATGGCAGGGGCATGTCTATCGTTTCTTCGTGTCGGGAAGACCAACTTTCCTATATCATGGAAGGCGATTTTAACAGTCTATACACCAAATGTTTACAAGAAGTTTTGCGCGGCGAGCACAAAAAATATTTCGAAGAACCCTACATTCGGATTTCCGAAGTTGTTCAGTACGTTTTCAAAAAAGTGCCCGAACGCCAACCGCTCCAGAATCCGTTTGCCAATTTGCAGATTTATGACGATTTTATCCTGAGCCGCATACCCGATAAAATATTGGCTGCAAATCCGGAAGTATTTGAAAAACAACAGACGGAAGGAAGTAAAAATATCACAGAAGATGTGGTTACTGTTTTTAGAGAAACCGAAACTGCCAATGGTGTGGTACTTTTTGTTCACGGATTTTCAGGAGAAGCATCCAAAACTTTTGGGAATATCCCGAAATTTCTGATGGAAGAATCCAAAATGGACGGTTGGGATATGTTTCCGTTTGGTTACAGCGAACATGTCAACCCTTACATGGGAAAAGGCATTTGGGCATCCATCGAAGATCTCACTCGAATCGCTGACTTTTTAAAAACTTCCATCAAATATAAATTTGGAAAATACAAACGCATTGCCATCGTGGCGCATGGTCTGGGTGGATTGGTTGCGCAAAGAGCCATCCTCGACATGGATGATTCAAACGCAGATCGAATCAGTCACCTCATCTTATTCGGCACACCCAGCAACGGTTTAGAAATCAATACTTCCTCAAAAATGTGGAGCAAACGCTTGCAAGATTTGCTGAGTGAATCACCTTTTGTCAAAAATCTTAGATCGGATTGGAAACTAAAATTCGATAAACCGCCATTTGCCTTTAAAACCGTTATGGGAACAAACGATGTTTACGTTACAACCGACAGCGCGTTATCGCCCTTCAATGAGTCGGACAGAGTGACTGTGAAGGGAGACCATTTTTCCATGATTACACCTGATAACACGCAAAGCGATGCCTATCATTTAATATTAAACACGCTCAACAACAATACTTTTTACAACCAATTTACCAACGACGAAGAGATTAACAATACACTTTGTGAATACAATGCGGTTGTCAAAAAACTCTTGCCCAATGTAGCTAATCTGGATATGAAAGGATTAAAATCATTGGTATTTGCTTTGGAAGGGATGGACAGACGTACCGAAGTGATGGATATCTTGCTTAACCATCCGTTGGCAAAAGAAAAATCGGATATAATGGGATTGATTGGAGGGCGTTATAAAAGAGAATATTTAGCGAGTTATAACCAAGTGGATGGCGAGAAAGCCCTTCATTATTACAAATTGGGACTACAAACAGCGGAAAGAAATGACAATATTGAACAAATATACTATCATGCCATTAACCTGGCTTTTATGAATTTGGTGTTTGAAGAAGACAACCAAAGCATGCGGATGAATGCCTCGAAAGCATTGATAGCCGCTGAGAAAGACCCGATTGAAAATCTGTGGAAATTTGCAACCATCGCAGAAGCAAACATGTACTTGAACGATTATGTGGAAGCCAAACTTTTTTACAAGAAGGCTGCAAAACTCGCCGGTGTGCGCGAAAAAATTTCCATACATACCAACGCATATTCGGCTTATACTTGTTTGAAAAACATCAGCAACCAGAAGGAAGACAATTTTAAAAAATTTTTAAACACTACCTTCTTATCATAATTAAAAACAAGAAGTTATGCGTATTATCAAGCCTGAAAACCTCAAAGATTTAACTTTTAAAAAAGCTGTAAAAAAGCCCATTTCCATCCAATGTGTTCAAATTCACGAACCCTTTGAAGTAGAAACCATGGAAGGAGTTTTGAGGGGAAAAAAAGACGATTGGTTGATGATTGGTATCAGCGGAGAAATGTATCCGTGTGACAACAAAATTTTTCATAAAACCTACGATTTAAAAAACTAAAAACCAAAAACAAATAACTATGTCAAACCAAACTATTTTTATCAGCTACGCCCATGCCAATTCAGAAGATGTTTTAGAAGTTATTAAAAAACTGACCGATGCCGAACTCACCGTTTGGTACGATGCCTTTATCAAACCGGGATCAGACTGGGATGAATCGATTGAAAACGCCATCAAAAGTTCGGATGTGGTGTTGGTTTTTCTCTCAAAAGCAGCCAATGATTCCAAAAACGTAAAGCAAGAATATTCATTTGCCATCGATCAACAAAAAACCATCATCCCAATTTTTTTAGAATCGGTCGAAGCACCTTTCAGGCTCAGACTCAATCAATCATTCTATTTTACAGAAAATAAAAACCTGGCCATTCAAAACCTCATTTTGCGGCTTCAATCGCCCGACGGGATTTATAAGGCTAAACAAGCTTCCGCCTTGTCAAAATTTGTTACAAAATCGAAAGAATCCATTCGTTATGTCGTGGGTGTTTTGGTGTTGTTCCTCGTTGTTGTAATCTACATCGTTTTTTTTACCGGAGACACAACTGCTGAAGATTCTACACAAACGACCACCCAAGAAAGTACTGCTTATGACGATTGGCAAACGGCCACTTCAGAGGACACTATAGATGCCTATTATGAGTATATCGTCAATCACGGCGTTTCAGATGAGAATTTTGAAACTGCCCTGGATTCCATCAACCTTTTTTTCACACATGAAGGTTATGTGGAATATCGAAATCAAAACGATGAGTTTTCTTTTTACAGAGCTGTTTTTGTGGAAAACGATGCATATTTCATTAGTGAAGATTACAAAAAACCGGAAGAAGGAGATTTGCTTGTTGCCAGCAAAAGCAAAAATGTTTACACGATTGTCAATGGTCAATACGTAACCCTGCATGACGAAATCATCAGCATCGATCAAATCGTGCGGGTTGTAGAAGTTTTAAAATACGAGGACAGTGCTGCATTATGGCTTAAAGTTGCTTATGCAAAGTAATTTATTATAGAGACTTATTAATAAATCATTTTTTACCAAACCACCGTCTTTTGTTTTCTTGATCAGGACGCTGTGACGCTGTTTTCTTGGCGGGAGGTGTAAAGCGAGGAGAATACTCTGCTTTTTCTACCTTTTTAGGTTCCGGCCGATGGTTGTTATTTCTCGGTGGACGCTGCGGTTTGGGTGTTTTGATTACGGTATGATTTTCAAGTGGATAGTCGTGGTCTTCTATCACCGGAATGTTTTTCCCAATCAATTTATGGATATCACGCAAATAAGCCTTCTCTTCAGCATCACAAAATGCAATGGCAATACCGCTTGCACCGGCACGTCCGGTTCGTCCAATGCGATGCACGTACGACTCGGGTATGTTGGGAAGTTCATAATTGATCACATGCGTCAATTCGTCGATGTCGATGCCTCTCGCCGCAATATCGGTAGCCACCAAAACCCGTGTTTGTTTGGATTTGAAATTGCTCAACGCATTTTGTCTGGCATTTTGCGATTTGTTGCCGTGGATGGCTTGCGCGTGTATGCCGGATGCGGTCAAGGCTTTGGCGACCTTGTCTGCTCCGTGTTTGGTTCGTGTAAAAACCAAGGCGCGTTCGATTTGTTGTGAGCTTAAAATATCATACAGCAAATCCTTTTTATTTTCTTTATCAACAAAATAAACCACCTGATTGACAGTGTCTGCGGTTGTTGATGCCGGTGTTACCTCTATTTTGGAAGGATTGACCAAAATCGTGTTGGCCAACTCGACAATTGGCGGAGCCATGGTAGCCGAAAAGAACAACGATTGTCTTTGGGTCGGCAATTTGGCAATCACTCTTTTTACATCATGCACAAAACCCATGTCCAACATACGGTCGGCCTCGTCCAATACAAAAAACTGGATGCTTCTTAAATCAACGTAATTTTGATTCATCAAATCGAGCAAACGACCCGGTGTGGCAACCAATATATCAAAACCCGAACGCAAAGCGTCCACTTGACTCTGTTGGCCAACGCCACCGAAAATAACTTGGTATTTCAGGTTGGTATATTTACCGTAATTGGCAAAACTTTCTCCGATTTGCAATGCCAACTCTCGTGTAGGCGTTAAAATCAAACTGCGAATCACACGTTTTCCGCTTGTTGGTCTGTTGTCTTGACTGAGCAATTGTATAATCGGGATGGCAAAAGCGGCTGTTTTTCCGGTACCGGTTTGCGCACAACCCAAAACATCTTTTCGGTTGAGGAGCAGCGGAATCGCTTGTGCTTGAATGGGAGTAGGCGTAGTGTACCCCTCGTTTTTTAAGGCCCTGAGGATGGGCTCAATCAAATTTAATTGTTCAAATGACATTTTATCTTAAATATTTTTCAGACCGGACATGATTAGAAGTATACCCAATCACCGGTCTGATGAAATGAGATACTTGATTTTAAATTTCTAATTATGGAGGAAATCTTGTTCCGGAATGGAAATAGGAAGGAAGGAAGAATACAAATCTTAACTGAAATTTTGGCAAATATAGGCTATTTTGTCGAACAGTGTACAAATATTCAACTCAACTTAAGAAGCAGAAGCTTAATATTACATAATTCAAATTTAAAATAACTTGAGTTCGATATATATTTATTTGGTTTAAAGTGTTTTGAGTTTAACTTATTTCCATCTGCGCTGATTTGCGTTATCTGCGGGAGTCTTTTAAAGAATAAACTGCGAATGGACACAGCATACCGTTTTTTAAAAACATTGAATGACAATAATTTGCATTTAATTTGATTAGTTAGTTTTTTTTTTGAACTCAGTTAATGTATAACTTTTCAATGAAAATCCAAAGGTTAGAAACGTCAAAAAAGTTGATTTTAAGCAATTCATTTGCAAATAATTATGTTTTTATTTTGATAAAATATTATTTTTTAAGACCCTTATGAGAATTCAAAATCACTTTAATTTTAAATAATTATTAAATACGTTTTAACAGCCAAAATAAACTGTACATTTGCAGGCTTAAAATTCAGCCATTATGACCGCTATCAGAAACATTGCCATCATTGCCCACGTTGACCACGGAAAAACGACCTTGGTAGATAAAATTCTCCACCATTGCCAACTTTTCCGCGACAACCAAGCCACCGGCGATTTGATACTCGACAACAACGATTTGGAACGCGAACGCGGCATTACCATCGTTTCCAAAAACGTGTCTGTGGTTTACAAAGGTCATAAAATCAACATCATCGATACACCGGGTCACTCGGATTTCGGTGGGGAAGTAGAACGTGTACTCAACATGGCTGACGGCGTACTCCTTTTGGTGGATGCCTTTGAAGGTCCCATGCCGCAAACCCGTTTTGTTCTGCAAAAAGCTTTGGAATTGAAACTAAAACCCTGTGTGGTTATTAATAAAGTTGACAAAGAAAACTGTACACCGGATGAAGTTCACGAGGGTGTTTTCGATTTGATGTATGAATTGGGTGCAGAAGAATGGCAGCTCGATTTTCCGACTGTTTACGGTTCAGCCAAACACAATTGGATGTCCTTAGATTGGAAAAATCAAACCGATAACATCGAACCTTTATTAGATATGGTCATCGAACATGTTCCCGCTCCAAAAGTGGGATTGGGGACCGTACAAATGTTGATTACTTCATTAGATTATTCTTCTTTCACCGGACGTATCGCCATCGGAAGATTGGAACGCGGTATTTTGAAAGACAACATGGCGATTTCACTCGTCAAACGAGACGGTAAAATCAGCAAAGCAAAAATCAAAGAATTACACATATTCGAAGGATTGGGCAGACTAAAAGTCAGCGAGGTACACGCCGGAGATATTTGTGCCATCGTTGGTTTAGAGAACTTTGACATCGGCGATACCGTTGCCGATATCGACAATCCGGAAGCACTAACATCCATTGCTATTGACGAACCAACCATGAGCATGCTGTTCACCATCAACGACTCTCCGTTTTTCGGAAAAGATGGTAAGTTCGTGACTTCCAGACACATCAAAGACCGACTTAATCGTGAGTTAGAAAAAAATCTCGCTTTGCGATTGGAAGAAACCGGCAGTGCCGATAAGTTTTTGGTATTTGGTCGTGGCGTCTTGCATTTGGCTGTCCTGATTGAAACCATGCGCAGAGAAGGTTACGAAATGCAAATCGGCCAGCCGCAAGTTATCATCAAAGAAATTGACGGTGTGAAATGCGAGCCGGTAGAAGAACTCACCATCGACCTTCCGGACAATCTTTCCGGTAGAGCCGTCGATATGGCGACCATTCGAAAGGGAGAAATGATTGGGATGGAGCCCAAAGGCGATCGAATGATTTGCAAATTTTTGATTCCGTCAAGAGGTATCATCGGGATGCGAAATTTATTGATGACTGCTACTGCGGGTGAGGCCGTGATGACGCATCGGTTTTTAGAATTCCAACCCTACAAAGGCGACATTCCGGGACGCATCAACGGTTCGTTGGTGTCGATGGAACAGGGGACAGCCATTCCGTATTCTATCGATAAATTGCAAGATCGCGGACGATTCTTTATCGATCCGGGAGAAGATATTTACGAAGGTCAGGTTATCGGCGAAAACTCAAGAGGAGATGACATGGCAATCAACGTTACCAAAACCAAAAAACTCACCAACGTTCGCTCATCGGGTACAGACGACAAAGCCAAAATTTTTCCGGCGGTGAAGTTTTCTCTGGAAGAAGCTTTGGAGTACATCCAAAAAGATGAGTATGTGGAAGTAACCCCCAAAAACATCAGACTGCGTAAAATCTTGTTGAAAGAAACAGACCGCAAACGTTTTGGAAGACAGTTTGCTTAGTTGAAATATTGATTTAAGTAAAACACCCATCGCGTTTCATATACACGCAAAAGCACGATAAATAAACTACCCGCCATCACATAGATGAGCGGGTATTTATTTTGTTTGACAAACCAAATTCCCATGACTCCAATGATTGCCAATCCAAAGACAATAATCAAATTAGGAATCAACCACATGCCTTTCCAAATGCCGATGATTTTGACGACCGCATAAAACAAACAATAGAGAATAATGATTTTGAAAAGAGCGATTCGAAGGTTGCTGCGTATCATTGGTAAAATTTCGGTATTATTCGGGCATGGGTCAATTTTTCAAAGGCAAGGCCGAGTGTCAATAACTTTTGTTCCTCAAAGGGTTTACCGATAAAGGTTAAACTAATCGGTTCTCCGCTCGTTTTATATCCCATTGGAACGGTCAGTGCCGGGTGTTTTGCAACGGCAGCAAAACCTGCGTGATAGTTGTTGATAGACAGAATTGCATCCAATTGATGGGTATTCATGGGTTCGTCAAAATAGGCACTGCCGGCTTCGTGTAAATTATTTTTAATTTTTTCAAATGCCTCGATTGAGGTAGTGTCATTGACAATTCCCTGAAAAAGTTGCTGTCCGTAAGGCATGCGAACTAAAGTGTCTTGCAGATTGAATGCCACCACATCCGCAACGTTTTTGACTGTGATGTTTTTACTTGCTTGTGATGAAAGGTAGGCAGGTAAATCATGCTTCATGTCAATATTTAATAGTGTCAGGAATCCGGTCAATTGGGCTTGCTCCGGGTTGAGTTCGACAATTTCGGCACCCGCAGATTTGATTTTTTCAACCGTTTGTTTATAAATACTGTCACGCGCTAAAAGATCTTTAAATACACCCAATCGTTTACCGGCAAGTTCTTCATGAACCAGCTTTTCTAATTGAAATGAGCTTTCCACAGAAGCCGCATCTTTTGGGTCTTTTCCGGTCATCGCGTTGAGCAAAATGGCATTATCTGTGACACTTTTTGTCATCGGGCCGGGCGTGTCCAACGTACTCGAAATGGGTACAATTCCGGTTCTACTGAGAACACCGATGGTCGGCTTGAGGCCCACCACCGAATTTTGACTGGACGGAGACAAAATAGACCCCGAAGTTTCCGAACCTACCGCAGCAACAGCAAAATTAGCTGCCACGGAAACACCGCTTCCGGAACTCGAACCGCCCGACTCAAAAACTTTTCGACCATACGGATTGAGCGTTTGACCACCGATGGCACTGTAACCAACCGGACAACCTGTGCACAAATAATATGCCCACTCGCTCAGATTGGCTTTGCCAAGTATCAATGCGCCTTTGCTTTTGAGTTGTTTGGTGATAAAAGCATCAGGCGCTTGATTGTTTTGTAGTGCGATGGCACCCGCAGTAGTCGGAAGCCCTTCAAAACCGATGTTGTCTTTCAATAAGATTGGCATGCCGTAAATCTCGTGATGCTTGCTTTTGTTTCGATTTTTATCTCTTTCCCGCGCCTCTTTCAAAACATTGGGATTGAGTGCGATAACAGCATTTAAAGACACTTGATTGTCGCTTTCGAATTTTCGAATTCGATAGATATAAAACAGCGTTAAATTTTCATAAGTCAGTTGGTTGTTGGTAATTTCGGCTTGGAGTGTTGGGATGTCTTTTTCCAAGATGAGTGGTTTCAAGTTTTCGTAATCTGTCTCAGAAAAATAAGCCAAATCTGCTTCGAATACTTTCCAAAGGTCATTTTTATCTAAAATTTTTGAATTAATCAGCTTAAATCGCATCCGTGGGTTTTCGTGCTTTTGCTGATCGACCAATTCTTGTGTTTCATCATTCGGAGCCCAAGTTACCGCCGGTTGTTTTACTTTTTTTTCGCAGGCATTCAATATCAATAGAAATGATATAAAAAAGATTTTTTTCATCGGATTTGGTGTTTTGAGTATAGGTTTGCGTAAAATAAGCTTTTGGAAGGCAAGTTCACTAATTATAAATCGTTGTTCTTCTAACGTTCATTGTTGTAGTCTTTTGTTTTCCAACTTTTAACTTTTATTCAACTACGACACTGCCTTCAGGCTTTGAAAAATTAACATCGGTTGGAATTGTTTCTCGAATGGAAATATTTGAAAAATTTACGGTATTGGCAATACCTCCCAATTTCCCGTCTTTAAAATCGTGCCACTCCAATCGGGTAGGAAGCAACAAGCCACCAAATGTATCCCAACCTGCATAATGTATGTAACTCAACTTGTCGCTTGCTGCGCCGCTGAAAAAAGTAACGGTATAGGCCAACCAAGCCATGCGTCCGGTTTGCGGATCGACATACAAATAATAGTTGTCTTTTGACGAATCGCCTACGTTGTCTTGATAGGATATTTTAATACCCTTGTATGTCTTTCCTTCATAGACTAAATCTTCTGTCTCACCATAGTTTATACCTTTATCGCCTAACACAAAAGGCATGGCGTAGAAATAAAACATCAGGTTGTGATAAAATTTTGGGTTGCTTTTGAAATAGACCGAATCTTGTTTGAGCCAGACTTCTTTGCCGTCAAAACCCAATGAAAACTTGTCGGTAATCATTTTATCGTGCCTTCTTTTTAAATCGATTTGGTGCGTCTCTAAACCACTCGGTTTTTGGATGCCGAAGCCGAGATAATTGAGCCGTTGCCATGTGTCATAACCACCGTGTTTGGCAAATAAACTATCCATAAAAGCGGGAAATTCTCGTTGTTCGACGCTGGGTTTTAACGGAGTCTCAGCTGTTGCAGGATTTTCCGCTTCAGCGTTTCCATTTTTACAGGAAATCATCAAAAGTATAAAAAGAAGGACTGTTAAATATTTCATTTTTGGATGGTTTTTCGGTTTCTCAAATTTAGTTTTTTTATATGAATTTGAATTGAAACAATCGAATGTATTTTTTTATATCCGAATGGAGGATTAAATTTCCTTCATAATTTAAAACTTCTTTTACGTGTAAGTTATGATTCTGACTATCCACTCCATCCCCGTTCTATTCTAAATCGAACGAATTTTAAAAAAAGCGCCTTTGTTTTCACTTCTTTTTTGTGATTGTTTGACCACCAAATAGGCAACCGAAATCATGTTGCGGAGTTCGATCAATTCGGTAGAAATTTTACACCTTTTGTAAAGTGCTTCCGTTTCTTCAAAGAGTATTTTGAGCCTGTTAAGTGCTCTCGAAAGGCGTTCTTCAGACCGGATAATTCCCACGTAATCATTCATGATAATCTGCAATTCCTTGCGGTTGTGTGTGATTAAAATAAGTTCTTCCGGTTCTTTCGCGTTTCCTTCATCCCAGGGCAAAATATCTCTGGGTGTTTGGGTTTTCTTGATTTTTTCGATTGAACTGAGATAACAACGGTGCGAAAAAACAAGGGCTTCAAGCAGCGAATTAGATGCCAACCGGTTCGCTCCGTGCAGTCCTGTGTTTGAACACTCACCACAAGCATACAAATTGTCGATGGTGGTTTGTCCATAGGCGTCCACTTGTATGCCTCCGCAAAGATAGTGCGCGGCAGGCACGACCGGAATCGTGTCTTTTTTCAAATCAATTCCAATTTCATTGACTTTTTGAAGGATGGTTGGGAAATGATTTTCAAATGCTTTTTGATCCAAATGACGGCAATCTAGATACACACATTCGTCACCGCTTTTTTTGAGTTCACTGTCGATGGCTCTCGAAACAATATCTCTGGAGGCTAATTCTTTACGCGGGTCGTATTTCTCCATAAAAAATTGACCCGATTTGTTTCTCAGTAATGCGCCAAAACCGCGCACGGCTTCAGAAATCAAAAAGGAAGGTACAGTTTGTGGGTGGAATAGGGCAGTGGGATGAAACTGGATAAACTCCATGTTTTCAATTTGCGCTTTGGCACGATAAGCCATGGCAATTCCGTCGCCGGTTGCTATGGTCGGGTTGGTTGTGTTTTGATAAATCTGTCCCACACCGCCGGTGGCCAGCAAAGTGATTTTTGCCGAAAATATTTCGATGGTTTTGGTGAAAGGATTGAATACATAGGCACCGAAACATTGTCTTTGTTGCGGGAGTTGCTCATTTTTCGATGCAAGTTGGTGCTGGGTGATTAAGTCCACCGCAAAATGTTGTGAAAACACCTGAATGTTTGGCATGATTGCAATCTGTTCCAACAGGTTTTTTTCTATTTCATATCCGGTGAGGTCTTTGTGATGAAGAATGCGGTTTTCGGTATGACCGCCTTCCAATCCCAAATCGAAATCACCTTGGTGGTTTTTGTCAAAATCGACACCCCATTTGAGCAAATCATTGAGTCGGTCATAACCTTCGGTAACCACAATTTTGACGATTTCGGAATCGCACAATCCATCGCCGGCTTTAAGGGTGTCTTGAATGTGTTGTTCGTAAGAATCGCGAATTTGGTCGATGACTACGGCAATACCTCCTTGGGCGTATTTGGTATTCGACTCATTTTCATCGGATTTGGTGACAATCGCGAGTTTGGCTTCCGGAAAATGTTCGGCGGTTTTGATGGCGTAACTCAATCCGGCGATGCCGGAGCCTACAACCAGAAAATCAAAATTGGGCATGGGATGTTATTTGGATAATTCGAGCATGCGTCGGATGGGGACGAGTGCTTTTTCACGTATGTTTTCGGGGACTTTCACTTCGGGCATTTCGTTTTTTAAGCACAGATACAGCTTTTCGAGCGAATTGAGTTTCATGTACCAACATTCGCTGCACGCGCAGGTATTGTCTTCTTTGGCTGGGGCGGGAATGAGTTCTTTTTCAGGAACGGTCTTTTGCATTTCGTACAAAATTCCGGCTTCCGTTGCCACGATAAAACTTTTGTGGGGACTGTCTTTCACAAATTGAATCATACCGGTGGTAGAACCGATGTAGGTTGCGATTTTGAGAATTTCGGGACTTGATTCGGGATGCGCGATAAATTTTGCTTCGGGATGTTTTTGGTGCAAAGCCAATATTTTATCGATGGCAAAAGCTTCGTGAACCATGCAAGTACCGTCCCATAAAAGCAACTCTCTACCGGTTTTTTGCATCAGATACATGCCGAGATTTTTATCGGGTGCGAAAATAATCGGTTGATCGATGGGGACGGAGTTGATGATTTTTTCCGCGTTTGAAGAGGTGCAAACCAAATCACTCAAGGCTTTTATTTCAGCGGAACAATTGACATAGGTAATCACAATGTGATTGGGATGTGCTTCGACAAAGGGTCTGAATTTGTCGGGCGGGCAAGATTCTGCCAAAGAGCAAGAAGCATTCAGGTCGGGGACAAGCACTTTTTTGTCGGGATTGAGAATTTTTGCCGTCTCTGCCATAAAATGTACGCCTGCAAAAACGATGATGTCGGCTTGTGTTTTGGCGGCTTGTTCGGATAATCCCAAGCTGTCACCCACATAATCTGCAATTTCCTGAATGACGGGGTCGGTATAATAATGCGCCAAGATGACCGCATTTTTTTCTTTCCTCAGTTGGGTTATTTTCTCAATTAATTCGGTATCGCTTAATTGATTTTTTGACTTGGTGATTTCTTTTTCCGTAGGTATCATAATCTTTCAGTTCGTTGAATATAAAATCGCCATGAACAACAAGTTTGCATAAGCAAACACCTATAAATAAGATGCGATAGCATACTATGACCGCTAAAAATTTTATTTTAAATAAATGAAATAATTTTAAAAAAAATAGGCTCCAAAGATTTATCAATAAACAGTCTTATTCTTTGTCTGCAAAGATAGGTCTTATTACCCAACTGAATTTGTTTTGTTTTCCAAAAAGTATCCACCAAAAGAAGAAAAGTGTTGTAGAAAACGTGAAGACGGTTATTGTCCAAACCGGTATTTTTTCCGATAGGTCTATCAGCATTCCGTCGTTTGGAAAAATACCAAATCCGAATAGAGCCGGCAGTCGATACCAATAATAGCAGGAAACCGCAGAAGCAGAAAACAAGCCGATTAATGTTTTTTTGCCAACAAATTTTTTCAATATCACATAAAAAAAAGTACTGACAATTATCCCCAACAAGGGCAATTTATAAACTTCAAAAAGTTGATTGAAATTTGAAATTCCGTTGGTGTCTTGCACATGAAACCAGCCCCAAACAAATCCGGGGAATGCTGCTACCATCAAAAATCCGGAAAGTTTGTGATAGTTTGTTTTTTTAGATGAAAATGGCGTAATCCCCGGCGTAGAGTCCGGACAAGGGGTCACGCAGCGGTAACACAAGTCGCAATGGGCATTGGGCAAAGGCAACTGATTGTTCAAACCGTACAATTTTTCAACCGGATGCACGGGGCAAAGACCTGAACACCAAGCACTTTTCCACTCGTAGAAAAAACCTGCCAACACGGCAATCGCACCCAGTCCAAAAATAAGCAGTGCAGTGTATAATCCGTTTAAATCGAAGAAAACATGGCGCAAGGGAACAATGAGAAACAAAGCAATTACCGCTATCAAATTTAGTTTTCCTGACTGCGCAGTTGTCAGTTTTTTTCTTTTGGAAAACCCCATGTGACGGGCAAAAAGGGCATTGGAAGCCATCGGGCAAACGTTTCGCCAAATGCCAACACCTACAACCAAAAGTGCGGGGGCAATCGGAATGAGTATATTCCAAAACAAATGAATGCCGAGTGTGGGAAAGAAAAGGAGGTTAAACAAGATTGTTGCACCCACTATCCAAACTGCTGTTTGGGCGATTCTCCAAATAAAAAATGAACGTTTTGAAAGTTGACTTGCTGTTTTATTCATGTAGCTTGTGTGAAATGAACGCCTAAAATAAGCAGTCATTCCCAAAAAGCGATGTTAATTTAATTTGCGTTAAATTTTTTAAATTTTCATTAAACTTTGAAAAAGTCCCGAACTTTGTCAAAGTCAGTTGCTGTTATTTTGATTCGACAGGAACCAAAGATAAATTTTGAATTTCTAAATACAACAATTGCAAGGCTTTCTCGCTGTTTTCCAAATCTCTTAAAATCGTTGATTTGCTATCTTCAAAAACACCTTTGACATTGCTGAACAGTTGTTCGTAATAGTCTTTGCCTTTTTGAAGATTGGATGCGAAAGAGAGCAAGTAGGATTGTTGTTTGTCACTCATTGAAACTTTGGTTTCTTCGATTTTGTTTTTTAGATAATCGATGTAGATGTTCAGTTCTTTGACAAAAACATTCGGACGATCAGTTCGTGTAATGACATTTGTTCTGCCGTAGATATGATCGACGATTTCCTTGAGACTCATCACTTTTGAAAAATAAGCGAGGTTGGGTCCCGGACAGATGGAAACGCCTGTTCCTTCGGTTTTGGTTTCTAAGCCGTTGACCAACAATGAAGAAGTTCCCAAACCGACACAAATACATGATTTCTCGATGATTTTGTCAAAGCGGGCTTTGTAGGTCGATGCCGACAAGGTTTCTTCGGCCAATTCCTTAATTTTTAGGTTTTGGTATTGACGTGAAGCCGAACAGATGGCTTTGTCTGTAAACTCTTTGTTGAGTGCCACGAATTTTTTCGGACACGAACTACCCGGACGACCTTTTTGTATCAGCGCAAATTTTTCGTCATCTTTGGTGTTTCCCCGTATGTTGTTAAACGGTACGCCCAAAGGCGAAATATCACTCAGGTATAAATCTTTTTCTTTGGCTTCTACCAATTTGTCGAGCGTGGCTTTATCGACGGTCGTGGCTTCTGGAACCAACAGGAAAGGCGTTCCCCAACCCACTGAATCGAGTTGGAAATGTTCGAGCATAAATTGGTGTTCTTCCGCGGTTCCGACACCACCTTGGGCGGTGATTTTCAATGCCAATGGCTTTTCAGGAACGGTTTTGTTTTTGCCGGCAAGTGCTTGGATGTACATTTCGTGCAGCGATTGGATAAAGTCGTTTCGGCTGTCTCTGAATTCGGCTAAAATCGGTCCGAGCAAATGGCCGTCGGTGGCAAAAGCATGTCCGCCGCAATTCAATCCCGATTCGATGCGGTATTCGGACACCCACAATCCCTTTTTGGCAAAAAATTTACCTTGGATGAGTGCCGATCGATAGTCGCTAACTTTAAGAATAATTTTCTTTTTGAGAAACATGTTTTCGTTCGGATAAAAATCTTCAAACTGTTCCAAATAGCTGTACAGACGCGGATTCATACCGGCAGAAAACACGATGGAAGAGGTTAAATCGCTGCTGGCATAACCGCGCAGTGCGGCATGGGCATCGTTGAACTCGATGGGTAATTTTTCATTGTTCAAGTAGTTGTCCTTGTCAATTTTGGTCATGATGTTGACATCGATGCTGCCCATTTTCATGTTGTTTTTCAACCAAATTTTGAATTCATCTGGATGGAATGGTGTATTAATCAATCTGTTAAATTCTTGTTTGATGGCAGCACCGTCCGGCAAAAGGCTGAAGTATTCTTTGAGTTCTTTACTCAATCCGGTCGTCGTATTTTTGAGATTTTCAAATTTTTCGACAGCCAATTTATGTATCAAGTTCAGATAGGCAGTAACTCTTTTGGCTCTGAAATCTTCAATTTTTTCGGTAATTTCTTCGTAAACCAATCGGTATTTTTCGCAGTACATTTTTCTCATTTTTTCGAGCAGCATGTCATCGACCAAGGAGATGACCGAGTCGATGCCGTATTGCGATATTTTCAAAGGCGTATCGAGTGTAAATCCGATTCCCATCACAGGAACATGGAAACTGTGTGTGTTTTGCATAATTTTTCAAAATAGATTACAATTAGCTGTAAATGAGACTCCTTTTGTTTTTTGGTGTCAAGCACTTCAGTAAGCGTAAAGTGAACTGCAAATTTACGGCAAAGACTTTTTAGAAACATTCTTTTTAGTATTAATATTTACCCAATAATACAGGGGGTGTTTCTACCGAAAAAAACCGTGATTGATAACAGACACCACATCAGCGGTAAGTGGTTTTTCGATGAAAGCTTTGATGTAAGGATCTTCGTTGGCTCGTTTTATTTCGAGCGGATTGAAAGAGGAAGAAAGAATATAAATTATGCATTTTGACTTGAGGTCTTCGTTCAACGTTTTAAAAGCCTCAACAAATTCAAAACCATTCATGAGAGGCATGTTGATGTCTAAAAAAATAATGTCCGGGATGTTTTCCAACCGGATTTGGTTGTTCTTGAGGTAATCAAATGCTTCGATGCCGCTCGTAAATTTTAGGATGATGCTATCTTCCCATTTTTTTTTGATGATATATTGATTGATGTAGAGATCCACTTCCACATCATCGATGAGCATAATCAATGCTGTTTTTTTATCAATTTGGGGCTTCATACAAATAATTTTTCAAAACGATGGTAAATATACTACCAATTCCGGGTTCAGAAATTAAACTTATTTTTCCGCCAATGTTTTTGACGGTTTCATGGACCAAATACAGACCAATACCACTGCCTTCTTGATTGTTTGAAATTCGATAAAACATATCAAAAATTTTGGGTTGAAGGTCTTTTTCTATTCCAATTCCGTTGTCTTCAATGGTGATTGTGGCTTCTTTTTCGACCACCAACACACTAATTTTAACAAATGGTTTCTCCTGAAGTGGATTGTGGTATTTAATTGCATTTCCAACCAGGTTTTCGAGGATTGTATAAATGCGTTGGAGATCGGAATGAAAAGGAGTTTGCTTGTCAATGGTTATTTCAAAAGCAATTTTTTTGGTGGTTTCAATGTGTTCAAGATTTTCAAAGGTATTGGAAACCACCTTGTCGAAATCTATGTGGGTAGGCACGATTTCTGTTCGTTTGTTAAACGAATAGCTGAGAATGTCTTTGATGAGATGATCCAATCTTTTGATGCGGTTTTGAATCATTTGGATGTGTTCGTAAGTTTCAGCCTCACGGGTTTCGGATTGTATAATCTTCGCAAGTCCCATCATGGATGACAATGGCGATCGCAAATCGTGCGAAGTGCTATACACAAAACGATCCAGCTCTGAGTTTGATTTTTTTAGTGCCTCATTTTGTTGCTTTAAAAGAAGTTGACTTTCTTTTTCACCAGTCAAATTGTGAAGTACGCTTAATATGAAACGCGATCCGTCTTCAAGTTTCAAAAGTGTAGCGTGCGTTTCTACCCATCGAGAAGATCCTTTTGCGCCAATGATTTTAAACTCAAAATCCACATTGTTTCCTTTTGATATTCCTTTCATAAACGCACGAAACGACTCTTGAAAAGGCTTTTCAACGAAATCTAATACAGATCTTCCCAAAAGTTGCTCCTTGGTTTCAACTTCAAATAAAGACAGCCCGGCTTGATTAATATCATGGAATTTTCCGCTTAAGTCCATGATTTTAACACAGTCCGGGATGGTTTCCAAGATTGTAAACAACCGATTCTCACTATTTTTGAGTTTGATTTCAGCGTTTCTTACTTCGCTGATGTCATTGATCAAAATATATCCTGCTTTCCGGTTATTAAATAGGATGGGTTGATAGGAAACTTGGACATAAACAAGTTCTCCATTTTTTTTTAAATGTCTCCAATAACCTGCTTCCAACAAATTGTTTTTACTGTGTAATCGAGACTTTAAAAAATTTTTAAGAACCGGCCTATCTTCTTTTGGTCGAATGTCAAAAATGACCATGTTAAGAAATTCTTCTTTTGAGTAACCGTATAATTCTTGAATGGCGTGGTTGACGTTTAGAAATCGAAATGTTTCTAAGTCGAAAATATACATTGGTTGCGGGTTGTCCTCAAACATCTGCCTATACTTTTGCTCACTGTTTTTGAGCTGATCGATGGTGTCGAAATGTTTGATCGTCACCGCAACGATTTTTGCCAGCTGTTTAATCAACAGTATATGTTTATTTGTAGGATGCGCTATTTTATTATGATAAATTGCAAAGGTACCCAACACCCGTCCATTCTCATTTTTGATAGGCTCCGACCAACAGGAAGCCAGTCCTGCTTTTTTGGCAAGTATTTTATATTTTTCCCAGTAAGGATGTGTCTGAATGTCTTCTACGATGACACTTTCTCCGGTGTAGGCTGCGGTGCCGCAAGACCCTACTCCTAAGCCAATTTCACCTCCATTGATTGCATCGACATAAAATTTAGGGAGTCTTGGGGCAGCCGAAGAAAGTAAATGTTTTCCTTCTTCATCCAAAAGCAATATGCTGCAAAGCATGTTTTTATTTTTTCTCTCTATTGAGTGTAAAATGCTTTCGAGTATTTCTATTAGCTTTTCGCCTTTGAAAAACTTATCGAAAACACCAAACCGAATTTCTTCTAAAATTTCTGATTGAGGCATGGGTAAAATTTTTAGAAAATATAGAATAAATATATGGGTTTTTAACAAATAGACTCACAAATCAAGCAAATTTACATTTATGTTGTAAATCTTTGATTACAAGTGTAATAAGCGGAATTGATTTTCTTTTGATAAGTTTGTAATTTGAAATTTGTTTGTAAAATTTTGCCCTAAAACATCGACACCTTCCAGTTTTTAGACAAATCATTCCAAAGCTGGCCGTTGGTAACGGTAAGCGGGCTGTCGAAGTTGTTTGTGAAAAGTCCGCCGGTGCCAAGTCCTTGTGGCAGGGTGTTTTTTAGCGTATAAGTCCACTGCGCGATGGCGTTTAGACCGATGTTGCTTTCCAATGCGGAAGTTATCCACCAACCGATTTCCAGTGATTCAGCAAGGTCAATCCATTCTTTTGCGCCCAAAAATCCACCCACCAAGGCAGGTTTCAAAATGATGTATTGCGGGCGAATGCTTTTGAGTAATCTCAGTTTATCGGCTTTGTCAAACACGCCGATTAATTCTTCATCGAGCGCGATAGGAAGCGGCGGATTTTCACACAGAGCAGCCATTTCGTTTATTTGCCCGGCCTTGACGGGTTGCTCGATGCTGTGAATATGCAATGTGGCCAATTGATTGAGTTTATGCAAAGCATCAGTAGGCGAGAAAGCACCATTTGCATCCACCCGAAGCTCGATTGCTTCCGGTGAAAAATGATTTCGGATGGATTGTAACAATCGCAATTCGGTGTCAAAATCGATTGCACCTATTTTCAATTTGATGCATCGAAAACCCTCCGTGATTTTTTGATTGATTTGTCCGCGCATTTCAGCATCATTCCCCATCCAAATCAGGCCGTTGATGGCGATGGAAGCTTGAGAAGAAACAAAATCGGAGGGAAAAATTTCAAACGGATGCTTGCCTGCTAACGATAAAAAAGCTGTTTCCAATCCAAATTGAATCGACGGAAATTCTTTGAGCATTTCCAAAAGTTTGGTTTTGCCCAAATGAATATTTCCGCACACCCACCGGAGTTTTTCTTCGTAATCGGGGCGGTCGTCTGCGCTGAGGCCACGAAATAAAGCACATTCGCCGATTCCTTTTTTGGAATCTTTTTCGAGTATTAAAAACCAGGTTTCTTTATCAATTAGAATTCCTCTTGAAGTGCCGGAAGGTTTTTTAAAGTGGAGTAAATATTTTTGATATGACGCTTTCAAAATCAGAGGTTTATGCTTTCTCCGATTTCTAAAAGATGCAGCTTGACACCCTTGTCTAAAAACTTTTCTATGGCTTTGTCATGGTCGATGACGATGTATCCGAACGTGTCAAAATGCACACCCAACACGTTGTTGACATTCAAAAATTGTGCGGCTTTCAACGCATCATCTACGCCCATGGTGAAATTGTCCCCAATCGGCAAAATGGCCAAATCGAGTTGGGTGTGCTCGCCGATGAGTTTCATGTCGTAAGTGAGTGCGGTGTCGCCCGAAATATAGATGCTTTTTGTTTCCGTTTCTATCACGAAACCACCCGGATTGCCACCATAAGTACCGTCAGGGAAAGAAGAAGAATGAATGGCGTTGACGTATTTTACTTTGCCGAAGTCGAAATTCCAACAGCCACCGTGATTCATCGGGTGGCCTTCGATGCCTTTTTGCCCGAAATGGGTGACAATTTCATAGTTTGAAACCACTTTGGCACCCGTGTTTATAGCGATGGCCTCTACGTCGAGTATGTGGTCTTGGTGTGCATGTGTAACCAAGATGTAATCTGCTTTCAGTTTTGAAATATCAATTCCCGCTGCTTTTTCATTCGCAGTAATAAACGGATCGACCATCAAATGTGTGTTACCGATTTGAATTCCAAGCGCGGAATGACCGTAAAAAGTAATCTTCATGGCAAAGTGTTTTTAGAATTTTACTGATTTAAAGTTGCAATATTTTTTAAAAGCGAAATTACGATTATTTTGAGCTTTTTCGATGCGTTTGTTCTCTGATAATAATTACTTTGAATGAAATTTTTTTCTGATTGCAAACCAAAATTCAAATTATAACTATTCAGTCTAATGAAAAATCGATACAAATTTCGTCTGTTCGAGTGTTTTATTGAAAAATGCGACCGCTTTTTTTAATAAAACGTATCGAGAACGCTACAATTTCGAGCTTCTCGATACAATTTTTAATAGTAAAGCTGTCGCATTACTATTAAAAACCACGCGAAGTGACGGTTAAAACGAAATTCATTTGAATAGCTGAATAGTTACTTCAAATTATTCTATCCGATACAGACGAAAAGTAGGGCTAATTTCGTTTTGTAGCATTGCAGATGGTTATTTAAAATGTATTTGACTTAATTTTGGTGTCATCAGTATAGAAAAAAACGAACAATTCGACATGCAATTTCCCGCCAAATCAACGTTAATAAAATACCTGAAATATTTCTTCCTTTTTATCATTTCGTTCGTCCTACTCGGCGGATTGTTTTTTGGCAGTGTGTATATCGGGATTTTCGGACCTTTGCCCGATAAAGTTGAATTGGCCGCCATAAGCAACGAAGAGGCTTCGCAGGTAATTTCATCCGACAGTGTCATTATCGGGAAATTTTTTGCCGAAAATCGAACCAACATCACTTGGGACAATGTGCCCGAACATTTGAAAAACGCATTGATTGCCACCGAAGACAAACGTTTTCTCACCCACAATGGGTATGATTTGAAAAGCTATGTACGCGTCTTTTTCAGAAGCATTCTCTTTCGCGACAGCAAAGGCGGCGGTGGCAGCACGCTGACCCAACAATTGGTGAAAAATCTTTATGGACGAAATGATTACAGTTTATTGAGTATGCCGGTCAACAAGGTTAAAGAACTGATTGTAGCCGCTCGCTTAGAAGAAATTTACACCAAAGAAGAATTGTTGTTGCTCTATCTTAATTCGGTGCCATTTGGCGAAGATGTCTATGGCGTAGAGTCTGCTTCACAACGGTATTTTAACAAGCCCACACGTGAAATCAAAGTAGAAGAATCGGCGGTATTGATAGGTTTGCTAAAGGCGAATACCTATTTCAATCCCCGACTGAATCCACAGCATTCCCTTGCGCGCAGAAACACGGTTTTGACGTTGATGGAAAAACAGCAGTTTCTAACGGTTGAAGATGCAGACAGTCTGAAAAAACTACCCCTCAATTTGAATTACGAAAACATCAACATAGAAAATCCGGCGGGTTATTTTGTTTATCAGGTCAAGAAAAAAACGCTTGACATTTTGGAAAACATCAAAATAAAGACCGGCAAAGATTATAATATTGAGCAAGACGGTTTGAAAATTCACACCACACTCAACATGCAAATGCAGGAAATGACCACCGAAAGCATCCGGAAACAACTGGCGGTGATGCAAAAAATATTGGACAAAGAACTTCAAAATCGAAAATTTAAAGATACGTGGTACGCCAAACAGAAAAATGGAGCGACAGCCTCAGATTTGAAAAGTAGGGAAGTGGAAGTGTTTGATTGGGCAGGCGCACAAACGCAAAGCATGAACAAACTCGACAGTCTTTGGCATTATTACAAGATGCTTCACGCAGCAGTGCTCATCACCAATCCCAAAAACGGAGCCGTCTTGAGTTGGGTAGGCGGCAATGATTTTCGCATGCTTCCTTTTGACATGGTTTTGTCGCATCGGCAAATTGCATCGGCTTTTAAACCCATTTTATATGCTGCGGCATTGGAAGATAATTTTGATGCCTGCACGTATCTCAAAAATGAAGAAAAAAAATACCCGGAATACGACAATTGGGAACCGCAAAATTTTGATCACAAATCTACGCGAGACAGTACGGTGGCAATGTGGTATGCGCTGGCAAATTCCATCAACTTGCCGACAGTTGATCTGTATTTTAAATTGGGTAGAGAAAAACTCATCAACACCACCAACCGACTTCAATTTCCAAAGTTTTCTGCCGATGCACCTTCCATTTCCTTGGGAACACTCGATTTGTCGCTTTTCGAGATCGTCCGCGCCTACGGTTCGTTTGCGAATCACGGACAAATGACCGAGCCGGTATTGATTGACAAAATTACGGACACACAAGGAAAAACTTTGTACCAACGAAAGACCATTGAATCGGAACAGGTTTTTAGTACAGAAACGGCCGGGTTGATAACCGCTATTTTGCAGAGAGCCATCAACCAAGGTACGGGGACGAGAATACGCAACCAATACGGTATTCATGCCGATCTTGCCGGAAAAACAGGTACGGCACAGGACTATACCAACGCTTGGTTTATTGCCTACACGCCTGATTTGGTAATAGGCACTTGGGTCGGCGCCTCCACACCCGATGTTCATTTTTACAGCAGCAAGGGTTCGGGTTCGTCTTTGGCTTTGCCGATAGTCGGGCGGGTGCTGAGCGGCATGGAAAAAGATGCCGCTTTACGAAAAAATTACCTGACAGATTTTAATCTTCCCGATACGGTTTACGCTGAGTTAGATTGTCAGCCCTACCGAGAAACGGGAGTCAAAGGATTTTTTAAACGCTTGTTTGGGAAAAAGAAAAAGAATTGAGGGATTTCTGAGGATGTTGTGGTACTTTGATTTAGGCTATACTCACACCAAACAGATAGCCGACAAAGGCAGTTAAACCCATGGCAACCGTACCCCAAAACGTAATTCTGACAACCGCTTTTTTTATACTCGAGCCACCGGTTTTTGCGGCCAAAGCACCCAAAAGCACCAGAAAAACAATGGCAAAAACATAGAGGTAATACTCCATTTGCTGCAAGGGCAGAAAAAGGGTTACGATAAGCGGTAAAACACCACCAACGGTAAACGAAGCGCCCGAGGCAAGTGCAGCTTGTATGGGTTTTGCCTGACTGATGTCATTGAGTCCCAATTCGTCTCTCAGATGTGTGCCCAAGGCATCGTAAGCAGTCATTTCTTTGGCGACAATCATAGCCGTTTCTTTTTTAAGTCCGCGTCCCTCATATATTTCTGCCAAACGTTTGAGTTCAAGTTCAGGCATATCTTTTAATTCTTGTTCTTCACGAAGAATATCAGCCTTTTCCACATCGGTTTGTGAGCTCACAGAAACATATTCACCGGCAGCCATTGACAGAGCCCCGGCAACCAAACCGGCGACGGTGGCAAGCACAATAGGTTCTCGCATGTCACTTGCTGCTGCAACACCGATGGCAAGACTTGCCGTTGATAAAATGCCGTCATTGGCACCCAAGACGGCTGCTCGTAGCCAGTTGCTTCTTTGTATATAATGAGGTTCGAGATAATCGGATAGGTTTTCTTCCATTTTTTAAATATGAATAGTGGGGTAATTGAATTAGAAGTTTAAAAGTACTAAATTTCCAATTAATAAACGCTGATAAATAATGGTTTTAAGGAAGATAAAAGATTTTTGGTAACTATTTCAGTCTAATGAAAAAATCGACACAAATTTTGTCTGTTCGAGTGTTTTATTGAAAAATGCGACCGCTTTTTTTAATAAAACGTATCGAGAACTCTACAATCTCAAGCTTCTCGATACAATTTTTAATAGTAAAACTGTCGCATTACTATTAAAAACCACTCGAAGTGACGGTTAAAACGAAATTCATTTGAATAGCTGAATAGTTAAAGATGAGTTTTTGCAATTCGTACCAACATTATAATCAGCGAAAGGCTAACAATAAAAAGATAAATTCAATGTGTTAATTCAACTTGCCACCGATAATAATTTCATCAATCGGGTTATTTTCACACACATTTTAGTTAAATTTGAGGAGTTTTCGGGTTTGTTTTTTAAACTCGCAAATTTCATATCGTTATTAACCCATTTTAAAATAAGAGAATCATGGCAAACTTACCTCAAAAACCTGTTTTCAAAAGCAGGTATGACAACTTTATTGGTGGAAAATTCGTACCGCCGGTCAAAGGCGAATATTTTGACAACATCAGTCCTATTGACGGGAAAGTCTTTACCCAAGCTGCCCGTTCCGGCAAAGAAGACATCGATTTGGCTTTGGATGCTGCACACAAAGCCTTCGCGACTTGGAGCAAAACATCGCCTGCTTACCGTTCCGGTGTTTTAAACAAAATTGCCGATGTCATCGAAGCCAATCTGCAAACTTTGGCCGTCATCGAAACCATCGACAACGGCAAACCCATCCGAGAATCTGTCAATGTCGATTTGCCTTTGGTCATTGATCATTTCCGGTATTTTGCGGGTGTCATTCGCGCCGAAGAAGGCACGATTTCCGAGCATGACGAGCACACGGTCAGCATTTGCTTGCACGAACCGCTTGGCGTCGTCGGGCAGATTATTCCGTGGAATTTTCCGCTGCTGATGGCGACTTGGAAAATTGCACCGGCCTTGGCTGCGGGTTGTTGCACGGTGGTCAAGCCGGCCGAACAAACGCCAACGTCTATCATGTGCCTGATGGAATTGCTCAAAGACGTGATTCCACCGGGTGTGTTGAACATCGTGACGGGTTTTGGCCCCGAAGCCGGAAAACCGCTCGCGCAATCGCCGCGAATATCCAAAGTTTCGTTTACAGGCGAAACCACCACCGGACGTTTGATCATGCAATACGCTTCCGAAAATTTGATCCCCGTAACCATGGAATTGGGCGGAAAATCTCCCAATATTTTCTTCCCGTCCATAGCCGATGCCGACGATGATTTCTTTGACAAAGCCATCGAAGGAGCGGTTTTGTTTGCAGTCAATCAAGGGGAAGTTTGTACTTGTCCTTCCAGAATATTGGTACATGAAAGCATTTACGATAAGTTTATGAGCCGCGTGGTGGCACGAACCAAAGCCATCAAAATGGGCAATCCGTTGGACAGCTCGACCATGATGGGTGCACAGGCATCGAACGATCAATACGAAAAAATCAGATCCTACCTCAAATTAGGCAAAGAAGAAGGTGCCGAACTGCTGTGTGGTGGCGATGTACAAAAATTAGACGGCGATTTGTCGGGCGGATATTACATACAGCCGACGCTTTTCAAAGGCAACAACAAGATGCGTATTTTCCAAGAAGAAATATTCGGCCCGGTTGTCTGCGTGACTACTTTTAAAACCACCGAAGAAGCCATCGAAATAGCCAACGACACGCTCTACGGATTGGGTGCCGGCGTTTGGACACGCGATGCGCATGAGTTGTATCAAGTGCCGCGCGCCATCAAAGCGGGTAGGGTATGGGTGAACTGTTACCACGCCTATCCGGCACATGCGCCCTTTGGCGGATACAAAAAATCTGGCTTCGGCAGGGAAAACCATTTGATGATGTTGTCACATTACCGCCAAACCAAAAACATGTTGATTTCTTACGATAAAAAGAAATTGGGATTTTTTTAGAGCAGTTAACTGTGTAAACCGTTGTGGTAAAGATTTAACCACAGAGTACACAGAGAAAACATCTTTGTGGTAAAAAATGAAGTGACCACAATGCAGACAAATTGAAAGTATCATTTGAATTCTGAAAATGACCAAAAGAGTATTGATTTCGCCGGAAGCGGAGAAGGTTGTGGAAACGCTTAAAAACAGGTTTGGTGAACTGATGTTTCACCAAAGTGGTGGCTGTTGTGACGGATCTCAACCCATGTGTTTTGAAAAAGGAGAATTTAAAATCGGAGGCAGCGATGTGAGACTCAGTGAGATTGCTGGTTGTGAATTTTTCATGAGCCGAGATCAGTTTGAATACTGGAAAAACACCCAACTCACCATCGATGTTACGCAAGGACGAGGCTCCAGTTTTTCGTTGGAAATTCCCATGGGTGTCCGGTTTATTGTGCAGTCGAGGATGTTTACGGAAACTGAATTGAAGGATTTGGAAGCGGTGGCTTATTTTGATTGATGATTAAACTTTTGTCCAATCCTGAAAATGAGGAGAATAAAATCATCCAAAAAACCAAGCGAACTGCTACACAAAACTTGCCTGCCGATAGGCATGGAACAGGAGAACTACACATCCTCTTGATATGGCATCCAACCTCTTGACGAAAAACCATCGTGGACAGACGGGTAATCGGTTCCTCCAAAAAAGCCGGAGGAGTTTCATTGTTGGCTTTGCAAGCCCAACGAAACGCTGGTTGTTGTAGGTGGTTTTTCTTTCTTCGGTCAAGTCGTCCGTTAGATTTTTACGTTCAGTTCAAGTCGTCCGCCAAAACCAAGTTCAATAATATTTTGAAGTGTCGAAATGCGAGCTTCTTTTATATTGTTCTCAATTTTTGAAATATAGGATTTAGTTGTCCCAACTTTTTCTGCAAGTTGTTCTTGTGTCATGCCCATTTCAACACGAGTATCGTGAATTAAAGCACCGATTTTAAATGCTTCATAACCTGCTTCAAGCTTGTCACGCTCCTTTGTCCCATGTTTGCCGTAGTTTTTTTCTTTGAACTCTTCAAGAGTGATCAAGTTTTTATTTTTACTCATAATGATTTATTTTTTGTTTTTGAATTCGTGAATGCTTCGCATTTCGCTTTCATATTTTTTTTTATTTTAAGTGCCATTTCTATTTCTTTCTTAGGTGTCTTTTGCGTTTTCTTTTGAAATCCGTTTGCTAAAACAACGAGCTGTCCTTGGTCAAAAAAACAGAAAACCCTAAAAATGTCGCGACCTAGTTGAACTTGGTTTTCATAGAGTTCGTCCGTGTTTTCTAGGTGTTTAAGATAAGTTTCGGGTACTCTTTGTAAGTCTTCAACCCAATCAAAAGTCCAAACAATTTTTGGTTTTACTTTCTTGTTTTTGCTTGGCAAAAAGTCTTGAAAGTAGTTCTTGTAAAACGTTATATTTCTATGTTTCTGATTCTTGTCCATCCCGAAGGTTATCGGGACAGCGTTATAAAAGTTTCCCTAAAGTGAAACATAAAAGTTGGTTTATTTTGTCAAAATGTCGATTTGTCTAAGTTCTCAAAATTGCATATAATGGTCGCGTATATGAAACGTTTGGCATTTCGAAGCATCAACTTTTCGATTAAGCACCAAATTTGAAAGGAGCCAAAAACCTTGAATTTAGTACACTATTTTGCCTATTTTTTAGATACATCTTTGTTGCAGGGCGTATTTATTTCAGTTCTATTGTTTTCATTTTTCTATGAGAGATAATAATAAGTATTGTCATTAAAACAATAGAAACAATCGAAGCATTTAACGTCCCTAAATCCAATCCGCCTTTTGCAGTTGGTTTTGTTAGTAAGTCGCCAAATGTTGCTCCGAATGGTCGTGTAAAAATAAAGGCAATCCAAAAAAGGATGATATGGTTTATTTTGGTGAAATTATGAAGTAGAAAAACAATTACAATTATTCCCGCTGTAACCAAAGCGCCATTCAAGTAACTCAATCCAACAATATCACTTAAATAATCACCAAAGGCTGTTCCTAAACTATTGGAAAATAATACCGCAATCCAATAATAAATTTCTTTGTTTTTATCAATTATGGGATAGACATTGAGGGTTTCAAATTTTTTGTACCATAAAAACAATGTCAAGATTAAGCCTGAAAATAAAACTAAACTACCCAAAGTATATCCTAAATGTAAACTTCTATCAAGAAAATCTGAAATTTCCGTTCCTAAAGTAGTTGTGGCAATAATCACTAACCAAAAGAAAATTGGATTATATTTTTTAGCACTTAGTTGTACTAATAAAACAATTATAAAGAATACCAATGTAATTCCAATTCCTACTAAATATCCAAGGTTCAATGTCATTGAAAGAAAATCGCCAAGTGTTTCACCCAATGTTGTGGCAACTATTTTCATTATCCAAAATAACAATGTTATTTCAGCCACTTTATTTAGTTTGATAGTCGAATTACTCATAATTTGGAGTTAATATTTTTAAGAATTTCCATTTGT
>JAXMLV010000031.1:0-7458 GCA_034367065.1 Flavobacteriaceae bacterium
GTTAGCTGCAACCATAAACAGACGACAGAACAAATGAAATAAATAAGAAAGAAAAAAATATCACCCTCGGACGATTGGTTGAGTCGCCTACCTTCAAAGACATTTAAGATAAAGTAGGAAAAGTTGGTTCGATTCCAACAGGGTGACAAACAAAAATAAGAATGTTAGAACTTAATTGGTCAGGACACTTAAATCACTTCAAGAGTTTAATCGGACAAACTAACCATTATCTGATTACAATTCTCGTTGGACTTGAAGGTGTAAGGACGGGCAAAGTAACCAAAGACGAAACCTTTAATGTGACTTGGAACCCAAAGTCAGTTGAAGAATCAGCAGTTCGTAGCAGACGTTTTGCAAGAAATTCAGCTCTATCTTGGGCAATAGATTCGCTTGACGCTTATTTGGGTTATTTAAGAAAAAAGCCTTTTGAGTTTTCTGACCAACAACTAATCAAAGTGTTTTCAGAACGTTCAATTTATAAATCTCTAAAAGAAGTAACACGATTTTGCAATTATCCAACAGACTTGCCACTCTCTATAATTCATTTGGGAATACAGTGGAGAAACAATTTGGTTCATTTTCACGCAGACAATGAACTTGAACCCGAATTCAGAAAATTTCTTTTAGAGTATGACCAGACAAAAGTTGCAGAGAGATTCAGGGGATTAGATGGAAACTTAATGGTAAATAATTTTGACGAGAGAAATTCACCAACACTCAAAGAAGTTGCAGCAATCATACAGTGCATTCATTATGTTGTTTTGGAGCTTGACAAGGTTTTAATTCAAAATGTGAACTTAGAAGATTATATCAAACAGCTAATTACCGACAACGACCTTGAATACAAAAACATAATGTCAGCCAGTCCAGACAAACGACTTAAAAAATTTCACCAATTCTTGATTACTAAAGGATTTAAAGAAACAAACGGAATGACTTCAACCAACATATTGACAGACGAAAAAATAGAAAAACTAATGAATGGCAGCAGCTAACAGGCGTTTGGCTCAATGGCGGGTGAAGTGGTTAATTGAACATTCTACCTCGCATCAACTTTTGTGGTGTATTGACAGTTTTGTGCTCCGAAATCCGCCACTGCGCCAAGCGCCAAAACGTTATGCCTCACCCTAAGACGACCCTTGCCAACTTCAAATTGTCAACTAAAAACCAAAAGGAAAAGATAAAAATGAAAGTTTTATTCTTAAATTTGCCAAAAATAGACAAGTCAATTAACAGACGAAAGGATGAAAAGTCAATTTGGTGCTAAAATAAGGTTACTAAGAGAGCAACACAATCTCTATTTGAGACAGGTTGCTCCGCTACTTGAAATGGATACTGCACAATTGAGTAAAATTGAAAAGGGTTTGCGGCAAATGAAAAAAGAACAAATAACTCTTTTAGCAGACATTTATAAAGCCGATTTAACTGAATTGGAGACACTTTGGCTTTCAGACCAAATTGTGGATGTAGTAAAAGATAGCGATAGTGCTTTACAAGCAATTTATATAGCGGGCAACCACATTAAAGATAGAAATCTGACAAAATAAATTAAGAATTATCATTATGGATTATATCGAAATAAACGGATTTAAGTCAATAAAAAAAGCAAGAATTGATCTTGCGCCAATTAATATATTGATTGGTGCAAATGGAAGTGGTAAAAGTAATTTTATATCATTTTTTGACTTTCTCAACAGATTGTATAATCGTAAATTAAATGAGTACATAGCACTCATTGGTGGCGACAACAAAATTTTGCATAAAGGGAAAAAAAATACAGACACGATTTCATTTACAATGGAGTTTGGGAATGGTCAAAATGGATATTCAGCGAAATTGCAATCGGGAACAGATGGATTTGTATTCCTACGAGAAAATTTGATTTATAGAGGCAACCCCAAAGACATTAGCAGACATAGTAATGAAGCTCAAATTAAAGTAACTGACAATTACAGAGCACCCTATGTAAAAAAATATTTAAGTGGGTTAAGAAAATATCATTTTCACGATACAAGTTCAAACTCTCCATTCTCTCAATATAGTAATATTGAAAACGACATTTATTACCTATATGAGGACGGAATGAATTTGGCTGCATTTATGTATCAGATTCAAGAAACCAACAAAATAGTTTACAATAGAATTATTAAAAATATTCAATCTATAGCTCCGTACTTTTCAGATTTCTATTTTGCCCCTAATAAAGAAAATAATATTAGGCTACAATGGACAGATAAATATAGCGATGTAATTTTCGGAGCCAATGACCTTTCAGATGGAACATTGCGATTTATTGCGTTATCTGTTTTGTTTTTACAACCTGACTTACCTGATACGATTATAATTGATGAACCTGAACTTGGTTTACATCCTACTGCAATAGCAAAATTAGCAGGAATGATAAAATCAATTTCAGATAGAGGTTGTCAAGTAATTGTAGCAACTCAGTCAACTGATTTGATAAGTCATTTTTTACCAGAAGATATTATTACAGTTGACCAAGTAGAGGGTCAAACAGAATTCAACAGGCTAAGAAGTGACAATTTAAATCAATGGCTCGATGATTATACTATTGATGATTTATGGAAACGAAACATTATTACAGGAGGACAGCCAAATTATAGTCTATGAAAAGAGTAATAATTATTTGTGAAGGCGAAACAGAAAGAGAATTTTGTAAAAATGTTTTAGCTCCTCACCTTATTCATCATAACATTTTTATTCAAGCCCCATTAATTAAAAGGTCAATGGGTGGTATCGTACGATGGTCTATATTAAAAAAGGAAATAGAAACACATTTGTTAGAGCCTAATGTAATTGTTTCAACTCTAATTGATTATTACGGTTTATACCAAAAATATAATTTCCCTATGTGGATAGATGGCGAAAGGATAATTGATAAAAATGCAAGAATGGATTTTTTAGAGAATGCTATGAAGGAAGACATTTCAGATGGTATTCGACACAGATTTATTCCCTATTTACAATTACACGAATTTGAAGGATTGCTCTTTAATGATATTCAACATTTCTATGACCAAGTTCCAAAAGCTGAGCTTGTTGGGATAGCGGAATTAGAAAAGACTTTTGCTGATTACGACAATCCCGAGATGATAAACAATAATCGTGAAACATCTCCAAGTCATAGATTAAAACGAATTATTAAAGGCTACAATAAACCTCTTTATGGACACTATTTTGCAGAAGCAATTGGTATTGACCAAATACGGGCGAAATCTCCAAGGTTTAATTTATGGGTAGAAGAAATAATAATCCGATAAATAAAGGGCGAAGGCATAACATCACCTATACGCAAGCAGGGGTTTTGTGCTTCGTAGGACAGGAAAGTGGTAAATTTAAAGTTAAGTTCTTCGTAGGAAGTTCAGTGGTTAAAATCCCTGCCTGCGTATAGCTGAATCCCGTTGGGGCACATTTGAAAAATGACAAAATTTATAACCATACTAATTGTATTGACCATTTTAGTTCTTGGACTGACTTATGGTTCTCCAGTTGAAATTACTTTTCAGCCAGGACACCGAATTGGAATATTGATTTTAGCAACCTTAATTGGATTGACCTTTTTTTTCCTAATCCGACAAAACCTCAGATTTAAGAAACGCGGATTAAAAATCGCTGGACTTGGATTTACGGGAATTATTCTATTAACTTATCTATGGATTGGAATATGGACAGTTACACCGGCAATATTTTCAAATGACTATCCAATGTACCGAGATGTATCGACTTACAGTAATCAAAATGGTGAATTACTCGTGGGACAATTTATTGAAATTAGTGGCTCGCTTCACCATTCCCAAACTAAAAAAGTAATTTACGACTTCAATAATGGCGTTAGAATTTCATACTTGTATCCAGACGAAAAAATTGATGGAACTTGGGAGTTTCATAGATTTGAATTTAACAACGGATTTACGACAAAATCTGACACAACATATACATCAGAATTTGAAAATGGACGAAAAATAAAATAAAAAAACGTGCCCCAACACCGTATATAATTTATGCTTAAATTTGAACTAGTACAAACTGACAAACATTCAATAAAAATATTGCTACGGCGGAAAAATCTCCGATTTTTACGTCGCACAAATCATTATACGAACACGTTATGCACAAATTTAAAACAACACGACAAACAATAAAACAATGATAAAGAAACTACTAGTTGACGGACTAAATAACCGAACAAAACCACTAGAACTAGAATTCTATTCTGACCTAAATCTTTTAACCGGTAAAAATGGTTCTAGTAAAACGACAATTTTGAAATTGATTTGGTTTTTAAACTCAGGAAGAATACTAAACCTGATTAAGGAAATCAATTTCAGTTACGCTGAATTAACAACATCAAATTCATTTATCTCAGTAAAGAGAGATAGTGAAAATAACACAGTTACGATTGGATTAGATAAAGAAAAACCATTCACTATTAGTGACTTAAACTTGCGTGAATTGGAAATGAGAAGACCAACAAGGATAAATGAAAAGTTTATGGAAATTCATAAACTTTCAATTCCTACTATTTTCTTCCCAACATTCAGAAGAATTGAAGGTGGTTTTACAATGGAAGAAGGATTTGACCCTAGATTTGGCAGACAAGACCAAATTCGTGATGCATTAGAAGAGTTCTCAAGGCGATTATCTTCAAAAAACCAAAGATTCATAACTTCTATTTCAACTGACGATATTGTAGCACTTTTAAACAGAGAGTACTCTAACATTAATGCTCAAATCAATTTAGGTCAAAAGCAGAAGTCTGATGAAATTATTAGAAAAATTAAAACTAAAAACAAGAGCGAGAAAGAAACGCTAGACGAAATCCAGTCTGATATTGAAAGTATGGAAAGGGAAAGAGAATCCTTATTAAAACCATACACTACTTTATCAGAATTAATTACTTCTATTTTTCAGCACAAAGGAATTAATCTTAGTAATCTTACTCTTGGTGAAGTAAACAATGCAATTTCATCAGACAAACTCTCAGCAGGTGAAAAACAAATGTTGAGTTTTATTTGCTACAATGCATTTACTAAGAACCATAGCATTTTTATTGATGAGCCTGAATTAAGTTTACATCCTGATTGGCAAAGGACACTTGTCCCAACGCTATTAAATCAAGGAAATAACAATCAGTTTTTTATGGCAACTCATAGTCCGTTTATTTTTTCAAAATATTCTGACAAGGAGATTGTTTTGTCTAACGATAAGGGTGTATAATATGAGTTTAGCATTAACAGTTGACGAAATAGTTAACACCTTAAAAAGGTCATCATTGACAACCGTATTAGTTGAAGGTAAAGACGATATACTAATATATAGATGGATTGAAAGTGAAATAGGTGTTGTAAATGCAAATTTCTTTCCTTGTGGTGGACGAGATAAATTACTCCAGGTTTTTGAAAGACGTTCAGAGTTTCCAGATTTAAAAGCAATTTTTGTTGCAGACAAAGATGCTTATGTTTATGTAAATCCGCCAGAAAATTTGGCAGAGATTATTTGGACTAATGGTTATTCCATAGAAAACGACTTGTATTATGGACGTAATATTGAGTCATTACTTGATAATCAAGAAAAAGAAATTTTTTCAACTTCTCTAAATAGTTTTGTTGAGTATTACGCCTTTGAAATTCAGAACTTTTTAGATGGTCGAGATTTTTGCTTTAGAAACCACCCACAACATTTAATATGTGACATTCAAAATACCGTAAAGCAGGAATTTTTGGAACAAATAAATTTTGTGCAACCAAGTAACGAATTGATTGAGAATTTAAGGAATAATTATGATGTTCTAATTAGGGGTAAATCATTATTTGCTCTGTTAACTAGGATACTAAGCAAACAAAATAGAGCAATTAAACATTCAAAATTGACTTTATTGGAACATTGCTACAGGACACACAGGAGCGAAAAATTTATTGAATTGATAAACAAGATAAATGAAAAAATCTGTGCATAACAGCACCTACCCAAAAGTGGCGGTTCAGTGGTTAAATCAAGCTTTGTGCTTCTATCAAAGTTTGTGCTTGGTTGACAGTGAAGTACTTCGAAATCGCCACCTTCGGGTAGCTGCAAAACGTTATAGGGCATTTTAAAAGACAACACGACAATGACAATAACTAAGGAACAACAGAAAGAACTGATTGAAATTAAAAATCAAATTGCAAAGCATTTTACAAAATCAGATTGGCTAGACTTGGGCTATACTTTAGGTGCATATGAAGTAATTGAAGGACACTCAAGATTATTGAGAAGTCTTAGCTTCGGAGATGACGATTATGAAGGAAATATTCTCGAAGTTTTGACTGAAATAATTAAAAAAGACCCTAAAAACTTCAATGAGATTAAATCGCATTTAGCTGAAAAGTTTGCAACTCCATTGGTATCAGATTTAATATCAACTGCACATACCGAGACACCCAAACGAATTGTTACATTTTCACCGCAAGTATTTACGATTCCTAATAAACAACAGAACGACAAATTAGTAACTGTAATGTTGCCCTTTAAATTACAGAAATCATTTGAAGCAGTAAAACAAGCTTGTAACAATTTAAGTCTTAACTGTGCAAAAGCAGATGACATTTGGGAAAATCCAACATTTATTCAAGACATTTTTGAGTTAATTTTCACTTGTCGAGTTGTCGTTGCTGACTTTTCAGGAAAAAATCCAAATGTATTTTATGAAGTAGGCATTGCTCATACTTTAGGTAAGACAGTAGTTCCTATAACTCAATCAATGGCTGACGTTCCTTCCGATTTGGGGCACCACCGAGCCTTACTTTATTATCCAAATGAACAAGGATACAAAGACTTGATAACAGAAATCGAGAAGAGACTAAAAACCCTTTTCCCTGACCCTTTTGACTTTTAACAATTAAAATTAAATACAATGGAAACGAAATCAAAAAACATTTCACTTAAAGCAATACTGATTGCAATTGGACTTGGTATTTGGGTAATGGTGCTTCAAAATGCAGGTGTTATACCGACCAAACAAAACGTTTATGTCAAAGGTGGTTATATAGATGCAGACATTAATGGAACGGTAGATGTTCGTGGTTCTGTTGACGTTAGTGGCTCAGTTGACGTAGATAATACAGTTTCAGTATCAATTGACGAAGTTTTAGGCAGAAATGGACAGAAATACTACTACAACAATAACTAGAAAAACGCCCTATAACAGCACCTACCCAAAAGTGGCGGTTCAGTGGTTAAATGAAGCTTTGTGCTTCTATGAAAGTTTGTGCTTGGTTGACAGTGAAGTGCTTCGAAATCGCCACCTTCGGGTAGCTGCAAAACGTTGGGCAACAGCTAAAAAAAACTGCTGAATTGAAAAATATCAAACAGAATTAACCTCACAAAAGTTTAAAAAAACACCAGAATCTAAATCGTTGCGACCAAAAAACCACCGTTTTACTTCCGTTCGTGAATTACAAA
>JAXMLV010000032.1:0-16310 GCA_034367065.1 Flavobacteriaceae bacterium
TATCGATTTTTCATTAGACTAAATAGTTACGTTTTATGGAAGTCCAGGCCTAATTTGTTCCACCAATTTATTTTTAAAATAATTACACAACCCATCAAGATGCCGATTGAAATCAAAAGAGAAATGTTTTCATGTAAAATCAAATACAAAGGAATAATCACCAAGCTGGTTTGCGCAATTGTTCCGACAAGTACATTGACCATGTCGCGCGAAAAATTGTTGTTTCGTTTGAAGGTCGGGTTTTGAGCCATCATTTTCTCGTAAACCGGTTTCCAAAATCCCCAGGGTCGGGTTTTTTCATAAAAATGCAACAAAACTTTTTCAGGTGTCGGTGGAGCGGAGTAGGAGCCTGCGATGCAACCTAGCAGCGATATCAACAATATGATGGGAAAGTAGTATAAATCGAGGGTGTCTGTAAACAACGGGAATATAAGCGCCGGCACGATGCCGCTGAGCATCCCCCAGAAATAGCCCTCACCGTTGAATCGCCACCAATGCCATTTCAACAAATTGGAAATCACATAGCTGCCGTAGAGCGCGGAAACTATCCACTGCAAAATACTGTTGACATCTTTGACAAAGAAGCTCAGGCAAATACTGATGAGTACAACGACCATTCCGCTGCCGTAATTCATGCGTCGGACCTGCTTGTCGGATGCATTCTTTTGATAATATTTCAAATAGATATCATTGACCAAATAGGCTTGTGCGGCATTCAAAGTTCCGGCAAAAGTGGACATAAAGGCAGCCAACAATCCGGCGAGTAAAAGACCTAACAAACCAACCGGTACAAATTGTTGTATGGCTGAAGGCAATATTTTTTCGAAGTCGATTGCGCCTGTTGCCGTTTCCAAATGCAATTGATTGTAAAAGAGCAAAGCCAAAACTGAAAACCCGCCAATCATCAAGTAGCGAGTCGGCATCAAGGCGATGTTTGTAAACATACTCATCAAAGTCGCTTCTCTGGGTGATTTGGTAGAGAGTATTTTTTGCATGTCGTAGTTGGGCGCAGGACCTGCCAGGCTTGCCAATATGCCTTTAAAAACCATGAGCATAAAAAAGATTCCGAAAAGGGAATAGCCGTCTGAGGCAATTTTGCTGTTGATTTCGGGTATGACGGCTGTCCAATCCAAATCCAAATGCCATCCGAAAAACGGATTCGACCAGCCTTCCGGAACGATGAGCGTGTTTTCTCCAATGGCGTTCCAGCCGATAATGGCGATGGCAATCGACGAAACAGTCATGATGCCGTATTGCAAAACATCTGTCCAAACGATGCCTGACATTCCACCAATTACACTGTAAAAAATGGCAAAAAGGGTAAAAATAATTCCGTAGAAATGAGCTACATATTGCGGCGCAACGTCAAAAGGAACATAGGCAGAAACGATTTCCCATGGAATAAATATTTCAACAAATTTTCCCAAACCGATAAATCCGTATGCCAAGAATCCAAGACTGCTGAGAATGGCAAAAACCACAATGATGGCATGTGACATTCTACCGCCCTTGCCGTCATCAAAACGGAAAAGTATCCATTCGGCCCCGGTGGTCACCTCTGATTTTCGCAGCCAGTAAGAGAGATAAATCATCAAAAAAATCTGATTAAAAACCGGCCAAAGCCAAGGAATCCAAATGCTTTTCATGCCGTAAACGACCATGAGTGTCACCAACCACATGGTGCCGGAAATATCAAACATACCGGAGGCATTTGAGAGTCCCAACATATACCAAGGAAGTGTTTTTCCACCCATCAAATAATCATCTTTGCTTTTTTGTGCTTTTTTGCGCAACAACAAGCCGATGACTACCGTTGCAGCCAAATAAATAAGTATGATGAATAGGTCTAACGAATGAATCATTATTCTTGTTGATTTGACAGGTTTTTTTGACTTGACGGATTCGATTTGATGCGATTGATTTCATTCAAAAACAAAGTGTCTTTAAAGGATTTAAACAGGATGAAATCTTGTTCGCTGATGATGCCGGGGAAAGGTGCGAAATAATGATTCGGACGGGCGTTGCGCCAAAGCAGGAGCCAAGTGATGCCACTGTCTTTGACGCTTGGGTACAAGACCCTTGTCCACCAATCCGCGGTTGGTTTTTTGGTATTTCCGGTTTCAGTAAGTGCGAAGATTTTATTCTTTTCCTCAGCTAATTTTTTAATAATTTTTAAATTTTCCGTCACGTCTTTGACATAAGCCTCATCGCCATTGTGGTTGTAAATATCAACCCCCAAAATATCGACGTATCGATCGCCGGGATAGAAGCGATTGAATTCGTTTTCACTGTTGATGGTATTGGGTGAATAGGCATAAATCAAATGATGGATGTTGTGTTTGTTGATAAGTAAAGAAAGTGTCTCCACCCAAAGTGCCTTGTATTCATCTGAAGTGGAGCTGCCTGCGCCCCACCAAAACCAAGAGCCGTTCATCTCATGAAAAGGTCGGAAAATCACGGGAATTTTTCGCCCGTTGAAATCTTCCAGACTGTTTAAGAATTCAGCCAATCTGCTGACCCACAATTCGTATTTTTCCCGTTTCGAACCGCCTTTCAGTATGTCTTGAACGGACTTGGAAGTATCCCAAGAACTCCCGTCGGTCGTGGGATTATCCAAATGCCAACTCAAGGTGACAATTCCGCCTTTGGCTGAAGCTTTGCGAATGAGTTCCCGCATCAAATCAAAAGAAACCGAGTCTAAATTACTCGGACTTCCCAATTCGATGTGGCCGAGATCAAAACCATAAACGGCAGGATAATCGCCGGCTACGTCTTTGATATCGCTCCAATATGCATTTAGACTATCTTTATATCGCCAATTGACACCATAAGCAGTCGCATCTTGATGACCGATGGCAAAACCGTTTTTTGAAATTTGTTTGAGCTGTTCGAGTAAGGCAACGGTCTCCGGACTGGCTTTTTTATCGATGAGTTTTCCGTCTTTTGGCGCGGAAAGGTCGGTGGTTATTCGCAATGTATTGCAAGCATTCATACCCAATAAGATTACAAACAAGCAACAAATTTTAACAGTTAGCTGAATATGTGCTCGTTGTTTATGCATTAATAGTGTTGAGTTAATAAAAGTTGATGCACTGTTTTGAATTATTATTAATTTGAATTCGCTATTTTTGTAGAAGGCTAAATTAGCGAGGTCGTTAAGCTTTTGTTAATATTATATTATCAATTTCCAATCTTATTTTTTCAATAAATCAACAAAATGTTAAAAAAAGAGAATCTGCTGCATGAGGTGTTGACGATTGGTCCGGATGATACATTTTTGGTTTTTGAACGGGTCAAAGATAATTTTGATTATCCGGTTCACTACCATCCCGAATATGAAATTAACTTTATTTACAATGGGAAAGGAGTCAGAAGGGTGGTGGGAACAAATATGGAAGAAATAGATCTTTACGAAATGGTTCTGGTAGGTCCGAACCTTCCGCATTGTTGGGAAATGTACAATTGCAAGAGCAAGGAGATTCACGAAATCACCATTCAATTTCACAACAATCTGTTTGAGGAGAACTTTTTGAACAGGCGTGTGGCAAAACCCATCAAAGATCTTTTAGAGCGATCAAAACAGGGTATTTTATTTTCTCACGATACGGCGAAAAATATGTTCGAAAGGCTTTCCAATCTTTCAAAGGATGACACTTTTGAATCGAATATTAATTTTCTTTCCATCATCTATCAACTATCGATTTCAGAAAATCAACGCTTGCTCAATTCGACAGAAGCTGAAAATGTTAATTCGGACAACAACTCTCGATTCGATATTTTATATCAATATTTACTCAAGCATTTTCATGAAAAAATACTTTTGGCAGATGCCGCCGAGGTAATCAAGATGTCACCCATCTCTTTCAACCGGTACATCAAGAAACACACCAACAAAACCTTTGTTGATTTTTTGAACGACATTCGCATCGGTTTTGCCTGTCTGTGGTTGCTAGAAAAAGAATTGAGTGTTTCTGAGATTGCGTATAAATGCGGTTTTAATAACATTGCTAATTTCAACCGCGTTTTCAAGAAGGTAAAAAACACGACACCTTCTACTTATCGAGATGATTTCTCGGGAATCAAAAAAGTGTTGTGATGGAAGTTGGAAGTTTTTTGAAACAACCCGCCCGCACCGAACGGCGCGTTCGGGCGGGGAATCAGGACTCAGGAAACATGAAACAGTCGTAAGTCGGAAGAAAATTGGCAATATGTATTATAACCCCATTCAGGCATGAATAACTTGAAACCTGAAACTTGAAACCAGAAACCAGAAACCAAAGTAACCAATAACATCAACATTTGAAATTCAAAATCAATTTCTTTAAACATTTAGGGCCGGGCTCGCTCGTTGCGGCGGCTTTTATCGGCCCGGGGACGGTGACTGTTTGCTCGGTGGCGGGCGTTGATTTTGGATTCGGATTGCTTTGGGCTTTGACCTTGTCAATCGTTGCGACCATTGTATTGCAAGAAATGGCAGCCCGTCTCGGATTGATTACCCAAAACGGACTGGCAGAAAACATCAAAATGCAGTTTCAGCATCCGTTGCTGCGATTTTTGGCACTTTTACTTTTGTTTTCAGCCATTGTTATTGGAAATGCCGCTTACGAAGCCGGCAACATTCGCGGCGCGGTGTTGGGTTTGCAAAGCGCATTTGATTTACCGCCAAACGCTTTTTATCCGATAGGGCTTGGCTTGTTGGTGATGTTGCTGCTTTTTTCGGGCAGTTATCGATTTTTAGAAAAACTCATGGTGACGCTCGTCATTTTGATGAGTTTGTCATTTGTATTGACGGCCATACTCACGCGTCCTTCTTTGGCGGACGTTTTCAAAGGAATTTTTATCCCATCGTTTCCGGACGGCAGTATGCTGATGATCATCGCATTGGTCGGGACTACCACCGTTCCGTATAATTTGTTTTTACACGCAGCCTTGGTCAAAGAAAAATGGAAAAAGGAAACAGACCTAAAAGCAGTCAGAAGAGACAGTCTTCGTTCTATATTATTGGGCGGATTGGTTTCGATTTCGATTGTGATTGCTGCCGCAGCGAGTCAGTTGCAGGAAGTAACCAAAGTTACCGATTTGGCGGAAGGACTAACGCCGTTATATGGTTCGTTGGCTCGTTATTTTCTCGGATTCGGACTTTTCGCGGCAGGCATTACTTCTTCGATGACAGCCCCTTTGGCGGCGGCTTTTGTCGCCCGCGGTTGTTTTGGTTGGGAAGCAGATATGAAAAATTATCGATTCAGATTGGTTTGGATGATAATCGTATTGATTGGAATGTTGTTTGCTTCTTTGCAAATCAACCCGATAGAACTCATCACTTTTGCTCAGGTAACCAATGGTTTGTTGTTGCCGGTGGTGGCGGTTTTTCTGTGGTGGGTGGTCAACAAAACGGATTTGATGGGGATTCATAAAAACACTTTACTTCAGAATATCTTGACTTTTTTGATTATCTTAGTGGCACTTTTGCTCGGTTTACGCAGCATTTTTAAAGTGTTCTGATGCATCCGAAAATCATCGATATCAATGCCGATTTGGGAGAAGGCTATGGCTGTGAATCTGAAATCATGCCGTTTCTTTCTGTTTGCAACATCGCTTGTGGAGGTCACGCCGGCGATGAAAACTCAATGCGTGAAGCTGTTTTGTTGGCAAAACAACACCGCATCAAAATTGGAGCGCATCCTTCGTATCCGGACAAACTCAATTTCGGCAGAAAATCGATGGATATGTCTGAAAATGAGTTTATCGACAGCATTCGAAATCAGATTGACAGTTTGATCAAAATCGTACTTCAATCGGGCTCGACTCTTCATCACATCAAGCCACACGGCGCACTATACAATGATCTCGCAAAACACACGCCGATTGCAATTCGCTTTCTCGAAGCAATTCAACCCTTTAAAAACCAATGTGTTTTGTTTGTTCCCGATCAGTCCGAAATTGAAAAAATGGCTTTATCTCTTGGTTTTTCAATTTGTTATGAAGCCTTTGCCGATCGCAATTACAACGACGATTACACGTTGGTAGCCCGTCAAAATCCCGACGCAGTTTTACAAGATTCTATTCAAATATCCATACATTTGATGCGGATGTTTGAACACAAAAAGGTAAAAACCATCAGCCAAAAGGAACTTCCAATTCGGGCGGAAACCTTTTGTTTTCATTCTGATTCTTCAGAATCTATTCGGATTATTAAAGAAGTTAACCAAATTCTCAATGAACACGGATATGCCATCGGAAAACTTTAAGGTCACGTTTTGTCCTTACGGCAAGACGGCTATTTTGATCAATTGGCCAAAAGAAATCTCCGTCCATACGCTGAACGATGTCATGGATTACAAGGAAGCGATTCAAAATCATTTTAAATCTTATTGCGAATTGGTGCCGTCCTATCATTCACTTTTGGTAATTTTTAGGCAGCCGATTGATTTTGAAAAATACCTACTGACACTGCAAAATCTCTATCAAAAACGCAGACACACAAAATCCGAACGAATGCTTTGGCATGTACCGGTTTGCTATGATATTGACTTTGGAATCGATTTGGATGAAGTTGCAGCGATCAACAAAATTTCCGTAAAAAAAATCATCAAAATGCACACCGAAACGATTTACACGGTTTATGCCATCGGGTTTTTACCCGGATTTATGTACTTGGGTGGATTGCCTGATGAGTTGCATTTCCCCAGAAAAACTGAACCCCGTCAGAAAGTGAGTCGCGGAGCGGTTGGGATTGCCGGTGCACAAACGGGTGTTTATCCGCAAGAATCACCGGGCGGTTGGAATCTGATAGGAAATTCGCCCATCCGATTTTTCGATCCGACTTCCGAAAATCCTTGCTTTGTATCGGTAGGCGACCGGGTTCGGTTTTTTGAAATTTCAAAATCGATGCACGAACTGGTTTCCATACAAGTTTCTTCCGGCGTTTTTGAATTGGCAAAGGAGGTGTGGCATGGTTGAAGTCATTAAATCCGGTTTTTTTACCACGATTCAAGATTTGGGTCGATTTGGATTTCGAGACAAAGGCGTTCCCGTCTCCGGCGCAATGGATTCTTTTTCTGCACTTTGGGCAAACGAATTGCTGGGAAACAACCCAAATGATGCGGTTTTGGAAATCACCATGTCGGGTCCGGAACTTTTGTTTGCGGAACATACCGAAATTGTCTTATCCGGTGCGCCGATTGACATTTTTTCAACTAATAATTCTTTGCCGATGCACCGTGTTATCGAAGTCAATTCGGGTCAAAAACTCAGTTTCGGGCATGTGCAAAAAGGATTTCGTACCTACTTAGCCGTCAAAGGCGGTTGGCAAACGGATGTAGTGCTTGGCAGTCGATCTTTATTTCAACCGATTACACCAAAATCACAGATAACAAAAGGCAGTGTGTTGAATTATTTGTCCTTTGATAAAACCTTGGATTTTCATGCCAATTTGAAAATGAAAAACGATTTTCTATTTGATAAAACAATTGAAGTTTTTCCCGGTCCCGAGTTTGATTTGTTGACAGAAGAAGACCACAATCGATTGGTCGAATTTACCTTTCACATCGATTCGCTCAACAACCGGATGGCGTATCAATTGCAAGAAAAATTATCTAAAAACGCCCACAGCATCACGACATCGGCAACGCTGCCCGGAACCATACAACTCACACCTTCCGGCAAGCTTATCGTGCTGATGCGCGATGCGCAAACCACGGGTGGCTATCCGCGCATTTTGCAATTGTCGGAACGTGCAATCTGCGTGTTGGCGCAGAAAAAAACCAACGATGCCATTCGGTTTGTGCTGGTTTGAAAGAGGTTATTATCGGTCAAGCCCGAGTGCTTGTCTTTTCTTTTTGGAAATCCCGGCGACCACTAAATTGTAGGAATCATCAATCAGACTTTGGATAAACTCATTCGAGAGATTGCCTTCGATGTTCACGGTATTCCAATGAATTTTACTCATGTGATAACCCGGGTTGATTTCCGGATGCATTTCTCGAAGTTCGATGGCTCGTGTCGGGTCACATTTCAAATTAACGGTGGTGGGTTTGTTTTCCAAACCGGTCAAGGCAAACATTTTTCCGGCAACTTTAAAAACCAAAGTGACTTCATCAAACGGAAAATTCTCTGTGACAAGCGTTTTTGACAGGCAATAGTTTCTGAAAATTTCGATGTTCATGGTGTTTAATTTTTGGATGTTTTCAATTTAAATTGATACAACTGTCTGCCCAATTCTGCCAAAAATGGAAACCCGACTGTTTTATATTCATAATTATCATCGTTGAAAATTTGGTTTTTATTGACGTGAATGGTTGCCGACAGCAAGAATTCGATTTTGTTTTTTGAATCGATTACGTAGGCAACATCCGTCAAATAGCCATAAGCATCGCCGACTTTGTTGTAGATTTTTATATAATTTGGGATGGTTTTTTTGGAATCGCCAAAAATAAAAAACTTGACATAACTGTCATAGAATTCGCGGGTATCATTTTTTGTATAACGAGATTCACGCGGTAGCAACGCCATGGTTTCAACCAGAAATTCACGATCTGCCGGATTGAGATTAAATTGCTGATATATAGGATAATTGTTCGGAAAAAAAAGGCGTTTCAGTGTCTGATGTGCGGTGGAGAGCGGATAATAATTTTTCAGGCTGAAATCGAAAGGACTTTTGACGAGCGAATCACTTTTGTAGTAGCCAATCCCTTTTTTGAGGTTTCTTAAATGAAGTATTTCTATTGGTTTATCGACCGTTGAAGGTTGAAGGTATTTCACTTCATCCTTGAAACCAAAACGGATTGATTTTAGCGTGTCATTGACAGAATCGGGTGTGGAGAGCCGGTGAGAAATTTGAAATAAATTCAATCCTTTTTCCTTCATTTTTTCATTCATTTCATCTCGGCCCAAAAATTCATATAAATGATTGTAAGCATTGTTGTCGCTTACGGCAAAAATTTCGGCAATGTTGGAAGCGATTGAACTTGGGAAGGTGTCTCCGGCTATTTCAAACGGTGTTTCCTTATTGATTTGTATGCCTTTGTCGTTGAGTACTTTTAATTTTTCTAAAGCGAGTATTGCAGCCGGAAGTTTAACGGTGCTTGCCGGGTAGAAATAGTTGTCGTCATCGAGCTGAAAGGTGTAGTCTATGAAAGAGACGCTGTCGCCGTTTCTAATAATATCTGTAAAAATGATTTGAACTTCATGGGTAGGGTTGTGGGCAATTTCATTCAACATTTTACTTTTTTCAAACGCGAATGCTATGGGGTTTTTGGCTATTTTTGAACAAGAAATAAGGCTTATAAAAAGAAGAAATAAAAAATTTTTCATTGTATTCGCATGATATTGCGTTATTGTTTTATAAAAGTAAAATAATTTCACGTATTCTTCGTCTAAAGGCAAGTTACAATGTTAAAAAAAATATTTAAAGCCTAATTTTCTCTAATTTTACCCTTGCCAGCTTAATTAAATCAACTTTCAAAACCATATATAACCATGAAAAAAGTCCCCGTCACCCTGCTATTAATGTTCTTTGTCATTGTAATGTATGCTCAAAATCAGCAAACCGCAGCCATGAACAATTTCAAAATGGACGAAATTATCCGCCGTGTTGCAGATACCGTGGAAGGGATTCCGGGCAGGTGGCAGTTTATGATTAAAGACAGAATCATGATTGCAATCACGGATGCCAATGCCAACCGAATGCGAATCATTTCGCCGATAGCCGAAGTCTCGCAATTAGATGAAGAATACAAAACCAAGGCGTTGACGGCTAATTTCCATACGGTTTTGGATGCAAAGTATGCCATTTCGGACGGATATATTTATTCGATTTTTGTGCATCCACTCAAGGAATTGACCGAAGCACAATTGGAAGATGCCATCAAGCAAGTATATTTTGCCAATGTGACTTTCGGCACCATTTACACCAGCACAGATTTGTATTTTCCGGGGACGGCAGGTCAAAAAGCGGAGGAACAACATCAAAAAAAATTAGAAGAAGAAAAAGAATTACCGCTGAAAAAGAAAACTAAATTTTAGCAATGAGTTGGATTGAAAGCATTCCTTATGAAAAAGCGGTCGGCAAGCTCAAACTTATTTACGATCGTTTATCCGGCGGCGACAAACCCATCGATCACGTTTTGACAGTGCACGGACTTCGTCCACACACTTTGGAAGGGCATCTATCGTTGTATAAAAGCGTGCTGCATCATTCTTCCAACACCCTATTTCCTTGGTTTTTAGAAGCCATCGGAACTTATGTCAGCATCTTGAACGGTTGTGAATATTGCAAAGTACATCATCTAAGAGGCGTAAAAAATAATTTGAAAGACGATTTGAAATTCAGAGAAATTCAATTGGCGTTTCAGAACAATACCTTGGAAGTTGTTTTTGACAATCGTGAAGTTGTGGCGTTTGAATATGCGCGAAAACTGACTGAAAAACCTGCATCTATTCAACCTGCCGACATCACCATTCTTCGTAAATCGGGGTGGGATGACGGTCAAATTTTGGAAATCAATCAGGTTGTAGCTTATTTCAATTATGCCAACCGAACTGTTTTGGGATTGGGTGTTTGTCTGGAATAAATTTGATTAGAAATTCTCCGGAATTTTGCCGGTTGCCTTTTCAAAAAATCGATGCAACTTTACAAAGTCGGCGGTTTCATCGTTTGTAGGATAGAAAGGTTTGGAAATGCAGTGTTCTTTTCTGCCGTAATCAAACGAAACCATGACGATGGGAACTTTGGCCATCTTGGCGATGTGATAAAATCCTGTTTTCCAACGCTCTACTTTTTTTCGGGTTCCTTCCGGTGCAATGGCTAATTTGAAGGTTGGAAATTGATGGAACAACGCGACCGAATTGGAAACCGTATTTTGACCTTCCGTGCGGTCAATTGGAAAGCCACCCAAGGCGCGAAAAAGCCAACCAAAAGGAAAAATAAACAACTCTTTTTTTGCCACAAAATTCACTTTAACAGCCAACATTTTTCGGATGAGAATGCCCATGTAAAAATCTTGCCAACTGGTGTGGGGGGCAACAATCACAACGTATTGTCGAAGCTCCGGAAACTGCCCGACAACTTTCCAACCCAATAGTTTTTGGTAGATAAACGCACAAATCCATTTCATTTTTTAATCAAGTTTGTGTGCAAATGTCAGCTAATTAATTTAAAATTACAGTGCATTCATGTTTCTCGAAAAAAAACTCAATCGAGAACACCTACAATTCAACCCAAAAAATCAACAACTCAGTCATATTCTTTTTGAAGTTTCAGTCAATCGGATGAGCTTTGTATCAAAATAATAATGATATGACGGCTATTCTATTTTACTTGTTTGAATTAACTTTATCCCTTGTTCATTTTTTGATGAATCTCAAATCCTAATTTTTGTATCATGAAACGATTTTTAAATTATTTTACGGCAAAAAATATCGTCAGCGGTGTGACATATGGTTTTGGATTCTACCTAATTGTCAGGGTTTTTCGTTTTGCATTTTTGAATGAGTCAATTGCGTTGGATGTTTCTTTTTTTAATGAAGTTTGGAAGTTTGCCATCTTGGGAGTCGGGTTCATCCTACTGCATCAGTACAACCTCGGATTGATTAAAAAATCGCTTTTGAGTAATCGACCAAGTAACCCGTTGATTTTTTCTATCAGCATTGCTAACGGTTTCATTTTTGTCCCGGTCGTTTTTTTGATGCGTTTTATCGTCAGCCAAAAAACAACATTTATTTTTTTTCAAGATGAAAATCTCCTCAAATATTTGATTGCTTTTGCGGTGTTTTTTTTGGGCACATATACTTTTTATACGTTGTACAGAAATCAGCTGACACAAAAGCAGAAAATCAAAGAGCAAACCTTTTTAGCGGGTTCGGCATCGGCCAAATTTGACGCATTAAAAAACCAACTCGATCCGCATTTTTTGTTCAACAGCCTGAATGTACTCACCGGACTGATCGACGAAAATCCCGAAAAAGCGCAAGCGTTTACCACTGCTTTGTCTAAAGTATATCGGTATGTGTTGGAGCAGAAAAACAAAGAGCTGGTCAGTTTGGATGAGGAATTGGATTTTGCCCGAACCTACATCAATTTACTCAAAATGCGTTTTGAAGACAGCATTTTGGCGGAAATACCCACGCGGTCAAGCCAGCCGGAATTCAAGATTGTTCCCTTGTCGCTTCAGTTGCTTTTGGAAAATGCGGTCAAACACAACTTGTTATCGCCTCAGCAGCCTTTAAAAATAAGGGTTTACGAGGAAGATGGCTTGTTGGTGATAGAAAATTCGCTCAACATCAAAGAAAGTATCGGCAGCAAAACAGAATTTGGATTGGAAAACATCAAACAGCGTTATGCCTTGCTTTCATCAAAAAAAATGACCATAGAAAACAGTGAAAATCAATTTATTATAAAACTTCCTTTATTAACTAAAAACGTTGTCATTATGAACACAAAAACCATGAGCGAAAGCTACATCCGCGCGCGAAAACGCGTAGATGATCTCAAAGAATTTTACGGAAATTTGGTCAGTTACCTATTTGTTATCCCTTTTCTGATTTTTATCAACTACCGAACCTATTGGGGATTTCAATGGTTTTGGTTTCCCATGTTTGGTTGGGGAATCGGCCTTGCCATTCATGCGCTGAAAGTTTACATGCCGTCTTATGGTTGGGAAGACCGAAAAATCAAAGAATTTATGGAAAGAGAAAAACGCAACAATTCGATGTAACGATTAATCAATGTAGCAATTTGAATTTACAACAAATCTAACTAAACACTAAACACTCAAAACTAAACACTTAACACTTATCACAACCATGGAAAATTATCAAGACGAAGAACTATATTTACGTGCCAAGAAGCGTGTAGAAAGAATCAAAGGATTTTATGCACATTTAGTAACCTATATTGCAGTCAATATTTTTTTGATTGCAATGGTACAATTCGACAACATCAAAGCCGGGCATTTCACGTTGAACAGTGGCATGCTTTACACCCCGTTTTTTTGGGGAATCGGGTTGGCGTTTCACGCCTTAGGCGTTTTTGTGTTCGGATCGGACAACCATTTGCTCGGCAAAAGTTGGGAGAATCGGAAAATAAAAGAGTTTATGGAAAAAGACCAGCAATTTTGGGATGAAAACCAATCGAAATAAAGATGAATCAACGGATTGAAAACAGCTTGAAATGCGTAGTCGTGGAAGATGAAAAACCCGCCGCGCGCAGACTTGGTCGGTTGTTGGAGAAAAACGGATTGGAGGTAACCCAACTGTTGCACTCAGTGCAGGAAGCAGTCAGCTGGTTTCAAGAAAAACCGCATCCTGGGTTGATTTTTTTAGACATTCAACTTTCTGACGGACTGTCATTTGATATCTTCAAACAGGTGGAAATCAATAGTTTTATTATTTTTACGACGGCTTATGATGCGTATGCTTTGCAAGCTTTTAAATTGAACAGCATCGACTATTTGCTCAAACCCATCGACGAAGTGGAATTGATCGCTGCCATTCAAAAATATAAAACTCAACAAACGAAAAGTCAATCGATCAGCATCGATTTTGAAACCATCAAAAGAATGCTTTTTAGCCAATCGGAAGTGAATTACAAACAGCGTATTTCTGTCAAAATAGGTCCGCAAATCAAGTTGATATCGGTTGATTCCATCGAATGTTTTTACACCCAAGACAAAGCGACCTATTTGTTCACGGATCAAGGCAGGCAGTATCTGATAGACGAAACTTTGGAAGAAATGGAAACGCTTTTAGACCCGAAGCATTTTTCGCGGGTAAGCCGGCAGTTTATCGTACACATCAACGCCATCAAAAATATCGTTGTGTACAGCAATTCCCGACTGTTGGTGAGCATGCAGCATTTTGACGAAACAGACATCATTGTCAGCCGCGAAAGGGTAAAGGATTTTAAGGCTTTGCTTTAGAGAAATTTATGTATTTTGGGTGAATATATTTTGCAGCACTCGTTGAATAGGGTTCGTTGTTTTCTGCATTTGGATTGGCAGGCAGCGCAACGGACGCTACGAAATCTTAGCGGTTGGCTGCCGAGCTGTAAGTTTATCCGCTAATTTTTCCGTTTGTCCACGAAGTTCATTTACTGCCGTACTTTCCCATAACTCACCTTTCAAGTTTGAACCTATTGTAAATAAATTGGTGTGTGGATTACCTTCCGCATTTATTACTTGAAATGACTCTGTGTCAGTTTTTATTCCAAGTTTTAATTTGTCTTGCGTTAAAATTCCCTTTAACAAGCAGTTTTTCAAAAAGCTTTTGTCAAGATTCGATAAGTCCGTTTCGGGGCCTGTGCAATTAATAACCCGAGAACCCTTTAATTTTCTTAATTCATTTTCTTTTTTGTCAAAGTATTCAACCGTGACAAATTCCTTTGATGCTGATAGGTCAATAATTTTTCCGGAATTGATGTGCAGTCTCCCATTGATTCTTAATTGTTGAATTTTGTCGTGAGAATGCAATGGGATTCGGTGTCTTGCAACTCCCCACAAGTGTCGAAGTCTTGACATAAATAGATCTTTCTCCTGGTCTGATAATGACTTCCATATTCTCTGCGTATGCGGTCTTAAGGAGTCAATAATCGGTTCGGCTGAAACACCAAATTCTCTAACCGTTTTAATGTGCTTGTTTACGAGCTTTACCAATTCAAATAGCGATAAATCATCACTTAACTCTTCCGTTAATTTTGAATATTTTAATCCATTGTGTCGATGAGGCAAAATGTTAAATCCATTTGGAGAAATGGAATAAATTTCGCCTTTAAATCCTTGTTCTAATAATCCCAAAACAGTATCCACCATTGTCAATCCGTTGCCAATTATTAAAACGGGTAAATTTTCTTTAGCGTTTTTAACCGATTCAATATTCCAAGGATTTTGAAAATAATTTGGGTGGTCGTAAAAATCCATATGCTTTATTTTTGGATTTCTCGGTATTTGGTTTCCTGTTGAAATAACGCAATGATCAACATTCAACTTTAAATCATTTTCAAGCCACAAAAAAACAGCCTTATCCGAAATATTAAGGTCAACCACAAAGCTGTTGATAACAGTTAGTTTTATTTGCTTTGATACTGCAATTTTCTTTGACTTTTCCCAGATATCACACAAATACTCCCCATAAAGCTGTCTTGGCAAGAATGAATTTGCAATAAGAATTTCGTCTTTATGTTTAAATTCATTTTTTTGCATTACCCAATCCAAAAAGTGATCGGGTTTGTCAGAGTAGGCACTCATTTTACCTGCGACAACATTCAATAAATGCTTGTTGGAATATGGGTTGTAAGCAATCCCTTTGTTAAATGTTTCTCTCTCGTTGATGAGTATAATCTCGCAAGGTTCTGTTGATTTATCGATGAGCTGAACAGTTGTCATTGTGCCTGTAAAACCACCACCAATTATGCCAATTTTTTTCATTCTTATGTGTTGTTTTAATTCCCTTTTTTTAATAAAAACGGAACATATCGCCAGAGAAAATTATTTATTACGTGAATTGGCTAAAACCAAGCAATTAATTTTACGGGGCTTAGGCAATGTTTTTATTCAATGTAATTATTTCCCTTAATAGTCCAATCTGTCAATTCTTCATATTCTACAATTTTCCAATTATTACAATGGAATGTTCCTTTAAGTTTAAAATCATTTTCAATAAATCCAAAAGAATTCGGTAATTCTAATTCGTAATTTCCCCAAACATTTTGAGCAATTTTATAATCAAATCTATTGATTTTAATTTTATAACTTTGAAATGAAGTTGAATCCGTTTTTTCATTTTCAAACTGTGACTCTGTGGACGCTTTAAAAATCTTTGTTTTCTGAACAATAGAATCTCTTAAATAAAAAGTTAGAAATCGATATTGTCTTGAAATTCCCATTTGAAATTCAGTTGCATTTCTGTTTCCTTTTTCAAGTTCACTTAAAGAAGGAAATTCAGTTCTGATTTGAATTTTTAAGGTATTGTTTTTAACGTTTTTTTCGCAATTACAGAATCCTATTAAAGTGTCAATTTGTTTGTCAGAAAATATATATATCAAGTCTGCTTTTTGAAGTTCCAAAGCCGAATCTATTTCGATAGTCGAAATTGTATTTTTATTACTTTCCACAGTATCTGTTTTTGTTTCAATATTAGGCTCACTTTTTTTCGGTTTAATATCTTTTTTACATGAAAGTAAACTCATTAAAACTATCAAACTTAATATGTGAATACTGTTTTTCATTCTGACTAACGTTTTTACAATATATTTAAAATCAGGTATTTGCAAATCCAAGATCTTCATCAGTCAAAGCAAATTTATCGATTTGTTTTTT
>JAXMLV010000033.1:0-24684 GCA_034367065.1 Flavobacteriaceae bacterium
CTATTTGAATTAATATCTTATCAGGCGCATTGTCACATCGAGTTTTGTCACATCGAGCGCAGTCGAGATGCTTTTTAAGGCAACGCAAACTCAAAAGCCGGTCTCGACTGCGCTCGACCTGACATATGTAAAAAAAGCACATTCGAGCACATTGTCACATCGAGTTTTGTCACATCGAGCGCAGTCGCGATGCTTTTTAAGGCAACGCAAACTCCAAACCCGGTCTCGACTGCGCTCGACCTGACAAAGTTGAGCAATTTCGGTTTTGCTTAAGCGTGTACTTCCCAAATCATTGGAGTTGAGATATTATCACAAAAAAATAGTATTTTTGGTTTGAACTTTTTTTAAAAGCGAAATGAAGTTTTATTATGTTTACCTATTAAAGTGCTCTAACGGATTGTATTACACGGGAATTACATCTAATTTAGAACAAAGAGTAAATGAACACAATGAAGGCAAATATAAGAATGCATATACACATGACAAACGACCTGTGACATTAGAATTTTATCAAGCGTTTACAGAACCCGAACAAGCCATTTATTTTGAGAAAAAGATTAAAAAGTGGAGTCATAAAAAAAAGGAGGCTTTGATTAATGGAGATTTTGACATGCTTCAAATATTGTCAGAATGTAGAAACGCAACTCATTACAAGTATAAACCATAGATAGCTATTTGAATTAATATCTTATCAGGCGCATTGTCACATCGAGTTTTGTCACATCGAGCGCAGTCGAGATGCTTTTTAAGACAACTCACACTCCAAACCCGGTCTCGACTTCGCTCGACCTGACAAATTCTGAAATGTTGAAAATAGCAATCAAATTTTATTTTCAAAATCTTTACGCCTATCTTTAGACCATTAATATGCAACCATGCCCAAAGTCATTCTCATCAGCCAGCATCCTTTGCCCTATCACCAAGTCGGGAGTTGGTCAACGCTTTATAAAAATTACCTAAGCCAAGCCGAACACAAGGTAGATCATGTCATTTGTGAAGAACCGCAACAACAATTAAGGGGAGTTTCATACAGCATAGTGCAAAAACGATGGATAGACAAATTAAACGAAAAACGACTTAAAAACCCTTATGTGGGTTACATTGATGCCTTGGAAAAAATAATAAAGCTCGGGGAAAAATACATCATACAATTGGTGGACAATTTCGGCATTGTACCGCATATCCAAGCATTTTTGAAAAAGAATAACCTCCGCCAAGACTGTTACCTGCAGTTTTTCTACCACGGGTTTGCGCCTTTCTACGGCAATTTTCAAAGTCGAACCTTCTACGAAACCATAGACGAAATGGTTTTGCTTACACACGATTCGTACAAAGCACATCGCGATTATTACACCGTGTTGCCGTGTCGTTTTTCGGTGATGCACAACGGGATTGACACGCAAAAATTTTTTCCGCTTTCGCAAAGCGATAAAGAATTACAAAAGAAAAAAATGGGTGTTACCGAAAAAACGATATTCGTGTGGTGTTCGCAAGACCGACCCAAAAAAGGACTCGATTTTATCCTTTCGGTATGGAGAAAAATTACGCAAAGCAATTCCAACGTCGAACTTTGGGTGATTGGCGCAAAGCGAGCACAGCATTTCCCGCAAGTCAAATTTTTTGGAAAAATTCCCAACGACGAATTGCCGATCTTCTACCAAACAGCTGATTGTTATTTGTTTCCCACACTTTGTCACGAGGGTTTTGGCTTGAGCCTCATAGAAGCCCTGCACAGTGGTTGTTATGCGATTGCTTCTGCTTTGGGTGGCGTGCCGGAAGTTTTGGCGTATGGGAAACATGGAAAATTGATAGAAAATCCGCATTTCGAAAAGGATTGGGAACAAGCCATTCGCTGTTATTTGGATGAAAAACCGCAGGAGTCAGCATTGCCCAAGGATTTATACAGCACCCGATTGTGGAATAAAGCCATGAACCGATTGATTGAAACTGCGACAGATCGATTTTGATGGGTTATTCTGTGTTTACCTTCCGGCAGAGATTGCCAAAAGGCCGACAAAGTTGTATCGAATTATTCCCATTTTTCTACTTTCAATTTTCCAACTATAATGTTACTTTTGCGCATGCAAAACAACGTACTCATTCTCGATTTTGGCTCCCAATACACCCAACTGATTGCCCGAAGGGTTCGCGAGCTCAACATTTACTGCGAAATACATCCGTTTAACAAACTACCGCAAAACCTCTCCGAATTTAAAGCAGTCATCCTTTCCGGCAGCCCGTTTTCGGTTCGTGCAGCCGATGCGGCACATCCCGATTTGTCGCAAATCCGGAAGCTCAAGCCTGTGTTGGCGGTTTGCTACGGCGCACAATATCTCGCGCATTTCGGCGGCGGATTGGTCGAAGCTTCCGCCACCCGCGAATACGGCAGAGCCCGGCTTTCATCGGTCACAGCCGGCGAGCCACTTTTTGAAGGCATCGAAGTCGGATCACAAGTCTGGATGAGTCATGGCGACAGCATCATTCGTTTGCCGGAAGGCGCCACTCCGTTGGCTTCATCACACGATGTGGGCAATGTAGCGTTTAAGCTCAAAGACGAAACCACCTATGGCATACAGTTTCACCCCGAAGTCTATCACACCACCGATGGGAAAAAACTGCTCGAAAACTTTTTGGTCAACATTGCCCAAGTGTCGCAAACCTGGACGCCAGACTCTTTTGTTGATCTCACGGTGCACGAATTGCGTGAAAAAATCGGTAGCGGCAAAGTCGTTTTGGGGCTTTCCGGCGGCGTTGACTCCACTGTGGCTGCCGTGTTGTTGCACAAAGCCATCGGAAAACAGTTGTATTGCATTTTTGTGAACAACGGCTTGCTTCGCAAAAACGAATTTGAAAAAGTACTCAAACAATACGAAGGCATGGGGCTCAACGTCAAAGGCGTAGATGCTTCCAAACGATTTTATGTTGCGCTTGCCGGAAAAAATGATCCCGAGGATAAACGAAAAGCCATTGGCAAAACGTTTATAGAAGTGTTTGACGACGAAGCGCACAGCATCGAAGGGGTCGATTGGTTGGCGCAAGGCACGATTTATCCGGATGTGATTGAGTCGGTTTCTGTCAACGGCGGACCATCGGCCACCATCAAATCGCATCACAATGTGGGTGGTTTACCCGATTTTATGAAACTAAAAATTGTCGAACCGCTGCGCATGTTATTCAAAGATGAAGTGCGCCGCGTAGGCAAAGCATTGGGCATACATCCCGATTTGTTGGGACGACATCCGTTTCCCGGTCCGGGCTTGGCAATTCGCATTTTGGGCGATGTCACCGAAGAGAAGGTACGGTTGTTGCAAGCGGTAGATGATATTTTTATCGAAGGGCTTCGCAGTTGGAATTTGTATGACGATGTATGGCAAGCCGGTGTTATTTTGTTGCCGGTAAACAGTGTAGGGGTGATGGGCGATGAGCGTACCTATGAGAAAGTAGTTGCCTTGCGTGCTGTTTCTTCTACAGACGGAATGACCGCAGATTGGGTACACTTGCCCTACGAGTTTTTGATGAAAGTATCAAATGATATAATCAATAAAGTAAAAGGTGTAAACCGGGTGGTGTATGACATCAGTTCAAAACCACCATCCACCATCGAATGGGAATAATTATGACACAACGACAAATTACATTTCGCCTCACATTTCTATTGTTTATTTTGAGTTTTGGAGCTTCCGCACAGGTGCATACAATTCAAAACAGAGAATCGGTTACAGACATTGCGAGAAACTACAACATGACACCGTTCGAGTTGATGACGCTCAACCCGCATCTGCGAAACGGCATCAACCCGGGTGAGGTCATCCGCATTTCCAAGGCGGTATCGAAAGGAGTCACACTTTACGATACCTACAAAGTTGGCAGGAAAGAAACCCTGTTTGGCATCGGGCAAAAATTGGGCATTTCGGTCGAAGACATCAAAAAACACAACCCGATTTTATATTCAAAAGAGCTGAACACCAGGCAAATTTTGTTGATTCCGGTTCAGTACGCCGATCAGACTGAGTTGAAAACATCACAAGCTTTGACCTATACTGTCAAACCGAAAGACACCAAATGGCGCGTGGCTTATCTGCACGGGATGACATTACCCGAATTGGAAAAACTCAATCCCGATTTGGGCGAAACACTCGAAATCGGGCAGGTGCTGAAGGTTTCAAACCCGGAAGTGAAACAAAACGGCAAGGATTTTGACGGTTACGAGTTGTACACCGTCAAGCCCAAAGAAACACTTTATAGCCTGACCAAAGCGTTGGATGTGAGCGAAAAAGAACTTACCCAACTCAATCCCGAACTCGAAAATGGCCTGAAAGCCGGCATGATTCTCAAAATTCCTGCGAAGACATCAAAATCAGTAAACGTCAACCCACAAGAATTTGTTGAACTAACTAATAGGTCTTTTTCGGGTGATGAAATAAAACTGGCAGTCATGCTCCCGTTCGGACTCAAAGAATTGCAAGCCGACTCACTGTTGAATTTTAAAAGACGATTCAAAACCGACCGCAATCTCGATGTAACGACTGATTTTTATTCCGGTGTTTTGATCGCCATCGATTCGGCAAAAACCTTGGGAATAAAGATAGATGCCAACGCGTTTGATACAGAAAATAGCGAAGCCAAAGTGTCGCAAATCATTCGATCGAATCAGTTGGACAGAGCAGATGCCATCATCGGTCCGTTGTATCAGAAAAATTTTGAAAGAGCAGGGGAGTTGCTCAAAGACAGCCATGTGAAAATGTTTTCCCCGCTGACCAATCGCGAAATCAGGTTGTATCAAAACTGTTTTCAAAGTCTTCCAACACAAGAAGTGCTCGAAGCAGGCATGTTAAATTTTATGAAATCTAAACATCGAAACGAGAATATCATCGTGGTAGCCGACCGGAGATTCAGAGGTGTGGCAACTCGCGTGAAAGCATTGTTTCCCGAGGCTTTTTTACTCGTTTCAGATACCACTGGCATCGTAAGCCAATCGTTGATCGTCACCGCGCTTTCGGTCGATAAACCAAATTGGGTTGTAGTGATTTCTGAAAATGTGACTTTGCTGACAACCTTGATTCCCAAACTCAGTCAATTGTCTGAAACCTATAAAATCAATTTGATGACCACCGACCGAAACAAGTTTTTTGAAGGTGATGAGGTTTCCAGCAGACAATTGGCAAGGCTCAGTTTTCAGTTTCCCTCTGTCGAAAAACCTTTGGATATGAGTTTGTATAACCCATTTATCAACCAATATGTTAAAGCATACGGCGTCATGCCGGGCAAATATGCCGTACGTGGTTTTGATCTTACTTTTGATGTGATCATGCGCATTGCGACTGCGAAAGACAACCAGCGAAAGTTTGATGAATCGCTCCCGACCGAATACCTTGAAAACAGATTTTCGTATGACAAAAAAGGAAGCGGTGGCTATTTGAACAAATCGTTTTACATCCTAAAATACGACGGATATAATCTAATTGAAGCAAAAGAATGACCTCTAAAGTAACCTACGAAGGTGCGCTGCGGACACGCTGCATTCACCTCAATTCCGGAAACGAATTCATCACCGACGCACCCTTAGACAACAATGGAAAAGCAGAAGCATTTTCACCAACCGATACCGTTGCCACCGCTTTGGCTTCTTGTATGTTTACCATCATGGGAATCAAAGCACGCGGCTTGGAGGTCAACATAGATGGCGCAATCGCCGAGGTAACCAAAGTCATGACAACCGAACCACGTCGAATAGCTAAAATCATCGTTGATTTTGATTTTCCACATCCGGTAAGCCCAAAAAACCGCCAAATACTCGAAAATGCTGCCAAGACGTGTCCTGTCTTTTTCAGCTTGCATCCTGATATCGAAAAACAAGTGACTTTTCAGTGGAAATAAGCAGTTTCTTTTCTTGAAAATAGTTTTCAAAAACCGATTGGCAGGCTCATTTCAAATTTGTACTTTTGCCGTCATCTAACAGCTATCTTCAGTTTTTCATGAGTTATACTAAATATATTTTTGTCACAGGTGGTGTTACATCTTCTCTTGGAAAAGGAATTATAGCTGCATCTCTTGCTAAGTTGTTGCAAGCCAGGGGATACCGAGTTACTATTCAGAAATTAGACCCTTATATTAATGTCGATCCGGGCACCCTCAATCCGTATGAACACGGAGAGTGTTATGTGACAGAAGACGGCGCGGAAACGGATCTGGATTTGGGACATTACGAGCGCTTTTTAAGCCAAAACACTTCGCAGGCAAACAACGTGACAACGGGAAGGATTTATCAAAGTGTCATCGAGAAAGAACGCAGAGGCGATTTTCTTGGGAAAACAGTGCAAGTTGTCCCACACATTACCAACGAAATCAAGGAACGCGTGCAGCTTTTAGGCAACACCGGTAAATACGACATTGTGATTACCGAAATTGGTGGAACAGTTGGTGATATTGAGTCGCTGCCCTACATCGAAGCCGTTCGGCAGTTGCTTTGGGAACTCGGTGAGGGCAACGGAATCGTGATTCACCTTACGCTGATTCCATATCTTGCGGCCGCCGGCGAACTCAAAACCAAACCGACACAACATTCTGTCAAAACCTTGATGGAAAGTGGGATAAAAGCCGATATATTGGTTTGTAGGACTGAGCGAGAAATATCCAATGACATTCGTGAGAAATTGGCGTTGTTCTGCAACGTGAAAAGAGAAGCCGTTATCCAATCGATAGATTGTAAAACGATCTATGAGGTTCCGATACTCATGCTCGAAGAAGGCTTGGATGTGGTGGCTTTGAAGAAACTGAACATGCTCGATTACAAAGAACCCGAGTTGGGTCTGTGGAAAGCCTTTTTGAAACGGCACAAAAACCCAAAAAACACCATTAAAATTGCACTTATCGGGAAATACGTTGAGTTGCAAGATTCTTATAAATCCATTTTAGAGGCATTCATACACGCCGGCGCAGCCAACGAAGTGCAAGTCGATATCACCTCCATATCTTCGGAAATACTGACTGCCGAAAACGTGTTTGACAAAATAGCTCATTTTGATGGAATCCTTGTGGCACCCGGCTTTGGCGAGCGCGGCATCGAAGGAAAAATAAAGGCTGCACAAATAGCTCGTACGCACAAGATTCCGTATTTCGGTATTTGTTTGGGTATGCAAATGGCCGTTATCGAATTTGCAAGAGACGTTTTGGATATGGAAGATGCCAACACGGTTGAAGTGAATCCGAACACGTCCTATCCGGTGATAAATCTGATGGAAAATCAAAAAGATATCACCGAAATGGGCGGCACCATGCGTTTGGGTGCTTGGCGTTGCCAATTGAAAAAAGGCAGTTTGGTGCAAAGCATTTATCAACAGGATGAAGTAGTCGAACGCCATCGCCATCGCTACGAATTTAACAACAAATATTTGTCGCAATTTGAAGCCAACGGCATGATTGCTTCCGGCATCAATCCTGAAAAAGGATTGGTTGAAGTGATAGAAATCAAAGACCATCCTTGGTTTGTAGGCGTCCAATACCACCCCGAATACAAGAGCACGGTTTCCCATCCACATCCGTTGTTCGTGTCTTTTGTGAAAGCCGCATTGACCTATCAAAAAGGAAGTAAAAATAAAAATGAATCACAACTAAGCAGTTAGTAAATAAACAAAAATGGAAGAAAAAAAATTCGATGCCAGCTCGCTGATTGGTTTTCTACTGATAGGAGGAATCTTGATGTGGATGATTTACCAAAACCAACCCAACCCGGACGAAGTCAAGTCAGAAAGCCCATCTCAGGTAGAAAAAGTCGATAAAGAATCGGAAGGTAAGATTACCCAGAAAGTTGCTGTTGTTGCAAATGATTCTGTAAACGCGACGGAATTACAATCCAAATATGGCGCATTTGGCTATTCGGCTTCATTGGTCGAAAATCCGGACGGAATCACCACCATCGAAAACAAAAAGGTGGTTATCAAAGTGAGTAATCGCGGCGGATTTATCATCGAAGCCAAATTAAAATCATTTCATTCATACGACAAAAAACCGGTTTATCTGATCAAAGATGGCAATTCAAATTTTGATTTGACCTTCTCGACTTCCGATAACCGAATTTTGCATTCAAGCGAATTGGTTTTTGAACCCCAATTGACGCAAAACGGCGATAACCAGGTGCTTTCAATGAAGTTGAAAGTTTCCGAAACGCGGTTTCTTGAATATCGATACGAATTGAAACCCGATGATTACATGATGGGTTTTGCCGTTCGTTCTCAAGGGTTGGAAAACAACTTGAATACCGCTCAAAATCCAGAGCTTGTTTGGAAATTGAAGACCTATCGATATGCCAAAAGTGTTTCCTATGAAAACCGCTATTCGGAAATGGTTTTTGAATATGAAGGCGGAAAAGATGACTACCTGAACGCCCAGAAAACGCTGACCGAAGACACCCCCAAAGACGTGACTTGGATTGCCTACAAACAGCATTTTTTCACCACTGTTTTATTGACCGATCAGCCATTTCAATCAGTCAAATTAAAATCTGAAAACTTAGTTGTTGACGAAGAGATTGACACCGTTTTCACCAAAAAGTTTACATCTGCCATTCCGCTTGAACTTCGCGATGGAAATTTGAATTACAACATGGATTTGTATTTTGGGCCTTCCGATTATAAAGTACTTGACAAATATAGCCGCAATTTGGATGAAATCATCCCATTGGGTTGGGGTATTTTCGGTTGGATAAACCGTTATGTTTTCATACCGTTTTTCAATTTTTTGAGTGATTTCTTCCCACATGGTTTGGCTATCATCATCATGACCATCGTCGTGCGAATCGTTATGTCTCCGGTGACTTATAAATCGTATTTGTCTCAAGCGAAAATGAAAGTTCTTCGTCCGGAAATTACCGAAATAAACGATAAATTCAAAAAGGAACCGATGAAACGTCAACAGGAAACGATGGCGCTATATTCCAAGGCAGGTGTAAATCCGATGGCAGGTTGTATTCCGGCATTGTTGCAAATTCCGGTTTTCTACGCTTTGTTTAGTTTCTTCCCTTCTGCATTTGAACTCAGGCAAAAAAGTTTTTTATGGGCTGATGACTTGTCGTCTTATGATGCCATTGCCAAACTTCCTTTTCACATTCCATTCTATGGCGATCACGTGAGTTTGTTTCCGATATTAGCATCGGTTGCTATTTTCTTCTACATGCAGATGACAACCGGGCAACAAATGCCGCAACAACCCCAGCAAGAAGGCATGCCGGATATGGCCAAAATGATGAAAATCATGATGTATATTTCACCCGTGATGATGTTGGTATTCTTTAACAATTATGCCAGCGGATTGAGTTTGTATTATTTTGTTTCAAACTTGATTACCATCTTGATCATGTTGGTCATCAAATATTACATTTTGGACGAAAACAAAATACACGCACAAATACAAGAGAATAAAAAGAATCCGAAAAAGATGGGAGCTTTTCAGCAGAAGATGCGGAATATGATGGATGAGGCAGAAAAACAAAAGAGGCTCAAGAAATAACAGCAAGCAGTTTAGAACTCATAAAAAAAATCCGATGAAAACAACTTCATCGGATTTTTTATTTGGGTAAGAATTGAACTATTCCTAGTCGCTCAATAATTTTTTGGAAAGTAAAAAACTACTTAACAAACCCAAACCGGCAAACAAAAAGATAGAAGCCGGATAGGCAACCTCATCATCCATGTTTAGATTGTTGACAAACAAGTTGGCCAAAAACACACCCAAACCAATGCCGATACAAAGGAAAGAAAAGTTTAAAACGAAAACTTTCCAAAACGGTACGCCACTGCCTTTTTTGGCTGAAAAGAAAATTTGTGCATCGGCACCTTTTTCAATCAGTGCCAAACGTTCTTTGTTTCGGGTGGTGAAGTACATATACAATATGCCAAACAAAGTGCCGAAAACAATAAGAGGAACTAAAACTTCTTCCATGATAATAAATTTTTAAGTTGATAACTGCTCGTATGACAGCGCACTTTGGAAAAGGTTACAGTTTGTTTTGAAAATTTTATTGTAAAGCAAGAGACAAGAAACCAGAGACTAGAAAAATAAATAAATGAAATTGTAACCTTCGATATTCCCTTGTCGTCATACTATCGAAAAAAAAGTATAATTTTAAAGATTCATTTTGAAGAACAACATGGCATCTCCGCACGATGACAACGAAATGGTAACCCAATCGCTTTCCGGCGACCAACGTGCGTATGCTTCATTGGTCAATCGCTATCAGCACATGGTTTTTACGTTGGTTTACAGTATGTTGCGAAATAAAGAAGAAGCCGACGAGGTTGCTCAAGATGCCTTTGTGAAAGCGTATTTGTCGCTCAAGCAATTTCGGGGAGACTCCAAATTTTCGAGTTGGCTTTATCGCATAGCCTATCGCACTTGTTTGGATTATATTCGGAAAAACGCTAAACACAAAATGGACGGCATAGATGACAAATCTGCCCAATACAGGTCTGACAATTTTGTAGAAGCATACAATGAACTGGAGCAAAAAGAGCAAACGGTCAGGGATTGCATCGGGAAATTGCCTGCGGAAGAAAGCGCATTTGTGAAAATGTTTTATTATGACAAAATGAGTCTGAGTGAAATTGCGGACATTGTTGGAATCAGTGAAAACAACGCCAAAGTGAAGCTTTTCAGAATCAGAAACAAACTGAAAGCAATGCTTGAAGAAAAACAATTGCTTGCCATTTAAAGGTTTTAAATTACTTTTGAAGTACGAATTAAATTGAAATGAAAATGAAAAAATTAAACCATTCCGAAGATTGGAATGCAATAGATGAATTGATTGAAAATCAAGTTCGTCACATGGATAAAATCCAGCCATCAGCTGACTTTTCGACCAAGGTTATGGATAAAATTGCGCTGGCACAACACGCATCTGCAACGGTCTATCAACCGCTCATCAGTAAAAAAACTTGGTTTTTGTTGTTTGTTTTGTCGAGCGCGTTGGTGGTGATTTCATTGAATACACAGTCGACTGAAAAGGCAACTTGGTTAGCTACTGCAAATGATTTTTTCTCATCCATTGCTTTGCCTGACTTTTCATTTTTTCACAACAAAGTCGTTGTCAATTCGATTGCAATCGGCTGCGCGATGTTGCTTTTTCAGATTTTTATCATTTCAAAAAAACATCAGTCAAAAGTTTAGTTTTTACGGTCAAATTCATCCGAAATTGTAACTATTCAGCTATTCAAATGAATTTCGTTTTAACAGTCACTTCGCGTGGTTTTTAATAGTAATGCGACAGCTTTACTATTAAAAATTGTATCGAGAAGCTTGAAATTGTAGAGTTCTCGATACGTTTTATTAAAAAAAGCAGTCGCATTTTTCAATAAGACACTCGAACAGACGAAATTAGTATCGATTTTTCATTGGACTGAATAGTTACCCGAATTTTAGTTAATAAATCAGAATCCAATAAATTCTGTTTACAAATAATCGTCGAAAGCCAATAGGTTTCATTCCAAAAGATTACCTTTGCAGCTAATTTTTTATAATATGACTACATTCCAAGAATTGGGATTAAATGAGGCTTTGCTTAAAGCCGTTGCAGATTTAGGATTCGAAACACCTTCAGAAATTCAAGATAAAGCGATACCCGTATTGCTTTCAGACGACACTGATATTGTGGCTTTGGCACAAACAGGTACCGGAAAAACGGCCGCATTCGGCTTCCCGCTTATTCAAAAAACAGATTTCAACAACAGACAAACACAAGGATTAATTCTTTCACCCACGCGTGAGTTGTGTATGCAAATTGCCAACGAACTCAAACTTTACGCGAAACACATACCCGAGTTCAAATCGGTGGCTATTTACGGTGGTGCCAGCATCAGTGACCAAGCAGCGCAAGTTCGGCGTGGTGCACACGTGATTGTTGCAACGCCGGGCCGTATGCAAGACATGATCAATCGCAAAATGGTTGATATTTCCAACATCCGCTACTGCATTTTGGATGAGGCAGATGAAATGCTCAACATGGGCTTTTACGAAGACATTACGAATATCCTGTCTTTTACGCCGGACACAAAAAGCACTTGGCTTTTTTCAGCAACCATGCCACAAGAGGTTTCGACTATTGCCAAACGGTTTATGAAAAACCCGGTAGAAATCACCATCGGTTCTAAAAATACTTCTGCCAAAAACATTGAACACGAGTTTTACGTGATTCAAGGTCGCGACCGATACATTGCACTCAAAAGATTGGCAGATGTCAATCCGGATATATTTTCATTGGTTTTTTGCCGTACCAAACGCGATACCCAACAGGTAGCCGAAAAATTGATAGAAGACGGATACAGTGCGGCTGCTTTACATGGCGATTTGTCACAAAGTCAACGCGATACCGTCATGAAATCATTCAGAGGTAAGCAAATTCAGATGTTGGTTGCAACCGATGTGGCAGCACGCGGAATCGATGTAGATGACATCACACACGTGATCAACTATCAACTGCCGGACGAAATAGAAACTTACACCCACCGCAGCGGACGAACCGGAAGAGCGGGTAAAAGCGGTGTTTCTATGGTGATTATTGCCAAGAGTGAGATACGCAAAATAAAAACCATCGAGCGCATCATCAAGCAAACGTTCAAACAAAAAGACATTCCGACCGGAATCGAAATATGTGAAGTCCAATTGTTGCATTTGGCCAACAAAATCAAACAAACACAAATCAATCACGAGATAGACAGGTATTTACCAACATTGCAAGACTTGTTTGTAGATGATACCAAAGACGAATTGATCAAGAAATTTTTCTCAGTCGAGTTTACCCGATTTTTTGAATATTACAAAAAATCAAAAGACATCAATACACAAGTCGATACCTTTAAAGATTATGGCGAATCGAGTACAGGCTCGGGCGGATCGGTCAGGTATTTCATCAATCTGGGCGACCGCGATGGTTTTGACTGGATGCAACTCAAAGATTTCCTCAGAGAAGTCCTGGAATTGGGCAGGGACGATGTTTATAAAGTGGATGTAAAAGACAGTTTCTCATTCTTCAACGTCGATGCTTCCAATGCAGAAAAAGTAGTAGCATTCTTTGAAAATTTCGCATTCAAAGGCAGGCGCGTTCACATCGAATTGTCGCAAAACGAATCGAAAGGTCGGTTTTCGGGTGGTGGCGGCAGCGGTCGCGGAGACGCTCGCGGAAAAAGTTTCTCGGAAGGCAGAAGATCAAAAGATTTCAAAAAACCTTCCTTCGGAAACAATTTTGATCCGGCTAAGAAGAAAGATTTCGGCAAAAAGGAAAAATGGTCAAAGAAAAAGTTTTGATTTTGTTAATTTAAGATTAAAACTAAAAAATTCTTGCTTGACGATAAGCCAACTTGACTATTTTTACAAAATCATTTGACTGTTTTGATGCGAAAGGCCCTTTTATATAGTATCTTGTTGATGTTCACATTTTTGTGGACAACAGTTTCGTATAGCCAAACCCAAAAAGTTAGCGGTGTCATCATCGATTCGGGTACAGATAAACCCATCGATAATGTGAATATACTCAATCTGAGCAAAGTACTTGGAACTATTTCCAACGAGAAAGGTGAGTTTGAGATTTTTGCACAAGCCAATGACACACTTTATTTTTCATTTTTGGGATACAAGCCCATCAAAGTTCGGGTGACGAATGACTGGCTGCGTTTTAAGGGAACAAAAATAGCATTGACACAGACTGCTTTTGCATTGGAAGAAGTGGCCGTAACTTCCTCGAGATTGACAGGATATTTGGAAATTGATGCGAAATACCTCAAGTCAGAGCCTTCCTATCGATACAGTATTTCCGGACTTCCAAAAGGATACGAAGTCGGAAGTGCCGCACCAAACGCGATGAATCGGATTATTGGCTCCATTTTTAATCCCGCAGACTTGCTGTACAATTTCTTTGGCCGAAAAGGCAAGCAATTCAGGAAACTGAAGCAAATGAAGGAAAGTGATGAAATAAGGAACTTGCTTCAGAGTAAATTTGATCGAGAAACCCTTGCGGCTTTGCTTCAAATTGAAAAAGTAGATATTGATGAAATATTGACGCGCTGTAATTATTCTAAAGAATTTATACAGACAGCCAATGACCTTCAATTGCTTGATGCAATGAGTTCGTGTTATGAAGAGTATAAGGTGCTTAAACGCGACAACTAAGTCGTTTTGTTTCGTTTGAGCAATGTCGCAATCTCCTGGGCAATTTCCACTGCTTCTTTGTAATCTGTTTGGATGATAAAATCTGCTTGACTGTAATAGTATTGCCTTTCAAATAAATGCTTGGCAATAAACTCTGTCAACCCCTCGGGCGCTGAAAAACGTTTTAAAATCGGACGTTTTTCGGTTTCAGATTTCAACCGATTGGCCAATGTTTCGATAGATGTTTTTAAATAAATCGAGACAATTCCTTCCGTCTTAAGAAGCGAAATATTATCGTGATAGCAAGGCGTTCCACCGCCCAAAGCAATGATTTTCTGCCCGGGAAAGTTTAGCAATTCAAGCAAATATTGATGCTCTTTTTTGCGAAAATAGATTTCACCTTTTTGCGAAAATATCTGGTCAATCGACATGTTTTCACTTTCAACCATAAAATCATCCAAATCAATATAAGGCAAGGAAGACAATTCCGCAAGCGATTTACCGATGGCAGACTTGCCACTTCCCATGTATCCGAGTAGTACAATTTTTTGATTTTCAGCAGAATATAAAGACATGATTGATTCTCGATTGTTGAAATTAAACAAAACGCTAATTTAAGCTAAAATCACCTTGTATAATGAATATATAGGTGCTATATTTGCACCCGCATTTAAGAAAGCAAGACTCGTTAGCTCAGCTGGTAGAGCACAACACTTTTAATGTTGGGGTCCTGGGTTCGAGCCCCAGACGGGTCACTTTGTTAAAATATTTAGTAGTTTTGAAATCGCCATTATCAGCAAGTTTGCGCAAGCAAACAACCATAAATAAAATGCGATAACATATATGGCCACTAAAAAATAAAATTTACATATATGAAAATTGAATGCAATTTTCTGACTCGTTAGCTCAGCTGGTAGAGCACGACACTCTTAATGTTGGGGCCCTGGGTTCGATCCCCAGACGGGTCACAATGATTGCCCAGATGCTGAAACTGGTAGACAGGCATGGTTGAGGGCCATGTGTCCGTAAGGATGTGCAAGTTCGATTCTTGTTCTGGGCACATTTTTTAAGGATTGTAGAATTATTTTATTCTGCAATCCTTTTTTTATTAGTTTTGTTTAATTTTAATGTAGATAAATTAAACATGGTTAAATCTGTTTTTAGCATAAAAGACCTCGAAAATCTGAGTGGGATTAAGGCACACACGCTTAGAATTTGGGAAAAAAGATACGATTTGTTGCAACCTCAGCGAACGGACACCAACATCAGATACTACAATTTGGTGTCGCTACAGAAGTTACTCAATATAAAGTACCTCAACCAAAATGGGTATAAGATATCGAAAATTGCCAAGTTGAGTAACGTTGAATTAGCCGAAAAGATAAAAGAAGTCTCTCGAAATGATTTTCCTCATGCCTTAGCGTTGGCAGACTTCAAGATGGCCATGATAAATTTTGATGCCAATCATTTTCATGAAACCCATAAAAGATTGTCTGAGAATCTAGATTTCTCTCAAATATTTATGGATGTTTTTATTCCCTTTCTCAACGAATTGGGATTGTTGTGGCAAACGGATTCGGTTCGTCCTTCACACGAACATTTTATAACCGGCCTGATCAAGCAAATCATACTTTCAAATATCCAAGAAATTCACGCCCAACAGAAACAAACAACACACAAAGGCGTGTTTGTGCTGTATCTCCCGGAAAATGAAATTCACGACATCGGCATTACCTACCTTTATTACGAATTGCTCAAAAATAATTACAAAACCATCTATCTCGGTCAATCCCTTCCGCTCGAATCACTCATAGACTTTGATGATATTTACGATGAAATCACTTTTGTAACGTATTTTACAGTCAAACCGAATATCGAAGATTTAGATAACTATCTTGTTCGATTTGATACCCAAATTAATCCAAACCAAAAGCATAAACTTTGGTTGATCGGTCGTCAGACCAATTATATAATGGGAAAACTACCTGTACAAATTCAGAAATTTGACAGTATTCAAAGTCTTGTTGATAAAATTTGATAAAAAATAATTATTTTGTTTAACTTATTAATATATTTGTTCAACAAAAAAAATGAAAAAAATTTCAATTTTAGGTTCCGGATTTTCCTCTTTGTCAGCTGCTGCTTATTTGTCAGCCGCAGGCTATGAAGTCACTGTTTACGAGAAAAACGCCAAACCGGGCGGACGTGCAAGGCAATTGAAAAGCGATGGATTTACCTTTGACATGGGGCCGACTTGGTATTGGATGCCCGATGTTTTTGAGCGTTTTTTTGCCGATTTTGGAAAATTACCCTCGGATTATTACACTTTGATAAAGCTCAATCCGGCTTATCAGGTTTATTTTGGTGAAAATGATTCCGTGCTCATTGAAGATTCCTTGGATAAAATTATGGACACTTTTGAGCAAATAGAAAAAGGTTCATCTCTTAAATTGCGGAAATTCATGACGATGGCTCGAGAGAATTATGACATTGCCATCAAAGACTTGGTCTATCGTCCGGGTGTCTCTCCATTGGAATTGATTACGCTCGAAACCATTCAAAAGATGGGTCAATTTGCCAGTACCATCAGCAAAGAGGTCAGAAAGCTTTTTACCCATACCAAACTGATTCAGATACTTGAATTTCCCGTACTATTTTTAGGCGCAAAACCAAGTCAAACACCTGCATTTTATAGTTTTATGAATCAAGCAGATTTTGGATTGGGAACGTTTCATCCCATAAACGGCATGTACAGCGTTGTGGAAGGAATGGTGAAGTTGGCAGAAAGTTTGGGTGTGAAGTTTGTTTACAACGCAGCCGTAACCGCTATCCATGTGCAGTCGAGTATAGCAACAAGTATAACGGTTAATGGTGAAAATATTAAAACTGACATCGTTCTGTCCGGTGCCGATTATCACCATACAGAATCGCTTTTACAGCCGGCGTATCGGATGTATTCTGAAAACTATTGGAATCAAAAAATTTTCGCACCTTCATCCTTGTTGTTTTACGTCGGATTTGACAAAAAAATAGAGAATGTTTGCCACCACACTTTGTTTTTCGATGTTGATTTTGATTTGCACGCCGAGTGTATTTATGACAGACCAAGTTGGCCTGAAGAACCTTTGTTTTACGCAAGTTTTCCTTCCAAATCAGATGATAGTTTTGCGCCAAAAGGCCATGAAGCTGCCGTTTTTTTAATTCCATTGGCACCTGGAATTACAGACACTGAGAAAATACGGGCAAACTATTTTGAGAAAATAATTAGTAGATTTGAAAAGTTGACCAATCAGAAAATAAAAGACCACGTCGTTTTTAAGTCGTCATTTTGTGTGAATGATTTTGTTGCAGATTACAATTCGTACAAGGGGAATGCATACGGAATGGCCAATACGCTTTTTCAAACGGCTTTTTTGAGACCTAAATTGAAAAGTAAAAAAGTAAGGAATTTATATTTTACAGGACAATTAACCGTGCCGGGACCTGGCGTTCCACCTGCGTTGATTTCTGGTAAATTGGTTTCGGAATTGATACAAAAACACCATTCAGTCATTGTCTAAATAAACCAACCAAAGTTATGAAAACACTTTTTGACCAGGTTTCATTCTCGTTTAGCCGAAAAGTCACGAACGCTTACAGCACCTCTTTTTCGGTTGCTTCTCGTTTGTTGGCAGCAAGTATTCGGCAAGATGTTTACAACATTTATGGTTTTGTACGTTTGGCAGACGAAATTGTAGACTCATTTCAAAATTATCAACAAGAAATTCTCTTTGAAGACTTTGAAAATCAACTTTACGATGCATTAAACAGAAAAATAAGTTTAAATCCCGTTTTAAACGCTTTTCAGCACACTTATCACAAATACAATCTCGATTTGGAGACTGTAAAAGCATTTATGCACAGCATGCGAATGGATTTGCATAAATCGCAGTACAATACAGAGAAAGAGTATCACGACTACATTTATGGATCCGCAGACGTTGTCGGATTGATGTGTCTGAAAGTTTTCGTAAAGGGAGATGCAGAAACCTACGAACGATTAAAAGACCAAGCGATGAAACTCGGATCGGCATTTCAGAAAGTGAATTTTCTGAGAGATTTAAAAGCTGATTATGACAAACTGAACCGTTCTTATTTTCCGGGGGTCAATCTCGATGAACTTGATGAAAATTCTAAAAACAGATTGATAGAAGAAATTGATTCCGATTTTAAAGACGCATTTCACGGCATCCTTCATCTTCCGGTAGAAGCCCGATTGGGTGTTTATACGGCTTATGTTTATTACCTCAGACTTTTGAAAAAATTAAAAAAAACACCTTCTGTTGAAATCAAGAATACGAGAATCCGCGTAGCCAATTATGAAAAAATCGGATTGCTCGCTCAAAGTTATATGCGATATCGCCTAAATATTTTATAATTTTATCAAAAATACACGGATCATGACTGTTCTAATTTGGATTGTTATTTTTGTCCTAACTTTTTGTGTAATGGAGTTTATGGCTTGGTTTACACATAAGTATGTCATGCATGGTTTTTTATGGTATCTACACAGTGACCACCATCGAAAAGACCATGATTCTTGGTTCGAACGGAACGATTTTTTCTTTATTTTCTATGCCGTTGTCAGCATGACCATGCTCTTTCTGTGGCATTATGATATTTTTTGGATGGGTTTGCCTATTGGTTTGGGCATTTTCACCTATGGTTTTGCCTATTTTATGGTGCACGACGTGTTTATTCACCAGCGGTTCAAATTGTTTAGAAATGCCGACAATTGGTATGCCCGAGGTATCAGAAGGGCACATAAAATGCATCATAAACACTTGGGAAAAGAAGATGGGGAATGTTTTGGGATGCTTTTTGTTCCCTTTAAATATTTTAGAAATATTTAATTTATGACAACAAAAAAACCGATAAAAGCATCGGTTTTTTTAATAAAAAAGGACTCAAATTCACTCAACTTCCGCCAAAGCTCTATTTTTCTTAAACGGGCGAATGATGAGTCGAGCTTCGCGATCAAAACGGATGTAATTATATACCCAATTGATAAAGACCACCATCCGATTGCGGAAACCAATCAGGTAATACAGGTGAATGTACATCCAAACAAACCAAGCAAACACGCCCTGAAATCGGAATTTTGGCAGGTCAACCACGGCTTTGTTGCGCCCGATGGTAGCCATCGAACCTTTATTTCTATACGCAAAAGGCTTCATGGTTTTTCCTTTGATTTTCCTAACCAAATTATCACCAACGGCCAAACCTTGTTGCATTGCGGCTTGAACCATCATCGGATGGCCATTTGGAAATTCTTCTGACTGCATTACCGCCATGTCGCCGATGGCAAATACATTGTCAAAACCAATCACTTGGTTAAACTCGTTGACTTTGACTCGGTTGCCTCTGGCGATTAAATCGACTCCATCCAATCCCTTGGGTACATTGCCCATCACACCGGCAGCCCAAATAAGGGTGGCAGTTTCAAAACATAGATCGGAATTGGTTTTTGCCTCATATCCGTCATAATCTGTAATATGACTGCCTTTAAAGATATTAACACCGAGTTTAATTAAAAATTCTTCGGCTTTTTTAGATGCATTTTCACTCATGGCATCGAGCAGTCGGTTGCTGCCTTGCACAAGGTTGATTTGCATTTGACGAATGTCTAAATCCGGGTAGTCTTTGGGTAAAATTCCTTTTTTGATTTCAGCCAATGCACCCGCCAATTCTACTCCGGTAGGCCCGCCACCGACAATGACAAAATTCATCAAAGCATTGCGTTCGTTGATGTCGGAAGTGAGCAAGGCTTGTTCGAAATTCTCCAAAATCATGCTTCTAAGGTTCAACGATTCGGGGACGGTTTTCATCGGCATGGCGTATTTCTCGATTTGCTTGTTGCCAAAAAAATTGGTTTTGGAGCCGGTGGCAACAATCAGGTAATCGTATTTTAATTTACCGATATCCGCGTGTACCAAGTTTTTTTCGGGAATAATTTCATCTACATTAGCTAAACGGAAATGAAAATTGGGAAAATCGGTCAATACTTTCCGGATGGGATAAGCAATGGAGTCGGGTTCGAGACCACCCGTCGAAACTTGATAAAGAAGAGGCTGAAAAGTATGATAGTTATGCCTGTCCAAAAGCACCACTTGAAGTTCTTTGTTGGCAAGTTGTCTTGCTAAGGAAATGCCTGCAAAACCACCGCCGATGATGACTACGCGGGGCATGCTTGTTTTGGGTATGTTCATCAGTTTAAATTTATTGCTTTTTTAAGGGTTAGATACTTGTCAGTATAAATTGAAATTTATCAAAAGAAATATTCTCGGTCAAGCTTCTATAATCGAAATTTATTACAAGATAGTAGCAATAATATGTTTTTCCTTTCTTTTTTATTTAACTTTATGAAGTTGTAACATTTTCTTAAGAGTCAATACTCATTGTTAATCACAAAAAAAATCTGAACAAAACCTGCTTTGGAAAAGAACTTTATCGAATTATTGGAAGCCAACCAAAACCTGATTCACAAGGTTTGTCGGATTTATACAAATGACAGAGACAGTCACAAGGATTTGTTTCAGGAGATTTGTATTCAGCTTTGGAAGTCCTACAAAAACTTTCGTGGCGATGCAAAATTCACAACATGGATGTATAAAGTTGCCTTGAATACAGCCATCACATTATACAGGAAAAACAAAAAACACCATCATACGCAAGATGTTGATTTGTATCAAAACAAATTGGTGTACAAAGAATATGACGACACGGAAACCCAACAGTTAAAACTCATCTATCAAGCCATCGACCATTTGTCGGACATCGAAAAAGGATTGGTTTTCCTCTATTTGGAGGACAAAGATTATCGAGAAATTGCCGAGTTAATCGGGATTTCAGAAGTAAATGCACGCGTGAAAATGAACAGAATAAAAAATAAACTCAAAGCTATTTTAAATCCTTAACACAATGCGTAATCCCTTAGATTTATTGAAAAAGGATTGGAACAAACCCGAAACCAATTTTGAAAAATTCGGGCAATCTGAATTGCAATCACTTGTACATCGCCGCTCATCAAACATCGTGAAATGGCTCTTTTACATCAGTATTGCCGAACTTATTTTTTGGCCTCTCGTCAGTATGTTTTCACCTAAAGAAAATTGGTTACTCTTCGAACAGCTTAACCTGATTCCTGCCATTTGGACAATCAATGTCATTCATTATGTCGTTATTCTCTATTTTATTTATCGGTTTTATAAAAATTATCAATCCATCAAAGCCACAGACAGCGTGTTTGACTTTATGAACAACATTGTCCGTACCCGAAAAACCGTGAAATATTATGTTATTTATAATCTGACGGTGATGGGCTTGATTTTTCTGTTTTTCAACATAGAATATTTTTTCAATCAAGAGGTGATTTTGACTTTTATGGAAAAATCATATGGGAAGATATCTGATCCGGCCAAGTTTATGAAATATTTCTTCATCGCTCAAATAGTGATTGGCGTTGTATTTCTCCTGTTGTTGTGGTTGTTCTATAAATTGATTTACGGAATCTTGCTCCGCAGGCTTAATAAAAATTACAAAGAGATGAAGAAGATGGTTGATTGATTTTCTTCTAATCTGAGTTCAATAATTTTTATATAGGACACAAAAATAATCTCGGAATTTCACGCTCCCGAGGCTCCAGGACTGACGCGTTTTGGATGAATCAAACTCAAATTTCTTTTTCTTTCTCTTCATCGTAGCTCCATCTTCGTTTTTGGTTGAGTCGTTCGAATTCGGCAATCTCTTCCAAGGAGATTACTTTCAGAAAAGACGGGTGTTGTTCGATGGCGTATTCGATTTTCTCTACAATCTCTTCGATGCTGTCATTTTCATAGTCAATTCTGAGGGGTTCTTTGATGACCATCGATTGGAGAATGCCTCTTTTTTTCAGTCGGATACCTTTTTTGTCAAATGATCTTCTGAAACCATCAATCACAATGGGAATGACAATGGGCTTAAACTGTTTGATGATGTGTGCCGTGCCTTTTCGGATGGGTTTAAAAGGCGTTGTTGTGCCTTGCGGAAAGGTGATGACCCAGCCGTCTTCTAATGCAATCCCGATGTTTTTTGAGTCTTCCAGATTGACATCTCGGTGAATTTCCTTTCCGGCTTCGCGCCAAGTCCGGTCAACCGGAATCACGCCGGCGTAGCCTAAAATACGCGGTAAAAAACCTTTTTTGATGGTTTCTTTGGCAGCGACGGAATAGATGTTGAGTTTGGGTTGCCAAATATACCCGATATTTTTGATGGAATCGACCCGTCCGCTCAAGCTCGCATTAAAAACGTGCTGCATCGCAACCACATCGGCGAAATACGTTTGGTGGTTGGAAACAAAAAGCACGCCCGTTTCGGGTAATTCTTTGATGATTTCTGAACCTTCAATCTGCAATTCGTTAAATCCTCGGTAACGGCGATGTGTCAACAATCCGAAAAGCCTGATGAGAAATTTTTTAACAAATAAATATTGCCCAAAAGGCGATTTTTTAAGTAATGGCATGGTTACATTTGAATTGCAAATATATCAATTCTTAAAATGATAGTACATTTTTCAACAAATCTTTGATTTCACTGAGCATCATTGCGGTTGCGCCCCACACGATGTGTCCGTCAAAGTCGAAAGCGGGAACGTCAATTTTTGTGGCATACGAAGTGTCCATCAATTGGTGGGTCAAATATTCGTCAGACATCAAGTCTTTTAGCCTCACAGAAATAATGCACTCTACTTCCGAATCTTGTTTGATGAAAAGAGGTATTGAATCTAAATATCCCAAAAAAGGAGACACCAAAAAATTGCTTGGCGGTATAAAAACATCGGTCAATTGCCTAATCAATACAATTTTGTTTTTCTGAATCCCTATTTCTTCCTCCGTTTCACGAATGGCAGTAGATTGAAGGTCTAAATCGTTTTTCTCGGGTTTGCCACCCGGAAACGATATCTGGTTGGAGTGAACACCTTTATAGACTCGCCGCTTGGTCAATATCATGGCGGCTTCTCTGTTTTCATTTTTATAAATCAACGACAAAACGGCAGCCGAACGAACTTTTTGTTTGTCAATCGACAAATTGATTAAAGAATTTATCCGTTCCGACGGTGCCAATTTCAAGTGAGAAGTCACGCCTGTCAAAGGGATTTTTTCTAACTTTGGAATCCGTTCTAAAAATTCATCAAAATACATGCTTATGAGATTTGTTTATCCGGTGTTTTTCTTTTTTATGCTCTTAACGGGTTGTGAAAATAAACATTCTAATCCATCCAAAAATAAAGTTATTCAAAAAAAAGAAATCGACAGTGTTCAGTCCAAAAAAATCAAAGAATCGGAAAAGCCTAAAGTAATTGAAGAGAAGCCGCTGATTTCGAGAGCGCTTGACAGTGCCAGGACATTTTTGCTCGATTATGGCAAGGAAAATCCGGAAACCAAGGTGGTCATCGAAACTTCCTTTGGGGATATTGAAATTCAGTTGTACAAAGACACTCCTTTGCATCGGGCTAATTTCATTTTTTTAGCCAAACATCACTACTTCGACAACACGCTTTTCTATCGGGTGGCACCGGATTTTGTGGTTCAAGGCGGCAACAATGACGATTCCGAAACATCCATCAAGCGCAGTCGAATCGGGGAATATTTGTTGTATCCTGAGATGAGACACAATCACAATCGCGGGGCAGTCTCGATGGCGCGATATTATGAAGACAATCCGCGGAGATTGTCTAAACCCTACGAATTTTTTATTGTCATCGCCCAAAAAGGAGCCCATCATTTAGATGGCGAACACACTGTTTTTGGTCGGGTAACCAAAGGTTTGGAGGTAGCCGACAAGATTTCGATGGTAAAAGCAGACAGTCAGGAGTGGCCGTATGCGGATATTCCCATGAAAGTGCGGGTGGAGGAATGATTTTTAATAGCTATTATTTAGTAACCGTTATTTTAAGACCAATAGCTAAAAGCCAATAGCCAAAAGCTAAATATTGAGAGTCAAAACATTACAACCCGACACGCGTCATGATCGGAAAATGATCGGAATATTTTTGGCTGAAACACTTGAAGTTGTTGACGTCAAAGCTGTCATCAACCATGACAAAATCGATGCGAAGTGGAAAAAATTTAAGGTTATACGTTTGTCCGAAACCCGTTCCCGCTTCCAAAAAAGCATCTTTCAATCCTTGGTCTTTCAGTGATTTATACAAATAAGAAAAAGCGGTGTTGTTAAAATCTCCTGCGAGTATGCTTCGGTAGGGCGATGTTTTCTTGTGCGCCAATAAAATTTCTAACTGTCTTTGTTGTTTGACGAAAGCTTTTCCGATGCGGGCAGTCATTAACTCGTAATTTTTGTCATTGATGTCGTTTACCTCATTTGAAATTTTAAGTGATTGAAAATGAATATTATAAATGCGTATGGTGTCTTTATTAATCAACAAATCCACGAAAACTGCATTGTTGGAAGTATCCGGAAATTCCAAAGACCCGCTGTTGAGAATTGGATATTTTGAATAAATTGCCAAGCCTGATT
>JAXMLV010000034.1:0-23880 GCA_034367065.1 Flavobacteriaceae bacterium
AAAACGAAATTCATTTGAATAGCTGAATAGTTACATTACTTTAAAAAATCTTTTTTTCTTATCAACAATTCATATTATATAATTATCTTTTTCTTTTTAAAATAAAAAAAAAATGATGATGATGGTGGTGTGTTGATAGTACTCATAAATAATTCATATTTTTCTTTGATTTTAAGATGTTCGTTTTTCTATCTTTTTTATCAACATTTTTTTAGATTGTAAAACATTCTTATTTAATTATTTCCCTTTTCTTATTAACCAATGTTTATATTATATTATGAACATTATTTACTTGTTATTCGAGTCTTTTTCTTGTTTATAAAAGGCGGATGAATGTTCATATTTTGTTTACTTGTTTTTCAATCTTTTTTCTTGTTGAATAGGTATTTCTTGTACTATAAAAACAAAAGAATAAGTCAAGTTTTTTTATGTTTATTTATCCTAAGTTTTCCACAATTGGTGTAAATTTATAATTTACTAAATGTTAAGGAATTGTAAATATTTATTAACACAGCTGTTTATTATCTTCGTTTAAGTTTGGTATATTTGTAAAAACTTAAATGCCATTAAAATGAAAATTGCCATCGGGAATGACCACGCCGGCACAGTCTATAAATTTGCTATTAAAACGTTTTTAGAAGGTATCGGACATCAAGTTTTAAATTATGGTGCCGACAACGAACAAAGTGTGGATTATCCCGATTTTATTCATCCTGTAGCCGAATCGGTTGCTGATCAAAAAGCAGAATTAGGTATCATTATTTGTGGCAGTGGAAACGGCGCAGCAATTACCGCCAACAAACACCCAAAAGTTAGGGCAGCACTTTGTTGGAACAAAGAATTGACCCAATTGGCTCGTCAGCACAACAACGCAAACATACTCAGTATTCCGGCAAGATTTGTTTCTCAACACCAGGCATTGGATATGGTGAAAGTATTTCTTGAAACGCCTTTTGAAGGCGGACGGCATCAACAGCGAATCGATAAAATACCTTGTTAACCAATGGCTGATAATCATTCGCATACGCACCTAAAGGGCATCAATCTATTTTATGCTATTTTATTAAATATCATGATAACCGCCGCCCAGATAATAGGCGGTGTTTTTTCAGGTAGTTTGGCTTTGCTTTCAGATGCCTTGCACAATTTTACGGATGTAGTCTCGCTTATCGTCAGTTATATTGCCAATTATTTTGCCAGAAAAAAAGCGTCCATCAATCAGACTTTTGGATATAAGAGAGCTGAAATTATAGCGGCATTTATCAACGCGTTGTCGCTGATTGTCATTGCGATATTCCTGATTATTGAGGCTGTAAAAAGGTTCTATCATCCACAGCCAATTCAGACAGGTTTAGTCATTTGGCTCTCTTTGGTCGCCATAGTCGGCAACGGGCTTAGTGTCATTTTACTTCACAGCGATTCCAAGAAAAACATCAACATGCGATCTGCCTATCTTCATTTATTGACAGATTTGTTGGCATCCGTAGCTGTTTTGATAGGTGGTCTTCTGATGAAGTACTATCAAGTTTATTGGATCGATAGTTTTTTAACGATGGCAATCGCTTTGTATTTGATTGTGGTAGGCTACGATTTAACCAATAAATCGTTCAGCATCTTGATGCTTTTCACGCCAAAACACATCAAAATAAAAGACATCGTTTCCGCAGTTCATAAGGTGCCGAAAGTCAATAAATTACACCACATTCACGTTTGGTATTTGAACGATGATGAATTGCATTTGGAGGCTCATCTCGACTTCAAGGAAGATATTACTTTGACAGAATTCAATGATATTTTACATCAAATAGAAAGGATTTTACACGATCAATTTCAAATCAATCATGTCAATATCCAACCTGAATTTCAAAAAGAAGACCCAAAGGATTTTATTGTTCAGGACTGATAAAACGTATTTATTATGCTAAGTTGGCATCTCAAAAAATTTGAAGAATTAAGTATTTGGGAGTTGTACCCGATTCTTCGTTTGCGTTCGCAAGTTTTTGTTGTTGAGCAAGATTGTGTTTATCAGGACTTGGATGACAAAGATTATAAAGCCCTGCATTTGTTTGCCAAAGAAGAAGAAAACATTGCAGCTTACACCCGAATATTCAAAGCCGGTGATTATTTTGACCAAGCCAGCATCGGACGTGTGGTGGTTGATGTGGATTTCAGAAAACGGAAATTAGGACATGAATTGATGCGAAAATCTATCGATGCCATTCAAACGCAATTCAATACCCACAAAATTAAGATTTCTGCACAGCTCTATTTGAAAAATTTTTACGAAGCACACGGATTTGTGCAAATTGGCGAAGGTTATTTAGAAGACGGGATTCCGCACATTGCGATGCTGAAAGAATCTTAAAATCCATTCCGTATTCGTCTGAAAAATGCTTTGATAAACGGTTTTTTCGGGCAAGACAAAATGATTTTTAAATCTTCGTAAACAGAACTCTGCTCATCTAAAAAGCGAAAGACACTTTTGGGTTTATTTTTGCTGAATACGGCTGAAAATATCGAAGCACCCAATTGATTATCAGCACTCAAAACATCCAACAGTATTAAATCGTAAAACCAAAATCGGTTTCGGATTTTAAATTTCCTAAAATCATTTGTTTCTTTTAAAAAATTTACCAATCGCGTACTGATTCGGTCTGTATTTTTAAAGGTAAATCCGGTGGAAGCCTTTGTCCAGCCTCCCGCCGACCCAATTCGAATCACATTTTTACTATTTCGTCTGTCAAACAGAAAACACGTCATCGGTATGTTGCCTTTTTCCGTCCGTTCGATTGTATAGGAGCCTGTTTTGTATTTTTTTATATAGAATTTAATCGCTTCGTCGTATTCATTTTCAGGCAATAATTTTTCAGAAAACAAGGTGTATTCTACCAATGCTTTTTTTTCCGTAAACGGGAGAACATACATAAATCGCGTATGCCCATTTTGCGCCACGGAAAAGTCCATAAAAGTTATTTTCTCAGTATCAAAAACCGCATTTTCGGTCTCTATAAACCAACCCTTGAAATGTTGCTTGAGGTAAGGATAATTTGCTTGACTCTCAATAATTGAGGCATCAAACCGACTGTCGAATACCTTTTCTGCTTGAATTATCCCGGTCAATGCGGTTTGAACAAATACTTTATCATTCTTTTCTTCCAATGAAAGAACCGTATCTTTTAGAAAGTGAACGTTTTTTTGGGCGGTTAAGAATGAAAGAATCTTCTGATAAAAATCGAGCCCTTCGATCATCCTATAATCAAGCGGTTTTAGGTTGATGTTTAAAGTTTCATCTGCGTCATTAAAAGCAGCAAAAGACCACTTTTTTGCAACAATATCTTGCCAAATACTTGGTTTGTCATCCCAAAAACACCAGGTTCTGTCATTTGTTTTCTTCTCTTCCGGATCTATTATCAGTAGAGATGCATTTTCAAAAAACACATCCGATTTCATTTTATAGGCAAGCATCAAGCCTGCCAAACCGGCGCCACAAAACACATAATCGAATTCGGTCGAAGTATTCATTTTAGAAAAGACAAAACCCACAGTGCGCTGTGGGTTTATGATTTAATGGAGTATATATTTTAAGCTGAAAACCATTGATTCCATGGAATTCTGCTCAACACAAACAAGAGTGCCAATCCGTAAAAAATGGCGAGGGTCTTGAATTTTTTTGCGTCTTCTGTTTTCTTTTTGTGCTTGGAAAAACCAATGGTGATAAAAGTAATGGCTAAAATCATCATCAAAGGATGTTCAACCAAGTAAAGGCGGAGTGTTGCGTCTTTCATCACAGTTCCCATGCCGCTGTTTTTCAACATTTCAAAATAAGGAGAGGAAAAATACAGCAAGATGGCAATTATCAATTGAATATGTGAAAAAATCAAGGTGAATAGTGACACACGCAAGTCTCGACTTTGGAAAGCTCTTTTGGAAGCTACGCCACTTATCGCGTTAAAAGTTGATAAAATAAGAAACAGCAGGACTAAATATGCCCAATAAGAGTGAACGGTTTGGAGGGTTGTGTACATATCGTTTTTTTTTGGTTGTTCCAAAGATAATCAAATTCAAAAAAAAACCGCCACAATGGGCGGTTTTAAAATTATATCAGAAAAATTATTATTTAAAAATGTAGCGAACACCTATTTGCATTTGCCATCTTGAACTTTGGATTCCTGAATCATCCAATTGTTCGATTCCGTCTTTGAAAGAATCCGGATTAAAGCTGAATACAGGGTTGGCTCCGGCTGTTTCCGTGGTCAGCAAACCAACATTACCAAAGCTGGGTACAAATTTCTTGCGTCCCCAGTCTTTGTTAATCATGTTTGTGAAGTTGAAAATATCTGCGGTAAACTGCAAGGTGTGGTTTTTACCAAAAGCATCGATGGAGAAGTCTTGAATCAATTTCAAATCCACGATGTCGCTCCAAGGGCCTTGTTCACCGTTTCTATCGGCAAATTTTCCCCTTCTGCTGTTGAGGTATGAGTTGCCGCGGATGAACGCGTCCAAAGCTTCCCATTGTTGTTGGGCGGTGAATGTTTTTATAACTACATTATCACTATTTCTTATTTCTAAAAGCGGGAGTAAATTTATTTCCCCTTGGCTGGCAGGGACGTATATCAACGCCCTGTCAGTAGAATCATCGTTTAGCAAGTCGCGACCTTCCCGATAGATATAAGAAATGGATTGGCTCTCGGAGCCTTCATAAAACAAACCAATGGTCGTTTTGATGTTTTTAGTCCAGGCTTTCTCGTAAGAAACGTTGGCAATCACACGGTGTCCGGGAGAAAAGTCGGAAATAGTTGTTGGCAAATCAGAGTTTTTACCGTTTACCGTTTGTTGATTTCTCCATTGCGAGCTGTTTTGCGAAGAAGTACCATCAAAAACCGCTTCTGAACGGCCAAAGCTCCAAGTAACCGACCCGCTAAAACCGTTTTCAAAAGGTTTACTAAGTGTTATGGCCGAATTGTATGAATAGCCTTCCTTGGTGTTTGAAGCCAAATAGATACCGCCAAATCTTCGGTCAATCGCGTTTCTACTGAAGAATGGACGGCTACCTGCACCGTTGGTACGGCCTACCGCATCGCCGATGTTTAGGTTTTCGTAAAAGATAGCCCGGATGTTGTCCGTGTAAATAAAGTCGGTGCTCAAAACCAATCCCCAAACAGGAAGTTTTTGGTCAACCGCGAAGTTGGCCTTGAATACCTGGGGCAATCTGAATTCGGGCGCAAACAAGTCGATGTTTCCACCAACACCACCAGAGCCCGGTTCAACACTTACTTGTTGGGTTGTCACATCCGGATTAAACAAAACGGGATTTGCAAAATCTCTTTCTGTACTGAAACCACCTGTTACCCCATTGTTGTTGTATGTTCCACCCGGCCATACCAAAGGAAGTCTCGAAGTAAATACACCAAAACCACCGCGTATTTGGGTACTTCTATCTCCAAACACATCCCAGTTATAACCCAATCTTGGCGCAATATATGGATTTGCGTTAACACCTTTTCCTACTCTTGCACCTTGCAAATTTTTCCCTGCCGCTTCTAAAAGTCTGACCGTTTCGGTATTGAAAATTGGGTTATCTATCCCGTCTCTCCAGTAAGGCACATCTACACGAACGCCCAAACTAAGTTTGAAATTGTCAGTAATATTCCAATCGTCTTGGATGTATGCACCGAATTGTGTAGTAATAAATTCGGCCGCTCCGGTTGAATTATCACCCAAAGAGCGCTGACCCAACAATGAATACCCGATTTGGTAAGTATTTGCCGGCTGGTTTGTCAAGAAATCATTCAGGTTGCTGAAGACATAACTTCCAAAATTGTTTCCAAAAAACACGTTTTTAAATTCACCATATTCAAACGTACCACCAATGGTTACGGTGTGCGCGCCGGAATAGATTTCAAAATTATCGGTAATGGTAAAAATCTTTTGTTCCAACAAGTTGGCGGTAGAAAATGGTTCTGCCCCTAGAATTATACTACCATCTCCATCTCTAATCGTCAAACTTGGAAAAGGATCTCCAAATGGATCCCTGTCATCATCAACTTTCACATAACTTACCACCAAGTTGTTGGCAAATTTATCGCCAAAACGGGAATTGAATTCCAAAGCAGTTGAATTGGTTTCGGTGGCGAAAAACTCCGAACCATTCAAAAATCGAATACTGGTATTTCCCGAACTTCGAGCTTCTAAATTATCCGCTTGTACGTAGCTGTGTTTCAATGATAATTTATGGTTTTTATTGATGTTCCAGTCAATTTTACCGATGATTTTATCACTTTCTAGGGTAGCTTTTGAGGCATCAAAAGTACCCGGGTCATACCCGAAACGGGAAATTAAATCGTCTCTTAAACCGTTTATAGCGGTTAAATTAGAATTTCCCCTATAGTTGCTAAAAGTGAATGGTTGAGCTGTTTCATCATCTTGGTTTTCATAATTCACAAAAACAAAAAGTTTGTCTTTGATAAGCGGCCCGCCTACTCTGAAACCGGTAGTTTGGGCAGAAAAATTATTCAAACGCTTCCTTTCATCACCCTCGTTAATCAATCCGCCCGGAGTTTTTCCGGCGAGATTTTCATCTCGGTAAAAATAATAAGCTGAACCTTCCCAGTTGTTGGTACCCGAACGCGTAATCGCGTTGATGGAACCTCCGGCAAAACCCGAGTTTTTCACATCGTAGGGTGCAACCTGCACCTGAAATGTTTCGATGGCATCTACCGAGAATGGATTCACACCGGTTTGCCCGCCGTTTGTTCCCGAACCCGCTAAGCCAAACACGTCGTTGTTGACTGCGCCATCAATGTAGATGGCGTTGAACCGGTTGTTTTGCCCGGCAATCGAGATAGAGAAACCGTCAACACCTTCAGTTATCAGCGCCTGCGGGGTCAAACGGACAAAGTCGGCAATCGATCGAGAAGCTGATGGAATGTTCCGAATGTCTCTTTCTGAAATTACGGTTTCAGCGCCGTTTCTTCCGGAGCTAAACAAGCCATTGCGTTGAGCAATCAACTGGATTTCATCCAATTGGTTGACCGACTCGGCCATTTGCCGGCTGATGCGTTGTGTTTCTCCCAATTGAAGGAATACGTTTGCCAGTTTGATTTCTTCAAAACCCACATACGTAATCGAGATGGCATAAGGGCCGCCGGTACGCATGTTTGAAATCCGGTAATAACCGTCAAAGTCGGTAGTTGCACCATAGGTAGTCCCGGATGGCGTGTGGACGGCAATAACATTGGCTCCCGGTAGCGGTTCGCCTTTGTCATCTGTAATTTTCCCCCCAATCGACGACGTGGTCGAGCCTTGGGCGAAAATCAATTGTGCAGCAAAGAGAAATGCCGCAAAAAGAGTTAGTTTGATCTGTTTCATGTTTTTAAATTTAATTTTGTGCAAAAGTCTTAAAATGTTAAAAGTTTTACCAAAATTAAATGTTAAGAAATTAACATTAATCAAATTAAATGTTTTTTTATTAAAAATTATAAACAATTAGAAACCAATAGTGTTTATAAGTCGGGTATGCAACAACGCTGTTAATTTAATGCTTTAAAAATGTTAATTAATTGTAAAGTTGAAGCATCGTGATTTTTGATGGTTTCAGACTCCAAATCTTTCAAGATGTTGTTGGCTAATTGTTTACCCAATTCGACACCCCATTGGTCATAACTGAAGATGTTCCAAAGATAGCCTTGCACGAAGATTTTATGCTCATAAAGTGCGATTAATGCGCCCAAAGTGTTTGGTGTAAGCTTGTTTATAAAAAGAGAATTGGTTGGTTTGTTTCCTTCAAATATTTTGAACGGAGCTAATTTTAAAATGGCCTCTTCTGAGAGATTTTGAGATTTTAGTTCGGCGAGCACGGTTTCTTTATCCTTTCCGTTCATCAACGCCTCGGTTTGTGCTATGTAATTCGATATCAATTTGCGTTGGTGATCTCTGTTTTTGTAGAGCGATTGGGTAAAACCGATAAAGTCGGTTGGAATCAGTTTTGTTCCTTGGTGAATCAACTGAAAGAAAGCGTGTTGCGAATTGGTTCCGGGTTCACCCCAAATGACCGTACCGGTTTGATAACCTACTCTGTTACCAGCGCGATCGACACTTTTGCCGTTGCTTTCCATGATGCCTTGCTGCATGTATGCCGCGAATCGATGTAAATATTGGGTATAAGGAATAATTGCTTCTGATTCTGCACCGAAGAAATTGTTGTACCAAAGCCCGATTAATCCCATTATGACCGGAATGTTTTTGTCAAAAGATTGATTTCTAAAATGTTCGTCCATTTCGTGTGCGCCTTTCAGCAATTGCTGGAATCCGGTATTTCCGATAGCCAAATTGATGGAAAGACCGACCGCGCTCCAAAGTGAAAATCTGCCGCCGACCCAATCCCACATGGGGAAAATGTTGTCGTCAGCAATGCCAAATTTACGGATGGCACCTAAGTTTGTTGACACCGCCACAAAATGTTTGGCGACATCATCTTGGGTGGCATATTTCAGAAACCATTCCCGGATGGTGATGGCGTTGGCAAGGGTTTCTTGCGTGGTAAATGTTTTGGAAACAATGACAAACAAAGTAGTTTCCGGATTGAGGTTTTTGACGGCTTCAGACACGTGGTCGCCGTCAACATTTGATACAAAATGGAACTTGAGCGGAGTTTGGTAAAATTTTAATGCTTCCACCACCATCGCCGGGCCTAAATCTGAGCCGCCGATGCCGATGTTGACCACGTCTGTAAAAGGTTTGCCGGTGTATCCTTTTCGCTCGTGGTTTAAGATAGAGTCTGTAAATTGCGCCATTTTTTCTTTGACAGCTTTGATTTCCGGCAGTACGTTTTTCCCATCTACCAAAATCTCTTGGTTTTCGGGGCTTCGCAGCGCTGTGTGAAGCACCGCCCTGTTTTCGGTTTCATTGATTATATCACCTTTGAAATAAGCATCTATTCCCGATTTTAAATCGGTTTCCTCAGCAAGTTTTAAAAGTAAAGAAAGGGTTTCGTCTGTGATTCTGTTTTTCGAAAAATCGACAAAAAAATCTTGCCAACGAATGCTTAATTTATTGGCTCTTTCCGAATCCTCTTCGAAAAGTTGTTTCATTTGCAGGTTCTTCACTTCTTCAAAATGCTGCTGAAGTTTGCGCCAGCTTTGTGTGGTAGTCGGGTTTATTTTTTTTAAAGTCATGGTCTTATTGTATGGGTGAAATGTTTAATTCTGATTTAAAAACAATTTGATCCAATTGTTTTTTTCTGGGTGAAATATCGGTGATGTATTTATTTTTAAGTTCAGGTTTGATGGGCTCGGCAGAAGGCAAATCTTGTTTGTATGGATCCACTTGTTGGCCATTTTTCCAAAAGCGATAGCAGACATGCGGGCCGGTTGCAAGACCTGTACTTCCCACCAATCCGATGGATTGTCCTTGTTTGACAAACTGCCCTCTTTTTACCAAAATTTTGGACATGTGAAGATATTGGGTGGTGTAAGTAGCGTTGTGTTTCACTTTTACATAGTTTCCGTTTCCGGAAGTATATCCGGCTTCTATGACACTTCCGTTGGCTGTTGATAAAATGGGTGTTCCGGTGGGTGCCGCATAGTCTGTTCCCTTATGTGCTTTCCATCTTTTTTGTACGGGATGAAAACGGTTGTTCGTAAATCGAGACGAGATACGGCTAAACTGAAGGGGAGCTTTTAAAAACTGATTTCGCAAGGTGTTACCCTTTACATCGTAATAATCTTCAGCTCCGGTGATGGAGTCTGTCTTGTATTTGAAAGCGTAAAAAGGTTTTCCATTGTGTTCAAAATAAGCGGATTTGATTTCGTCGATACCGGCAAAAACGGTGTCGTTGATGTATTTTTCCGTGTAAACTATTTTGAACCGGTCTTTGGGCTGTAGCCTGAAGAAGTCGATAGACCAGGCGTAAATATCAGAAAGTTTATTGGCAATTTCGTAATCAAGTCCTTGATTGACAATCGCATTGGACAACGAACTATTGATTTCCCCAATCGCCGTTTTTTCGACGATGGTTACCGGAAGTTTTTTCTTTTTTACAAAAATACTGTCACGAAAATCAATGACCACATAGTCTATCTTGTTGTCTTGGTAGATAAATACGAGCGGTTGGTTGGTGCTGTCTTTACTTTTGAGTAAGGTGTATTTTTTCCCAACTTTGAGCCTTCTCACATCAAAATCATTTTTGATTTGGGAGGTTATTTCGTATATTTTACTGTAATCTAAACTGTTTTTTGTGAGCAAATCGCCGAAATTATCACCCGATTTGATGGTGTCCTTAACCACGTCAAAATCGTTGAGCAAGAAGCCGAATTCTTCAATTTTCGGTTCAACTTTTATTTCCACTTTAACCGGTTTTGTTTCTTCTTTTGATTTACACCCAGCAAATCCTATCGCGCATACCACCAACAACAAAAAGCCTTTTCTCATAATCGATTTATTCATTACCCCAATTGTTTAATTCTTCACGCGTCCAAAGGTCAGGAAAAAATATTCTTTTTTGAAACCGCGGATGCATATATTTTTTCCAATGGCTTCCGCCGGTGGCTTCCACCGGAATTTTCCCACTGTCGAGAAAATGCTCGGCAGCATGATAGTGCGCCATCACCCATTGGATGTTGACCGTCTTGTCATAATGCCGCATGGAAGTTAATAGGTTCTCATCTTTTTGTTCTTCGGAAGTCAATTCTTTATATCTCGACCAAAGATTTTTTTGCTGATAATCTGCCACAAACGAGAGAAAATGTCTTTTGTACTTTTTCTCAAATTCTTTTAGCAAAAAGGACTTTTCTCCCGTTTGATGATCCTTTCCGGCAGCCTGCCAATAAAGATTTTCGAAGCGTATTTCCGGATTTCGTTCGTTTCTCAAATTTTCTCTGTAGCGAGCATCGATAAGGTTTATGATTTCTGTTGAGCCGAATTCTATCAACCGGTATTGTGCCGATTGAAAACCACTTCCCGGCGTGAGCGTGGTTCTGAATTTCATGTATTGCTCTACCGTCATTCCGTCTTTCATGATGTTGAAAGAAGTGGTAAGCATGTCAAAATAACGGGTCAATCGGTTTAGTTTTTCCTTAAAAAAAGCGACGGTCAATTCTTTTGCTTCTGCCACTTGAGCCATTTCCCACAAAACAAGTTTAAAAATCAATTCGTTGATTTGGTGGTAACCGATAAACACCATCTCGTCCGGAAGCACAGTTCGCTGTACTTGCAGGTTGAGCAAGGCATCGGTTTGAATATAATCCCAATAGGTCATGGGTTTGCTCCACAGCAAGCCTTCCAAATGAGTGGAAGTATCTTGCCCGATGGTTTCCAATTTTTGTTGAAGCGCAGACAAGGTGTTTTTATCTTTTTCGGATAGCGTCATCGGTTATTCAATTTTGACGGTGAACGAGTGTTTCAATCCTTTAAAGGCATCCAAATCTGCCTTGATGGAGCCAACCGTCAGATTTGCTTTGATTCTGAGCGGAATTTTGTTGTCATCGTCAGACACCCATACCGTCATGCTTTCTTGTTCTTTAAAAACACGACCCGTAGCCACGTAGGGACGGAAAACCAAGGTGGATATTTTTCCGAATTTGGTGCGCAAAACTTCTCTTTTTAAAAACTTGAGTTTGAATTTAAAAAGTTCATCATCGTATATCATGTCGAGCTCAAACTCTTGATTTACAACTATCTTTCGCTGGTCAATGCTGTTTCTTAAAAAATAAAAAACAGACAGCATATCTTGCACATGGTTGCCTTTGATGGGCAAGTCATCCGATTTTTTTCGTTCGTTGTTTTTGACGGTTACGATGCTTTTGGTATAATCAAAATAAACTTCTTTGTCTTTGGTGGTCGGCCCTTCTTCTGTTTTGATGACATATTTGTAGGGGTTTCCGGTTTTTTTGTCAAAATAACTCTCATAATGGTCGTCCACCTTAAAGAAAACACCCAACAACCCGGTCGATTTTCCTTTACCGGAAACGTGATATACGGGCATGCCCTCATAGAGGCTGTCGGTTACTTTTAGGGTAGCATAGCTGGCATTGAAAATACCATAGTGAATCCTAAACCGGAACCATTCGCCAGCCTTAAAACTTTGGGGAGTTTGGGCATGTGCCCAAACTCCCAAAAAAAATAGCAAACAGAAGGACAGGTTTTTCATAAAAAAAAAATCGAGCCGTAAAAGTAAGTTTTTTTGTTTGGGCGGTAAAACATTTTAGAGTTGTATTATGAAACCTCCATGACCCATCTTCAATTTAACACAAACAAATAATGGGTTGGAAGTTGGAAGTCGGGAGTCCGGTGGCAATTGGCCACGGTGAAATGTAAAATTGGAAACCGGTGGCTGAGCCTGTCGAAACCACCGTTCAGGAAACGAAAAGCCGGAAGAATTGCGATTAGTGCTTATGTAGCCAGTAACCAGTAGCGCTTAGAGTTGTTAAAATCAACTTCCAACTTCCAACTTCCAGCCAAGACAAGAATAAAAAATTTCCTGAAACCGAATATCCCCGGGGCAAGCCACAGGGTATTTCGCCGGTTTCATTTTGGTACAGGGACAAAAACAGCAAAACAACTGTAAAAATGTGTTACAAAAACATCAACTAAATGTTAAATTTTTTTATTTTAACATATTTCAGAACATATTTATTATAATTTTATCTTAAAATTAAGATTATGAAAACAAAACTACTTCTGTTCTTTTCTTATGTTTTCTTCACTTTTTGCTATTCACAAGACAAATTAACCTTTACGTATGATGCGGCCGGAAATCAGATTTTGCGTGATAAAGTATGCATAGATTGTCCGCCACCTTCGACTCCACAACTTTCCCGAGCCGGTATGGGTGCTGATTTGACGGAAAACGGATTAAACAGTAAACCTTTTGTTGTTTATCCAAATCCTGTTAGCAATTTACTTTTTGTTGAATGGTTGAATGCCGACGGATCTGTTGTAGAGGAATTGAACCTGTTTACATTGGACGGTAAACATTTACTCAGTTTGAAGCCAAAAAGCGACATCAAGCAGGTGGACATTGATTTCAGTAAATATCCTTCGGGGGTTTATCTGTTGATTGCCAATTTTAATTCCGGTAAAAACGAATCGTTCAAAATCATTAAAAAATAGAGAACATGATACGAAAATTACTTTTGATATTTGCGTTGATTGGCGTGTTATCGGCCGAAGGGCAGGAAAAGGATAAATTTTCATATAAGCCCGTTAGGATTTTAAGCCGTCAGACAGACAATAATGAAATTCCGGAGCTGTTGAGAGCCCCGGCTCAGTCAGCTCAAAGCGTATCTTCAGCTGCGGGCAATGGAATTAGCGAAACCGTTGGCGAACTATCGGTTTCCCTGACAGGCGGCGCGGGTTATAACATCCCGGTTGCTGTTCCACAGGGTATAAACGGGATAGAACCCAGTATTTCCCTGTCTTACAACAGCCAAGGGGGAAATGGTCTAGCAGGCTTTGGGTGGAATGTTTCAGGGGTTTCGGTTATCACCCGCATCCCCAGTACCAAATTTCACGACAACAACATTGATGGGGTTGATTTTGACCTGCAAGACCGCTATTCATTTGACGGCCAAAGATTGATTCTTAAAAGCGGCGTGTATGGAGGTGACGGAGCACAATACGAAACAGAAAACTTCTCAAATGTTAAAATCACTTCACATGGCGTATCGCCCTATGGCTCCGCTTACGGCCCTACTTATTTTATAGTAACCTATCCGGATGGTTCGGAGGCTCGATACGGGTATAGCAACGACTCCCGTTCACGGACAGACTATGCCATTTCCTATTGGGTAAACCCGCAGGGTATCCGCATCAATTACACCTACACCACTTCGGACAACAGTTTGTCGATCAGCAATATTGCATACGGAACAGCAGGCTCTTCACCCCTGAATGAAATCCAATTTATATACAAGACCCGCAAAAGGCCTGAACAATCCTTTACGGGAGGCCAGGATTTCAAGCGGAAAAACCTTTTAAGCGAGATAAGGGTCAAAGGAAACGGGATTGGATATAGAAACTATGTGCTTACGCATAATTACAACACCCTGGGCTATGACCGCCTCGTGAGCGTGCAAGAAAAAAGCGGCGATAATACTTTAAGTTACAGCCCCATCACATTCAGCTACGATGACACGCCTACAAACATAGCTTCCACGGGGATTGTAGCCGATTTGGGCGTAATCAATATAGAGCAACGGAATGCGAATGTGGTGCCTTTTGACCTCACAGGAAACGGGAAGATGGATTTTATCGTTTATCCGACAACGGGGACGGACTTAAGAAAAAAGTTTTGGGTTTTTAAAGATTTGCAATCGGTCACCACAAACTTCGCATTTGAAATAGGTCTGAATGGCAACACTTTTGAACAAATTTTTCCGGTGACTTGGCTTAGCCACAACAGTAAAGTATTGCCGGGGCAAGGATTTGTAGTTGTTAAAAACACCAATGTAGCAGACATTACTTTTGAGGTTTATTCAGATGGATTTAGTACTCCGATAACGCACCAGTATGACAGGTTTTGGGAAGCGCCGAAAATTACCACCGGTTTTACCTGTCAGTACGATTTTCAGATTGGCGGCTGTTCTCTTAGCTATCAAGATTTAAAAATCCCCAAAGAATATTTGTCCGGTGATTTTAATGGTGACGGCTTGTCCGATATAATTGCCGTAGAAAAGGATTTTTCTTATGCAAATGTCAATTGTGGTCCGCCCGACCCCTTTGGTTTTGCTTGTGATGAAGTGTATAACAATATTAATGCCAGCCCAAAAAAAGTTCATTTCATCAATTTAGACCGAAGAATTACGGGTAATTTTGTTAACTTAGCGGGTATATTGCAGGCGGGCGTTGCTGAAGATGACAAACTCATGACCGCCGATGTAAACGGCGATGGCAAAACAGACATCCTTCATTTTAAAACAGGCAAGGTATATGCCTATACACTGACCCAAACAAATACACTTCAACTCCTTTGGCAAACCACCGACACCCGTATTAAATTAGACAAACCCATTTTGTTGGGCGACTACAACGGCGACGGCAAAACGGATTTTATGATTCCGGCCGCCGCCGATTCTTCGCTTTTCGCGCTTTTCCGCTCCACGGGTTCAAGCTTTTTTAAAACGGAATTGACCTATCCTTTTCAATACAAATTAGCCTCGGGAGCCAGCCCGCTGTACTTGTACAACCTCATCCCGACCGACATCAACGGGGACGGGCGGACAGATATTTTGGATTACAGGACGGTTACCTACAACAGCAGTTCAAACGGTACGCAGACCGTCACCGCCTACAACAACATTTTTTCTACCGCTTTAGATGTCGCGCCGGCTTTTGCCATTGGAAATTCCGTAACACGCACCGGAAACCTCAAGCATTTTCCCATACCGATTTTCCTCACTTCGGAAAAACCCAACAACAACTTGGACTTCGCTTCCATCAGCAACCAATGGATAACCACCTTCAAGTTTAACAAAGACAACCGCGAAGACATGTTGCTCAGGAGTGTTTCGAGCAACAGCATCACACAAAGCATCACCTACCGGGATTTGGATGAAACTGAAATAGGGCCCGATTTTATGCCTGTCTATCAACGTTCGTATGACCAAACCTATCCCTACATAGACATCGGAAACGCCCGTGGCACCAAGGTAGTGACCGGCCTCACCCGCACCGGAGGCGGGGCAGGCGCAGTTAAACAATTATTCTCCTATATGGGAGCAGTTTCCCATGCCGAAGGACTCGGTTTCCTCGGGTTTAGGGGTGTGGCGCGGAGCAATTGGCACATAGACGGCGGAGACCGGAAATTTTCTATGTCGCTACACGACCCGCAACTTCGGGGAGCTGTGGTTCAAGATTATTTCGTGAATTACAGCATCAATTTTAGCGGGAATCCGGCCTCTTATATTGTCAAAAACAGTTATACCTATACTTCCTCTTTGGGGGCAAACAAGGTGTTCAATATCAAAAACACCGGCAAAGAAAGCGACGACGGGCTTACCGGGCTCCACACGAGCCAAAGTTTCGTGTATGACATTTATAACAACCCGACACAGGTTACAACCACCTTTGCCGGGCATGGCTCTACCGTTACAAATATTACCTATGCCAACAGCACGGGTTTTCCTTACTACATCGGCAGGCCGGTGGGCAAAACACAAACCACCACCATCGGGGCGGATATTTTCAGTACAGAAGAACAATTGGTTTACAATGGCTATTTAGTCAGCGAGCGCAAAACCAAGGGCAACGGAACCCAATTCAACAGCGAAACCTTCATCTACGATGCCTATGGCAACGTGACGAAGAAAACAACCACGCCCTACGGGGAAGCAAGCAGGGAAGTAAACTTTGAATACGACAGCTCGGGCAGGTTTCTGACCAAAAGCATCGATGTGGAAGGTTTGGCTACAACCTACCTGTACAACACGGCCACAGGGATGCTTACCCGAGAGGCCAACCCCTTCGGGCAGCAAACCAACTATACTTACGATGCCTGGGATCGGCCGGTAACCGCCACGGATTATCTCGGAAAATCCGTGACAACGAGCTACGTGGAGGACGTAGGCTCTTACTACACCGTTACCACGACGGGCGACGACGGATCGAGCCGCTCTGCGCTGTACGACCCTTTAAAAAGGTTGGTACGGACAACCGAAAAAGATGCGCTTGGGCAGTTTGTCAGCAAATCGTACGAGTATGACGCGCTTGGCAAACAAACCCGCGAGAGCGAACCTTTCTTTGGCTCGGCAGCCACGCAATGGAACACCACCGAATACGACCTGTATGACCGGGTAAGCCGCGTCACCGCGTTTAACGGAAAGGTGACCAACCTCAGCTATACGGGTTTTAGCGCCACCGTGAACGACGGTACCAAGTCGGTGACCACCACCAAAAACGCTTTTGACAAGGTGGTGATGCTGCAAGACCCGGGCGGGACGGTCAACTATACCTACTATGGCAACGGCAACCTGAAAACAGCCGACTACGGCGGCGTGGCAGTGAGCGTGGAACAAGATGGCTGGGGCAGAAAAACCAAACTCACCGACCCTTCGGCAGGCATCTATACCTACGAATATAACGGCTTTGGCGAAACCACCAAAGAAACCACGCCCAAAGGGCAAACCGTCTATGCTTACGACAGCAAAGGAAAATTGTTGAGCAAAGTACTGACCGGTGATGATACCGACATGGCCATGCTCTACACCTACCATGCAACAACCAAACTGCCGACACAGCTAAATCTCACAAATGCCGATGGCAACAACGCTGTTTATACCTATGCTTACGACGTGTATAACCGCCCGGTTAACGTGGTAGAAACAGGAGCTTTTGCTAAATTTACCAAATGGTTTACCTACGATGCCTTCGGCAGGTTAGACACCGAAGAGAGTGAAGCCCGCCTGCTGACCAACAACAAATACAGCAAACGGAAAATACAGAACACCTACCAAAACGGGTCGCTAAAAACCATCACGGACGTGGCGGCCAACCAAACGATTTGGAGCGTTACGGGGCTGAACGCGCGCGGGCAGGTAACCGCTTCCGCACGCGCGGCAGCCCTTACGCAAACCAACACCTACGATGCCTATGGCTACGTGACCCGGATGCTCACCCAAAAAACAGGGACTGCCACCACCGACCTGCTCGACCTCGGCTTTACCTTCGACACCCAACGCGGCCTGCTCACGGCAAGGCGCAACGGCCCCACGGGCGGCACGGGCACTTGGAACGAGACGTTTACCTACGACACCCAAGACCGCCTGCTCGGCTTTAACGACAACAACGGCAACCGCAGCCACACCTACGATGCCCGCGGCCGCATTACCAACAACAGCAGCGTGGGCGACTATGCCTATGGCGGGACTTCTTACCAACAGGCCGAGTTGACGCTCAACACCGCCGGGCAGGATTATTATAACAATTTTGCCAAACAAACCATCACCTACAACGCCTTTAAAAGCCCGGTGGAGATTGTAGAAGAAGGCAAAGACCACATAAGTTTTATGTACAACGCCTCTCAGGGCAGGGCGGCGATGTTTTGGGGCGGCACGCAGGCCGACAAGCTGCAACGCCGCTACCGCAGGTTTTACGCTGCCGATGGCACGATGGAGATCACCTTTGACGCGCTGAGCAACAAAACCACTTTTGTTACTTACATGGGCGGCGATGCCTATGGCGCACCGGCTGTTTGGCATTCTGAACAAACGAGTACCACTGCCGAGGGCTATTTTTACCTGTTTAGGGATTATTTAGGTAGTATTTTAGCTATTACCGACAGCGCAGGGATGATTAAAGAAAAAAGGCATTTTGACGCTTGGGGCGAAATTGCTATCTTGCAGGACGGTGCGGGCAACGCATTAAGTTCTTTTACATTAATTGATAGAGGCTATACCGGCCACGAACACCTTTTAGGTGTAGGCTTGGTGCACATGAACGGGCGTTTATATGACCCCAAGCTGCACCGCTTTCTGATGCCTGACAATTTTGTACAGGATCCGTATAACACCCAGAATTTCAATCGGTATGGTTATGTGTTGAACAACCCGCTGATGTATGTGGATTTTTCGGGTGAGTACACCGAGACGGGTGGGGATTCTTCTGAGTTTAATGGTGCAGGATGGGCAAACGTAATTGCCAATATTTTAGGTAATTTTGACAGCATAAAAGGTTGGGTCAACGGTTGGTGGCCCGGTGCGCGCAACTGGATTGGCAGTCAGGCCAAGTCAGTGGGCGATGCCATTGCGCGCCCTTTCCGTGAAACGGGGCGGTTTTTCAAGAGGCTTTTTGGCGGTGGACGGGACAGAGCCCCTTCCCCGGAGGTGCAGATGTTTGAAATACCGGGCAATATGTCCGCATCTGTTCCGACCAATTTGTCTATCTTTGGCCCTACGGGGGGAGGCGGCATGGGCATTTCGGCAGGCGATGTAGCCGACACGGTATTGGATTTTGTACCCATAGCGGGAGGCGTAAAGGACATCTATAACGGCATAAACGAAGGCGACGGCTGGCAGGTGGCTCTTGGTGCCGGGTTCATAGTATTGGATGTTTTTACCTTGGGCGGCTCCTCATTGGTGAAAGGAGGCATTAAAACAGGCATAAAGGTTGGGGCTAGGTCGTTGGCAAGGGAGGGAGTTGAGCTTGCCGCTAAGGGGGGAACTAAGCTTTTAAATGCCGCACCAGCTTCTCTAACACAGAAGGGATTAAATCACATTTTAGCACGACATGCATTTTCCAGTACGGCTAAAGGGGCCGGAAAATTTGCTCAAGGAACAAGTGCAAGACAACTAAAAAGTCTAATCAATACCGCTACCACTAAAGGAACTTTCAGACCCAATACATTTGGTAGACCGGGAACGATTGCAGAGTTCAATTTTAGAAGAACTATTGGAACTAATATTGGTGGTAACGCAGCTTCAAATCTTAGAGTAGTTATTGGCCCAAATGGTTCAGTCATAACCGCATTTCCATTTTAAATCTCCAATTATGTTACAGATAGAATATTCTACATCAAATAGTTTAAAGGAAGAAAAAGCTTTTGAGTCTGACGAGATGGCTTTGAGATATAACCTTTTTTTAGGTAGTATCATTCTAAAATTCAAGACTTCCAAAATCAATTTGGATTGGGGTTGGATACCTCTGTTAGACTTTACTTATTCTCTACTTATTATTTGTAGTAATCTTTTGAAAGAAGAAAGCTCAAAGGAGGAATTTGAATTTACTGAATCGGATGGAGTCTTGTTTTTTCTGAGGAAAGGAGATTTAATTGAAATCACAACATCATTTTCAGATGAAACTTTGGTATTGGACATTAACTCATTTAAGAAAGGTGCTAACTCTTTTTATTCCGAATTAGTGGGTCAAATAATAAACAACAATGAAAAAATAATTGATAACCCTAACTTTAAAATATATGAGAATAAATTGAATGATGTGAGAGTATAGAGAGTTGCCGCTAAGACGAGTTCTAACATTTTATCTAAAGGAGAACTACTAAGAATTCAAAATGCAGCAACCCGAATTAATAAACCTATATCTGTTGTCGGTAGTCGTGCTAGCGGAAAAGCAGGTGCATATTCTGATTGGGATTATATTATACACGGTGGCCTGAAAAATAGTAGAGAGTGGTCTAAGATCAAAAATTCTCTTCCGGGAGCACGTTCAGTTTTAGATAATACACCTAGAAATATTGATATTCTACCGGGTCCAGTTTGGCCAGGTTCTCCTCACATTACAATTTATCCACGCTAATATTTATTGACATGTTAAGAACTGATAAGGCAATCACACTTAATAAATATGGGCAAGGGCTCATAGATTCAGAAATTTTAGTAGACGAATTTTCAGGCTTTGAGCTAATCGAAAAGAGAAACTATTTAAAGGAGATAATAGCTCTCATTCTACAATCAAAACCACAGGAAGAAGATATACAACCTGCGATACTTGAGAGCAAATTAAAACAAACATTTACCCCTTGTGTACTTCTAACTAAAGGTGTAGCCAATCACCATTTACAGAAAATTGCGGAGCTTCCTGAAGCAGAATTAAGTAAATCTTTAAGGCTATTATTAGGCCTATTTAAAGTATCATATCAGAGAAGGTTTCAAGCTGAAAAAAATAATCCTGATAAATGGTGGTATTGGGATTTATCCGATGAGCGCAATGTAGAAAAAGTATTAAAAAATCAGAGCTAGGGAGATGCTATCAAATATTTTAAAAATATTGAGGGAAGGTTCAATTGAAACCTTTTTAATCTTGATTTTCTGTATCACTCTTGGTGTTACTTTATCGGCAACACCTATTTCACTTCAACAAAATCATCATATTGGTGTCTCCGAAATTTACACCTATGATGAAATTCAAAATTCGGCTTGGGAAGGTAGTCGTATTGATGGGCTAAGTCGAATACTTTCAATAAAAGAGGTACGACCAGATTATGAAGTTTCGGTAAGTGTGGCGAGTGTTGCTGCTAAGGGGGCGACTGGTTTCGCTGATGATGCTATAAGGTTGACGACCTCTTCTAAATCTTTAGCACCTTCGAGAACATATTCAATTTTTGATGGTAGTGGACAGCTTTATAAGTTCGGTGTAACTGATGCCAACTTGGCAAGGTATGGTCAATCTCTTCGCCAAGCAGGCCCAGGAGCTTATGGCAAGTTTTCTTCCATAATGCCAAAGAATCAGGCTCATATAATGGAAAAGTATTTAAGGAGCTTGCACTATAACTCAACAGGGCAATATGCTTTACCTGGTATGAAAATCCCTTACCCTGTCAATTTCAATACTGGATTACCAATTAGACCGTAGTTTATGAATATAGATAGAACTTTATTTTGGTTTAAAGACGGAGATGAGATGTTAATAGCTCTTAATGAAGATTTTTTTGGGTTAGGCACTCTGCTGAATAGACTGTTAAATGATAGATATGATGGAAAGAAAATCAAGTTTATAAACCTTGATTTTGCAACCGAAAAGACGTACGAATTACACCCGAATTTGCCAAAGGAAGATGCTTATTATTATGGTGGTCACTTGAGGTATTACGGTGTATTTAATAAGGGACAGTTCAGTTCACTGAGTTGGACTGAGCGGCAAAAGTATGTTTGGGATAAAGCCCACCAATATCTTTGCAAATCCGCCCAATCAATTAAGAACAAAAAGTTGTTGGAAGCTGCAGAGTACGCATATGAAAAAGGGATTGAGATCAATTTAAATCCCGATTATCGAATGGTAGAAACAGACATAAATGTTTCAGGCCAACAATTAAAGGCATCTGTTTGGGTTAACTTCAAAGAAGATGGAATGTATTCAAAGTTGACTTTAGAAAAAGAAGAAGAGATTGTTTTTGAAAAGGACATTGATAAAACCAAAAAAGGTGTTGAGTTCTTTCTAGAAATGTATAAGGGGATAGAATTGGTTAACGACAATATTGTAATTAATGGTCGTAAAGATGTAGACTATCTGCCCTTAAAAATCCCTTTAGATAAAGTAGTTTTGTAGGGGGATTCATATCTACTGGCGATTTGAGTTTGGCACATAAAGCAGGAATTGGTTCGGTGGGGATTGGGGCTGCTATTGGAGCTATATCAGGTGGAGCTACTCAATATGCACTGGCAAAACAACAGGGAATTAATCCTTGGACAGGTGTTAAAGGTGGTAGTGTTTTAATAGGAGGTCCACAAACTAAAGTTGATAATTTTGCCAATGATTTTAGTTCTGAAACTATAACTAACAATAATCGTTTCGGGAATTGGCCAAACGAATTAAAACCTTTCTTAAGTCAAGATTTGCCAAATCCAGAAGCCTTGCTTTTTAATAGTAGGTTCATTAATGGTGTTATTGATACTAATTCGCCTATATACAGTATAGGTAGAAACGGTTATAGCTTGTTCTATCACGGAATAGAGCTTAACACGATTAATTTAAGAAGTTACAACAATATTAATTTTGTTAGAACGTATGCCCCATTTAGTAGGCTCAATTTAAGAATTTCGATATATGACTAATTTAGATTTTGAAGAACAAGAAATTGAGCTGATTATAAAAGAAACAAAAAAATTTATGAAAGAAAATGGTTATGTAGTTTCTACAGGGGAGTTCTATAAATTAAAGTTTTGATATTCAAATAATTATGTGTACATTTATGGTGTAAATCAACAGATTAAGCAATGAAAAAGCAAAGATACAAACCAACAGGAAAGAAATCATTATTTGACGAACAATTTAGCTCGGAAAAATTATCAGCAATTGGAAATCCCTTAGAGATGATAAGCAAAGTAATAGATTTTGAGTTATTTAGAAGCACCTTAGAATCAAAATTGCTAAATACAACTAAGAAAAATAATGCAGGAGCAAGACCTTATGATGTTGTATTGATGTTTAAAATTATGATTTTGCAACGTTATTACGGACTTGGCGACAAACAAGTGGAATATCAAATTTTGGATAGAAACAGTTTTAGAAACTTTTTAAAGCTCGAAACTGGCGACAAAGTTCCTGACGAAAAAACGGTATGGGCTTTTAGAGAAGCACTAACAAAAACAGGTCTTGTAGAAGATTTATTTAAACAATTTAAAGATTATTTAGAGCAAAAGGAGTTAATATTTAATGAAGGTCAACTTATAGACGCAAGTTTTACCATAGCACCACGCCAACGCAACACAAGAGAAGAAAATAAAGTAATAAAAGAAGGAAAAGGCGATGAATTATGGAATGACAATCAACACAAAAAAAGCCATAAAGATATTGATGCTAAATGGACCAAGAAAAATAATGAAACTTTTTACGGTTATAAAAACCATGCAAAGGTTGATAACAAAGGTAAATTCATCAATAAATACGTAGTAACCGATGCATCAGTTCACGATTCACAAGCAACAGAAGGGTTATTAGACGAAAAAGATAAAGGTCAAGACTTATACGCAGACAGTGCCTACACAGGCGAAGAACAAGAAAAAACAATAGCAAAATACGAAATGAACAACAAAGTTCATGAGAAAGGGTATAGAAACAAGCCATTAACAGAGCAGCAAAAGAAAAGCAATAATGAAAAATCAAAAATAAGAGCAAGAGTAGAACACGTCTTTGGCTTTATGGAGCAAAGCATGAATGGATTAAAAATAAAATCAATAGGAATAGAAAGAGCAACAGGCATTATTGGATTAATTAATTTAACCTATAATTTATTCCGCTACGAACAAGTGATACGATTAACTAGCTTGTAAATTAAATACCTGATAGATAGATAGATAGATAGAAAATAAAACGAAATTATTGCTACAAAACGAACTATTTTTTGTAGTTTAGCAACGATTTGTAAAAATTAGCTAAAGGGTTCTGCTACTTTTTACAAATTAAAAATACAAAAAGCAATTTATAGAACCCACC
>JAXMLV010000035.1:0-8275 GCA_034367065.1 Flavobacteriaceae bacterium
CTATTTCAAAATTATTGGTAGAAGCACTCGGTGGACAAATTCAGGTTTCAAGTGTTTACGAAAAAGGTTCTACTTTTTCGTTTACAATCAATGCGCAAAAAACAAAAGAAATTCCGGTAGAATTGACTCCGATTTCTCATGTTAAAAGTGAAATAGAATACATTCATCACTTTTCCGAATTGAAAGTTTTGTTGGCTGAGGACAATAAAATCAATCAAATGGTTGCGGTAAAAGTCTTGAAAAGATTGGGGTTTACAGACGTTGAGATTGCCGAGGACGGAAGTCAAGCAGTCGATCTATACAATAAAAATCATTACGATTTGATTTTCATGGACATGGAAATGCCAATATTGAATGGATTAGACGCAACAAAATTCATAAGAGGCAATCCCAAAAAAGATGCCAAACCCATCATCATCGCGATGACTGCCAATGCGACGATAGAAGATGAGAAGCGATGCATCGAAGCGGGAATGAATGCGTTTATTTATAAACCCATCACCATTCAGCGCGTTTATGAAATCATACTCAGTTATTTTCCGTATTCCATAAAATGAAACCTTTAAATTCCATAAAATGGGGTATTCTTGGCCCCGGAAAGATTGCAGGAAAATTCGCAAAAGATTTGCTGAAAGTTACCGGTGCAGTTCCGTACGCCGTTGCTTCAACCCAAGCGGAAAGAGCAATTTCGTTTGCGAAGGAATATCGTTTTCAAAAACATTTTGATTCCTACGAATCCATGCTTGCAGACCCCGAATTGGAGGTCGTCTATATTGCCACACCCCATGTATTTCATCACCAAAACGCCTTGATGTGTTTGCAAGCCGGAAAGGCAGTACTCTGCGAAAAACCCTTTGCCATGAATCTCAACCAGGTGGAAGAGATGATAAATCTTGCCAAACAGAAAAACGTCTTTTTGATGGAAGCCTTATGGACGAGATTCCTTCCGCATTTTCAATATGTTTTAGACATAATCCAAAAACAAACTTTTGGAAAATTACTTTTTTTGGAAGCAGATTTTGGCATGGATGTTCCATTTGATGAACATTCGAGATTGTACAACAAATCGTTGGGTGGCGGCGGCTTGTTGGATGTCGGTATTTATCCGGTTTTTGCAAGTTTACAATTTTTAGGATATCCTACTAAAATTCAAGCTCATGCTGTTTTTACAACAACCGGAGTTGACAGCCGTTGCGAGATGTTGTTTAAACACGGTAACAAAGCAGAATCCAAACTACACTGTTCGACCGACGGAAAAACCCCTACGGAAGCGAAGCTCACTTTTGAGAAAGGAACAATACTGATGAACAGTCGATTTCACGAACCTTCAACTTTAACGATCAGCTCAACGGAAGGAACTAAAACCATCGATTTCAACTGCCAAACCAATGGCTATTATTACGAAGCCGCTCACGTGACCGATTGCCTTCAAAAAGGTCTGAAAGAAAGTCCGTTGATGAACTTTGAAAGCAGCAGAGATTTAATCAAACTACTCGATGCAGTTCGTTCGAATATAGGTTTGAAATACGGGGGTGATTAGATTATACTTTTCTCGCGTGAACTATAAATTTGGTAAAGCGGTAAAAAATGGTTGGTAATTTCAACGTGAGTTCGATATATAATAATTTGGTTTAAAGCGGTTTGAGTTTGACTCATTGACATCTGCGCCGATCCGCGTTATTTGCGGGAGACTTTTAAAAAATTTTCCCGCTGATTCTGCAAATGTACGCAGATGACTACTTTTTCGAAAATCATTGAATGACAGTAATTTGTGTTTAATCTGATTGGAAAGTTTGTTTTTCATAATTCGAACTCGCGTTAATTTTAAATTACCTCATTCTTGAAAAGAACTCGTTTCCAAATTGTATTACCGAATAGTGTCGATTAGTGGGGAATTCTGCTTAATTCCTTCACGGGAAAAAGATAACACTGTTAAAACTAAAAGTATTGGTTTTAAACTTTATTTTTGTCATTTGCTTGACAAACTAAAAACTTAACACTCAAAACTCAGAAGTCCACTCCACTTTATCACCGGGTTTTAACTGCCATTTTTCGCTCAGTCCGGCGTTGATTTCCAATACAAACTGTATCGGCTTTTCAGATGGGAGTGAAGTTTCATCCAAAGGCTTGGCGTTTTTCTGAATGTTGACAATTTGACGATTTTCGTCAATGAAAATAATGTCCAAAGGAATCAGCGTGTTTTTCATGTAAAAAGAATGCATGCTTGGCTCGGGAAAAACAAACAACATTCCTTGATTGGCATCCATACTTTCGCGATACATCAATCCGGTTTGCACTTCGTAATCGTCATCCGAAATTTCAATGGCTAACTGCTGAAGTGTATCTTTAGAAACGGCATCTATCAACCACAAATCACCATCTTGCTCGAAAGTGATGGGTTTGGTTTTGATGCTTTCCGAACGGTTTTTATCTTTGCAGGATACCATCAAAAAAACAATCAAAAGTATGGCAACAAATCGATTCAAAGCTAAGCGGTTTTGGGTTTTGAAGATCTAAAAAGTAAATAAAAGCCTAATAAAATAAACGGGATACTCAGCCATTGACCGGTCGAAAAAACACCAAAAGTTGTCTCAAATCCACCTTGACTTTCTTTGACAAATTCGACTAAAAATCGAACAGACCAAAGCAGGACAAAAAACAAACCGAGTAGATACCCTTGTTGGTTTCTTTTCTCGGTTTTCCAATAGGTGTAATACAAGATGATAAATACAAAAATATATCCGAATGCTTCATACAACTGTGCCGGATGACGCGGATAGGATTCTCCTAAATTTTTAAAAACTACGCCCAGAGGAAAACTTTCGGCAACCGGACGGCCCACAATTTCAGAATTAAAAAAATTGCCGAGTCTGACAAAAATCGCACCCGACGCAACCGTTATCACCACGCGATCGAGTACCCACAGCAAGGGTTTGTGAATCACTTTTTTACTGTAGATATACATGGCTACAATCATTCCGATGGCAGCTCCATGACTCGCCAAGCCTTGGTATCCGGTTAACCTGAACGGGTTGAATTTTACGGGAAGTAGTATGCCGAGTGGGTCGTTGAGAAACTCTTCGGGTTCGTAAAACAAAAAATGACCTAACCGTGCACCTATTAATGTGGCTACAACGGCATAAATAAAAATAGAATCTAATTTTTCAAACGATATTTTCTCGAATAGAAATATTTTTTTCATCAGATACCATCCAAGCGTGAAAGCAACAACAAACATAAGGCTGTAAAAACGAATGGTAAAAAAACCAAGTGGAATTCCTTCACTCGGACTCCAATAAATACTCATTGAGTTCATATAAATTAAATTTGGCGGGATAAAAGTAACAAATTAAGTTGGTTTAAAGCATGTCTTTGAAATGGAAGTCCCTTGCCAACCGTCAGGAAGCATCCTTTTTTTGAAACCTGAAACTTGAAAAGGAAACCTGATATGTATAACTTGACTCATTTGTATTTTTTCACGCCGGCACTGATGGCTACTTTTAAATTATTTTCGGGTGGCGGAATCGGGCAAGAATATTTTTCGTTGTAGGCACAATAAGGATTATAAGCCTTGTTAAAATCGAGAATAACTTTGTCACCTACGGGATTCGAAACATCCAAATATCTTCCACCTCCGTAGGTTTCTATACCATTGGTCAAATCTGTAAATGGGATGAACAGTGTGTTTTTCTCTTCGACTGTGGCTTGAAAATCTATGTTTTGATAAATATTCAACTTGCATTTTTTCCCCTGAAGCGTAAATTCAGCATAGCCGTATTTGACGTAAACCGGTTTCCGTCCTGTCGTGGTTTTCATCAAAAAAGGAGATTCAGCAGGCGTTCTGACAAACTTAGCTTCAATATAATAAGCGGCATCGATAGGGAAATACTTCAGGCCTTTAAAACCGTATAAATCTTCAGGTTTGAGCGGCGTTTTATCTCTTTTAAAAAAATCTTTATTGGTTTCTTTACGGTGCTTTTCGTTTTCTGAAACAAAATCTTTGGGCTGTGCGATTGTCCATTGAAAACCCAGAAAAAGCAACATGAATAGGCTATTTTTCATTTTAAATCTTTTTACAAAAATACAACCCTTTTTTTTAATGAAAAATCATGCCAAATCAAATGATGTCCGTTTTTATCCCCGTGAATATTCCGTAAGTTTGACCGCTAAATTTTCTACATGTATCGAGCCGTCATCACGAATTACACAAGTTCTTTCAAAGGATTGTCCAAAGATGTTTGGTATTTGGCACTTGTTACCTTGGTCAATCGAGCCGGCACCATGGTTTTGCCGTTCTTGACAAAATATCTCAAAGAAGATTTAACCTTTACTTACAGTCAGGTCGGTTGGGTGATGGTAGCCTTCGGTTTGGGTTCGCTCATTGGATCGTATTTAGGTGGAAAATTGACCGACTTGTTTGGTTTTTATAAAGTAATGGTGGGTAGTTTGTTGATATCCGGTTTTATGTTTTTCGGCTTGCAACAAATCACAACTTTCTGGGGTTTCTGCTTGGGAATTTTATTGTTGATGAGTGTGGCAGATATGTTTCGTCCTGCCATGTTCGTTTCTCTGAAAGCGTACAGCAAACCCGAAAACCAAACACGCTCACTTACACTCGTCCGATTGGCTATCAATCTCGGTTTTTCTTTGGGCCCGGCTTTGGGAGGTGTCATCATCGTTTCGGTTGGCTATGCCGGATTATTTTGGATAGACGGCGCTACCTGCATCCTTTCTATTTTGATGTTTGTCATGTTGGTTAAAGAAAAGAATAATACAGAAACCGTCATTGAAAAAAGAACAGTAAAACAATTTTCTATTTACAAAACCGACAGACCCTATTTCATTTTTCTAACGGTCAGTTTTTTGATGGGTGTCGTGTTTTTCCAACTGTTCACCACCATGCCACTCTACCACCACGATGTACACAGTTTATCAGAATGGCAAACCGGCTTGTTACTTTCACTCAATGGATTACTTATTTTTCTGTTGGAAATGCCCTTGGTTCATCAACTCGAAAAACAAAAAATATCACAGATAAAAATCATCATGTGGAGTTTGTGTTTTTATGGGCTGAGTTACGCGGTCTTGTTGCTTACAAATTTGAATTTCATCTTAGTCGTTTCAGTGTTTGCCATCAGCTTTGGTGAGATGTTGGGCTTTCCTTACACCAATGCGTTTGCAATGAAGCGAGCAAAGTCGGGTATGGAAGGTAAATATCTTGCACTTTATACCATGTCATTTTCGTTTGCGCATATTCTCAGTGCAAAAATAGGAATGAGCGTGGTTGAAAAATACGGTTATGCTACAAATTGGGTCTTGATGATATTGTTGAGTATCTTAGCCATCGGATTAACCGCTTTGTTGAGTAAAAAATTAGCATTAGAAAATTCAAATCATGTTCAGGTATAAAAATAGCATCAAAAAACATACGATAATGACACCTCACAGTCCCGGAATTTTGGGATTGGAAACAATAAAAAACAGCGACCATGAAGAAAACAATTATCCTACTATCCGTACTGACTTTGCTCATCGGATGTGAAAATCAAGAACAAAAACCAAGTCTTGAAAAAAACACCGCAGAGAGAATTGTCCCAAAATTGGCGAAAAATCGTTACAATGTGGCTTTCCTTATCATGGATGGTACATTTAATACAGAATTTACGGCTCCTTTCGATATCTTTCAACACACCCAATATCGAGCTGGTATCAAATCGATGAATGTGTTTACCGTTGCCAATACGCGCAAGCCCGTCACGACCTTTGAAGGTGTTCGGATATTGCCTGATTATGACTACACAGAAGATGACTTACCTTCTATTGACATCTTGGTGGTGCCAAGTGCCGAACATCATCTCGATTCGGATTTGGAAGATACAACACTGATTAATTTTGTTCGAAAAATTTCCGAAAAAGCTTTGTTTGTTACTTCTCATTGTGACGGCGCATTTGTTTTGGCAAAGTCCGGAATTTTGGATGGGCGTGTTTCCACTACTTTCCCTTCAGACATCACCAAATACAAAGCGATGTTTCCGAATTTGGATGTTCGCGAAGATGTGATATTTGTACACGACGGAAAATTCATCACTTCGGCAGGCGGCGCACGTTCTTTTGATGCGGCTTTATACTTGTGCGAATATCTCTACGGTCCGGAAATAGCCCGAAGTTTGTCGGGCGGTTTGGTCATTGATTGGGATTTGTCAAAAGTGCCACATACAGTCATCAAGCAGTGACGGTCTGTAAAAGATTGACACATTCGACTGCCTCTTTTACATCATGAACACGCAATAATTTCGCACCTTTGTAAAGCGCAAGTGCCTGTAAAGCCGTTGTGCCGTTTAGACTTGCATCCGGAGTGATTTTAAGCAATTTATAAATCATCGACTTTCGGGAAAGTCCTACCAAAATAGGAAGATTGTTTGCTTTCAGAAGTTCCAATTCGTTGAGCAAGGCATAATTTTGATGCAAATTTTTGGAAAATCCAAAACCCGGATCGAGGATGATGTCAGAATGACCCAATAACCTCAGTTGGTTCACTTTTTCGGCAAAATACAAATTGATTTCTTGGGTTAAATTTTCGTAATCATACGGCAAATGCATACTTTCCAAATTTCCTTTGAGATGCATCAAAACGTAGGGAACTTTTAGTTTTGAAACCGTTTCAAACATCTGATTGTCAAACTGACCGCCCGATATATCGTTGATGATGGCAGCACCTGCATTTATACTCTCCAGCGCAATTTCATGCCGAAATGTATCGACTGAAAGTAAAATTTCAGGGAATTTCTTCAAGACAAGTTCAATCACCGGCATCAATCTTTTTCGTTCTTCCTCCAAGGAGACAAAAGCAGCATTTGGCCGAGAAGAATAAGCACCCAAATCAATGAAATCAGCACCTTCACGAAGCATTTTTTCAATCTGTTGAAGTATGGGTTGCTCGTCTTTATAGAGACCTCCATCAAAAAACGAATCGGGTGTGAGATTGAGTATTCCCATGACTTTGGGAATACATAAATCGATGAGCCTGCCTTTGCAATTGATGGTCAAAATCCGGTTGTTATTCGTTATCGATATTTTTTTCCGCGCGCTGCAATATGTTTTGCGGTAAAGCTTTTGAGGCTTTGGCACCCATTTTTTTTAGTTTTTCGACTCTACCGATTAAATTTCCGTTACCCTCAACCAACTTATTCATCGCGTTGCCGTATTCGGTTTTGGCTTCTTCCATTTTTTTACCAACTTTAAGCAGATCGCTGATAAATCCTTCAAATTTGTCATACAATGCGCCGGCTTGTCGTGCAATTTCATAGGCGTTTTCCTGCTGCTTTTGGTTGGTCCACATGCTGTCGATTGTTTTCAGCGAAACCAACAAAGTCGTGGGGGTGACAATGACAATTCTCTTTTCGAATGCCTTGCTATAAAGCGATGAATCTTTGTTTAGCGCAACTGCGAAAGCAGATTCAATCGGGATGAAAAGCAACACAAAATCGGGGCTTTCCATCTGATACAAATCTTGGTAATTTTTGCTGCTCAATTGATCCACATGCCGATTGATGGAAACGATGTGCTCTTTTAGATGTTGCGATTTGGTATTTTCATCTTCTTCATTCATGTATCTTTCGTAGGCCGTTAAAGCCACTTTCGAATCGACTATCATTTTCTTCCCGTCTGGCAAATTGATGACCACATCGGGCAAAACGCGGTTGCCTTCATCAGTGACGAAACTCTGTTGCACAAAATATTCTCTGTCTTTTTGCAATCCGGATTTTTCCAATACCCGTTCCAAAATCAACTCACCCCAATTGCCTTGCATTTTGCTGTCGCCTTTGAGTGCTTTGGTCAGGTTGAGCGTCTCTTTGGTGATTTGTTCATTGAGTTCTTTTAACCCAAAAATTTGTTGACGCAAAGCGGCGTGATAGTCAATGCTTTCCTTGTGCGTATCTTCTACCCGTTTCTCGAAATTTTTTATTTTTTCTTGCAAAGGATTGAGAATATTGACTAAATTTTCTTTGTTCTGAAGGGTGAATTTGGCCGATTTTTCATCCAAAATACGGTTGGCTAAATTTTCAAATTCTTTGGTAAATTTCTCCTGAAGCTTGTTAACTTCCTCTTTTTGTTCGGCATGTTTTTGTTCCAAAAATTGGAGTGCGCTGTTTTTTTGAGTCAATTCAACCAAAAGTTGTTCCTTCTCATTTCGAAGTAAATTGATGTCGGTTTGACTCTTTTGTAATTGATTATCCAAACGTTGTCTTTCTGCTTCTGCACTTTTAAAGCGCTC
>JAXMLV010000036.1:0-7460 GCA_034367065.1 Flavobacteriaceae bacterium
CGATTTCAATTTGGTAGTTTTCATTTTGATGAATCAAGTGAATAAAATTTTCACGAAGTTTAGTTAAATCAAGCGATTCAACCTCAGATGATTCGATTGGGAAATCAGCTTCATCGTTTACCCTTACTTTAAAATTTTTCTGCATAATAACATTTTACTGAGGTAAATTTACACAATTGTTGTTGTTTTTGAAGGAGATTTTTCACATAAACTATTTTATTTAACAGAATCAAGTGTATCTTTGGTTTGACTGAAAAATGTATGCATCCATGAATTCAATAGCTTTGGAAAACGTTTTGTTATCGATACTTCCGGCAGTTTTGGTAGGTATTTTGGCTTATTATTTTTTTAATGCCTATTTCAAAAATGAAGATAAGAAACGTTTTTACGATCAATTTCATAAAATCAAAAAAGAGTCGCTTCCTATTCGGCTTCAAGCCTACGAACGAATGACGCTTTTTTTGGAACGAATTGTTCCGCATCGCCTTTTGATGCGAATTATACCGGAATCAAATAATTCTGAAGCGTATCTTCAATTGTTAATTGCTCATATCGAACAGGAATTTGAGCACAACCTTGCACAGCAAATCTATTTGAGCGATGCTGCTTGGAATCTAATCAAAACCGCCAAAAACACCACCATCAATCAAATCAGAACGGCACTAAGCAGTCAAGGAGAACAAAAACAAGATCTTCGAGAAAAAATATTGTCGGAACTTTCCAATACCGAACCGCCTTCTTATGTGGCTTTGCGTTACTTAAAAGAAGAAGTAAAAACCGTATTGGGTTGATTTTTTTTAATTATAAACGATTGCAATGAATAGACTAAAAGTTGCCGTAGTCATGGGCGGATTTTCTGCTGAAAGAGACATTTCTATCAAAAGTGGCAATGTGGTTTTGAAGCATTTAGATTCCGATAAATATGAAGTTTATGGGATTGATATTGATAAAGAAAACTGGTTTTACATCGATTCGAATAACCACAAACACCTTGTCAACCGACATGATTTTTCTGTTGAAATAAACGGTGCAAAAACACGATTTGATGTTGTGTTCAACGCCATTCATGGCAGTCCGGGCGAGGACGGTTTACTCCAGGCCTATTTTGAATTGTTGCAAATTCCGCAGACTTCCTGCGATTTTTACCAAGCTGCCCTGACTTTCAACAAGCGTGATTTAATCTCTGTTCTGAAGCCATACGGCATCAAAACTGCTGAATCTTACTTCATCAACAAAGGTGATACCATCGATACCACTGCCATTGTCTCTAAAGTCGGGTTGCCTTGTTTTGTGAAAGCCAACCGATCCGGCAGTAGTTTTGGCGTGTATAAAGTAAAAACCTTGGAAGCGTTAATTCCGGCTATATCCAATGCATTGCAAGTAGATAGTGAAATTCTTATTGAATCATTTTTAGATGGGCGTGAAGTTTCGGTAGGTGTCATAAATTATAAAGGCGAAACAGTTGTTTTGCCCATCACAGAAATCATCACCGAAAACGAATTTTTTGATTATGAAGCCAAGTATTTAGGACAATCCAACGAGGTTACACCCGCAGATATTCCGGATGATTGGGCGCAAAAAGTTTCGGCAGTAGCCAAAAAAGTTTACCAAGTGCTTCAAATGAAAGGTTTTTCGCGTTCCGAATATATTTTTGTGAATGGCGAACCTCATTTGTTGGAAGTAAACACTGTTCCGGGCTTAACTGAGCAATCGCTTTTGCCTCAACAAGCCGAAAAAGCGGGTATCAGCTTAGAAGAACTATTTGACAACGCCATTCAAGAAGCTTTGAAATAGCGTGCTTAAATTTGACTAAAAATAAAGCTGCCCGTGACTTGCGCCACGGACAGCTTTTCAACTAACCAAAAAACTATGTTGCTTAAAACCTAAAGCCTACACCTAAACCAATAATCAGCGGATCGATATCTACATCAACCGGAACTACCGCGATGGTATTGGGATCTGTCATCAAAGTTGCATTCACATCCGTTGATAAAACGATGTATTTAAAATCTGCATTGATGAACCACTTGTCATTCAAAAAATAATCAAATCCAGCTTGAAAAGAAGCTCCAAAACTGTCATCATAATCCATATCTAAAATATCTCCATTGGTTTCGTCATAAAAAATCGTGTAATTCACACCAGCTCCCAAATAAGGTTTCAAATTACCCGCGTAGAAGTGATATTGAACATTCAGGGTTGGAGGAAGCAACCACACATCACCCAGGCTCGGTCCTCCATCTAATTTCACATCGTGATTGGTCGTTGCCAAAATCAACTCGGCAGCCCAATGTTTGGTGAAAAAATAAGTAAAGTCAACTTCCGGAACGTATGCTTCGTCAACATTGACAGATGCACCCGCCAAATTGTCGCTTTCGTTTGGAATAACCGCCAAAGCTCTCAATCGAATTTGCCATCTTTTGAAATCATCTTTTTTGTCGGCATCCTTGTCTTGTGCAAATAAATAGTTGGAAGAAAATGCCACAAGAAGCATTAAAATAGTAAGTTTTTTCATTTTAGTTGTTTTAAATTATGTGACAAATTTAACACCCAATAAAATCTTAAAAACTGACAAAAGTCATGCTTTGAGAAAATATATTTCGAAAAATCAAATTTGACAGTTAAAGCGAATTGAGTAAGTGTGTGTAGAATGGAAAAATTATTGTTTTAAGGAAGTGTTTTTTAGTCTTCTGTGAATTATTTTAAAACAAAAATGAAAAAAGTTGTTTTTAACCGTAAGGTGTGTTAAATTTGAAAACGATTTCGTTTAGTAATCATTTTTATGAGTCAATTATTGCAATTGCTTAATTTAGTAGATGATAAGTTTGTATCCTTTGTCAACCGATACCAACAGACACTACGAGAAAAAGAGGAATTGCAAGTTCAATTAGAGCAAACTGAACAAAAATTGATGGAACAGCAACATCAAATAGCAGATTTGGAAGCTACGATTGAAACCCTAAAAATAGCCTCAACGATTTCCGGCAGCGACAAGTTTAAACACGAAACAAAAATTAAGATAAATACTTTAGTTCGCGAAATTGATCAATGCATTGAGCAATTAACCAAATGAGTGATGAGCCATTAAAAATAAAGTTGACGGTTGCTGACAGGGTTTATCCCTTGACCGTAAAGCCTGAGCAAGAAGAAAGTTTGCGACTGGCAGCCAAAAACATAGATGAGCTAATCAAACGATTTGAAGGGAACTACGAAGTAAAAGACAAGCAAGACGTATTGGCCATGTGCGCACTACAATTTGCTTCCGCTTTGGAACAAAAAAGTATCGATCGCGATTTTTCTAACGAACAAATTGAAATCAAATTAAAAAATTGGTTAAATTTGTTGGATACAAAAGTTTAAAAAAGTTCATAAACATACAAAGTTACTGCCTGCATTAGTAAACAGAATTTGATAAACTCAACATTAAAAAATTTGGAAGGGTGAGTTTAGGTTGCAAAAGCGTGCCGTTTCCGACTCGTCGGAACTACGGATACTTGAACATCCTGTTAGCCCTAAACCTGTTCTTAAGGAGTTTATACAATAGCTCACTAATGTAGGCTTTTTTTTTATAATCAATTTAATCTAACAACATGGACTCTACTATATTATACATTATTATCGGCGTTTTTTTAGGCCTCACCGTGGGCTATTTCATCGCCAAATTTTTGGAAAAAACCAATTCCTCAAAATTGGTCAAAAATGCCAAAAAAGAAGCTTCGAGCATATTGAAAGAAGCTGTCAATGAAGCCGAATCATTGAAAAAAGACAAAATTCTTCAAGCCAAGGAGAAATTTATCGAACTTAAATCTGAGCACGAGAAAGTCATCTTAGATCGTGAAAGAAAAATAGCTGAAGCCGAGAAAAGAACCCGTGATAAAGAATCACAGCTTTCAAATGAATTGGCTCGAAACAAAAAACTCAGTACTGACGTTGAAGTTAAAATGAAAGATTACGATCAGAAAAGCGAATATTTAGATAAACGCATACAAGAAGTTGACAAACTCCATAAAAGCCAAATAGAACAACTGGAAGTCATCTCGCAACTTTCAGCAGAAGAAGCCAAAAAACAATTGGTTGAGTCTTTGAAATCAGAAGCCAAATCAGAAGCCATGGGATACATCCAACAAACCATGGAAGAGGCAAAACTAACTGCTCAGCAAGACGCCAAAAAAGTAATTATCAACACCATTCAACGCATTGGAACCGAGGAAGCTATCGAGAATTGTGTCTCTGTTTTTAACTTAGAATCTGACGATGTAAAAGGTCGCATCATCGGTCGGGAAGGTCGAAACATTCGCGCCATCGAAGCCGCAACCGGTGTCGAGATTATTGTGGATGATACCCCGGAAGCAATTATACTCTCGTGTTTTGATTCTGTTCGCCGCGAAATTGCCCGGTTGTCCTTGCACAAATTGGTAACCGACGGGCGCATTCACCCGGCTCGCATCGAAGAAGTGGTCGAAAAAACCACACAACAAATTGAGCAGGAAATCATCGAAGTAGGTAAACGAACTGTCGTTGATTTAGGCATTCACGGTCTGCACCCCGAATTGATAAAAATTGTTGGGCGAATGAAATATCGTTCTTCCTACGGACAAAATTTATTGCAACACTCACGTGAAGTAGCCAAACTTTGTGGTGTGATGGCCGCCGAACTCGGCCTGAATCCAAAAATAGCCAAACGCGCCGGATTGTTGCACGATATCGGAAAAGTTCCTGACACCGAAACCGAATTGCCACATGCTATTCTTGGGATGCAATGGGCTGAGAAATACGGCGAAAAAGAAGAAGTCTGCAACGCCATAGGAGCGCACCACGACGAGATTGAGATGAAAACACTTTACGCCCCGATTATTCAAGTCTGCGATGCCATCTCTGGTGCCAGACCGGGCGCAAGAAGACAAGTACTCGACTCTTACATTCAACGATTAAAAGACCTCGAACAAATTGCTTTTGGATTTACTGGAGTCAGCAAAGCTTACGCTATTCAAGCCGGTAGAGAACTGCGTGTCATGGTAGAAAGCGATCAGGTGAACGACGAAATGGCCGCCGGACTTTCTTTTGAAATCTCACAAAAAATTCAAACGGAAATGACCTATCCCGGTCAGGTGAAAGTCACGGTTATTCGCGAAACCCGCTCGGTGAATATCGCGAAGTAAATTCCGCTTATAACATTATTTTAATTTAAAAAAAAAAAAGCATCCTTTTCAACGGCATCGAAATTTTATCCAATGGATTGATGTTTTTTATTAATTTCACCTTACAAATCAAATCGAGGTAAAATTAATAACCAAAAAACCATGCGTCCCTACATTTTAGCCGAATCAAACTGGAAAGCACTCAAAGATGCAAATATCGAATTGGCTATACTCCCTTGGGGAGCCACCGAAGCGCATAACTACCACCTACCCTATGCCACCGATAACATAGAGGCGGATTTTATTGCGGCCGAATCGGCCAAAATCGCTTGGGAAAAAGGTGCGAAAGTCATGGTGTTGCCGACAATTCCCTTTGGCGTAAACACAGGGCAGACTGATATTTTGTTGGACATCAACCTGCACCCGAGTACACAATTATCCATCCTGAGGGACATCATCGAGGTGCTCAACAGACAAGGCATTCGAAAACTGTTGATTTTAAACAGCCATGGTGGCAACGATTTCAAATCCATGTTGCGCGAGTTAGGCGTGCGCTTTCCAAACATGTTTTTGAGCACAATCAATTGGTTTCAAGCACTCGATAAAAGCAAATATTTTGAAAATATGGGTGACCACGCTGATGAGATGGAAACTTCTCTAATTCTCCATTTTCGACCCGATTTGGTTTTGTCAAAAGAAAACTGGGGAGACGGAACAGAAAAGAAAAACAAAATCAAGGCTTTCAATGAAGGTTGGGCATGGATGGAACGCAAATGGTCGCAAATCAGTGCCGACACCGGTGTTGGAAACCCCGAAAAAGCCACTTCGGAAAAGGGTAGCAAGTACTTTGAAGCAGTGACGCAAAAAGTAAGCGACTTGCTGGTTGAGATTTGCCAAACGGAAAAAGATAAACTTTACGAATGAAGACTCAAAATATTCATGGGAAAAATCACAAACTTTGAAACCGATCTTTCCAAAACAATCCTTGGAAAGAAGTGTTGACCACACTCAGAACGATTGCGCTGGCTTTACAGGTGGATGAAACCATCAAATGGGGTGCGCCGTTTTATACTTTTGGCGGAAAACATGTTATCGGATTGGCGGATTTTAAATTGCATGTAGCTGTGTGGTTTCCACAAGGCGCATTACGCAAAGATCCGCAAAACAAACTGATCAATGCACAGAAAGGCATTACCAAAGGAAACCGTCAGTGGAGGTTTTGCTCGTTGCAAGAGATTGAAGAAAATCAATAGCTGATAGCTGAATATATCAATGAAACTATCGCTAACCTCAAACAAGGCATTTCTATCAAGTCACAACAAAAAAAGATGAGAATGCCGAAAGAATTATGCGATTTACTTGCCAAAGAAATCGATTTAAAAGCTCATTTTGAATCTTTTCAAATTTCAAGAAAACAGAATTTATCAAATATATCACGGAAGCCAAAAGAGAAACTATCTGTCAAGCCCGGTTAGAAAAAATCATTCCGTTGATTCGAAAAAAGGAGGGATTAAACGATGTATATCGAAAATAAGAAAAGCTCAATTTCTGAAGTATGCATCCGCATAATTACTCGTGCTAAAATATTCCTTTTGTAATTTTCGCAAATAATTGATGGCTTTGACACGAGAGGCATGTTTGGGTTTTAGACAATCTTCCATAGCCTGATTGGTAACCGTGAGTGCCAAATACCAATGACCGATTCTGCTAAAGTAGTGATCCTCGAACATAGGGTTGTTTCCAGAGTCTTCCAACTTGGCATCGATCATCATCGGCACTAGATTGATAGTCTTGGTCGGTATTTCTACTTCGTGAAAAGAGAGAAAAAATACTTCACCGTCAATTAGGATAGGAACGTTGTACTCCACATCCTGAAATTCCAAATCAAACTTCGCATTGATAAAATTGTAGAACTCATTGGCATCCTTGGGATCTTCAAAAATGAAAGCGTAATCTTTGGGCAATTTGCGCTTAAATTTTCTGGCGACCATTACTTTGTCATCCTTGATGTTGGGCGCAATCCGAGTTGGAATGCAAGAAAAAGTAAAAAAAAACAAGAATAAAAAAGGTAGTAGTTTCTTCATAAAGTTGATTTTTTTAAGAATTATCAAGAATTATACCAAGCACTTCTAATAATAAAAAAATGTTAAATATCAATGTCCATTGCACAATTTATTTAACAAAGGAGCAAGCCTCTGATTTATGTTTTAATAATTCAACCCGCAGACATTGCTATATTCTACGCTTATTAAAACTACAAATTCTGTAACTACTCAGTCTAATGAAAAATCGATACAAATTTCGTCTGTTCGAGTGTTTTAT
>JAXMLV010000037.1:0-13737 GCA_034367065.1 Flavobacteriaceae bacterium
CGGAACCGATTACCTGCCGTTAGCACTATGGGGTTATTGTAAAGGTTGCAGAGAGAAATACAAGAGGCAAGTGAGCCTCTTTTTTTTTGGAGTGGTTTCAGGGTGGTTTTTTCGAGTGTTTTCCTTCACTTTTGAGCATAAAACACCTTTCGCATAAACGTATCTTTAAATTTTAAAACACCGAATAGGGTATATCAATTAACAGCGTAATCCCGAAGCGTCGGGACAATTTTAACTTATAGCCATATTTCAGGACGAGACACGCAAATCAATCCGGTTAAAAGGATACGATTATTCGCAGGAGGGATTGTATTTTGTTACCATTTGTTGTCAGGATAGGATTTGTCGTTTTGGAAACGTAGAAAATGGTAAAATGATTTTAAACGAATACGGACAAATTGCATATAATGAATGGATGAAATCCGCAGAAATACGAACCAATATTGAATTGGGTGAATTTGTGGTAATGCCCAACCATATACACGGTATCATCCAATTATTCGGTAGGGGCGAATTGCATTCGCCCAAAATAAACAACGAATTGCATTCGCCCAAAACAAACAACGAATTGCATTCGCCCGATAATGGGGGCGTTTGCAAAACGCCCCTACGGTCGCCATCGCAAACCGTTGGTGCCATTGTTCGTGGATATAAATCATCGGTTACCAAACAATTGGGTTTGTTGGGGTTTAATGAAAAATTATGGCAACGCAATTATTATGAACATATCATTCGCAATGAACAATCGTATCAAATCATTTCGGAATACATTAAAAACAATCCTGCAAAATGGGTGGATGATAAATTTTAAATGATATGAAATCCATAGAATAAAAACTAGAAAACACCTAATGAACAGCGAAATAATCATCTACCAAAACCCTGACGGCAATATTAAAATAGATGTGCGGTTAGAGGAAGAAACCGTTTGGCTTACCCAAGACCAAATGGCAACGCTGTTTGGCAAAGCCAAATCGACCATTAACGAGCATATAAAGAATGTGTATGAGGAAAATGAGTTGCAGGAAGCAGCCACAATGAAGAAATTCGGAATTTCCGAATTTCAGCAAAAGGCTTTCAATTACTACAGCCTTGATGTTGTTATTTCGATGGGTTACAGAGTTAAATCACCACAAAGCACACAGTTTAGAATTTGGGCTACCCAAAAACAAATGTCAAGTTTTTAGCGTAAAAAACTTGACATTTGAATAAAAATAACTACCTTTGTAGTATGAAAGTAGCCGAGCAAATACGAAAAAAGATAAAAAGCATACCCGAAAGTGTACCTTTTGGCTATGCTGATTTGGGTATTAAAACCACTGATTTTTTCACTGCTGCCAAGGCTTTAGAGCGTTTGCAAAAAAACGGGACTATAAAAAAGGTATCCAAAGGCGTATTTTACAAACCAAAAATATCGGTATTTGGGACATTGCCGCCTAACTATGATAGCATTCTGCAAAACTATTTATACGAGAACGGTAAAAGAACAGGCTATGTTACAGGTTATGTACTTTACAATCAACTAAGCCTAACAACTCAAATGGCTTTTACAACAAAAATTGCTACCAACCGAAATTTAAAAAAAATAAATATTGCTTGGTTAAAAACCACTAGTGTAAAAGCGTATGTAAAAGTTACGGAAGAAAACTATCCATTACTGGGTATTTTAGATGCATTAAAAGACATAAAATCTATACCCGACTCATCGGCAAGCAACGCCATAAAAATATTAATGCCTAAGATTAAAGTTTTTGAAAAAAAAGATATTGAAAACTTAATAAAATATGCTTTACAATACCCGCCAAGGGTTAGGGCATTGTTAGGTGCAATTATAGAGAATGTTTTTAGAAAAAATGAGTTCGATGTATTGCCTTTAAAGAAAAGTTTAAATCCGTCAACAACTTTTAAATTAGGTATTAAAAATACCGACTTGCCAACCTCACAAAATTGGAATATCGTATGAAATTACATTTAGAGAAAGAGATATTTCAGGAGTTTATTACACTTTCAGCAGTTGAATTCAACATTAATCCAATTTTTGTAGAAAAAGATTATTGGATAACATTAGTTTTAAGCCGTTTGGCAAAAAGTAAATATGTTGATGAATCCGTTTTTAAAGGCGGAACATCACTATCAAAAGGATACAATCTGATAGAGCGATTTTCTGAAGATGTAGATATTGCCATCATAAACGACAAGGATAAAACAGGTAATGAGATTAAAACCATCATCCGAACCATTGAAAAAGAAATTACAACCGATTTAAAAGAGTTGCAAATGGATGGTGTAACCAGTAAAGGTTCAAGATTCAGAAAATCTGTTTTTGAATATGTAACAACTGAAAAAGGTAATGCAAACAACAAACTCATTGTTGAAATAAACTCGTTTGCCAATCCGTCCCCTTATCAACGACTTACCATTCAGAGTATGGTGTTTGATTTTTTGATGCAAACAAACAATGAAAAATACATTGAGCAATACAATCTTCAACCCTTTGAAGTGAACGTATTAAACAAAGAACAAACGCTATTGGAAAAGATGGTGTCATTAATTCGATTTTCATTCAAGGAAAATACGGTTGAAAGTATCTCCGAAAAGATAAGACACTTTTATGATTTATATTTCTTAATGAACAATCCTGAATGTGCTGAATTTCTTGCATCAGATGAGTTTAAGAAGCAATTTGATACTATTATGCAACACGATAGAGAAATGTTTGAAGAACCGAAAGGTTGGCAGACTAAATCCATTTCGGAATCTCCTTTGGTAACTGATTTTTCAACCTTATGGAAACAATTAAAAGAAAAGTATCAAACTGAGTTATCCGCTTTAGCATATAGACCAATACCTGATGAAAAAGATGTTGCGAATTGCTTTGAGGAACTTGTAAAAAGGATTAATGATTAATTATTAATGGTTAATGAGATGAGAGAAAATGTAGTTAAAAATAAGAGTTTTGCTTTTATAATACCTCGATATCCCTAGACCACTTTTATTCACTTTTTAGTTGAATTAGTCAGCCATTTTATACTTATTAATCGGCTTTTTTTCGGATTCTTTGTTGTGCTTTACTATTTAGATGCGTACGGAAAAGAAATTGTTGAAATTGAAACAACGGAATAAAAATTACCGCCGGCACCGCATATAAAAAATTGCAGGTAAGTGCCTGATTAAAATCAATTATCAATCTAAAGGGTGGTGTTTATTCAAACGCTACTTTTCATAGCCCAAACGATAAAAAAACAGTTTAAAAAGAATTGAACCTGATTATTTTGCCGGGAACGCCAACCACAACTGCAAAGTCGGGGACATCTTCTAAGATGACAGCGCCCGCTCCGACAGTTGCCCATCGACCAATTTTTATGCCCTGAATGACTGCTGCGCCAATCCCAATGTGTGTTCCTTCACCTACGGTAACATTGCCGGCCAAGGAGGCATTTGGAGAAACATGGATAAAATCAGCTAATTTACAATCGTGTTCAATGACAGCCCCGGTATTGATGATGCAATGCCGACCGATTTGAGCATCGGGATTTAAGACAGCGTTTGCCATAACGATTGTTCCTTCACCCATGGTTGATTTTACGGAAACAACCGCTTTTGGATGCACAAGACTTATATAATTTAACTTGAATTTTTCACTTATTTTTTTTCGACTGAGGTTGTTTCCAATTGAAATAAAGAAGGAATCAGTCGAATTTATAGGAAGTTTATCCGATTTTAAAATAGGGATGTTCCAAAGAAATTTTTCTTCGGGGGCATCATCAAAAATGGCTTTTGGGAAAAAACTGTTTTGCAAAAGTATGTCTAAAACAACTTTGCAATGTCCGCTCGCGCCAAATAAAAATACACTATTTTCCATTAAACGGTTCTATGGTTGCCGCGTTTTCCGCGTTGATACCTTCACTTTTAAAAACTTTTTCAAAGGTCTTAAAAATGATTTTCAAATCTACTAAAAAAGATAGATTATCGACATACCAAACATCGTACGCAAATTTTTGCTCCCAACTGATGGCGTTCCGGCCGTTTACTTGCGCCCAACCTGTGATGCCGGGCTTGACCTCATGTCGGCGTTTCTGAAAATCGTTGTAGAGATGCAGATAATCCGGCAACAGCGGCCGCGGGCCTATCAAACTCATGTCGCCTTTGAGTACATTCAACAATTGCGGAATTTCATCCAAAGAGGTTTTTCGGACAAACTTGCCAATTGCCGTCAGTCGCTCGCCATCCGGAAGTAATTTGCCACTTTTGTCCAAGCGATCGTTCATCGTTCTAAACTTGATGATGATAAAGATCTTACCTTTTTTTCCGGGCCGTTTTTGGAGAAAAAATGGCTTGCCATTGTTGGAAAAAAGCAATCCAAGCCAAACAAATAATAGCAAGGGACTCAGCAGAATTAATCCAAACAAAGCGGCAAAGAAATCAATAAGTGGCTTGAAGTAAAATTTATACATTTCGTGGTTTTGCTGATTTCATGTCTTTCTTCCGTTTTTAGCACGTTTTAGAATTGGCATAATCTATCTGAAACAAATTTACATAAACAGTAGGAATCGCAAAAGGATGGTTTCAACACTTAAATATCCGATGCGTTTGGTGCCCACTTGGTTTCTTCTACACCCAATTCTTTTCCCAAATAGCGCGCCAACACAAACAAGTAATCAGACAAACGATTGAGATAGCGGATGATATTTGCATCGCCGGAAGCGTTTTCAAAGAGTTTGCAAATGCCGCGTTCGGCTCGGCGACACACGCTGCGGGCAACATGACAAGACGATATTGTCGGGTGTCCGCCGGGTAGGATAAAGTGTGTCATTGCCGGCAATTCACCTTCCATGCGGTCGATTTCTTTTTCGAGGTTTTTAATTTCCAAATCATCCAAAACGGGAATTTTAGCGGCCAATTTTTCAGATTTTTTGGTTTCGTCCGGCTCAAACGCCAGATTCGATCCAATCACAAAAAGCTGATGCTGTATATTGAGCAAAACCGCCCGCAGGGATTTGCTGTCCACTTGGTCTCTCAACAAACCCATAAAGGCGTTCAACTCGTCAACATTGCCGTAGCTTTCCACCCGCAGGTGGTGTTTGGCAACTCTTTTTCCGTTGAAGAGCGAGGTGTCTCCGGTATCTCCGGTTTTGGTGTATATTTTCATTCGATTGTATTGGATCGTTTTTCAGCAAGCCCGAAAGGGTTTCAAAACCTTTCAGGGTTTATTCTTTGGGATTAATTCCGCACCACAACGGGTGACGTTGTTCGTTAATATCAACCTATTTTATGATAAAATCGTTTTCGCATCCACGCAATATTGGCAAGGATAAAAAACTACTTTATCAACTCAAAACTTCGTTGGATAAACTTAGTCAATTCTTCGCCTTTCAGCAAATTTTGAGACAATCTTGCCAAATCTATCGCTTGTCTGACCAATCGTTCTTGCTTGGCTTTGGTTTTGGTTTCCGCGATGCTCGAAACCAACTCGTGGTTGGTGTTCACCACCAGATTGTACATCTCCGGCATGTTGCCCATCCCGAACATTCCGCCGCCGGTGGCACTCATCTCTTTCATCCGACGCATAAATTCAGGCTGCGTAATGATAAATGGCGCGGCTGTGCTGTCGAGGTTTTCGAGTTGTACGGAATAGTTTTTAGGCACCTGCGATTCGATAACCGGTTTGAGCGCGTCTTGCGCTTCTTGACTTAGTTTTGAGGTGGTGTTTTCTTCCTTTTTGATGAGGTTGTCCAAATGGTCGGAATCTACCCGTGCGAAAGTCAATTTTTCGTTGGATGATTCAATTTTTTGAACAAAATGCGAATTGAGCGGAGAATCGAGCAGCAAAACGGTGTAGCCTTTTTCTTGCGCTGCTTCGACATAACTGTGCTGTGCTTCGGCGTTGGAAGCATAGAGCAAAACGAGTTTGTCGTCTTTGTCGGTTTGCAGCGTTTTGGTGGCTTCTTTGAGTTCTTCTAAAGTATAATATTTGCCGTCAACAGTAGGGTAGAGGGCGAAATTTTGTGCTTTTTCATAAAATTTGTCGTCGGTGAGCATGCCGTATTCGATGACCAACTTGATGTCGTTCCATTTTTGTTCGAAGTCTTCACGGGTCTCATTAAAGAGCGATTGAAGTTTGTCGGCTACTTTTCGGGTGATGTAACCGGCAATTTTTTTGACGTTTCCGTCTGCTTGTAGATACGAGCGCGATACGTTCAGCGGGATGTCCGGTGAGTCGATGACACCGCGCAGCATGGTGAGAAATTCCGGCACGATGCCTTCCACATTACTCGTCACAAAAACCTGATTTTGATAGAGTTGTATTCTGTCTTTTTGAATGTTGAGGTCTTGGCTCAGTTTCGGAAAATAAAGAATTCCGGTGAGGTTGAATGGATAATCAACGTTGAGGTGGATGTTGAACAATGGCTCTTCAAACTGCATCGGGTACAACTCGCGGTAAAACGATTTGTAGTCTTCGTCTTTCAGCTCGGAAGGTTGCTTAGTCCAAGCCGGATTCGGGTTGTTAATGATGTTGTCAACCGTGATTTCTTCTTCTTTTGCATCATCGCCTTCGCCGGTTTTTTTCTTTTCGGTTTGGGTGCCGAATTTAATCGGAATCGGCATGAATTTGTTGTATTTCTGCAAAAGTTCACCAATGCGATTTTCTTCCAAAAATTCTTCTGAATCCTCGGCTATGTGAAGGATAATCTCCGAACCGCGATCGGTTTTGTCAGCGGGTTCGAGGGTGTATTCGGGGCTGCCGTCGCAAACCCAACGAACAGCAGGCGCATCGGTGAATGATTTGGTGACGATTTCCACTTTTTTGGCAACCATAAAGGCAGAGTAGAATCCCAATCCGAAATGCCCGATGATACCCGAATCTTTTGCTTTGTCTTTGTATTTGGACAAAAATTCTTCCGCACCCGAAAAAGCAATTTGGTTGATGTATTTTTCGACTTCCTCCTGCGTCATCCCGATTCCTTGATCGATGATGTGAAGGGTTTTGTCTGTTTTGTTGATTTTTACTTCAATTTTCGGATTGCCGTATTCCACTTTGGCTTCGCCGATTTGTGTGAGATGTTTGATTTTGAGCGTGGCATCGGTGGCATTGGAAATTAATTCTCTTAAGAAAATTTCATGGTCAGAATAAAGAAATTTTTTAATAAGTGGAAAAATATTCTCGACCGCTACATTGATGTTTCCTGTGGACATAATTTTTTAAGTTTTAAATTGAATCGATTCCCTTCAATCAATTAAGATACCAATTCGGCGGGTGTGACAATTTGACACTTTTTGGTTTTTCGAAGATATTTTCAAAACCATGAAAATGTTGTAACTATTCAGCTATTCAAATGAATTTCGTTTTAACCGTCACTTCTAGTGGTTTTTAATAGTAATGCGACGGCTTTACTATTAAAAATTGTATCGAGAAGCTTGAAATCGTAGCGTTCTCGATACGTTTTATTAAAAAAAGCGGTCGCATTTTTCAATAAAACACTCGAACAGACAAAATTTGTATCGATTTTTCATGAGACTGAATAGTTACAAAATGTTTAACTTATATTTAATAACATTAAACAAAATAATCTTATCTTTGCAATGATAAAAACAACCATCATGACAGCCACAAAAGTTGTAACCTCCGAAGCTATCATTACCAAATACATGAATTGGGTACTTTCCAAAGCTGAAAAACCCAAATCTGTCTTTGCATTTTGTAAAGATTGCAAACTGAACGAGGTCGATTTTTATGCGCATTTCGGTTCATTTGAGACACTGGAAAAGAAAATTTGGGTTGCTTTTTTCGAGCATACTTTTGCGGTGATACAGAAGAATCCGGATTTCGAAGGCTACGCATCCAAAGATAAATTGTTGACGTTCTACTACACCTTTTTTGAAATGTTGACTGCCAATCGCAGTTATGTTTTGTTTGTCTTGGAAGAACATCAAGCCGGCATGAAAACCCTGTCGCAACTGTCTGAGCTGCGCAAGAAAGTAGTTCATTTTGCCGAAGAATTAATCTTGGAAGACAACAGTACCAAACAGAACAAACTCACCCAACGCTCCGAGAAAATATTTTCAGAAGCCGCTTGGTTACAGACATTGTTTATACTCAGGTTTTGGTTGAAAGATGGCTCACCTTCGTTTGAAAAAACAGATTTGGTCATCGAAAAATCTGTTCGCGTAGTGTTCGATGTTTTTGACAGCACGCCTTTGGACGGTTTGTTGGATTTTGGTAAATTTTTATGGAAAGAAGCAACCGTTTAACACAAGAAAAAAATGAAAACCATCGATTACATCCCGGTAAGTAAGCTCGGTAGAGCCAGTAAGTTGATGACTACCGGTGTAAAAGTGGGTGGCAACTATCTTAAATATTACGGTAAGAAAATGGTTGACTCATCGCTTTCCAAAGACGAGTTAAACGAAAATAACGCCGAAGATATTTACGACGGGTTGAAAAGTCTCAAAGGAAGTGCGTTGAAAGTTGCCCAGATGTTGAGCATGGACAAAAACATCATGCCGCGTGCCTATGTTGAAAAGTTTTCTTTGGCGCAATTTTCCGTACCGCCGCTTTCAGCGCCTTTGGTAAGAAAAACCTTTAAAAATTATTTTGGTAAATATCCGGAAGATATTTTTGACACTTTTGATGCTGAGTCAGTCAATGCAGCAAGCATTGGCCAGGTTCACAGAGCTACTCTGGATGGGAAAAAAATTGCTGTGAAAATCCAATATCCCGGAGTAGCTCAAAGCATCAGCTCAGATTTGGCATTGGTAAAACCCTTTGCCATGAAGATGTTTAACATTCAAGCCAAAGATTCGGAGAAATATTTCAAAGAAGTAGAAGATAAACTGACAGAAGAAACAGACTATTTGTTAGAAATCCGCCAGAGTATCGAAATGAGCGAGGCTTGTGCTAACATTCCCGGATTGAAATTTCCCAAATACTATCCGGCACATTCATCCGAACGAATTATTTCGATGGATTGGATGGAAGGAAATCATATTTCACCCTACATTGGTAAAGGTTTTCCGAAAGAAATTGCGGACAAGCTTACCCAAACCCTTTGGGATTTTTATATGTTCCAAATGCATGGCTTGCGAAAAGTACATGCCGATCCGCACCCGGGTAATTTTATGATAGACGATAATTTCAATTTGATTGCCATCGATTTTGGATGCATCAAAGAAGTTCCTGAAGAATTTTACGTGCCATATTTTCAATTGGCACAAAAGGACTCCATAGATAATCCGGTCATTTTCGATCAAAAATTGAGAGAACTGGAAATCCTCAAACCTGATGATACGCCTGATGAAGTAGTTTACTTCTCCAAATTATTTCACGAAATGTTGTCTTTATTCACACAACCTTTCAATGCAGAAACCTTTGATTTTTCAGATCCGGAATTTTTTGGAAAAATAGCCGAATTGGGCGAGAAATATTCCAAAGACAACCAATTGAAAAAAATGAACGGCAACCGAGGTTCCAAACATTTTCTGTATATCAATCGGACATTTTTTGGACTTTACAATCTCTTGCACGACTTGGGTGGACAGGTTCAGACGCGTTCATTTGAAAAATATTTACAAGACATACGAAGATAATTAGGTTGGTTTTTGTTGTAATGTTGTTTGTAGCCCGTGAGTGTGGTAGCTTGCGGGCTTTTTTCTGCGACAATTATTTCTTAAAAAATGAGATTTGTTGGTTTTATTAGCCGTGGTTTGCTACTTTTGTGGGGTATTCCAGAATGACAACTTAACTCTTCAAGAAATGAATTTACACGAATATCAAGGAAAGGAAATTTTAGCCGGATTCGGTGTGCGCGTTCAACGCGGTATCGTAGCGAACAATCCGCAAGAAGCGGTAGATGCCGCCAAACAATTGACCGCCGAAACAGGCACATCATGGTATGTGATTAAGGCACAAGTTCACGCCGGCGGACGCGGAAAAGGGGGTGGTGTCAAATTGGCAAAAAACCTGAAAGAAGTTGAAAGTATTGCCGAGCAAATTATCGGGATGAATCTGATAACTCCACAAACGCCGCCCCACGGAAAAAAAGTGCACAAAGTATTGATAGCCGAGGATGTTTACTATCCGGGCGAATCTGAAACCAGCGAATTTTACATGTCGGTTTTGCTCAACCGCGCCAAAGGCAGGAACATGATTATGTATTCCACAGAAGGTGGAATGGACATAGAGGCGGTTGCCGAGAAAACACCACACCTGATTTTTACCGAAGATATCGACCCGACAGTCGGTTTGCTTCCTTTTCAAGCACGTCGCGTGGCATTCAATCTCGGACTTGAAGGGAATGCATTCAAAGAAATGACAAAATTTGTTACGTCTCTTTACAAAGCTTATGTCAATGCCGATGCCTCGTTGTTTGAAATCAATCCGGTATTGAAAACCTCCGATGACAAAATACTCGCCGTCGATGCCAAAGTGGTGTTGGACGACAACGCGCTATACCGCCACCGCGATTACGTGGACATGCGCGATTTGTTGGAAGAAAACCCGATTGAAGTAGAAGCCAAAGCCGTAGGCCTCAATTATGTCGATTTGGACGGAAACGTAGGTTGTATGGTAAATGGAGCCGGATTGGCCATGGCCACGATGGATTTGATCAAACAAGCGGGTGGCGAGCCTGCCAATTTCTTAGATGTCGGCGGTACAGCCGATGCCAAAAGGGTAGAAGCGGCTTTTCGCCTCATCTTGAAAGACCCAAACGTCAAAGCGATTTTGGTCAATATTTTCGGCGGGATTGTCCGTTGCGACCGTGTGGCACAAGGAATCGTGGATGCCTATAAAAACATGGGCGATGCGATTAAAGTGCCCATTATTGTGCGATTGCAAGGCACCAACGCCGATATTGCCAAAGAATTGATAGACAACAGCGGTTTGGCTGTTCACTCTGCCATCCAATTTCAAGAAGCTGCCGATAAAGTGCAGGCTGTGTTGGCATAATTGCATCAGCAAAACAGATTTGAATCAAAAAGTCCTGCCCAATTTGGCGGGGCTTTTTTGCATGGAAAACATCCCGATGGGGCTATCGGGATCGCGCTATTAGAGATAAATTTCACGAAGGTATTTGCTACGCTGAGCCTAACGGTTTGACTTTGCCTAATCTTTGATTTAGCTCCGCTGAATCTGCAATTTCGTGCGGTAGCGGGTGAGTTAAACCACACGAAAGGATTCGTGCGGCAGCTGGGGTAAGGTTAATGTCGAACCTCTGGTTAAAATAAGGGAGCGTAACCTTTCAACCCCGATAGCGTGGATTTGCAATCCGTGCCCGCAACCAACATCAAAACAACTCGATGCTTCTGATAAAAGTAATCAATTTTTTTATTCGTTCCCGAATTCAGCGCTATCCTACTGATGACATATCCGCGCCATCGGGTTTATTCTATTGGCTCCTGTTTTGTGCCTCTAAAATTAATGATTTCAATAAGTTCTTTTTTAGGTTGTATTCTGTAGATAATGTAGTTGTTCTTATCCACTAATCCTTTGTAAACATTTTTATATTGTCCTGTTGCTGGACAGATTTTTGGATATTTACTTATCCGGCCTAAAAGGTCTTTTAAGTTCTGTTCAAGATTTAGGATTTCATTAATCGTCCATTCTTCTTCTAAATATTCAATGACTTTATCTAAACCTCTTTCGCCTTGTGGTGTCCAAACAATTTTTAATGCCATTTATCAAAACGTTTCATTACAGTTTCGTTAGCAATATATTCGCCTTTGTCTGCTTGTTTTAAACCTGTTTTAATTTCTTCTTGTTCTTCTTTTGACATTTCACTCCACCAATCTACCTGTTCTTCGTCAAAAACCTTTTTTAGCTTCGCTAGTAAACTTTCTTTCTGCGTTTGCAGTAAGAGATGCATTAACTCCAATTTTGTGGTTTCTATATTCATCATCGCATGTTTTATCATAACAAAGATAATTTAATGTTTTCATTGTTTTAACTTGATATCAAAATTTGTGATTTCAAGTTTAGCTTCTACCATGGGGGTATAAATTTCATAAACCAGTTATCCGTTGCTTTCTTAAAATAATCATCTACATATTTTTGGTATTCGGGTATCGGGATTTTATCCCACCCTCCATAAGGTGCTTTTTGGATGCTGTCAGGAACAGGAAGATATACAAAAAGTTCGCTATTTTTAGGTCTGTTTTTATTAAAGATAACAAAAAAACGGCCACCGACTTTTCTTTTCTTTTTGTCTCTGCTGTATCCAGTTTGTTTAATTTTCTCCCCTTTTATAAAATAAACATATTCCATGTCAGACCCTTTACTGTGTGTTTTTCTGAGGATTACACCTATGGTATAATAATCATTTTTGATTAAGTTTTTATTATTGTGTTTCCCTAAAGTAAGAGAAACAAAAAAAATAACTATAACTAAAGATATTAAAAATTTGTCTTTACTTACATTTGCTTTATTATTAATTAATCTCATCTTTAATCATTGCATTCATTAAGTTAGCAAAACCCGTTGCCATATTTCCAATGCCCTCATTTGATAAAGAACTATTCGGGCGTGGTGCAGAAAAAACTTGTCCATATGCTCCTGTGAAAGAATCTACAGCAAAATCACTAAATGATTTAGACCCGTCAAATATATTATTAAAATCTTGTTCTGTGTTTGTAAAATCAATAGTCGTTTGTCCTCCAAACTTTAAGCCCTGCAACAACTTACTACCCCCTGCAGGTATAATCGCGGAAAGGGAGGCATCAAACAAATCTACTTCGCCTTTATTGAAAATAAATTGAGTACCGGCATCGGTTGCTCCCCTCCAAAAAGCTGCTGACAAAACGGGAGATGCAAAAACATAAGGTGCGGCAACGGCTGTCCCTGCAGCTACCATTATAATTTTTGCGGCTTTTGAAGTTGCTGAATGCATGGCGGCAATCATTTCTTTCTTTTCTCTTTCTAAACGGGGTTTTGTAATGAATGTCTCAACCCGCCATTTTTCTGCCTGACGGGAGTCTGTAAAGTTTGTTCCCATCATTCTGTTCCAATCGGATAAAGTCCCTTGAAAGGAAGTTGTCCAAATAGCCGGAATATCTTGGCTTGACTCAGTCGAATGGACTATTGGTTTTCTTTTTGCAGTAACCGTTACCTCTTGCAGATGAATTGGTTGTATTGGAGGATCCTCCATAAGGCCTTTTGGGTCTTTCCATAATATTGGATTGTTATAAGCGAAACGATATGGAGTAATTCCCGGCATAATATCGGTGAGTGCGTCAATATTTATAAATCTACCTATTGAGTTATCATACATTCTAAAGTCCATAGCTGTAACATTAAGCCCCAACTCATCCTGCCACTCCTTTCCACTATACTCAAACTTGTGGTCTCTGCCGGTCAGAGCGTTGTTGTAACCTTTATGTTTCAGCCCAAAGGGATAATAATTGTTCTCCTCCCGTATCTCGGCACCGAGCCCGGTGGGGGTAATAACCCCATCCCCGTTGCTGTCTGCGTAGGAGAGTCGTATGTTTCCTAAATGATCCTTATACTGAAATACATACTCCCAACCGGTGCCTTTCGGCTCTACATAACCCTCGGCGGTGGAGAAAAACTGCAAAACACCACCTTCGTAAATGTAATTGCCCGCGTATTCCGTGGTTATCAAAGAACCTCCTTCAGAAGTTATTTTCTTTAATTTCACACCTGAAGCGTCGTAAATGTAAGAAATATTTCCTACATGCTCGGGGTTGTTGATAAAAACTTGCGTGGGGAGGTTGAGGTGGTTGTAG
>JAXMLV010000038.1:0-49135 GCA_034367065.1 Flavobacteriaceae bacterium
GAATGGCGTTTGCCGGAATGGTTATTTCTGTTTTTTGATTGTTCACATTTAAAAAATAAGTCACCGGATTTACGGTATCGTTCATCACGACAGTCACGATACTGCCGTCGGGATTGACAAAAGAGGTGGTGAGCAGTTGACTTCTGCTGGCTGCACTGCCGATTCTTTTGGCATCGGGTTTGATGAATTTCGAAAAATGCCCGATGTAATAATACGAAGGCGTAAAGATGATTTCTCCTGTTTGGGTGTTTCCGTGAATCGGGGCAAAGCAAAAGTTTCCGACATGGTTAGGACCGCCGTTTTCGTCGAGCAGGATGTTCCAATCAGTCCAGCCTACTGTACCGTTGTTAAAATCGTGTATCATCGATCGGCCGTAGCGTTCGCCATTTGACCATCGTTGCAATTGATCGTAAGAAAACCGTTCGACGGTACCTTCGGTGAAAAGCAGGTTTTTGTCGGGATATGATTCGTGCACACGAGCAACGTTCTCAAACATGGGTTCGCCGCCGCTCCAATTTTCATACCAGTGAAACCCAACACCCCAAACGTATTTGGCAGCTTCCGGGTCATCCAAAATTGTAGAAGCGCGTTGGGTTATCAAATCGCGGTTGTGATCCCAAACGGTTATTTTCAGGTCGCCCAAACCGTGCTTTTGCAAAGTGGGACCAAGGTAATTTTTGAGGAAATCTCTTTCTTCTTCGGCGGTATAAATGCAGGATTCCCAACGTTGGGTTGCCATGGGCTCGTTTTGAACGGTCAGCCCCCAAAAGGATAAGCCCTCTTTTTTATAAGCTTCAAAAAACTTCACGTAATAATCTGCCCAAGTTTGGTAGTATTCGGGTAGCAACTTTCCGCCTTGCAACATGCTGTTGTTGCTCTTCATAAAAGCCGGCGGACTCCAAGGGCTCGCGTACATTTTGACATTTCGCGATGCAGAAGCGATGGCTTTGTGAATCAACGGCAATCTGAATTCTTTGTCATGTGCCACCGAAAAAGTTTCTAATTTTTTATCGCCTTCTTTTACATAGGTATAACTCCCACTGCTGAAATCGCAACTGTGGATGTTGGTTCGGATGAGCGAATAGCCGATGCCCTTGTCTTCGCTGAAATAGGCTTGTAAAATTTCTTCTTGTTGGTCTTTGGGAAGTTTATAGAAAACCTCCGCACTCGCATCTGTGATGGCACCGCCGATTCCCAAAAAAGTTTGAAAAGTCTTTTCCGGATACACAAAAACACTGATTTGCGTTTCGAGTGGTTGATTGGCTTTTGAAAAAGACAGATTGGCCGTTTCGGTCAATCGATAGGTTGTGTTTTCGGCCGTGGTGTAAACTTTTACTTTGTTGTTCTGTGCGTTCAGAAAAAAGGAAGACAACAGAAATAGGCAAATCGTTAATCGAGTCATTTGTTTTATTTTTTAAATTTTACCAAATATAAGTCCCAACAGATCCTGCGTCCAAAGAAGTGGTCACCCATTTTCCATTGTATTTGATGTTGAACAATTCAGAAGTGGAGCCTGTGTTTGTGACAAGCAAAACCTTTTTACCCGTAGCGGTTTTAAAAGCGACCGAAGCTAATTTATCAACCGATGAACTCCCAATTCTAACCGAACCCGAAGGTACAAATTTTGAGGCATGCCCGATGATAAAATAACTCACATTTTTTGTAAACGAACTGCTGCTGTTGACAGTAATTGCGCCTTTGCATTGGGTACATCCGCCCGGTGTGTGCGGCCCGTAAGACGAATCGCTGGCCAAGTTCCATTCGAGTACGGTTTTGCTCCAATTGCGCAAGGAGCCAATCAACACATTTTCTGAATGCCATTTTAAATCGGCTTCAAAAGAACTCTGCGCACCGGTCCACTGCTCGGTGAAATAGACATCTTTGTCGGGATGCGCATTGTGAACCGTTGACAAAGCACTGATGTTGCCTGCGTATAAATGAAAGGCGGCGCCGGCAACAAAAGATTTTGCAGCAGCATCATTCATCACTGTGATGGGGTATTCGGGTTTGTCACAATTGTGATCATACACAATGATTTTTGTGGAGATGTTCGCATTTTTGAAAGCAGGTCCTAAATGATTTTTGATAAAATCGATTTGTTGTTCGGCCGTCATGTGCATGCTCGGGTTGTTGCCCGGATGCAGCGGCTCATTTTGTGGCGTGATGGCGTCGATGGAAATACCTTCTTGTTTCATCTGCTGAATGTATTTCACAAAATATTGGGCGTAAACGCTGTAATATTGCGGCTGAAGGCTTCCGCCGATGGTGCTGTTGTTGTCTTTCATCCAAACAGGCGGTGACCATGGACTTCCCATAAGTTTTAGCGTTGGATTTATTTTAAGGATTTCTTTGAGTAAAGGAATCAAATCTTTTTTATCCGGGTTGAGACTGAAGTTATCGAGGTTGACATCTGTTTGACCTTGAGGCAGGTCGTTGTAGGAGAATGTCGATGCGTTGAGGTCGGATGATCCAATGCTGATGCGCAGATAACTAACTGAAATCGCGTTTTCGGCATTGCTGAAGAGTTCATTCAAAAGTTCTGCTTTTTTTGAAGCCGAAAGACTGTTGATTACTTCGGCACTGCCACCGGTGAGCATATATCCAAATCCATCTACACTTTGAAAGGTTTGATTGGGATCGACTTCAATGTTGGGATACATATTAAAGCCGGTTCCAAATTGAAGTTTTACAGCTTGCTTTTCAAGCCTGGCAGATTGATTGGCTTTGGTGAGATAAAAATCAACATCACTGATGGTGTTAGAAACGGGTGGGTCGGAATTTACAACTTCGGAATCACTGCCGGACTGACTGCAACAAGTCAGAATTGTAGGCAGTAAAATAAGTGATAATAATTTGGTTTTAATATTGTTATGACTTTTCATTGTGTGTTTTTTCATGTGTAAATAGAAACATAGTTTTGTGGCTAAATCTATAACTATTTTCTTCAATTGTTTATTTGTGTGAATTTAAAATTCAACTGACCTTGAAAGTTTTCAATTTTTATGTTGATTAATAAATAGTTGAAAAAAATGATTTAAAAAATGCTCCTGTTTCTTACTCAACAGGAGCACTTAATCAACAAAAATCAAAAAAAATAAAGAACAATGACTGCTAACTAAAAATTCTAATATAATCAACTTCAAAAGTTGAATTGGTAAAATTGGGGTCAATATTTCCGCCAAAATTTCCGCCCATTGCGCAATTAATAATCAAGAAAAAATTTTGGTTAAACGGCAGATTGGCGTTGTTTGAAAACGTAAAGAACACTTGATTGTCAACAGAAAACTTGATGGAAGTTGGAGTCCAATCGACGGTATAAATATGAAATTCGCTGCTGACATTTGAAACGGTTACTGAACCGCTGTCACCATTTCCTCCCGAATGTCCGGGGTGGTGCAAGGTGCCAAATATTTTGCCCAAATTGTTTCCAACGTGTTCCATGATGTCAATCTCTCCGCTTTGTGGCCAGCCAGCTGTATTGATGTTGTTGCCCAACATCCACAATGCAGGCCAAGTCCCTCCGCCTTCGGGTAATTTTGCGCGAATCTCAACCCGACCGTATTTAAACGAAAATTTATTTTGCGTTTTGATACGAGCCGAAGTAAACGCACTCCCGCTAAACGATTCCCTTTTGGCTGTTATTTTTAAAAATCCATTTTCAACTTTCACGTTTTCAAGTCGGTCTGTATAGTATTGTGCTTCATTATTTCCCCAACCACCTGAGCCCGTACCCAAATCAAAACCCCAAAAATTGCTATTGGGTAAACCGTCAAGATTAAACTCATCCGCCCAAATTAATTTTTGTGCGACATAGACGGTTACACTCAAATTTTTTGATATGAATTTTGTGTCGTTGTATGCTGACACAAAAATATTCTGTGTTTTTGTTCCACTTTCCGTATAAGTAAAAGTAAGCGACTTGTTTGCGGTTTCTACAACCAGTCCGTCTCCAAAATTCACTTTGTAAAGTGTAGCATTGTCTGCTGAAAATTGAAGTGTCAAAACTCCGCTTCCATCTCCATTCGGGTTTTGGGTGTCTTTCCCTTTTAGCTCAAAATTCACCACCAAATTGGAGGGCGTTTTAGAAAGTATGGATTCCGCATTTGAACCATCGCCACCGCAACTTGCACTAAACAAAAGCACAAGTAGAACAACCGGAAAATAAAAATAATAAGATTTTGGAAGCTTCATCAATTGAGATAAATAGATCATTAAACTTTTCATTTTTATAAATCTCAGGACATCTTTTAAAAATGTCCTGAGAATTGGGATATAAATAATTATAGAACGGCCGGAATCAATGTCAAATACCAAGCATTTCCTGTTTCGGTACCTTGGATTCTGAGTTTCATAACGGTTGCTGTGATTTCAACGATTTCATATTCTTTTTGAAGTGACCCATATCCTATGTAAGCTGTACTGCCGGAAAGCAAGATGGCTGTTTGTGTCAGAGAATTTGGATTGCCGGTTGCAGAAGGCACAAACGAGAACGATTCTGTCCCGCCTCCATAAGCATAACAACCTTCAGCACCTGAGGATGGAATTCCGGGTATGGAAGCCAATGAGCCGGTTTTGGTAAATGCTCCGTCTGGGCTTGCAACTTGTACGGAAAAAGTATTGCTTGCTGAATTTTTGGTGAAAGTGAATTGCGTGGTGTAAAAACAATTACAGCACCCTACTTTTTCGTTTACACCCGCTTGCCACCAGATTGGACTGAATTCCCCTGCCCAAGGGCCTACACCCATATGTCCTGCCACACTTTTATCGACAATCCAAGTTTTTGATGAGTCGGCTGTCAGGTTGGTTACAACTACAGGATCTACATTGAAGTCGCTTCTGACCGAGATGTCTTTGGTTGCGACCGATGAAGTTCCACCTGCACCAAAAGCAACGATTGTAATGCGATAGGTAAAAACCCCTGTTTTGGTGTATTTTTTGGTAGCCGTTCCATTGAAAGTTTCCAAACTCAATGTTTCGCCGGTGCCAAAATCAATTTTATAGGCAATGGCATTATCAGATGAAACTGTGATTTTCACATCACCCGATCCGTCACCGTCCGGGTTGTTTGCATCTTGACCCAAGACTTCGGTGTCAATGACGATATTTGAAGGAGCTGTCAATTCTCCCAAGGTAAAATCTTGCTCCGTGCAACTGCCAAATAGCAGTGCAAATACGAAGAGGACTTGTAAACTATATTTTAAATTGGATTTCATAATCAATATGTATTTAATTGGTTACTTGAATGTTATCAATATAAATCACCTCTCCCAAACCTTTATTGGGCCTGTTGTAGTTTATATTAAACTGTTTGTAAGTTGCGCCGACAGGAATTGCCGGAATCGTTGTTGTGTCAAAAACAACTTCTGTCCATTGATTAGCCACCAAAACTGGGGAAAATATAGCTGTATTAGGAGCTCCGTTGGTTGATGCTTGCAGTTCAAGGCCAATATTTTTCCCTACTTCAGTCGCATAGACAAGCATGGTGATTTTGGTTCCTGTGCTCAAGTCAATCGGCACACCAAGTGGTTTCCAAGTACCTGCCCATTCTTCGGCACCAACGGGTTTTTCAAACTTGACAACTTTTGAAGAAGTGTTTAAACCTGTCGGGAAAGGATTGTCTGCAATCGAGAAATTAACACCTCCAAAAGTACCGCCGGCCAAATAATTTTGTGAAGCCAATTCTACGGTATAAGGAAATGCCAACGGATCAAAAATAATAACTTGTTTGACAGATTCCGTTTTTGCGGCTCCACCACTTTCTGCAATAACTTTAACGTCATAAACTCCGCCCAACTCGTATGTGTGATTGAGTGTTTGACCTATCGCCATCGGAGTACCAACTTCGTTTGGAACATCACCGAAAAACACCAAGAAAGATCTTGCATAATCAGCCTTAGCAGCTAGGGTTAAATCGTGTGCATTGGTTGATGTCGTAACCACTAAATTTTCCGGTGCACGAAACGTAACTTGGAGTGGAAATTGCGTTTCGGTTTTACCTCCGGCAATGTCGTTTGTGACAATATTTACGGTATAACTTCCTTCTGCGTAAATGTGATTGACACCTTGGCCCGGTTTTAAGTTTACCGGTTCGGTTGTACCGTCACCGAAAAAGACATCAAACGAAGAGGCACCCTCTGCGGTAGGCGTGATTTTTACAAGCCCCGAATTGTCGTTGGTAATATCAAAGATGTTGTTGATATTATCGGGAGCGACATTGTCTAAGGACGACAAGTCATTACTGATGCCATCTTCTGAGCAACTAACAGCTGCAAATGCCAGAAAAATTGAACAAAGAATTAATTTTATATTTTTCATAAGATATTTTTTATGGACTAGTTATAGTTAGGATTTTGAACCAAATTGGTGTTCTCCAATTCTTTGAACGGAATCGGGAAAATCTCATCTCTTCCGGGAGTAAAACCACGACTTGCAAGAATTGAAGTTGCTTGTCCGGTGCGAACTAGATCGAACCAACGATGACCTTCTCCGGCCAATTCTGCACGGCGTTCGTTCATGATTGCGGTTTGGGAAACCGGCACGGAAGGCAATCCTACCCTGGCGCGAACGGCATCAAGTAAGGCTTGTGCTCTTGCGCCTGATCCGCCTAATGCTTCTGCTTCCATCAGGTAAGTGTCGGCTAAACGAATCACATAGGTGTTCTGTTTGTAGTTGAGTTCCGGCACACCGGCTCCGGTAGTAACATCGGAACGACGAGGAACGAACTTGTTCAAGAAAAATCCTGTGTCTTGATGTCCTGAGATGTAATCAACTTCTCCAGCTTGTTTGAGTGCATTCAAATTCAAAACTGTGGCTTCGTATCGCGGATCGTTTTTGATAAAATCGTAAAAATCTTGCGTGAACACGTTAAAACTCCAACCGGATGGCAGATCAGGAGCGTTATCTCCAATTTTGGAATAACCGCGAGGCCCGACCATAACGTTTACGCTGTTTCCTTCATCCCGTCCGCTTCCCCAAAATTCCCAAGAAGCATTGCTTTTGTTGGTATGCGCTACTTCAATGATGGATTCAGAATTAAATTTATTTCCGACAGCCCAAAGGTCTTCAAAGTTTTCCAACAGGCTGTATCCGAACTGGCTGGTGGTTCCGGGTGTTCCGTTTACGGCGGCTAATTGTTCAGCTGCCAATCCCATCTTGCCTTCAAACAAATAGACTTTACCCAGAAGAGCTCTTGCAGCACCTTCAGTCATTCGACCGGCTTCTGTACCGGAAACGGATTGGGGTAAATCAGGAATTGCGGCCAACAAATCGCTTTCAATCAGCGCATAAACTTCATTGGGATCAGCTTGTAGCACATTTGGAATATCTGCTATACCAATTGGCGTTGTGATGAGCGGAATGTTTTTGAACATTCTGACCAAGTTAAAATAATATAATGCACGCAATGTTTTGGTTTCAGCCGTAAATCTTACTTTGGAGGCATCGCTGATATCGACAACCGGTAATTGCTCCAACAAAAAATTGGCACGAAAAACACCTTGATAGTGATCGTTCCAAAAGCTTGGGGGAATGGTTGTAGCGCTTTGCACATAATTTGAAAATGACTGAATTCCAACACCATCAGAAGGCCCTCCTCCTCCGGCGAAATGGTCATCTGAGCCGGCATTCATCATGGTAATCAGGTTTTCAAAGCCGCCTGAGTTTTTTCTCAAAACATCATAGACAGCTACAACCGCTGAAAAAGCTGTTTCTTCATTACTGATGAAGCCTTCGGAGAGGTTTGATCCTTCCAAATCAACATCAAGATAGTCCTTCGAGCACGATGCTGTGGTTAGTATCATCGTGAGGCTGAACAATAAGCAAATGATTTTCATTGTTTTCATAATCTTATTTTATATTGTTAAAACTGTAAGTTAGCACCTATCATAAAAGATCTGGCTTGCGGATAAAATCCGCGATCGATACCCAAGACATTTCCGCCAATTTCGGGGTCAAAACCGGTATAGTCGGTGATTGTCAACAGGTTTTCGCCGGTGACGTAAACCCTAAATTTTTGTACACCGAATTTGCTGATCAAATGATTTGGAATGGTGTATCCGACCTGCACCACTTTGAAACGGAGGTAATCGCCGTTTTCCAAATAGAAGTCGGAAGGTCTGGTAAAGTTGCCATTGCTATCGTTGTTTACCAATCTTGGGAAAGTGTTTGAAGTTCCCGCTCCATGCCAACGTCCCAAAGCTTCAACTTGGTAGTTTGCATTCGCAATATCGAGACGGCGTAATCCTTGGAAAATTTGATTATCAATGGCTCCTTGAGCAAAAATCATCAAATCAAATCCTTTGTAATCCATGTTGATGGTAAAACCAAAAGTGTATTTTGGAAGCGAACTTCCCAGAAACTGCTTGTCATCATCCGTGATTCTACCATCTCCGTTGTTGTCTTTCCATCTGAAATCACCCGGCTTGGCATTGGGTTGGATAAGTCCGCCTTGTGAGTTGGCATAAGCATTTACCTCATCTACCGTTTGGAATATACCGTCTGTTTTAAATCCGTAAAAAGAATTGAAAGCATGACCTACTTGCGTTCTGGTAATGGGTCCCATCGATTGGAAACCGGCAGTGCCTGTCGTGATAAATTCTTTTCCTTGACCGAGATTGGTCACTTCGTTTTCTAAGAATGAAATATTTCCCTTGACAGATAAATTAAATTCGTTGAATCGTTTTTGATATCCCAATTCAAGCTCCACACCGCGATTTTCCATATCAGCAACATTACCAACCGGACTTCCGGTTGAGCCAATAAATCCAGGAATGTCAATCTCTTGAAGAATTCCGGTGGTCTCTTTGTTGAAATAATCAAAAGTCAAACTGAAATCATTCAAAATTCTTGCATCAAAACCAATACTGGTTTGGCTTGTTTCTTCCCACTCCAAATCGGGGTTTGCCGGCGCATTCGGACTGTTTCCGATGATAAGATCTTCTCCATCACCAAAAGTGTAGTTTCTTCCGCCACTTGTGGTAGAAAGAAATCTAAAATCACCGATGGCATCATTACCGGTTACACCATAACCGCCTCTGATTTTCAATGAATTTACATATTTATTTTCTTTCCAAAAATCTTCTTTATTTACATTCCAACCCACTGAAAATGAAGGGAACGTACCGTATTTGTTGTTATCTCCAAATCGAGAAGAACCATCTCTACGAATGACACCTGTAAACAAATATTTTTCTTTGTAGTCATAATTCAATCGTGCAAACAGTGACGTTACGCGGTGTTCGATTCCGTCAAAAGCAAACGAAGTTTTTTTATCTTCGGGAATGCTGAAGTTGAATGAAGCTTTTCTATAATCATTGGTAGGTATATCTAAGTGAGTTACGCCAGTGCCATTGAATATATCATTGTCTTTGGTGACACTTTGTCCCAACAAAATGGTGAAATTGTGATCTTCCAAGACAGTTCTGCTGTAGGTGATTGTGTTTTCAATATTCCAACCAAAACTTCTATTATTGGTTCTGCTCAAACTGTTTTGTTGCGCACGAACCGATGGATTTAGGAAAAATTCGGGTGTGAAGTTTTCCGAACCCCAATAAGCAAGTTTGGTGCCGAGAACCGAACGGATGGTTAATCCTTCGATGGGTGTAATGTCAATAAATGCAGAGCCTACAAAATCATCAGACCAATTAAAATTACCCAAACGGGTTTCGATAAACGCCAAAGGATTGGTCATTTCTTGCCCAACCAAAGTTGAGATGCCGAAAGGATTTCCGTTTTTATCTCTGATAACAGGATTGCTGTTAAATGGAGATGCGTTGATAATAGCTGGGTCAGTTTCGATAACCGGCGTAATTGGATCCAAATTGATGGCCGAACTCAACACGCCACCAAACTCACTGTTGGTATTTCCGATACCCACAGATTTTTGATGCGAATAGCCGAGTGTTTGCCCAACTTTCACATATTTTGAAATGATGTGATTGGAGTTTAACCGAATGTTCTTTTTGTTGTAATTAGAAATTTTAGTTGCAACCATCCCTTCCTGATCGGTAAGCCCGAAAGAAGCAAAATAGTTCGATTTTTCACTACCACCACTCAAGCTTACCTCATGCGTAACACGCTGAGCACTTTCGTTAAAAATTTGCTTTTGCCAATCGGTTCCTTTTCCCAAAACTGACAAATCAGGAAACAAAACATTTTGACCACTTGCAACCGCTTTTTCGTTTAGTAATGCTCCGTATTCTGTGGCATTCAATAATTTAATTTTTTTAGCAGGTTCTGATACACCCGTGAAAACATTGTAGTTTACATTGATTTTTCCTTCTTTGCCTTTTTTGGTGGTAATAAGAATAACACCTGAAGCAGAACGCGCTCCGTATATTGCCAAAGATGCAGCATCTTTCAACACCTCAATAGACGAAATGTCTGATTGGTTGACAAACCCGATGGCACCGTTGTCAACGATAATGCCGTCCACTACCCAAAGTGGGTTGTTTCCACCACCATTAAAAGTTGTAATCCCTCTGACACGGACTGTAGAAGCTGAACCCGGCTGGCCGGAATTTGCTGCAATTACAACTCCTGAAGTTCTTCCTTGTAGAGCTTGCTCAACCCTGCCATTGGGTATGTTTTCCAAATCTGCAGCTTTGACGCTCGAAATGGAACCGGTTACAACACTTTTCTTTTGTGTTCCATAACCCACGACAACAACCTCTTCGAGTGATTCTACATCTTCTTGTAGTACCACATTGAGTGTCTGAGCACTTTGAACCGCGACTTCAATAGTTTTAAATCCCAAATAAGAAAACACCAACACATCGTTTGGTGAAACCCTAATAGAATAATTACCGTCAAAGTCCGTCGTTGTCCCGACGGTCGAATTTTTTACGACTACGGAAACACCGGGCAAAGGGGAGTTTGATTTGGAATCTGAAACTGCTCCTTTAATGTCTATTGTTTGAGCAAAAGAAATGCTGCAAAAAAACAGAAATACGAATGGAAAAAATTTAGTTAATTTCATAGATTAATTAATTACGGATTTAGGTTTGCTTTGTTGTTGATTTTTTTTCATTACATTTAATAAATTTTTAACTTTTAATAAAACTATATCGTTTTCGGACTATGTTTTGAAGGGCTAAAATTATATTTTATCAAAAAGGAATGTTAAAAAATGAATACACTTCAAATACGCCAATTTGTTAAAAATCATACGCACTAATTACTTTTTTTTATTTATATATTTAACTATTAGTACTTTACAAAACAAAAGCGCACTTTGTCGCTCGTGGAAAATATATTAGGTTTGTAAAATGTAAAAATCCTTAAAATCAATGCTGAAGAAATATTCCTTTTGTTTTCTATTACTGATTTTTATAGGACTGCTGGGACATTCTCAAAACTCAGAGAATGCCGGTATGTCTGCATTTTCCAGTGAATTTCCCAGAACAACTTATTTTGATAGAAATACGTTTTTGGCTGATTCTCAGTTTTGGGCCATGTGTGAAGATGCTAAAGGCGTGTTTATTTTTGGCAACAATGATGGAGCGGTTGTTTTTGATGGTGAGAATTGGACTAAAATTAAATTGCCCAACAACTCATCTGTAAGAAGTTTGGTTTTAGACTCAGATGGAAAGATATATGCAGGCGGATTCAATGAAATAGGCACTTTTCAGCGAGATAAACAGGGCGTTTATTACTATACTTCACTTATCAATAAATTCCATTTGGAAGGAAGCAATCTTGAGAATTTATGGCAGGCACATTTGGTGGATTCACGTATTATTTTTCGTGCTTTTAATGCGCTGATTGTCATTTCAGAAAATACGGCCCTTCAGATACCCGCGCGCAAGGCTTTTGTTTATTCTAATGTTGTAAACAATTCACTATGGGTTCAGGATGAAGGTTACGGACTCTATCGATTAGATTTGAAAAGTTTGCAATTGGTTGATGAAATTCCTGCAAAACTTTTCGACAATGAAACACTGACTGCCATATTAGCGGGTGAAAAATCAAACGAATTATACTTAATTTCAAAAAATGGAAAGGTTTATATATTGGATTCACTGAAAAAGTCGGTCTCTTTTTGGTTTAATTTGTTTGAAGAAAATAAAAATGATCGTGTAACCTCCGCATTAAAATTTAGAAAAGACAAGTATGTAGTCAGTACACTTAATTCGAGAATCATAGAATTTAATCCAAAAGGCAAAGTCACACGAAACAATTCTGTTTTCGCGGATGTTAAAAACACCACCATTCACAATCTGTTCGTCACCCGTAAAAATAACCTGTGGGTCTTGTTGAATAATGGACTTAATTACCTTGATTTTGATTCGCCCTATGTGCAAATTTTCGACCAAGCTTCCGTCTATGATATATTGATAAATTCCTCCAATCTCTATGTCGCAACTAATATTGGGGTTTATCAATCTCGGCTAACGCCCGAATTTTCTAAATATACTTTCGAAAAGATTAAAAACCTGAACGGACAGACTTGGGCTGTCCAATTGGTAGATGGAGATGTGCTTATTTCTCACGATGACGGGCTTTATAAACTCGAAAACAATGAAGCCTCAAAAATTGGCGATGTCAAAGGATTTTGGAAAGTTAGCCCCGTGAAAGGCCAATCCAATTCTTTCTTGGCTTCAAATTACAACGGACTATATTTGTTGGAAAAAAAACAAGGAAATTGGATTGTCAAAAACAAAATCTATGGATTTGACGAATCTACCCGTGACATACTCGCCGCCGATGAATCCAATACGTATTGGGTGTGTCACGGATATAAAGGTGTTTATCGGATTGTCATCAACAATGATTACACACGCGTCAATGCAATTGAACACTTTACAAATCAAAATGGTTTACCTTCCTTTTATAATGTAAATGTTACACGTTGGAAAAACAAAATCATATTCACTACCAATTCAGGAATCTACACTTTCAATGAAAAAACCAAAATGTTTGAACCTTTTGATGAGTTGAATAAAATTTTAAAACCCACTCAAAACACGCGGAAATTAATAGAAAAATACAATAAAATCTGGTTCGTACAAGACGATGAGGCAGGCTTTGTTGATTTGAGTGATTCAGATAAAAAATTGAGCAAAGATATTTTCCTGAATTTAAAAGGCTCTTTTAACCGGGGCATGGAAAGCATTACGCCATTAGATAAGAACAAAGTACTTTTGGGCACAAATACCGGTCTGTTTTTGTATTCCACCAACCAAAGTGATGCAGAAACTATTGCACAGACACTAATCACTAAAATAACCTATACTTCAAATCAAAGAACGGAAGAAGCAGAAATTAAACATAACAATGACGGTGTTGAATTGCCAAACCAAATCGATATACTTCGATTTGACTTTGCTGTACCCGCGTTATTTTCCGAAACAAAAATACAATACAGCTACAAACTTTCGCCTATTGATAATGACTGGTCAACATGGCAGACCAAAGCGTACAAAGAATATACGCATTTGCGCCCAGGACTCTATACGTTCTCCGTCAAAAGTCAAAATCTGAATGGAGCCAAAGGACAAGAAATTACCTACACTTTCTCCATCCTTCCCAAGTGGTATCAAACCAATTTGGCAATGGTGATTTATCTCATATTGTTGGTTCTATTTAGTTATGTATGCTATAATTTTTTGCATAAATACATCGCTAAAAAAAACCATGAAGCCCTTGCTGAGGAGAAAAAAACCAAAAAATTGTTGGAATTAGAAATTGCGCAACTAAAACTAAAAACAGAAAACAAAAAAATCACGAAAGACCGAGATTTTTTAGAAGAAAATATCATAGAAAAAAGCAAGGAGTTGGCAAACTATACCCTCATGCTAAGTCAAAAAAAGAAGATGTTTTCTGAAATGCAAGACGATTTAAAACAATTGAGACCCACACTCAAAAGCGATGAATCTCGAAAAAAAGTAACCGAAATTTTTCAAAAATTGCATCAAAACAAAATTGGCGAAGAGTATCTGGAGATTTTTGATGTGAATTTTGAAAAAATACACCACAATTTTTTCGAAAAATTAAAACGATTAAATCCAACTTTTACCCAACGCGAAATGCGACTCTGTGCGTTTATAAAAATGAACATGCTCAACAAAGAAATGTCTTCTTTACTCAACATTTCTACAAGAGGTGTAGAAAGTGCGCGCTACCGTGTGCGAAAAAAACTCAATGTCACGCATGATGACAACTTGGTTGCGTTCCTCGAAAATTTAGATAAAAAGAAATAAAACCAAACCATCTGATATCGAATACGTTCCGTAAAGCATTAATTATTTTGTATTATTTTAACTTATATGTGTGCAATTTTACCCAAATGTTTTCGTTAATTTTGCATCAGTTAGCGAATTCTAAAAACTTTGCTTTATGCCTCGAGCGATTTTTGAATACACCAAAACAGTCTTACAAAGTGTCAGTTTCGACACAAATTTGTTCTGCAAAGAACTACAAAAAGCCACCAAATACTTACTCCCACACGAACTCAGAGAACTCAGTCTTTGGATTAAAACGTTGGTTCGGAACAATCCGCATTTAGACAGTTGCATGATCTATTTGGAACCCAATGTTTCATTCGGTTAGTCCTACAATTTTACGTTTTTGAGCGGACTGACAATTTTTACATCCTGAAATGCGATGGCGCCTCGCACGATTCCGCTGATTATGTCTTGAAGTGCTTCCGTGATTTGCATTTTCAATTCAGACTGGTGATAAACCAAGCTTACAGCCCGAGCCGGAGAAGGCTCGACAAAAAAACGCAAATTTTTCTTTTCCAATTCTTTGATATCCAATGTGTGCAAAAAAGGAAGCAAAGTCATTCCCAAACCTTCGTTAGACAACTTTATCAACGTTTCAAAACTTCCACTTTCAAGTTGGATGCTTTTTTCATTGCGCTGTCGGCTGGAATGACACAAATTGACTACGCCGTTTCTAAAACAATGTCCGTCTTCTAACAACAACAAATCGCTGAGATCCAAATCGTCTATTTCAATTTTACTTTTAGATGCCAACCGATGCGTATCCGGTAAATAACCCACAAAAGGTTCGTAATACAAAACCCTTTCTTTCAACTGATCTTCTTCGAGCGGTGTCACAGCAATGGCAGCGTCTAAATGACCTTCTTTTATTTTTTTGATGATTTGAAACGTATTTAACTCTTCTATTTTCAAGTTGACTTTCGGATATTTTCTGATGAAATTCTTTAAAAACATCGGAAGCAAAGTCGGCATCACCGTCGGGATGATTCCCAATTTGAATTCACCACCTATAAATCCTTTTTCCTGATCGACCACATCTTTGATTCGAGAAGCTTCATTGACAATTTTTCGGGCTTGATGAATGATTTTTTTTCCGACTTCCGTCAGCGCGATGGGTTTTTTACTTCGGTCAAAAATAAGTACACCCAACTCATCTTCCAATTTTTGAACCTGCATGCTCATGGTGGGCTGCGTAACAAAGCACTTCTCAGCGGCCAAAGTGAAATTTTGTTGTTCGGCAATCGCCAAAACATAATGTAATTGCGTGATGGTCATGGTGATTTTTTAGAATTCTGAAAATGATTACAGTTTGTAATACTTATTTTTACGGTGTAAAAATACAACTTCTATCAATAATACTGATACAAACCACAACTTACTATAAGATATTTTAAAACATATCATTGCGGAAAATTAATTAGTTTTAAACATCATTTCTATAACTGACAAATTGAATTGCAATGAAAGAAATAAAAAATTTAATCGGAGTTGATTTGGGTGCGACAAACGTGCGTTCGGGTGCGGTTGTCAAAGGAAAATTGACAAAAACTTTTGCAGACAAATTGCCCGAAGACAAAAGTAAGGAAGGTGTTTTGCAGTCAATTTACACAGCTGTTGAAGCGGTGTGGAATAAACAAATCAGTGCGATTGGCATTGGCGTTCCGAGTGTGGTAGATCGAGCCGAAGGCATTGTTTACAACGTTCAAAACATCCCATCTTGGGACGAAGTTCCGCTCAAAACTATTTTGCAAGATCGATTTAAAGTTCCTGTTTTTGTCAACAACGATGCCAATTGCTTCGCTTTGGGTGAACTGCATTTCGGCAAAGGAAAACTTTACAAAAATTTTGTTGGACTTGCCATCGGAACCGGTATTGCGGGCGGAATCATTCAAAACGGAAAATTGCTGATTGATGTCAACTGCGGCTCCGGTGAGTTTGGAGAGATGTGTTATTTAGACAGTAAATTTGAAGATTATTGCAGTGGTATTTTTTTTGAAAAACACCACCAAACAGCTGCAAAAACAGTTTTTGAAAATGCGTCAAGAGGGGATGAGAAAGCCCGTCAAATAGTTTCCGAATTTGCGATACATTTGGGCAAACTCATCAAAACCATTGTTTGCGCCATCGACCCGGAAGCCATCATCATCGGCGGTTCGATTGCCAAAAGTAAAGCAGTATATCATCCGCTGTTAATGAACGAATTACAAGATTTTCCGTATCCGAGATCCATCCAAAGATTAAATATAGACTATACCGACACCCACGAAGTTCAGCTACTCGGTTCTGCTTATTTGCCTGTCGATGCGGGCACGTAAATCGACTTAAATAATTCGCAAAATTCCCGTAAAATTTCCTTAATATTTTATCATAATCGCATTGTCCTGTCGTATATTTGTGTAATAATTAATTTACCATGCATCAGGTCGATATCTTCAACAATACAGAGGTGGCTTTTGCACTTAAGTCGGACTCTGAAATAGAGCGTGCCGTTTTTCTTTTCAAATTGATAGCCAACGAGCCGCTTGTAAGAATTGGAACAGCCGTTACCAATTTTGCCATCAAAACACATTTACCGGTAGAAGGTCTTATTCGTTCCACCGTTTTTGACCATTTTTGCGGGGGAACAACTGAGGCAGATTGCTTGCCAATCGTGGAGAAAATGAGAGCTGTAAATGTGTATTCCGTACTCGATTTTTCGGTAGAAGGAAAGGAATCCGAAGTGCAATTCAATCATGCCCTTGAGAAAACACTCGAAATAATCGAGTTTGCGACCTCTCACAATGCTTTGCATTTTGCTGTTTTTAAACCGACCGGATTTGCAAGATTCGATTTGTTGGAAAAAAAATCTGCAGGAGCAACACTTTCCTCCAAAGAGCAAAAAGAGTGGGAAGCTGTTGAGCAGCGTTTTTGGAAGATTGGCGAAGTTGCCTTTGAAAAAAACATAGGCTTGCTGATAGACGCGGAAGAAAGTTGGATTCAACAAGCTGTTGACGACCTCGTGCTCGACATGATGCGCAAATTCAACAAGGTGCAGCCCATCATTTTCAACACCTTGCAATGTTATCGGAAAGACCGTTTTGAATATGCCGATTTTTTGCTCAACACGGCCAATAAAGAAGGATTCAACGCGGGTTTTAAAATTGTCCGCGGTGCCTACATGGAAAAAGAAAACAAGCGCGCGGAGCAATTGGGTTACCTCTCACCAATTTGCCCGGACAAGAAAACTACCGATGAAAATTTTAACCGAATCATGCAACTCGTCCTTCGAAATCTAAACCATCATTCGCTCTTTATCGGCTCGCACAACGAAGAAAGTACGGTGCTTGCCATGACCTTGATGCACAGTTTTGACATCGAACCAAATGACCCGAGAATATGGTTTGGTCAGCTCTTCGGGATGAGCGATCACATTACTTTCAATATGGCTGTCAGAAACTTCAACGTCACCAAATATGTTCCTTTCGGACCCGTGCGCGATGTGATGCCTTATCTCATTCGTCGAGCGGAAGAAAATACATCAGTGGCAGGTCAAACCAATCGCGAATTGGCGCTCTTGACTGCTGAAAAAAAGCGAAGAAATATTTAATCTTTGCAAAAGGTTGAAAGAAAACCTTTGTCAAAGTTTTTTACACAACGTATTTTTTACTTTGACAAAGGTTACGAAAATCGATTGTTAGTCTAACAGTTTAAACTTAACACCCGCCGAAGCCTGAACCTTGATTTTTTGAAACTCGATGTCAATAGGCTCAAAGTTTTCAGCTACGGTTGACATTCCTCGTATCGAAATGCCGGCTGCCTTGCCATATAACCCATCATAAGATTGTTGATTTTGCTCAGAAATATAGATTGCTGATCCGACTTTTTGTCCAAGCGGTTGGGTCAACGCAACTGCGTAAGCTTTGGCTTTCAATACCGCTCTCGATTTGAGGATAACCTGCAGTTTTTCCATTGCTGAATATTCGGTACGGTCTAATTGTACGTTGGAAATACCTGCGTTTTCCAACCCAACGATTACCTTTCCAGCGGTTTGCGCATCGGTTACTTTCAGTTGATAGAGTTTGCTTTTCAAAACATCTTTTTGTTTGAGAAAATAGGTTTTGAAATTGCTCGCCAAGTCCTGTAAAACCAAATCTTTTTTGGTGTCAATTTTAAGACTTTTCAGAACAGCTTCCATACGGTTTTCCAATTCTTCCAATGAAATCTTGTCTTTGGTGTCTTTTTCCGAGATAAAAATGTTCAGATAGATTCTGTCTGGTGTGACCAAAGTGTCAACAGTGACAAAAGTTTCGACATAAGGCTGGTCAATGAAGTTTTTTTCTTGGGCATGAAGCGCGATTGCTCCCAAAAAAAGGGCGGCGGATAAGATGTTTTTTAGCATAGTAGTCGTGTTTATTATTAGTTTCAAAAAACCTTTGTCAAAGTTACATTAGCAATGTTATTCAACTCTGACAAAGGTTAACAATTGATGCTTAGCAAACACTATTCCAAAAATTTTATTTGTTCGATTCTGGCTTTTTCATCGCAGTTGACGACATTTATTTCAAAGGTTTCATCCTCCGAAACGATGATGTAATTTTTGCAGCCTTTGAGTTTGGTATCGCTGCGGCTGAAATCGACATTGCCGTTTTTCAACACTTCGCGTATGCGCGTACTGTCGATCTTTTTGAGTTGAAATAAGCTGTCAACCGACTCGGAAAAAAACAGTTTCTTCTTCTGAATATTGCCCAACACCCGATCGTTTGGGAAATAATTGCATGAGGCGTGCTTCTTGTTTAAAACAAAAAAAAGTATTACCAAACCGACCGAAAAACCACCTAAAAAATAACTTAATCTGTAAACGAATTTCATGAAAGGTATAAGTGTTAAGTGTTCTCGGATATCTTAGTAATTGTCAATAGTTTATTGTCCATTGCCTATTCCCATTGCAAAAATCTAAAAAATCAACAAATTTGCATCGTTGTAGGGAAGGCTAAACCAGTCTGCTACACCTTTGTTGGTTAGAATTCCGTGGTAAAAATACAACCCATTTCTGAGACCTCTGTTGAAGCGCAACGAATTTTCGAGTCCGCCTTCTTCGGCAATTTGTAAAAGGTAGGGCGTGAAGATGTTAGAAATTGACACAGAAGCTGTCCGGGCATACCTTGAGGGAATATTCGGCACACAATAGTGCGTCACTTCATACTTTTCGAAGGTTGGTTTGTCGTGCGAAGTCAGTTCAGAGGTTTCAAAACATCCACCCATATCGATGCTCACATCGACAATTACAGAACCTTTGGGCATGTTTCTGACCATCTCTTCCGTGACCAAAACCGGCGAACGATTTTTACCGCGAACCGCTCCGATGGCGACATCGCAGTTAGACAACGCTTCCAATAATTTTTTGGGTTGTACGGTTGAGGTTTGCAGCTGTCTGCCAAGATTGTTTTGCAGACAACGCAATTTGGTGATTGAATTGTCAAATACCTGAATGTTGGCTCCCAATCCAATAGCCGCGCGGGCGGCAAACTCAGCCACCGTTCCGGCGCCCAATATCACAACGCGAATGGGTGGTACGCCGCTGATGTTGCCAAACATCAATCCGTTTCCACCTTTCAAATTGGTCAATAATTCGGCCGCAATGAGTACCGAGGCAGTTCCGGCAATCTCACTCAGGGTTCGCACCGCTGGCAAAGAGCCGTCTTCGTCTCGAATGAATTCAAACGCCAAGGCTGTGGCACGTTTGGAGGCAAGAACTTCAAAGTATTTTTTAGATTGTGTTTTGAGTTGCAAAGCCGAGATCAAAATACACTGCGGATTCATCATCGCCAATTCATCTAAAGACGGAGGCTCAATTTTGAGCAACATGGGACAAGAAAAAACTTTTTTGGTATCGGCCGTGACTTCAGCACCGGCTTCCGAATAGTCTGTATCTGAAAAATTGGCTGCCAAACCCGCGTTCGATTCTATCATGATCCGATGCCCATGTGCCGTAAGTGCTGCAACCGCATCGGGTGTTAAACAAACTCTTTTTTCCTGATAATGGGTTTCTTTCGGAATGCCTATAAACAGTTCGCCTTTGCCTTTGGCAATTTCCAACATTTCTTCCTGGGGAAGCAGTTGCTGTTTGCTGAATGGTGATTTCATTTCACTCATAAGAAAAATGATGTTAAGCAATCAAATTAGGTTGCCATCGATTGGCTCAAATAATTTTTGAAAGTACAAATAATTTTGACAACCAACGAAAATTTATTTGAAAGGTTAATTCTTATTTTGAGGTACTATAAGGCTTTGTGATTTCTTTGTGTTAAAAACTTTGTGTAACTGCTATATCACAAAGGTTACACATAGAAAAACACAAAATACACAAAGACATTAGCCTTATGATTGAATAATCAGAAAACGGAAAACGCTCAATTCAAAACTTTATAACGCACAAAAGCAACGTGTTTACTGTCAGGTGACCAAGACGGCACATTGATGGTTCCTTGGCCGCCGAAGAAAACAGCGGTTAAATCAGTAATAACTTGCGTTTTCAAATCCATCAGCCTGATTTTAACATCTTTACCGAAAGGGTGGTCTTGTTTTAAATCATCCATAAAAGTTAAAAAAACGATGTATTTGCCATCCGGTGAAGGATGCGGAAACCAATTGGCGTGTTTGTCGTCTGTCAATTGAATAGGGTTATTCCCGTCCGCGTCCATGCGCCAAATTTCCATTATTCCGGAGCGAAAAGAATTGAAATAAATATATTTACCATCGGGTGAATAATCCGGCCCGTCATCAAGTCCGGGCGTATTGGTCAGTTGTTTTTCATCTCCACCCTCAACAGAGATGGTATAAATGTCAAATTGATTGTTTCGTTGCCCCACAAAGGCAAGTGTAGCTCCATCCGGGCTCCATCCATGCCAATAAGAAAGTGACTTTTCAGTCACGCGAGTTAAATTTCCTCCATCGATGGTTGTTGTGTAAATATAGGATGTATGTTCATCTGTTGCAAGCTCCGGCTCGACTGCATTTGAACTGATTACCAAACTTTTACCATCTGGCGAAATGCCGTGATCGTTGTTGGCATTCAGACCGGCATTGATTGAAATTTCATTCCAAATACCCGTTTTTCTGTCAATTTTATACAGTTTTCCCAATTTATTTACCACAAAATAGCTGCCATCTTTAGACCAATTGGGTGCTTCGAAATGCGAGTTATCAGAATAGATAATGGTTCGTTTTGCATTGGCTATTTCTAAAATCTCCAAGGTACTTTGAATTTTTTGTTTTCCTTGGGCGAGAATTGACATAGAAAACAGGATAAGGAGTCTTGATAAAATTTTCATTATTTTGGAATTATTTATTTGATTTTAACGTTTAAAAACAAACTAATTCCAAAATTAAGTTTTTAAATTCAAATAACACATTGCCTGCCCGAAAGAAATATTTTCGTCATTCGGAGCTAAGTTACTGTTAAAAAACAACTTATATTTCCCTTTTGCGATTTCTATCAGCATATCAATCAAAGTAGTATTCTGAAATACACCGCCACTAAAGGCAATGTTTGTATGGTGATGTCGGTCTGCCATTTCAAAAACCAACGATGCCAAGGTGTATAAAAAGTTAGTGATGACTTGTTCTTTTGATGCTCCATTTTTCCAATCTGTGAACAAATTCTTTAATAAGATTTGGGTCGGGATATTTCCATCAGCTGAAATCGAACAATAGGTTTTACATTTTTTTAAATCGTATGCATTGATGCGATTTTCTAATAATATTGCTGCTTCACCTTCATAGGAATTTACATCGCAAATATTCAGCAAGGATGCCACTGCATCAAAAAGTCTTCCGACTGAGGACGTTTTCAGTGTATTGCTTTTCTTCAGTGCTGAATATATATTCCGTTCAGCTTTTGAGAACTTATTGGCAATTGTTTCGTCCATGCTTTCGTCAGCCAAAGAAAGAAGGGAAAGTTTGGGCAATTTTGCCATTTTATCGCCAGCCAACCAATTGAAATATTCAAAATGTGCCAATCGATGGATTGTTTTGGGTTGATAATCGAAAAATTCACCACCCCAAATTTGACCATCATCGCCATAACCCGTTCCATCCCAAATCACGCCCAAAACATTTTTGTCAAACAATTTATGTTCGCCCAAAACAGAAGCAAAATGCGCTTTGTGATGCTGGATATGAAAGTGTTTTGCCTGCCATTTTTTCGCCGATTCGATTCCAAATTGTGTGCTCTGGTAAGTCGGGTGGCTGTCTGTCAAAACCACATCGGGTTTTTGTTCAAATAAATGAACCAACTGTTCTGCCGTTTTTGCAAAACGTTGATAAACATCATAATTATCTAAGTTTCCGAGATATTGACTGATGTACAAATAGTCATTGGGAAGAAAGCTTATCGTGCTTTTCAAATGTCCGCCCATGGCCATGATTTTCTCTGTTGACCTGGGAATTTCGCCAAAATAATTAGGCGCATAACCGCGTGATCGCCTGAACATGACTTCGTGTTGAAACTTGCTGCTGAATTTGACCACGCTGTCATCCTGCGGATTGCAGATTTCTAAATTGTGATGCAAAAAATAATCGGCTATTTTGTTCAAAACATGAACCGCATCTTCTCGATTGCTCAATATAGGCGAGCCGTGCAAGTTGCCACTGGTCGCCACGATGGGTATTGTTAGTTCGTCAGCCAACAGTTGCAAAACACCTGAGTACGGCAACATCACGCCGAGTTGGTTTAATCCGGGAGCCAAATCCGTTAATGCCAAATCACCTTTAAAATTATCTTTTGGAATGATTACAATCGGGCTTTCGGAAGAAGTAAGCGATTTTTCTTGGTTTTTATGGATGAATAACTGTTGTTTTAAAATTGATAAGGTCGGGTATAAAATTGCAAATGGTTTATTCGGGCGATTTTTTTTGCTTCGCAGTCGGCGGATGGCATTCGGATTGTTTGCGTCACAACACAACAAATAGCCACTCGTGTTTTTGATGGCTATAATTTTTCCTTCTTCTATCAACTTTGCAACTTTTTTAAACACATCGGTTTTTAATGCACATAATTCATATCCGGACGCATCGGTCAATGAAAGACTGATCCCACAATCCGGGCAAGTGTTTGTCTGCGAATGAAACCGTCTGTTATCCGGATTGTTGTATTCAACTTGACAATTCCTACACATACCGAATGCATCGACACTGGTGTGATGCCGCTCAAAAGGAAAGGTTTTGGTGACTGCCCAACGCGGCCCGCAATTGACACAAGTGGTAAACGGATAATTAAATCGGTGGTTTTTCGGGTCGGAAATTTCCTTTCGGCAATCCGCACACATCGCGAAATCGGGCGTGAGTTGCAGGTTGAGTTTTTTGGTTTTCCGGGTTGGGATGATTTTGAATCCGGAATACGATTTGAAGGGAATTTCTGCTAACAAGTGCGTATTTATTTTGGAAACTTTCGGCGGATTTTTGATCAATGATTTATAAAAAGTTACCACATTTTTTTCTTCGCCGCTTAGCTGAATTAACACACCCAATTCGTTGTTTGAAACCGTTCCTTTGAGCTGGAATTGGTGTGCCAATGCATAGACAAAAGGACGAAATCCCACACCTTGAACTTGACCTGTGATGATGATTTTATATGTTTTGAACATGGCGAAACTGAAATGACACGGCTTATTTATAACTAAAATTTCTATAAATTACACGCCAAAGACGTATTGTTTACCAACCGTTTAGAAATTTACTTTAACGAAGTACAAAAATCTTCCTGCAAAGCTTCTGTCAAATCAAATATTCGCTCGATAATTTCCGGGATGGCCTGTTGTACTTTGGATGATAAATCGATGGTCATGGGGACAATTTCTTGAATGGAAACCGTGAACAGCCACAAATCCGGTTTGGTTTCCATGAGATAAACTGCTTCAATCATGTCTTTTAAACCAACATCGTGCACGCTGAGCGCTGAAGGAAAATCGGAGGCAAATTTCGGACGAATCAAGGAAACCGTTCCTTCCGGTTTGCCATCCATGGTCGCATCGACAAAAATGATGGTTTTGTAGGCTTCAAAACAATTGAGCAGCAAAAATCCACCTGTGCCGCCGTCTAAGATATCCAGTTTCTCAGGTCGATCTAATTTGGCCATTTCCTGAATCAAATGAACACCTACGCCTTCATCTCCCATCAAATAATTGCCCACACCCAAGAGAAGTATGCTGTCTGATTTGTCTTTTTCAAAATAAAAAGCATCACTGCTGATGGCGATTGGAGGATGATCTAATGGGTTCATGTTATTTGATGATTTGATGATATGATGATTTGATGTGAAACTTAAAAATCGTTCCCCTCGACAAGCTCGGGGTAACAAATCTTCATTCATCAATCACTTCATTTTTGCTCTGCGGCCAATTTCTTTTTCTTGTTGGCAATCAATCGGTCTTTGTTGACAAATTTATAGCCGCCAAACATCGATGAAACTTCACCTCTGCCTTCGAGCCAATCGTGGTAGAACACCAAATACACGTGAATCAATGTAAACAAAATAAATCCCCAAGTAGCGAAGTGATGAACCGTTCGGACGATAAAATCACCACCCATAAACGGGACTACCCAAGCAAATATTTGCGGTAACCACCATCCGGAAGTAGAGGCGTACAAACCAAATCCGGTAAACACTTGCACCAACGCCAACAAGAAAAGTGCGACATACGAGAAGCCCGCGATGCTGTTGTGACCAACGCTGATATCGGTGATGTGTTGGTGTTTAGCGTTTCTTAAAAGAATATCTACTTTGATGACGTGTAAAAAGTTTTGAAACCATTTTTTACTAAATGGCATAAACGCGCGCCAATTGGAATATTTATTCCCGACAAAAGCCCAATACATCCTAAAAATCATGTTGAAAAAGAAGACATAAGCTGCTGCAAAATGAATAAATCGCAAGGTGCCAAACCAATAGAGTTCGCTTGCTTCGGCACTTGACAATATCGCCGGCGGATTGGAAATAATCAAACCGGTGGTTGCCAAAACCGTAATGGCCAATACATTAATCCAATGAAAATAGCGAACAGGCAATTCCCAAATATAGACGCGTTGAAAATTTTTTGTTTCCATGATTTAGGATTTTTTTAGGTTAAACATCGCAACTCGAAATATTCTGAACGCGAGAAATTTGCTTGCCATGTTCGTCATACAAGTGAACTGCACATGCAATACACGGGTCAAATGAGTGGATGGTTCTGATGATTTCAAGCGGCAATTCGGGGTCGGCAACCGGCGTTCCAATCAGTGTTGACTCGTAAGCCGACATTTGACCTTTCGGATCGCGTGGCGAAGCATTCCAGGTACTCGGAACCACCAATTGGTAGTTTTCGGTTTTTGCATCTTTGATGCGAATCCAATGTGCTAAACCTCCTCGCGGAGCTTCGGTAAACCCGACTCCTTTCGATTCTTTTTCCCATTTTTCGGGCTCCCATTTGTCCATGTTGGCCATGCGGGTATCACCGTTTTTGATGTTTTGTAGCAAGGTATTGTAGAATTCCATCGTCCAGTTGGCAACCAATTGGGTTTCAATACCACGAGCAGCTGTTCGTCCCAAGGTGGAGAACAATGCATCGACCGGAACGTTCAAATAAGCCAACGCAGCGTTGACAGCTTCTTGAATTTCTTGGTTTCCTCTGCCGTAACCGACCAACAATCGGGCGAGCGGACCGACTTCCATCGGTTTGCCTTTCCATCGCGGTGTTTTGATGAAACTGTATTTTTGATTGACATCCAATTGATCATAAGGTGGTTTCGGTCCGGAATAATTAATCTTTGTTTCGCCGTCCCAAGGATGCCTGCCTGTATCTTTCCCTTCGGCATAATCGTCATACCAGGAATTGTTGACAAACTCTTCGATATCTCCGTTTCGGTGATTGACATCATATACTTTCGACAAATCTCTGTTCAAAATAACGCCTTGCGGGAATTTGAAACTCGAAACATCTTTGTAACCATTCGTAGGGAAATCACCATAGGCCATGTAGTTTCCAAAGCCTTTACCAATGCCGCCCCAATCTTTATAGAACGAAGCAATCGCCAATAAATCAGGAATATAAACTTGTTCGACAAAATCTTTTCCTTCTTGCAAAAGCTTACCGACATACGCCAATCGTTCGGCATTGATGCCGCCGGGACTTTCGATGTTGATGGCGCAAGCCATCCCGCCAACCAAATAATTCGGATGTGGATTTTTACCGCCAAAAATGGTGTGAACTTTCACAATTTCTTTTTGCCATTCGAGTGCTTCGAGATAATGCGCAACCGCCATCAAATTGGCTTCGGGTGGCAATTTCATTTGTGGATGTCCCCAGTAGCCGTTGGCGAAAATGCCCAATTGACCACTTTCAACAAACTTTGTAATTCTTTTTTTGATATCGGAAAAATAGCCGGGTGAACTTTTGGGCCATTTAGAAATACTTTGCGCCAATTCGGAGGTTTTGACCGGGTCGGCTTTCAAAGCATTGACCACATCAACCCAATCCAAAGCATGCAAGTGATAAAAATGCACCGTGTGATCGTGCATGTACAAAGCACCTTCCATGATGTTTCGCACCATTTCGGCATTGGGCGGGACATCAATTCCCAAGGCGTCTTCCACTGAACGAACCGAAGCCAACGCGTGAACGGTGGTACAAACGCCACAGGCGCGTTGTACAAAAGCCCAAACATCGCGCGGGTCTCTGCCTTTGACAATGTTTTCGAGTCCGCGAACCATGGGGCTGGAACTAAAAGCATCGGTGATGACTCCGTCTTTTACTTCAACTTCTATTCTTAAATGACCTTCAATGCGGGTGATTGGGTCAACGACGATTCTATTTGCCATAATATTTTATTTTAAGCGTCTAATTTTTTTTCATTTTCTGTACCTCTGGAAATCCGGCTTGCCAATTCTTTTCGTTTAGAAATATTGGCTGCGATGGCGTGAACAGTGAGTCCGCCGATGACTGCGCCGGCTGCAACTTTCCCGATGGTATCGGCTGAACTTTCGATGCCAAAACCGGCTAAACCTGTCATTCTTTCGTAGAAAGGACCGTTGTCCCAGAAATTTTCTTCGCTACAACCAATGCAACCGTGACCGGACTGAATCGGGTAACTCACGCCGTTGTTCCATTTGATGGTGCCACAGGAATTGTACGTCATCGGACCTTTACATCCGACTTTATACAAGCAATAACCCTCTTTTGCATTTTGATCGTCAAAGGTTTCGGCAAACAAGCCGGCATCGTAATAAGGTCTGCGGTAGCAACTGTCGTGCACCCGTTTTGAATAGAATGCTTTGGGTCTTCCCAGACCATCCAGTTCAGGTAATTTTCCGAAGGTGACCAAATGCACGATCACACCCGCCATGACTTCGCCGATGGGCGGACAGCCCGGAACGCGGATGATGGGTTTGTTTTTGATGAGTTTATGAATAGGCGTAGCTTCGGTCGGGTTTGGATAAGCTGCTTGCACACAACCGTTGGAAGCACAACTGCCCCAAGCGATGATGGCTTTCGCCCCGGCGGCAGATTCCATCAAAATTTCTTTGGCCGTTCTGCCCGCAATGCAACAATAATTGCCATCGTCGCCCAGCGGAACCGAACCTTCTACACAGAGAATGTATTCGCCTTTGTATTTGTCCATGGTCGCTTTTTTAGCTGCTTCGGCTTGGTGTCCGGAAGCTGCCATCAGCGTCAAGGTATAATCCAAGGAGATTTTGTCTAACAAGATTTCCGAAACGATGGGGTGATCGGAGCGGATGAAAGACTCACTGCAACAAGTACATTCTTGGAAATGTTCCCAAATGACTGGAACTCGATAGGTTGTCTCAAGTGCTTTGGCTACCTGTCCGACCATGGAAGTTTCCAAACCCATATACGCGGTGATATAGGTTGCAAATTTCATAAAATCACGTCGGCTGTAACCGTGTCTTATTATACTTTCATAATAAGTTTCTTTTACGTCTGTTTTTGTAGCCATAACTGAAATAAAATTATTATTAGTTAATATAGAATATATTAGGGTTAATTAAGTATATTTATGAAGCCATAAATTTAAGGAGTCATAAAATCCTTTAACATGACTTATATCATGTTTTAAAAATTAATATTCCAGTAGGTTTACAATTCTCTTGAATTGATAATGCAGTACTTACATTGTAAAAGCATTGAAATTTATTTTTACTAACTTGTTATAAATATAAAAAAAATGAAAGCACTCGTGTTTAACGGCGATCACAAAATTGCCCTGGAAGAAAGACAAATGCCTAAGATTGATAAACCCACAGATGCTATCATCAAAGTATTAAAAACCACTATCTGCGGAACCGATTTGGGTATTTACAAAGGAAAAAACCCAGAGATAACTTTGGGAAGAATTTTAGGTCATGAAGGCATTGGTCTTGTTGAAGAAGTTGGCGAAAGCGTGAGTCAATTTAAAAAAGGTGATAAAGTCATTATATCCTGTATCACCTCTTGTGGCTCTTGTGAATATTGTAAAAAACAATTGTATTCCCATTGCAAAGATGGCGGCTGGATATTGGGCTATATGATAGATGGTGTACAAGCTGAGTATGTTCGCATTCCACATGCAGACAACAGTCTGTATAAAGTTCCCACTACAATTGATGATGAAATTGCTGTTTTGCTGAGCGATATACTACCAACCGGGCACGAAATAGGTGTACAGTATGGAAACGTAAAACCCGGTGACACCATTGCCATCGTTGGTGTAGGACCTGTCGGAATGTCTGTCTTGCTGACTTCTCAATTTTATTCTCCATCGATAATTATTGCCATCGACATGGATGAAAACAGACTAAAACTTGCCAAAGAACTTGGCGCGACCCACACCATCAACAGTGCCACTGAAAACGTTTTTGAGGAAATCAAAAAAATAGCTGAAGAAGGCGTAGATGTTGCCATCGAAGCCGTTGGTATTCCTGCAACCTGGGATATCTGTCAGAAAATTGTAAAACCGGGCGGTCATCTTGCAAACGTAGGCGTACACGGCGTGAAGGTTGATTTTGAAATACAAAAGTTATGGATCAAAAACCTCACCATTACTACCGGATTGGTGAATACCAACACGACACCTATGCTAATCAGATCGGTTTCTGCCAATAGATTTGATTTAAAGAAAATGATTACACATCGATTCAAACTCTCTGAGATTGAAAAGGCTTATCAAGTGTTTTTGAATGGCGCAAAAGAAAAAGCCATGAAAATCATTATTGATGTCGATTAGTTGAAAATACAATTTCAATCTTCATTTCCTATTTCAAAAAGTTTATTTCCTCTGGGATTTTCAAATTTGAAAACGACCATTCATTTGAGTGTTTTTTATGTTGAAATATTTTTCGATGAACGCAAGGGGTTTGAATTATAATATAAGAAATTTTTCAACCCTTGGTTCACATTGACAATGAACAACCCAAATTGAAAAATAATTTTAAAAACGCACAAAATCCATTAACATGACATAAATCATATTTTGAACTTTTTATTCCTGCTACTTTTATAAGCTGATTAATTGATATTCAATAATTCAAGTAAACTATGCACGAATTATCGGTTGCTTTGGGGATAGTGAAAATAGCTGCGGATGAAACAGCCAAAGCCGGCGCAGAGAAAGTTGAATTGATTGAATTGGAGATTGGCACTTTGGCCGGCGTTGATTTCGAATCGCTCGAATTTGTTTGGCCATCTGCCGTGAAGGATACTGTTTTGGAATTTGCGCTCAAAAAAATCAGTATCATCAAAGGCAAAGCCAAATGTGTGGATTGCGACACCGTTTTTGAAGTCGAAAAATTGTATGATTCTTGCCCAAAATGCAGTAGTAATTTTAAGGGAATCATCCAAGGAAAAGAATTGCGCGTAAAAGCTCTTGAAGTAGTTTAACTTATTAAAAATAAATTATGTGCGGAACTTGTGGTTGCGGTAGTGGAGAGAATGGCGTAAGCATTCATAATCCAAAAGATTTAAAAACACACGAACATCATCATCACGATGAACATGCCCATGAACATACGCACGATGGGCATACGCATACGCATTCCCATGATCACGCGCATACACATGCGCACGACCATCAACATGCGCATCACCAGAAAAAAGTGATTGAAGTAGAACAAGATATTTTGCACCACAACGATGTGATGGCTGCAAGAAATCGGGGTTATTTTGAAGCCAAAAGCATTTTCGCACTCAATTTGGTAAGTTCGCCCGGATCGGGAAAAACCTCCTTGTTGGAACGAACGCTTAAAGATTTGAAAGCTGAAATCCCGTTTTTCGTCATCGAAGGCGACCAGCAAACCATGAACGATGCCAATCGAATTGCTGCCATCGACATTCCTGTGATACAAATCAATACCGGAAAAGGCTGTCATTTGGAAAGTGATGCGATTTTTGAGGCAGTCAAAAAATTGAACATTACAGAAAACGCCGTTTTGATGATTGAAAACGTCGGGAATTTGGTCTGTCCTTCCATGTTCGATTTGGGTGAATCAAAACGTGTGGTCATCATCAGCACCACCGAGGGAGAAGACAAACCCATCAAATATCCGGATATGTTTCACACTTCCGATTTGTGTATCATCAACAAAATAGATTTGTTGCCCTACGTGCATATCGATGTAGAAAAACTGAAACAATACGCCTTGAAAGTCAATCCGAAATTGCAATTTATCGAACTATCAGCCACCACAGGAGAAGGCATGAACACTTGGTATGATTGGCTAAAAAAACAAAAAAACTAATCTAAAATCCAAAACCATGTGTCTGTCTATCCCCGGAAAATTAATCTCTATAACCGCACAATTGGACGATACTTTCCGCATCGGAAGAGTGTCATTTGACGGCGTTGTCAAAGAAGTAAACCTGACCTTGGTGCCCGAAGCAAAATTGGACGACTATGTGATGGTTCACGTGGGAGCCGCAATCAGTATAGTGAATGAAGATGAAGCCGTAAAAACCTTTGAAATACTCAGGCAACTCGGCGAACTCCACGAATTGGACGAGACGGATATCCATTTAAAATTATAGAAGCGTGCCATATTTTGAACTATCCAAAAACGAGATTGACTTTCCGCCTGCCTATTTTGCAGACCCGGAAGGCTTGGTCGCTTCGGGAGGCGATTTGAATCCTGAACGACTTTTGTTGGCCTACAACAGCGGAATCTATTATTGGCATTACCCACTGAAACACATCAAATGGTGGTCGCCCGACCCGCGAACGGTTTTGCATTTAGACTCTTTTGATTTTTCCATAGACCGATTTCAACATTTAGAAAAGCAATTCACCGTTGGCCTGACCAACGATTTTGAGCGGGTGCTTCGCCATTGTCAAAAATTTTACAACAACGAAGACAAAATGGACAACAATTGGTTGTCTGAAAGGGCGTTTCGCAGCTTTATGGAATTGCATCAGAAAGGACTTGCGCACGCAGTGGAAGTTTGGCGCGACCGGCATTTTGTAGGTGGCATTTTCGGCGTTGCTATCGGGAAGATTTTTTTTGGAGAATACACTTTTTCGTTGGAAGAAAATGCAGACGAAATTGCACTGTTGTACCTGATTAAAAAACTCAAAGAAAAAGATTTTCAACTGATTGATATGCAAAAAGAAACCATGCAAATAAACGGTTTTGATTTGGATGAAATGTCGAGAACAGAATACGTGGCACTTTGCAAGGCCAATGCGGAGAAATATACGGCGAAGTTTAGGCAGTTGTAACACCTCCGAATCAGTCAATAAACTTCGTTTCTTTTGTGACTTCTCGTTTGAACGGACAGGCGGCGTGGTTGATTTTTTACCATTAAAACGCAAAGCGCAAAGAAAAATAGGGGAATAAAAGCATCAAACCTGTGTAAAAAGAATCATTAAAAATGAAACTTTCATTCGAAGAAAATATCGACCAAGGCAAATTGTTTCAACAGGAAAATCTGTATGAAAAATCGATTGAAAGCTATGAAAATGCGTTTCTTTCTGCAACTACAACTGTACAGCAAATCGGTATTTGCAATACGTTGGGGAAGTTGCACCAAAAAATCAAATTGTCTGAAAAAGCCATCGCATTTTTCAATCAATCTCTCGCTTTGCACAAGCAATCATCTGACGTGCAAAACTTAGGTGAACAGGCAACGATTTACAACAATTTGGCAACGATTTATCTGATTTCAAACATCCAACTTGCCATCGAAAATTATCAAATCGCGCTAAGCATTTACACCAAACTTGCAGAGAATGAACAAACTGCATTTTATCCCCATCTTGCCAATACGCATTTCGCATTGGGTGAGGCTTTTCAGCAAAAAGAAGACTTATACGCTGCCAAAACGCAATTTAAATCTGCTGTAAAGTTCTATGAACAATTGCCCGAATCCAAGCTGAACGAACTAAAAGCAATGGCTCATTACCATTTGGGAAACCTCTACACCGAGGAATTCAATTTGTATGACGCGATGACAAACTACTCTAAAGCATTGGATATTTTTCAAAATTTAGAAACAGCAAACGCGCTAAAAACCAAACCCTACTCGGCCGCAGTTTTGAACAATTTGGGCGTAACCTACAAGTCGATGGGAGAAACCGAGAAAGCATTCGACCACTACGAGCAAGCATTGCAAGCCTATCTGTATTTAGCACGACACGATCATGCTACTTTTGCGCCTTATGTGGCGGCAACACTCAACAGCTTGAGCATTTTGTATGCGGAAGAAAAAAACTTTGAAAAAGCAATTGATTATAGCCACAAAACGGTGGAAGTTTACAACGATTTGTCCGATGAATTTCCCGAGTCATACACCCACTATTTGGCAACTTCACTACACAATTTGGGTTTGTTTTACTTTGAGTTGAAAGCCATCGATTCGGCGGAGAAATATTTTAAACAAGCTTTGCAAATCCGAATGAAATTGGCAGTCGAACAGCCCGATGCCTTTGATGCCGATGTGTGTGCAACTGCCTTAAACTTGGTCGAATTGTATCAAGCCGAGTTGGAAAACAAAATGGATTTGCATTACAAAGCTTTGGGTTTGGAGTTGCTGAATGACGTGAACCGCCGGCTGCAAAGATACCCGGAAAACAGACCCGTTTTGATGAGCATGAAAAGTGATTGTCAATATTATTCAGATTATTTTAACCGGATTTCACTTCCACAACTTCAATTGGAAAACACCTACAAAAAAATTCACGAACTCACCGAAGATATCCATTCTACCATCCATCCGAAGGAAAAAATCGTTTTCCAAAACTTGATTGTCGCTCTGCTGGAAGAACAATCGGAGCATTTGCCGCAACATGAAAAACTAAAAACATCATTGGCGGATGAATTGAACAGTTTGGCATGGCTATACCTCCAACTCAACCAACCCAAAGAAGCGGAAATTACCCTCATGAAAGCGCAAAGTTTGGGTAAAAATCTGCCCGCAATGCAATGCAACTTGGCGCACAGTTATTTGCTTCAAAACAAACTGACCGAAGCTAAAAATATATACACCAGCCTGTTCGACCAAAGAAGCACGGAAAATGAGTCGTATGTAGCGATTATTTTGCGTGATTTAGATAAATTGAAAAACGGCGGCGTTTATCACGCTGATTTTCGGCAGATAAAGGAGCTGTTTGCTGTAAAGGAAAGATAGAGGTTGTGGTTTGGGCGATCTATTGATGTTGGTTCATTGCACGTTTTGGACATTTCTATTTTGGTGATTTTTTATTTTGTTCAGTTTGGGTTCTATCGATACTTTTTCCGTATTTCTATCAAGCATTTACATTCCATATTCGCCATGTTTTAAATGAAATCAAACCCACAAATAAATTTCGGCTTTAGACTTCGTCCAGTTCGGTCTGTTCGTGAATCTTCAACTTAGCAAAAAAATTGCTAATTTCACCCTCGAAATCAATTTGCAATCTTGAAATCCTACCAAATCGTTCGTTATCTCCCCACCTATCAATCCGAATGGGATGATTTTGTGGCTAATAATCGCAATGCAACTTTTTTGTTTTACCGCGATTTTATGGAATATCACCAAGACCGGTTTGAAGACGCATCGCTGTTGATTTTTAATCAACAAAAGTTGGTTGGCATACTGCCCGGACATCGGATTGAGAGGCGCTTTTGTTCACACCGCGGCCTCACCTATGCCGGTTTGATTGTGGATAAAAAAATGGGTGTTTCCGAAATAGAATCTGTTTTTAATCAGTTGCTTACTCATTTAAAAAAAAATGATTTCGACGAATTAGAAATCAAAATCACGCCTGCATTTTACCAAGAAAAATACAACAGTGCCATCGAATATTTTTTGTTTCAAAAACACGCCAAACTCCTCCGTCGAGATTTGAATTTTTTGATTGATTTAACCTCACCCATCGATTTTCATAAAACAAAATCTCAGATCGCCAACAGACATCTGCCGCCACAATTAAGCATCGAAAAAAGCAGTGATTTTATTCCCTATTGGAACCAAGTTTTAATCCCTGTTTTAGAAAAACAATACTGCGCTAAACCCGTTCACAGCTTAGATGAAATCACACTTTTAACACAAAAATTTCCTGAAAACATCCAACTCTACCAAGTGATTTATAACCAGGTATGTGTAGCCGGGATTGTTTTATTTATCCACAAGAAAACCGTAAAATCACAATATGGTGCTGTCAACGAGGTCGGAAAAAAGGTCAGAGCTATGGATTATTTATATCTTTTTCTAATCAAAAAATTTCAAGCGGAGGGGTTTCATTATTTTGATTTGGGACACGGAAACAAGTCTGAAGGATTTGATTTTGAAGCAAATTTGGCCAATTACAAAAAAGAACTCGGCGGCCGTCCGGTCAATGCCGATTGTTATGTATTGAAATTATGAAAATTCAATTTTTAGATCTGAAAAAAATCAACCTTCGTTTTGAACGGGAATTTCTGATGGCGCAACAGCAATTGTTGCACAGCGATTATCTTATCAAAGGCAAGGCGGTTTCAGATTTTGAAAAGGAATTTGCAGCCTATTGTGGCACACATTTCTGTGTGGGAACGGGAAACGGATTGGACGCATTGACGCTTATTTTTAAAGCGTATCTCGTCTTGGGAAAACTCAAACCGGAAGATGAGATTTTGGTTCCTGCCAACACGTACATCGCGACTGTTCTTTCCATCATCCACGCCGGGCTGAAGCCTGTTTTTATCGAGCCAAACGCACAAACATTCAACCTCGATGTGGTTGATATCGAAAAAAAAATCACTTCAAAAACCAAAGGTATTTTAGCCGTTCATCTATACGGACAATTGGCCGATGTGAAAACAATCCAATCCTTGGCCAAACAATCTGATTTGCTGGTAATTGAAGATGCGGCACAAGCACATGGAGCCGTTTCGATGGAAGGAAAAAAAGCAGGAAATCTCACTCACGCCGCCGCTTTTAGTTTCTACCCGACCAAAAACCTCGGTGCTTTGGGCGATGCCGGCGCGGTCACCACCAACCACGCCGAATTGGCAACTGTCATTTCTCAACTTGCCGATTACGGCCGAACGGACAAATACACCAACCGATACGCCGGCGTAAACTCGCGTCTCGACAGCTTGCAAGCTACCTTCTTGCAAATCAAACTCAAACAGCTGGACGCGGACAACCAAAGCAGACGGGCAATTGCCAAATTCTATTTAGAGAACATCAAAAATCCGAAAATCGAACTTCCGGAAGTTGCCGATTGGGAAAGTCATGTTTTTCATTTGTTTGTGGTGAAAACCAAGCACCGCGAAGTTTTACAAAAATATTTGACGGAAAACAACATTGAAACGCTCATTCATTATCCGATTGCGCCACACAGACAAGAAGCTTTGAGAGCATACAATCACTTGCCTTTACCTGTCACCGAGTCGTTGCAAGAAATAGTTTTGAGCCTGCCCATCAGTCCGGTGATGACCGATGCGGAAGTAGGGAAAGTAGTCGAGTTGATTAACAATTTTTAAAGAGTCGAAAGAGAAAGTATGACCGAAAGTCAACAATCTTATCGGAACATTCTCAAAGTGACTTCGTTATTCGGCGGGGTTCAAACTTTAAACACACTTTTCTCAATCGTTCGAACAAAATTTGTTGCCCTCTGGATTGGTCCGGAAGGCTTGGGTGTTTTGGGATTGCTAAACACGGGGCTCAACTTGATGGGAAGTTTGACGGACTTCGGTTTGGGAACAAGCGCGGTGCGGGATCTTGCTGTTTCCAATGGAGAATTAGACCCTGAAAAAAAAACCAAAACCATCGGGGTCATCCAACGTTTGGTTTGGCTAACCGGACTTTTAGGTGCCGTTTCGATTGTTATATTTTCTCCCCTATTAAGTCAGCTGGCTTTTGGCAACGACCGTTTTACTTACGCTTTTATTTGGATTTCTTTGGCTTTGATTTTTAAACAACTCACCACAGGAAACTTAGTCATCCTGCAAGGATTGAGAAAGCTGAATTTGTTGGCAAAAGCAAACGTATATGGAAGTTTGGCAAGTCTGATTTTTATCTTGCCTTTATACTATTATTTCCGGATTGAAGCAATTGTTCCTGCAATCGTTTTGGCTGCAATCTTTAGTTTCTTAATCAGCAGGCATTACACAAAAAAGCTGTCGAACGTTCCCAAAATATCCATCAAAAATGCAATAATCGAAGGAAAAAAAATGTTGGGTCTGGGTTTTCTGATTGGAATGGGCGGATTGCTCAATGTTTTGGTGGCTTATCTGATAAATTTGCACATCAGTTTTAAAGGAAATGTTGATCAAGTAGGTTTGTACCAAGCAGGATTTGTGATTATCAACTCCTATGTCGGATTGGTTTTCAATGCCATGGGAACAGATTATTTCCCGAGGTTATCTGCGGTTTGTCATGACAAAATAAAAACACAGAAAACCGTTTCCGAACAAGCCTTGGTCGGCGTTTTGGTCATCACGCCTGTCATTGTATTGTTTTTGATAGCTTCTCCACTTATCATTCAATTGTTGTATGCAGCTGCTTTCATTCCCGTTGCAACTTACGTGAAATGGGCGATTATGGGAATGCTCTTCAAAGCAGCTTCATGGGCTATGGGCTATGTAATCATCGCTCGCGCAGACTCAAAAGTTTTTGGAAAGACCATGATACTTTTTAATGTTTTTTTGTTGTTGCTAAGTATTTTGAGTTATAATCTTGATGGACTTCGTGGGCTCGGAATTGCGTTTTTTATTTATTACATCGTTCATTTTCTGATTGTTGGTATTATTTGCCATTTTCGATACGGTTTTCGGTTTTCTGAAGGTTTTTATTTCGTCTTTTTGATAAGTATCGGGTTCTGCCTGCTATCTTTTGCGACGATAAACATTGAAAAAGATTTTTGGAGATATGGAATTTCGGGTTTATTATTTGCCGTATCGTTGGGATTTACGATTTATCAATTGGATAAAAAAATAAACATCAAAGCAATTATCTTTGAAAAATTGAACAAAAACAATTATGATGAGTCTATACATTAATTTAAGAAGTATTTATCATCGATTGAAGTTCTACCGGAAGATAAACTGGTATAAAACCTTGTACTTCAATTTTAAAAAATTTCCTTTTTCTATTGCTAAAAAATTACCTATCTATTTTTACGGAAAAGTAAGATTTACGCATATTTCAGGTGAAGTGATTATTGACGCACCCATCAAGCGCGGAATGATTGGATTTGGCCAGCCATTTGAAAAAATGACAAAAGCCAAAGGGACAGCAGAAATGGCATTGTTAGGAAAAATTGTTTTTAAAGGTCATGTCCAGATTGGTAAAGACTATTTTATATACATCGAAAAAGATGCTTATTGTGAAATCGGGCATTTGAGCGGATTCGGATCAAACGGAAAACTAATCTGTACAATGGAAATAGTCTTGGGGAATCTTGCGAGGATTGGATATGATTCTCAAATAGTTGACACCAATTCACACCAAATGATCGACACACTAACCCGAGAAAAATTTCCGATGACGGGGAAAATTCAACTTGGAAACAACAATTTTATAGGAAATCGAACATCCATCATGCTTGGTACACAAACGCCGGATTATTGCACAATTGCTTCAAATAGTTTGTGTAACAACAATTACCGATCTTTCGGAAATAATATATTAATTGGTGGTATTCCTGCCAAATTACTTAGAGAGAATATATCGCGGGATTGGGAAGGCGAACAAGATATGATAGAAGACAATCTAATCATTCGATACTGAATTAAGTTAACATATTACTAAACTTTTAAGCATTTGGCAAGCATCTCTACAACCTCACGCTTAGACTGTCGATATTTGCTTAACTTTGCAAAAAATCTGCGCACGTTGAAATTATTTATCAATCTTGTTACCTTATTAATGCTCTTTCTGAGTGTTGCTTCTTTGGCACAACAGACCAAGCGAATCAATGTCAACAACGCCGATAATTTTGATAAAAATGAGCTTGAACATCCCGGCGTAATCATCGCCATCGGAAACGTGCAAGCTACCCACGAAGGGGTCAAACTCTACTGCAACCAAGCCTATCACTATCCGAAGCGAAACCTCATCCGCGCATACGGAAACGTTCGGCTCAACCAAGGCGACACCTTAAAACTCACCAGCGAATACCTCGAATATTACGGCGATACCAAAACAGCCATTGCCTATCAAAACGTACATCTTTCCGATCCGAAAATGTCACTTACCACCGACACACTCTATTTTGACAGAGTTCGTCAACAGGCCTATTACAACACGTATGGAACCGTTCGCGACAGTGCCAATGTCTTGACCAGCAAACGCGGAACCTATTTTGCAAACGAGCAGAAATACCAATTTCTCACCAATGTAAAATTGGTCAATCCGGATTATGTAATCGATTCGCAACACCTCGATTTCTACACCCAATCAGGCCACGTGTACATGTACGGACCCACGACCATCACCAGCGAAGCCAACCTTATCTATTGCGAAAGAGGGTTTTATGACACCAAAGGAAACACTTCTTATTTTGTCAAAAATTCATACATCCAATACAAAAACCGTTTGATAGAAGGCGACAGTTTGTTCTATGACCGAAGTCGCGAATTTGCCTCAGCCACCAACCATATTAAAGTTACAGACACCATCAACAAAAGTGTAATCAAAGGACATTATGCGGAAGTTTACAAGCTGAAAGATTCCGTTTTTATCACCAAAAAAGCGGTTGCAATTACCTACGAAAAAAACAAAGAATCTATTGACTCCTCCTACATTCATGCCGACACGCTTATGGTCACAGGAAAAGAAGGCGAACGCATCACCAGAGGATTCAGAAACGCTCGGTTTTACAAAAGTGATCTCAGCGGAAAATCAGATTCCATCCATTCGAATCAAAAGACCGGATTGACCCAACTGATTCGAAAACCCATCATCTGGTCAGGGATGAATCAAATGACCGGCGACACCATTCACCTGATTTCAAATCTTGAAACCGAAAAATTGGATTCGCTCAAGGTATTTAACAACGCTTTTATGATTGAGCACGATTCGATCGACAATTATAATCAGGTCAAAGGACTGCACATGTACGGCTTGTTTAGAGACAACAGTTTGTATTTTTCCGAATTGGTAAAAAACACTGAATATGTATATTTTACACGTTCCGAACAAGGTGAGCTTGTCGGCATCGACAAAGGTGCTTGCAGCAAAATCAGTATGTATTTATCGAACAATCAAATCGATGAAATCACCTTTTTTACGGATGTGGACGGCATTGTTTACCGAGACGAAGACTTACCGAAAAATGTTAGAAAGCTGAGGGGGTTCAATTGGCGCGGAGATGAGATGATCAAAACAAAAGAGGATATTTTTATTGGAGATCCGCCACTAATTTTGCCAAAAATAAAAGGCTTGGAAGCTTCTAATATTGAAGAAGACCCGATTATCGAACTCAAACGCATCAAAAAAGAAGCCGACGAAAAAGAAACCGGCGACGGACTCAAACCCAACGTGCCCATCAAACAAAAACCGGAGAACGATTGATTTGTTTGAAAATTTGAAAAATGCAGCAATTTGGAAATCATCATATCATTGAATCATCATATTGGATGGTTTGGAATGATTAACCAATTAAATTACATTTGGCTAATGAAAATTGACAAAAAAAATATAGCAGAAATCAAGAAACTTTGTGAAAATTACAAAGTAAAATCTCTCTTCGCATTTGGCTCTGTCACAAGAGAAGATTTCGGAGACGACTCTGATATTGACTTTCTTGTCGATTTTGAAGAAAACGACCCGTTTAAATATACCGATCTTTATTTTGGGTTGAAAGACAAACTAGAAAAATTACTTAAAAGACAAATTGACCTCATCGAGGAAAGAGGAATACGAAATAGAATCTTTAGAAAAGAAGTTGACCAAACCAAAGTTCCTATTTATGGATAAGCGAATCAATGCTTGGCTCGAAGATATAATCCGTTCAATTGATGAGATTTTTGAATTTCTCCCTGAAAAAGGGGATTTTATTGGATACAAAAAAGACCTTAAAACAAAAAAAGCAATTGAAAGAAACATTGAAATCATTGGTGAAGCAGTTAATCGAATTTTAAAACACAAAGACTGTAACTTTGAAATTAGGAATGCTCAAAAAATCATTGGAACAAGAAATAGAATTACACATGATTATGATAACATCTCAGATGAAGTGATTTGGACAATCATTTACAGGGAATTACCTGAACTAAGAAAAGAAATAATTGGACTAATTAGTGAATAATTTTTTTATCATCTCGTTTTCAAATTATCAAATCTCCAAGTTTGCACATCTTCAAATTAACAAATCGACTAATCATCAAATAATTGTAACTATTCGGTCTAATGAAAAATCGAAACAAATTTCGTCCGTTCGAGTGTTTTATTGAAAAATGCGACAGCTTTTTTATAATAAAACGTATCGAGAACTCTACAATTTCAAGCTTCTCGATACAATTTTTAATAGTAAAGCTGTCGCCTTACTATTAAAAACCACTCGAAGTGACGGCTAAAACGAAATTCATTTGAATAGCTGAATAGTTACAAATCATTAAATTATCATATAATTAACTCATTCCCATGTCATTAAGTGACTTTTTCCAATATCAGGCGCAAACCACTTCCCATCCGTTGGGGATGGAGATTTCGCATGCCAAAGGAAGTTACATCTACGACATAAATGAAAAACGATACCTCGATTTTGTAGCCGGCGTGTCCGCCTGTAGTTTAGGCCACGGTCACGAGCGTGTGGTGACCGCCATCAAAAACCAATTGGATCGTTATCTCCACGTGATGGTTTACGGCGAATACGTTCAACAACCAAGTGTAGATTTATGCAAATTGCTGGCGGCAAATCTACCGCAACCGCTCACCAAAACCTACCTGACCAATTCGGGTACAGAGGCCATCGAAGGCGCGCTCAAATTAGCCAAACGAGTCACCGGAAGAACGGAATTAATCGCATGCCATCACGCCTACCATGGCAACACCCAAGGCTCCATGAGCGTCATGGGTTATGAGGAAAGAAAAAGAGCTTTTCGCCCACTCCTACCCGATGTGCGTTTTATCACATTTAACAATGCTGAAGACCTTGAGAAAATAACTGACAAAACCGCAGGAGTCATTTTGGAAACCATCCAAGGCGGTGCAGGTTTTATCCTTCCTGAAAACGATTATCTGAAGAAGGTCAGGCAACGTTGTACCGAAGTTGGCGCGTTGTTGATATTAGATGAAATCCAACCCGGTTTCGGGCGTACCGGAAAGTTGTTTGGCTTTCAGCATTTCGGGATTGTCCCCGACATCGTGGTGATGGGAAAAGGAATGGGTGGCGGCATGCCCGTAGGTGCTTTCACGGCTTCGGATGTGCACATGGATTTGTTGAAAGAACATCCGAAGCTCGGCCACATCACGACTTTTGGTGGCCATCCTGTGATTGCTGCCGCTTGTTTGGCTACCTTGCAAGAATTGACTGAAACAGATTTAATCGAACAATCACTCGAAAAAGAAAAACTGTTTCGAAAATTGTTGGTACACCCTTTGATAGAAGAAGTGCGCGGCATGGGATTGATGTTGGCTGTCATGTTATCATCGGCAGAATTGACCAACCAATTGATTTTCAAATGCCAAGACAAGGGATTAATCTTGTTTTGGCTGTTGTTTGAGCCCTGTGCAGCACGCATCACGCCACCTTTGACTATTTCTGAACAGGAAATCATCGAAGGTTGTCAAATCATATTAGAAAGTTTAGATGAAATACATTCATCTCCAAAATGAATAACTTGTTAATTAATTTGTTAAAAACAATTATAATTTTAACATTGAACCCGAAAACATCTTGTTATTTTTATAAAAACAAGTTCGCAATCCAAACACGCCGCTTATGTTTTTAAGCCAAGAAGAAGACGATCACTTTTCATTGTTGAAATTTGAATCCATGTTGAAGACGAATAAAGTACTCTTTTTTGATTCGTCAGAATTTGAAAATATCATTCATTATTACTTGGAAGAAGGGAAAATCAATTTGGCTAAAAAAGCGCTCAAATTGGGCTTGACCCAACATCCTACTTCTGTCGATCTGAGACTGTTTCAGGTTGAAATCTACGTGTTTGAAGAAAAGTTGGAATTGGCTGAAAAGCTTATCAATGAGCTACAAGCCATCGAACATTTCAACGAAGAAATCCACATTCAGAAAGCCAACATCTTATCGAAAAAAGGTTGTCATCAGGAGGCCGTAAAAGAGTTGCAAACTGCACTTGAAATGACTGAAGACGAAGCCGACATTTATTCGATGTTGGGCATGGAATATTTGTTTGTCGAGAACTTTGAAGAGGCCAAAAATTGTTTTGAAAAATGTTTGGAATTAGACCCCGAAGACTTTTCTGCGCTTTACAACATCGTCTATTGTTTTGAGTTTTTAGAAAAAACGGATGAAGCCATCCGGTTTTTAAACGGTTTTATTGAAAAAAACCCCTATTCCGAAATTGCTTGGCATCAATTGGGTCGCCAGTTCGCTTCCATCGGCATGTTGCACGAAGCCATTCGCGCATATGATTTTGCCAATTTAATAGACGAAAATTTCACCGGCGCTTACCTGGAAAAAGGAAAGGTTTTGGAAGAATTAAAGCGATACCGCGAAGCGATTCAGAACTATAAAATCACGCTCACTTTAGATGACCCGTCGTCCTTTGCCCTGCTCAGCATCGGACGTTGCTATGAAAAAATCAACAAACCCAAACTGGCCATTCGTCACTATAAAGAAGCCGTTCACATCGATCCCCTGTTAGACAAAGGTTGGAAAGCAATTACAAAGTTTCATTTCAAGTACAAAAATTACCCCAAAGCATTGGAAGCCATCCAAAAAGCCATCAATTTGGATGGAGAAAACAGCCACTATTGGAAATTAGCGGCGAGAATTCACACTGTTTTAGCACAATACGAGCAAGCCGTCGAAGCCTACGCAAAGGCCATATCACTGGGCAATTATAAATTATCGACTTGGTTAGAATTGGCTGATTTGCTCATACTGGTCAACGAATCTGAGTTTGCGCTTGAACAACTGCTTTTGGCAGAACCCCTTTTCCCGAATAAGTCTAAAATTTCCTACCGGTTGGCGGGCTTATATTTTACGCTAAATAATGAAGAAAAGGCTGAATTTTACCTCTTGCAATCGCTGGCTTTAAATCCGGAGAATATTTCTGTCATCCAATCAATTTTTCCTGATTTTTTCAAATCCTTAAAATTGTCCCAAATTCTGAATGATTTCAAAAACGGCATGCAGTAAAATGTTTACTTTTGCCCACCTTAAATCAGCCCATGAAGCGAACCTTTATTGACTATTTTTTGATAACGCTCAAAGGGATTTGCATGGGTGCAGCCGATGTGGTGCCGGGTGTTTCCGGTGGTACCATCGCTTTTATATCCGGCATTTATGAAGAACTTTTGGAAACCATCGACGGCTTTAAACTGTCTTTTTTTAAGGTTCTCAAACAAAAGGGCTTTAAAACTGCTTGGCAATCCGTCAATGCCAATTTTTTAGGTGCACTTTTTCTCGGAATTTTCATCAGCATACTGACTTTTGCCAAAATCATCAGTTGGCTGTTGGAGACCAGACCCGTTTTGCTGTGGTCATTTTTTTTCGGGTTGATAGTCGCCAGTGTATTTTTTGTGGGCAAGCAAATCTCCAAATGGACGCTCGGGGTATTTCTTTCGCTCTTAGCCGGGACAATCACCTCTTTTTTCATCACCATTGCGCGCCCGATGACCGAAACGGATAGTTATTTTTTTCTTTTTATAGCTGGCTTTATCGCCATCATTGCCATGATACTCCCCGGCATTTCAGGTGCATTTATATTGGTTTTGATGGGTGCCTACCAAAGTGTTTTGAATACCGTTAATAATTTCAGAGAAGGCATCGCACAGGGAGATTGGACACTATTTTCAACTTCTTTCGGCAAATTGGCCATGTTGATGTTGGGCGCTATTATTGGTCTAAAATCTTTTTCCGGCATCTTGACTTGGATGTTCAAACATCACAAAAATCTCACTTTATCATTGCTCACCGGGTTTATGATAGGTTCGCTTAACAAAATTTGGCCTTGGAAAGAAGTCTTGTCGTGGCGAACCAATTCGGAAGGTATTCGCATTCCTTCAATTGAAAAAAACATCAGCCCTTTTGTCTTTGAAGGCGACAATCATTTAGTTTACGCAATTATTTTGTCGTTTGTCGGATTCTTTCTTATTTTAGGCTTGGAAAAAATAGCCTCCAAAAAAGCCTAAAAACAAACCCATGCCTAAAACCAGATCGGCAACAGACAAACTTTTCTTACTCTTAAAAGGACTCGGAATGGGGGCTGCCAACAAAGTGCCGGGCGTTTCCGGTGGCGTAGTTGCCTTTGTAGCAGGCTTTTATGAAGAGTTTATTTATTCGTTGCAAAAAATCAACGCCAAAGCGCTCAAACTCCTTGTTTACAGAAAATTCACCACCTTCTACCAGTACATCAACGGGCAGTTTTTGTTTTTTTTGATATTGGGCATGTTGGTCAGCTATTTCAGCGTTTCCAAAATATTGGATTACCTGATTGAACGTTACGAATTATACGTTTGGGGCACTTTTTTCGGGATGATTGCCGCCTCTGTTTATTCCATCGCCAAAGATTTTAAAGAATGGGATTACAAAAGCATCTTGGGCGTAACTTTCGGAATTATTTTCGGAGTAGCGATTAGTTTGATGGATCCTGCTCAACAAAACGACAACTTAGCTTTCGTGTTTTTTTGCGGAATCATCAGTGTTTCAGGCATGACCTTGCCGGGTCTTTCCGGCTCGTTTATCCTCATTCTCATGGGAAATTACGTTTTGCTTTTGGTCGATTCGGTCAACGCACTTTACGACACACTGTATGAACTTTTGGGAGGCAATTTCAGTTTTATCCAAAACGCCGAACGTCTCCGTTTACTGACTGTTTTAGCAGCTTTCACCGCCGGTTCGGCTGTCGGGTTGGTCAGTTTGTCACATCTGTTGAGTTACCTGATTAAGCATTTCAAAAACATCACTTACAGCATCATCACCGGATTTATTGCCGGATCGTTAGGCGTAGTTTGGCCTTGGAAAGAAAAGATTTTGAGCACCGATGAGTTTGGAGTTATCTCGCTTGACTCTACGGGTAAACAAATCATCAAAAACTACGAACGCTATTGGCCCGAATGGAATCAGGAAACCATTTGGGTGATTGCATTTATGGGATTGGGTATTTTCATCATTTTAGCATTGGAATGGTATGGCACTAAAACAAGAAAAGAACGTGCGTAGCTTTGGACTCATCGGCAGAAATATTTCCTACTCTTTTTCGGTGGGATATTTTACGGAGAAATTCCGGAAAGAAGGAATTACGGATTGTACTTATGAAAATTTTGACCTGCAAGACATTTCAGAATTCCCGAAATTGATACAATCCAAACCCAATTTGATAGGATTGAATATTACCATCCCATACAAAGAACAAGTAATTCCGTATTTGAATGAACTTCACGAGACCGCAGCCGAAATTGGTGCTGTCAACACCATCAAAATCACTTCCGAAGGAAACTTAATCGGATACAACACAGATTATTACGGTTTTCAAAAATCGATTGAACCTTATTTAAAACCCACGCACAAGCATGCCTTGATTTTGGGGACGGGTGGTGCATCAAAAGCGGTGGCTTACGCTCTGAAAAAATCACAAATCAATGCTGTCTTTGTATCCAGAAATAACCTACAAAACGGGTTGACTTATTCAGATTTGACCAAAGACATTGTTGATTCACATCTACTCATCATCAACTGTACACCTTTGGGAACTTTCCCGAATGTAGAGAACAAACCCGATTTTCCCTATCAATTTCTCACACCAAAACACCTTTTGTACGATTTGATTTACAATCCGGCAGAAACTGCTTTTCTGAAAATGGGTAAAGCAAAAGGAGCTTCCATCTGCAACGGATTGGAAATGCTCGTTCACCAAGCAGAAAAGGCCTGGAAAATCTGGGAATCCTGATTTTTTTGTTGGCTGTTGGTTGTGAGCTTTTGGCTTTTGGCTGTTAGTCGTTAGTGTATTAATGAAAATTAAGGGTTGAAAATATAATGAATTGATTGCCAAAATATCCAGAACATCGGGACACTGATATAAAGTGTACAAATCAGCATCATCTGCGTTCCATTATTGGTAAATTAATTGAAATTTTTCGCACACCAGAGCCAATCAAACATGGATTGGTATTCGACCAAAAATAGTACCTTTGCGCTTGCTCGTTTTGAAGTTATCAAACCGATTACTATCTTTCGGCATGAAAAAGAAATAAAAAGAACACAATGACGACACCTGACAACCTGCATGAAGCGGATGGATTAGAAAATAAAGTAACTACGGAAACCGAAAACGCAGCACAAGAAGAAAATACTTCTGCATTGCCTATCAATAAACCGGAAGTTACGGAAACGCAAAGTGACCAACACTTGGAAGAAGTCAATAACGAAAACGCGACAGACGCCGAAGATCACGAAAATCACCAACGGCATCAAATACCTTTGGAAGACTATCACAGCATGTCTTTAGACAAACTCGTGAGTGCTTTGGAGCAATTGATTCAAAAAGAGCGTGTTCAGGTGATTCGCGATCATGTAGAAGCCATCAAATCTGAATTCAACAACAAATATGATGCCTTGGTCGAGGAGAAAAAAGAGGCATTTGTAGAAGACGGCGGGAACGAACTCGATTTTGAATTTTCTTTGCCTGTGCGTCAAAAATTCTTCACACTCTACAATGAATACAAAGAAAAACGAAATCAATACTATAAAAACCTTGAGAAATCACTTCATGAAAATCAAGCCAATAGGTTGGAAATCATTGAAGAACTCAAAGGTTTGATCAATGTTGAGGAAAACATCAACACCACCTACAAGCACTTCAGGGAATTGCAGGATCGCTGGAAAAATGCAGGGCCGGTTCCACGAAATCAGTACAACGATGTGTGGCAGACTTACCATCATCATGTAGAGATTTTCTACGATTTTATGGATTTGAACAAAGATTTGAGAGACCTCGACTTCAAACACAATTTGGAGCAAAAACTCAAACTTATCGAAAAAGCCGAAGCATTAAAAGACGAAACGAATATCAATGTGATGTTTCGCGAGTTGCAATTGCTCCATAAAGTTTGGAAAGAAGACATTGGTCCGGTCGCCAAAGAACAAAGAGAGGAAGTTTGGGAAAAATTCAGCGCGGCGACCAAAATACTTCATGAAAAAAGGCAAGATTTTTTGAGAGAACAAGAAAAAGATTTTGAAGTCAACCTTCAGAAAAAGCAAGAAATCATTTCAAAAATCGAAGAACTTTCTGCACCTATACAAAAACATGGAGATTGGCAAAAACGCATCCGTGAAATTGAAAAACTGCGTCAGGAATTTTTTGACGCCGGTAAAGTTCCTTTGGCAGAAAATGAAAAAACCTGGAAATTGTTCAAAAGTGCTGTCCGAAAATTCAACCACACCAAAAACGAATTTTATAAAAATTTAAAGAAAGACCAACACGATAATTTGGAAAAGAAAAATGCGTTGCTCGCACAGGCAATTTCGCTCAAAGATTCGGAAGACTGGGAAACTACGACGCCGATAATGAAAAAAATCCAAGCTGAATGGAGCAGCATCGGACATGTACCCAGAAAAGTTTCGGATAAAATATGGAAAGAATTTAAAGCCGCTTGCAATCACTATTTTGATCGTTTTCATCAAAACAAACAAAAAGGAAGTAGCGAAGACCAAAAAATAGCCGATCAGAAAATCTCCTTTATCAAAGAATTGGAAACGGTTTCTCTCCCGGAAGACAAAAATTCCGGCATCGAAATATTAAAAGGATTTTTGGAAAAATGGCAAAACTTCGAAAACGTCAAAGCCGACCAAAGAGCCATCAGCGCCAAGTTTTACAGAACCTTTGAAAAATTGAGTAAATCGCTCAAATTAACACCCAATGAAACAGAGATGTTGCGATTCAACTCGCGGGTTGAAAATTTGACCCAAGAAGATGAAGACAAAATAAATCGGGAAAAAATTTACTTGCGAAAACGCATTGATGAACTCAATCAGGAAATTCGACAGTTGGAAAACAACATTCAGTTTTTTAACGTTTCGGATCCGAAAAACCCTTTGTTTACGGACGTTTTGAAAAACATCGAACGACACAAATCGGAATTGAATTTGCTGAAAGAAAAACTCAAAGCATTGCGTTCGATTGATTAAAAACAAAAAGTGATTTTGTTTGATTTTACCACAGCGGTTCAAAGTACACAAAGTGTAACTATTCAGTCTAATGAAAATTTGAACAAATTTTGTCTGTTCGGGTGTTTTATTGAAAAATGCGACAGCTTTTTTTAATAAATCGTATCGAGAACTCTACAATTTCAAGCTTCTCG